>DATAEH010000195.1:0-159675 GCA_036258115.1 Streptosporangiaceae bacterium
GGTGTTGCGAGGGCTGTTCCACGCGGCTTGGTTCGTCCAGTGGACCGGTCAGTTCGATGAGCGGAACCCGGGCGCGAACGGCGGGCGGCCAGCGCCGCATCCTACGGAGGACGCGGGTGACGTGCACAAGGCGATCGTCGGCCGTGACCCTGAGGCGGCCGTCGCGCTGGTGGATGGTTTCGCCGGACCACGGGAGGAGCTGGAGCGTTCGCTGATCCAGGCAGCGGCCGAGGACCACTCGGTCGCGCCGATCATGGTCGCGCACGTGGTGAAGACCGCGCGGGCGGCGGTGGACGAGTCACGTGCGCTGGGCGATCGGCCTGAGGCTACCGAGCCGATCGCGGCGGCAGCGAGGTTCCTGGCCAGTCCGAAGCGGGAGCGTTTCGTCTACCAGTCGACACTGGAGGCAATCACGGTCCTGCGCGGCATCCCGAAGCTCGAATCCGATCAGGCCAGGCCGAGGTAGCCGCAGGCTGGCAGGGCGTCTGCGTCTGCTGGTGGCGGCGGGGCGCAGATCGGATAAGAATTGGCGGTCATGGAGCGACGCAAGCCAAACCCCTTCGTGCTAGCCGCTGTCGCGATGATCCACGTCGCCGTGGTCGCGCTGACCTGGCGGGACATCTCGGCCCGCCCTGCGGAGCAGATCCGCGGGAACAAGAGGTTCTGGCGCATCTTCAGCGCGCTGAACACGGCACACGCCGGCGCCTACTGGCTGATCGGCCGCCGCCGCGCCTAGCGGGCTGATCGCCCAACTGCGGCGGCCGCAGCCGACAGGCTTTGCCCGTTGGAACGCTGCCTATGCCGGGCGTTTCCGTCTGGCGGCTGCCGGTGCCATGCACCGTGTATCGATGGCACTTCGATTGCGGTCGCCGGTGGTGACTGGCCCATCCATACACGCGCTCCGGGCCCGGTCCGACCTGGGACATCGGGTATTTAGCTTATTACCTCTTAAATGCTATGTAATAATGCGGTCTTTGTGCGGCCGAAATCGCCCCGTGGTGCTCGTGTGGCAAGCCGATGCGGTGCTCGGCGCTTGGGGCCTGGCTGAGGCGCTTACCTGAAGGAGGTTTGTCATGGCAGGGATCCGGGGTTCGCGGCTGGGACTGGCCAGTGCTGCCCTAGGGCTGGCGGCCGGCACGATGGCTGGCGCCATCCCTGCGAGCGCCGCGCCAGTTGCCAATACGCCAGCTACCGCGGCGCCCGCCATCATGCAGCTGAACGGGGTCTCTGCCAGCTCCGCATCGAGCGCCTGGGCGGTCGGAAATTGGTCGCGGAACGCGACCACGTACAAGGTCCTGATCGAGCACTGGACGGGCGGCCGCTGGCAGACTTTGCCCGGCCGTAGCCCGGGCAACGACTCGAACACGCTGAACAGTGTCGTCGCGCTGTCGAGAAGCCAGGCGTGGGCGGTCGGTGACTATCACACTAACGGTCAGTCGCTGAAGACGCTGGTCGAGCATTGGAACGGCAAATCATGGGCGGTCCAGTCCAGCCCGAGCCCGGTCAAGGGCAACAACACGCTGGTCTCGGTGGCGGCGACCTCGAGCTCGAACGCCTGGGCGGTCGGCTACACGCTCAGCATCAGTGGCGCGCAGAGGACGCTGATCGAGCACTGGAACGGCAGGTCCTGGACGGTGCAGCGCAGCCCGAGCCCCAGTTCTTCGAGCCAGCTGACGGCGGTCGCGGCGGTGTCACGCACGAACGTCTGGGCCGTTGGCTACAGCGACAGCTCAGACGGAACCGCGACGAGGACGCTCATCGAGCACTGGGACGGCAGTAGCTGGAAGGTCCAGACCAGCCCCAATCCGAGCGTCACGCAGAACTACCTGTGCGGGATCGACGCCACATCTGGCTCGAACGCGTGGACTTCCGGGATGTACGTCGAGGCCGGGTTTCAGGGGCCGCTGATGGAGCACTGGAACGGCAAGTCGTGGACCATCCATGCCAGCGCCCGCCAGCCCTCGGGGTATGAGTACGACCCGTGCTCGATGTTCGCGCTCTCGTCCGGCAGCATCTGGGCGGTCGGATCACGCTGGCACCTGAACGCGGACCACACGCTGATCGAGCACTGGAACGGCAGCACCTGGAAGGTTCAGGCATCGCCTAACCCGGCCGGGGGTGACATGGATGAGAACGTCCTGAACGGGGTCACCGCCACGTCGGGCACGAACGCTTGGGCCGCCGGCTGGTCCTACGTGCGCAACAGCGGCCACAAGAAGGCGCTGATCGAGCATTGGAACGGTTTCACCTGGAAGCTGCAGACCGCCGCGCTTCCGGGATGACGCTATAGCCCGGGATAGTCGGCTTAGCGGCGGCCGGCGCGCTCGCGACCTCGGGGAGCCGCGACTGGCTCGTCGGCGTCGGCTGGGTGAACGCACCGGCCGCCGCGCAGCAGCGATGCGAGCGCGGCGATCACCGACAGGGCGGTGGCGACGGTGAGCACGACCATCAGGCCGTGCTGGAACGGCACCGCGATCAGGTGCGGGAAGAACGTCCGGCCGGTGATCGCATGCCTGCTCGCTGCCGAGAGCGTGGCCAAGGTGCCGGTGGACGCCAGGACGTGCTGGACCGGGTTCACGCCGAGGACGGCCGCAAAGAGCGAGGACACCGGCGGCAGCAAACCGATCTGATGCGCGATCGCATGCGGCACGCCGTGCTGCTGCAAGCCGCGCGTCAGGGTGCTGGGCAAGGTGCTCGCGAGTCCGGCGATCATCAGCGAGAAGAACACCCCGATCGACAGCGCCGTGCCTGAGTTCTGGTAGGTCGAACGCATCCCCGACGCGACCCCGCGGTACCGCGCCGGGACGCTGCTCATGATCGACGCCGAGTTGGGCGCGGCGAACATGCCGCCTCCGATTTCCGTTCGCGGCGGTGAGCAGCGCGAAGGACCAGTACGGGAAGTTCGCCGGGATCAACATCAGCCCCACGAAGCTGGCGCCGAACACGAACATGCCAGCGGTCGCGAAGCCGCGGGCGCCGAACCGGTCGGACAGGTACCCGGATATGGGCCCGGAGATGAGGATGCCGGCTGTCAGCGGCAGCAGGAAGATGCCGGCCCACAACGGGGTGGCGCTGAAGGCGTAGCCGTGCAGCGGCAGCCAGATCCCCTGCAGCCAGATGATCAGCATGAACTGCAGGCCGCCGCGGGCGATCGCAACGACCAGGCCAGCGATGTTGCCCGCCGTGAACGCCCTAATCCGGAACAAGGTGAGCCGGAACATCGGGTCGGCGACCCTGCCCTCGATCACGGCGAAGGCCGCGAGCAGCAGGACGCCGCCGATGATGCACCCGTAGACGAACGGGTTTGTCCAGCCCATCGCGTGGCCGCCGTAGGGCTGGATGCCCGCGGTGATGCCGATCAGGATCGCGGCCAGGCCGACGGCGAACGTGACGTTGCCCCACCAGTCGATTTTCCCGCGATGCCGCTCACCGTCGTCGCGGAGCTTGAGGTATGCGCGGATAGTGCCGTAGATACCGACCGGAACATTCACCCAGAACACGGCCCGCCAGTCGATGGCCGCCAGGATGCCTCCCGCGACCAGGCCGATGAACTGGCCTGCGATGGCAGCCACCTAGTTGATGCCAAGCGCGAAGCCGCGCTGATCGGCCGGGAACGCATCGGTCAGGATCGCCGCCGAGTTGGCCGTGAGCATCGACCCTCCGATGGCCTGCAGCACCCGCCATCCGATCAGCCACAGAGCTCCGTGACTGCCGTTGAACGGGTCGAACGACAGCAGCACCGAAGCGACGGTGAAGACCGCGAAACCTGCGTTGTAGATCTTGACCCGGCCGAACATGTCGCCAAGGCGGCCGACCGTGACGACGAGAACCGCCTGGACGAGCCGGTAGCCCAGGATCATCCAGAGCAGGTAGACGACGTTGCCTGGCGCGAGCGGATCAAGGTGGATGCCGCGAAAGATCGCCGGGAGCGCGATGATGACGATCGACCCGTCCAGCGCCGCATGAACACGGCAGCCGTCGTGTTCGACAGCGCCACCCATCGGTAACGATCGCCGTTTACTGCCGTCATCAGATGAACTGCGCCAGTCGCTCGATCAACGGCGCGGCCGCGGATAGCTGCTCCAGTTCATGGGCGGTGAACCCAGTAGACAAGGCGTTGGCCAATTGCTCCGTCTTGGCGTTGCGCTTGTCCCGCAACGCCAGCAGTCCGGCCTGGGTCACGGAGAGCAGAATCCGCCTGCCGTCGGCAAGATCCGGGTTCCGCCCGACCAGGCCGCGGGACTCCAGCGCCGCGATCGTCGCGCCCACGGACTGCGGGCTGATCTGCTCGAGCTTGGCTAGCGCGCTTGGTGTCATCGGGCCTGATCGCTCCAGGCGGACGAGAGCGGAGTTCTCCGGCAGCGAGAGCTCGCCAGGAGGCCGCACCTGACGCAGTCGCCTGAGCAGCAGGCCGACGCTCACCCTGACTGCAGCCGCGACGTCGTGAACATCGCGATCGCGGATTTCGAGAACCTCAGGCATATCGTAAGCCTAGCTAATAAGTTTCACCTTAGCAATTTGCACCGAGGCGACCTGGTGGCTGCGTGGGCGGCGCGCCGGGCTGGAGGAAGCCTGGGCCAACGCAGCGGCTACGTTGCGGCCTGGGAGCCCGATGGCAGCCGACGCCAGGCAAAGAGGGGCGCAGAAGCGCCGACTCATCTTCATCTTCGGAGTTACGAGCTAGAGATAGAGCCCCGCACCGGTCGTGCCCTCTGACGTTGCCCGGAGAAGACGGTCGAGAGGCTAAACAATGACGTCTGGCTACGTGAACGCCGACATCGCATCGTAGTAGTCGCTGGACTTCCTGGTCCACAACAGCACGATTGCCGTAAGGCCGAGAAGCAAGGAAACGAGTCTGACCACAAGATAGAAACCCGTAGTCGCCGCAAAAGCCGACGCAAAAAATGCGCCCTTATGCCCGAGCTCGAGCCAAACCGATGTTCCCGCAAGGGCGTTGAGTCCGAACAACAGTGTCGCCGTGATCCGGGCCCACCTCTTGCCTGCCTTGTTGGCCCAGGCCATCCACCACCACAAGGCTGCACCGGGCGCTGAGCCGATGACACCGGTCAGGCCCGCGTACGGGCCGTTGAGTCCAGAACCGACAATGCTCATCAAGACAGGGACACCAAGCCCGAGCAACACGGGGCCCACGATCATGAGCGCGCCCGCTATCTGGATAGACGCTGGGCGCTGTGGTCGGCGGTACGAGAAGGACGGCAACACTGCAGCCGGATTGTGCCAGTACGGAACCTGACCAGACTGATTCCAAGCATCATCCGAACGGCCGGCTGGCCATCGCTCAGGAGGCGGGTCCCAGCGGCCGGGAGGATACGAATCTTTCATCAAGTGCTCCCTCCGGCGACACGGAATAGCGTCAATGCCAAGGCATTGACGCCGAACGGACCGACAGCGACCACGGTGATGGGAAAGCTATCGCAAACCGGCAGCGCCGGAAAGATGCAGGACCTTGCTGCCTCGGATGTGTCTACGCTTCTGACCTGATTGGCGACGAGCCGAAAATCTGTTCACTGGATCTCCACGGGTCATTGATATTCCTGTGTCGGGCAGCCTTTGTGCTGAGCTGGTGTTGCGAAGAGCACACGAGGTGACGGCATGCGGCGACGCGTGATCGGTGCGGCGCTGACGATCGTCGGCGTCTTGGCCGTGGTCTTCGTGCCGGTCGTCGGAGTTGGCGGCTGCGCGGACTGCGTTCCAGGGGTGCACGACCCAACTTGCGGATGCCGTGATTACGGGTCGTACAGCTTGTGGGGGCTCCATTACCCGCCGGGGTGGGACAAGCTCGCCGTCCCGATGTTGATCATCGGCATCGCGCTGGTGGTGACCGGCATCGTCCTGCTGGTCAGGGCCAGACGACCCAGGCACTCGCCGACTACGACCAGGTGACGCGCACGGAGCGCCTCATCTGGGCGCCGCGGGGGTGGCAGCAGCGCGAGGGCCGTGGCCGTTAGCTGGTGGTTTGCGGTCATGTCCTGCTTATATTCGTCTCATGCCACAGTCGGCGGCACCGCCGCGCGTGACCCTGGCCGAATTGCTGGCCGTCCTATCGCTGGCTGCTGACCTGGGAATGGGCCAGCCGATGGAGCACGTATTGCGCCAGTGCCTGATCGCGCTGCGGCTCGCCGAGCGGCTCGGCGTGGACGAGACCGAGCGCGAGGTCGTCTACTACTCGGCCCTGGTCGCCTGGGTGGGCTGCCACGTCGACGCCTATGAACAGGCGAAATGGTTCGGCGACGACACCGCGCTCAAGAGTGATTTCCGGCGGACTGACTTCGCGACGGCCGTGTCCAAGCCGATGTTCATGCTCCGCCATCTGGGAGCAGGCCGGCCGATCACCGAGCGGACCAGGCTGGGCATGGCGTTCCTCGGTGAGGGGCGCAAAGCGGCCGAGGCGATGCTTGACAACCACTGGACAGCGGCCGATGAACTCGCGGCCAGGCTCGGCATGGCCCAGCTGGTGCGCGACAGCGTCGAGCAGACCTTCGAGCGCTGGGACGGCAAGGGAGTACCTAAGGGGGCGCGGGGCGCGGAGATCCTGCTCGCTGCGCGGCTGGTCTCGCTGGCCGACGTCGTTGAGGTGTTTCACCGAGCGGGCGGGCTCGACGCCGCCATCGAGGTGGCCCGGGAGCGCCGCGGGACGCAGTTCGATCCCGAACTTGTCGACCTCTTCGCCGCTGAGGCCGCCGCAATGTGCGACGGTCTGGACGAGAGCGGCACCTGGGACGCAGTCATCGCGGCCGAGCCCGCCCTGGGTGTGCGCCTTGGGCATGCGGAGGTCGAGTCCGCCCTCGAGGCGATCGCCGACTTCACCGACGTTAAGTCGCCCTACACGATCGGCCACTCGCGCGGCGTCGCGGATCTGGCCGGAGCCGCGGCGCGTGTTTACGGTCTGAACGATGCGGCCGCCGGGCAGGTCCGGATGGCCGGGCTGGTTCACGACCTGGGAAGGCTCGGCGTGCCGAACACCATCTGGGACAAGGAAGGAACGCTCAGCCACGCCGAGACCGAGCGCGTGCGCATGCACCCCTATCTGACCGAGCGAATGCTGACGTGCTCGTCCGGCCTGAAACCGCTGGCAGCCATCGCCGTCCAGCACCATGAGCGGATGGACGGGTCCGGTTACCCGCGCGGGCTGTCCGGCGGCGGAATCACCCCGGAGGGTCGTCTGCTCGCCGCCGTTGACTTCTACCACTCGCGGACCGAGCCGCGGCCGCACCGCCCGGCAGCAGGCCCGGATGAGGCCGCCGATCAGGTGCGGGCCGAAGCGACAGCCGGGCGCCTCGACGCGGAGGCGGCGGCCGCCGTGCTCGCGGCCGCCGGGCACCGGGCTGCCCGCAGGCAGGCCAGGCCCGCAGGCCTGACCGGCCGGGAGGTCGAAGTGCTCCGGCTCCTGGCACGCGGGCTGTCGAACCGGGAGATCGCGGAGCGTCTGGTTATCTCACGAAAGACAGCCAGCCATCATGTCGAGCACATCTATGCCAAGACCGGCACGAAGAACCGGGCGCTGGCGAGCTTGTTCGCCGCTAGCCACGGCTTGATCGGCGACGACTGTTAAGGCGTGCCGAGCGGCCGGTAGCCCGAACACAGAACCCGCATCCAGATGATCCGATCGCCGTCGGCGTCGTAGTAGGCCTGCTGCTCGACGAGATGATCGCCGTCGGCGTTGCGCACGCGGAGCAGGTAGCTGACGTGCTCGCGCCCGGGCAGCTGACGGCTGCTGACCGATTCCAGGTCCTGTATGTGGTCGCCCGAATCGAACCACTTGCCGAGCACGATCTCGTCGACGACCTCACCGGGCGCGCTTGCCTGCCAGTGACGCCCAGGTGTCAGCGCCTGGAAGTCGATCGGGTCGGCTAGGACCGCGCGGAGCGCGGCAGTGTCCTTTGCGGCCAGCGCCCTGGCGAATCGCTCGCCCGCCGGGCTGGACGTCTGGCTGGCCTCCTGACCGCTTGGGGCGCCCTCAGTAGCTGAACGTAGTTGCTGGCTCATCGCCGATCCATTCCCACATCGGAACCGTGCCGCCGAGCGCGGCGTTGCTGACCAGGGCCTGGTCATCGAGGTGCTTGGCATTGAAGCAGATCGGGCAGATCAGCAGCTTGCCGCCTGCCGCCTCGTAGCGCTTCGTCAGTTCCTGCAGCGACGGGCATCCGTCGCAGGCAACTCCCTGGGCGACACCGTCGAGCGCGAGCCGGACGGCCTCCTTGGTGCAGAACATGAGCGTCGGGCGACCTTGTTCAGCGGCGGCGACCGCGACTAGGAACGCAACGGTGACCTTCTCCGCATCCTCCAGCCCGGTCGTCAGGCTGATCACAGCTTTACCCGCCACAACGGATTCCTCTCGTCAGGAAGAGCCAGTTGCCCTTCGCGTGACTTGAGGATCGCGTGCGGCGGGCGGCAAGCACATGGGGCAGCTGCCCCATCTTTCTGGCCGGGAGGTCGTCTGGCTCGTCAGTCGTGCGGCGAGCGGACGTCGGGCGCGGACGAGATATCGCTGAACGTGCCGTCTTCGCGCACGGTCCAGCGGATTCCGGCGGTGTCGCGGAACGTGAGGAAGGCGGTGAGCAACTCCGCGCTCGCAGCAGGAGAAACGGACGCATCGCCGTCGGCTAGCTCGGGACTGCGCTCGAAGCAGACCTGCTGGCCTGGCAGCAGCCTGGCTGCCGGGTCTGGCTTGCCCATCCGGGTCGTACCGAGCAGCCAGATCACGTAGACGTCGTAGACGGGCTGCTGGCTGTTGTTGTGCACCGTGGCGGCGACGCGCCCGGCTCCCTTGGGGGCGCTGGTCCGCTTCAGCTCGATGAACACCTGGCACGCTTGCGCGCGGCGGCTCTCCTCAAGCGCCAGCCGCAGGTTCTGAGACTGCAGTTCGACAGCCTCAGCGAGCTGCCTGGTCAGATCGTGCTGGGCCGCGAGCTGGCGGACGTGAGCGCTGAGGGCCTTGCGGGCAACCACCGCGGCCGCCAGAACGCCGATCGCCAGCACCACGGTGGCGATGGCGGCGATCCAGGTCGGCGCTGTCAGCGACATGGCGGCAGCTTAGGCCTCTACCTGCCATCTAGTCGCCCTTGTCGCGGAACTGGAGGAATGCCCCGGTGCGGGCCTAAGCGGCGTTGCCGTCGACGCCGCTCGCGAACAGCAGCCGCTGGCGCTGCTTGTTGTTGCCGTCGGTCAGGTACGGGGTCTGCCAGCTCGTATCTTCGGCGAGGAACCCGTTGTCCGGCGTGGGATCGGGCGAGCTGACCTGAGACGCCCACCAGCGGGCATAGAAGTGCTGGAAGATCCTGGCGTATTCGGTGAAGTACACGTCGGCGACGTCCTGGTTTCCGCGGATGACCAGCATGTTCTCGTCGTTCTCGTTGGTGGAGGAGGGCGAGAAGTTGGCCGACCCGCTGATCACGGTCGGGTCGGCACTGAGCGGGTCGGCCAAAATGATCTTCGTGTGCAGGAACGGGACGTGGACATTGAAGCCCGTCAGCATTTCCTCGGCCCAGCGGCTCAGCTCGTCGGGCCCTCCGATCGATCCGACGGCGACCAGCACTCCGGGCAGCCCCGACCACTGCGCCTGGTTGTTGTCCCGCTTGTCAAGCATCAGGAAGTGCAGCGCCTGACCTTGGTACGCCCCAAGGGCCTGCTCGAAAACCGTGGTGAGCCCGAACGGAAGCGTGACATGCGCGGCCCGCAGCGGCGCGGATGCGAATTGCTGCGCGTACCAGTTCAGCGGCGCGTATCCATGGCGCGGGCTGAACACCGCGTGGACTCCCGGCGTGGCCAGCGAGGCGACGTCGAAGGAGTTAATGCCCGTTGTCCAGGTGCGCAGGTCTTGGACCTGCGGGTCTGCGGCAAGCTCGGTCCAGTACGGCAGGAACTGGCTGGCGATCGCCGGATCGCGCACGGCGTGGCCGACGTTGGAGTGACCGAAGATCCCGCCGACGCTCAGGTTGGTCGAGCCGGTCCAGACGCTGACCGGGCTGAGCGTGCCGTCGGCGGTCTTCGTGGCATAAACGATGAACTTGTTGTGCGCGAGCTGCGGATGCGTTCGCGGCGTGAGGATCGCCCGGTCGATGCCGGACGCCGCGATGGCCGCCTCGTTGGCCTGTCCGGTTTCATCGTCCTTGGCGTGATAGACGATCTGAACGTCGGCGCCTGCCGCGTGAGCCGCCTGGAACGCCGCCAGCGCCCCGGGCTCAGTGAACTCAAAGACGGCCGCGCGCAACGCGTTTCCCGGCGCCGCCGCCTGGCCGATGAAGGCGAGCAGCGCCTCGTCGAGCCCGCGTGACAGCCATTTCATCGCCGCGGTCCGCTTCGGCTCCAGCAGATCAGCGGGCTTGGCGCCGAACTTGCGCACGTACGCCTGGCTGGCCGCGACTCCGCGGTTGAAGTAGATGCCGTGGGTGCCGACGTCGGGATTGCTGGTGCTGACGTTGACCGTTGCCTCAGCCCCGTCCTGGGAGGTAAGGCTGCCGGGAGTGCCGTAGCGCGGCACGACCCGGTAGGTGTACTGATGGGCAGGCTTGGCGCTGTAGTCGCCCCACCAGAACGACTGGACGGGGAACTGATCTGACAGGTACATCTGAGCCGGGTCCGGCGTCGGTACCACCGAGCGGAAAGTCTTGAACCCGGACAGCCAGTAGGCGTTGCCCTCGGTGTGATCCGTGCGGAAAATCGCGAACCCGAGGCAGCAGGGGAGCAGCGCGGGGTCCACGTCAAATCCGAGAAAAACTCCGTTCGAGCCGGCTATTGCCTGGACCGTCACCCCGCCAGAAACGCTGCGTACCCGCATCCGCGGCCCCTCCCTGCCCTCTGGTTAATCACATTAGCAATGGGTGCCGTTGATTCAATAAGAAGATCATCTTCATTTCAGAACTAACCGTTCTCGGTTAATGCCGTCCGTGAACGACGCTCGGTTTCACCCGAAACTGGCCGCGCCTCCGCATCCAGTCGCGCTGCGGCGGCCCGGGGCAGGCTCCTGCGGACTGGCAAACACCGAGGTCACGTATGCTGGCTAGCTCGCACACGGAGTCGGTGAGGCGCTAGCGGCCGGGCGCTGCCGGCCGGACCGTCGGCTAGAGCTCCTAAGTCGCGATGGACCTGGAGGAGCGGCGTGGACAGCACTGACGTGCGACCCAGCCCGCCGCTTGCCGCGGCGCCCGAACGGCCGCTGCTCAGTCCGGCCGTTCGGCCGTGGGCGGCGTGGGTGCTGGTCGCGTGCGCGGGGATCGTGTCCCTGCTGGGGCTGCTGTTCGCGCATCAGACCCGCGCTGATGCGTTCGATCGGGCCATCGATGCTCCGTTCATCAGCGCGTTTCGCGACCATCACTACACCGCGTATTTGCTAGGCCGCCCTGGCTCGCAGCTTCCGGCGCTGATCATGGTCGTGGCGATCATGATCGGCTGCCTTCTCGCCGGGCGGCTCAGCGGGGCGCTGCTCGCGGCGCTGGGCCTCGCGGTCTCCGAAGGCATCACAGAAGAGATCCTGAAACCGCTGGTCGACCGCACCTACCTGGGTTCGCTGGTCTATCCGAGCGGTCACATGACGGCGATCGCCGCGCTGGCTGCGGCGCTCACCGTGCTGCTGCTTCTGCCGCCACAGCCCGCGAGGGCCAGAGTGCTCCGCTACCTCGTTCTAGCTGCCGCATACGTCCTGGTAGTTGCCGTCCCGATCGGACTCCTCGGCCTGCGCTGGCACTATTTCACCGATCTTGTCGGCGGTGCCGCTCTGAGTGTCGGCACGGTTATCGGGCTTGCGTTCCTCTTTGATACCCGCTTGGTGCGGGGCTGGCTCGGCAGGCCAAGTCGATGGCTCCGTGCTCACACGGTTTCTCGTGGTATGGCGCAAGCCCGCGGAGAACGTCCTTAGCTGTCCGGCGCGCAGATATCGGCTGCGAATTAGTCGCTAATGTCGGCGGGTCTGTCAGCCGCGCGTGCCATTGGCGATCCGGACCCGTTAGGGTATCGGCAATCGGGAAAGGGCCAATGCGATGACCGATTACCCGGCAGGCGGAGGAACTCCTTCAGACGGCGAGCCTCCGCAGGGCGGCTGGCCTCAGCAAGGCGGACCTGCGCAAGGTGGCGGAGTTTCTCCGCCAGGCGGATATCCGCCACCGGCGGGTTATCTGCCCGCCGGTGGTTATCAGACTCCCGGTGGTTACCCGCCTGCCGGTGGTTACCAGGCGCCGGGTGGTTACCCGCCTGGCCAGAGGGCCAAGGTGCGGCCTGGGCGGATCTGGTACCTGGTAGCGATCGCGGTCTTCGTGGCGGGACTGGCGTGGCTGATCGTCGGCATCGTCTCTATCGGCAACACGGTCAACAGCCTGCAGCGGGTGCCGCTGCCCGCCGGGGGAACGATCAGCCTCGGCCATAGCGGCGGCTACATCGTGTACTACGAGGGCCCTGGTGCTCAGAGCGGCCGGATTCAGCGCTTCAACATTCAGGTCGCGCCGGCGTCGTCAGGTGCGGGCGTGCCAAGCCTGACCCAGTACAGCTCTGAACTCACCTACAACATCGGGTCGCATCACGGGCGGGCAGTGCTCACCCTGCACATCACTCGCCCGGGCACCTTCAGGGTCACGACCACCGGATCGCCGCCCGCAGGATCTGATCTCGCATTTGGCGGCAGCATCGCCAGCGGCATCGTCGGCGCCTTGCTGCCTGGTCTGCCGCTGATCCTCATCGGCCTGCTTGGCGCCGTGACCCTGCTGGTCATCCGCATCGTCCGGAAGCGGTCGATGCAGCGGCCGCCGCCAGCTCCGCAGTACATGTATCCGCCGTCCTAGCCTGACTAGCCGAGGGAACCCGGAGCCTTCAGGTCGCCTGGGCGCAGCCGGTATTGCTGCAGGCGAAGGCCGTGGTACTTCTCGGTCTCGCCCACCCACTCCATGCCGATGCGGCGCACCGTCGCCAGGGCGCGCGAGTTCGCCGGTCGCACGAGCGCGATGACCTGCTCGATTCCCTGGTCGAAAGCCCACCGCGCGAGCGCGAGCCCCGACTCGGAGGCGTAGCCATGCCCCCACGACTTGGGATGCAGCGCCCAGCCGATCTCGAACTCTTCGTCTGGCTGTAGTGGCAGCAGGCTCGCCCCGCCGACCACCTGCCCGCCGTCGGCGAGCTCAACGGCCCACCGCCCCGCAGGAGTCAGCATCCGCAAGTCTTCGGCGATCCATTGCTGCAGGAGCACTCGCATCGATGCGGTGTCCAGCACGCGGTCCATGGCCGGCGAGAGCCACCTGGCGACGTCGGCATCGCCGTACGCGCCCAGCGCGATCTCGGCGTCCTCGACGTCCCAGGGGCGCAGAACCAGCCGTTCTGCGACGAGTCTGTGAGCCATGGCCTCACCCTAGCCAGTGATGACCGACATCCCTCAGCTCGCTAGAGACGTGGTTCATGCCGAGCTGGGAGTCAGCGGTGTCGTCAGGCTTGACAGGAAACCAAATGGTTTCTTATTGTTGGAGACATGGAACCGGTGTTCAGGGCACTGGCAGACCCGACGCGAAGGGCGCTGCTTGACGAGCTCTTCGCCAGGGACGGGCAGACGCTGGTGGCCCTGACCGCGCGGCATGAGATGACGCGGATCGCCGTGGCGAAGCACCTCAAGATCCTCGAGGAGGCGGGCCTGGTCGTCACCAGGAGGCGAGGCCGCGAGAAGTTGCACTACCTGAATCCAGTCCCGATCCGCCTGGTCTACGACCGCTGGGTGAACAAGTACACCGAGTCATGGGCCGCGGGCCTGGCCGACCTCAAACGCGACCTGGAGAGCCAGATGGAGAAGGTCTTCGAAATCTATATCCGGACGACGCCGCAGCAGCTGTGGGATGCGATCACCGACCCGGCGACGAGGCAGAAGTATCACTTCGGCTCGACGATCAACTCGGACTGGACGGTCGGCTCTGCCTACCAGCTGATCCATGCCGGGGCGGAACGGCCGCTGATGGAGGGCGAGAACCTGGAGGTCGATCGGCCCCGCAGGCTCGTCCAGACGCTGCGAGCGCTCTGGGGTCCCGAAGCCGAGCGCGCCGGGACCTCTCGCCTGACCTGGGAGATAGAGCCGGTTGGCGACTCCTGCCGGCTGACCCTGATCCACGACCAGCTGCCAGAGGACGCACCGCCCGAACTGTACGGCGGCTGGCCGATGATCCTGTCCGGCCTGAAGACGTGGCTCGAGACGGGGCAGACGCTCACGACGCCTGGCTCGCTGATGTACCAGGACCAGTCGTGACCACGATCCCAACCGAATAGTCCGATCGAGTGCTCAAGGGAGCGACCATGAACCAGACAACCATCACCGACATCGCGACGATCGGGATCCCGGTCAGCGACCAGGACAAGGCCGTGGAGTTCTTCGTCGGCACGCTCGGATTCGAGAAGCGCCTGGATGCCAAGATCAGCGACAACTACCGCTGGGTCACGGTTGCTGCACCGGGCGCCTCGACGACCGTGGCGCTCATTGCCAACCCGAACACCGGCGCCGACACCGGCATCAGGTTCGTCGTGCCGGACGCCGAAGCCGAGTACGGAGCCATGCGCGAGCGGGGCATCCAGACCGGTGACCTGCTCCGCTGGCCTGGAGTGCCGCCCATGTTCGAGTTCAAGGACCCGGACGGCAACAAGTTCGAGATCGTCGAAGACGTCCTGCGCCTTTGATCATGTGCGGCGAGCGCGGTCTCCCAGCCGCCGTCGAGCAGTTGGACCGCCTCGCCGACTAGCTCCGCATCAGGGTCCAGTTCCAGCGCCTCGTCGAGTTGCGGCCGACCCGACAACAAACACGCGTGCCGCGCCATCGCCACGATCGCCAGTGCGCTGGCCCGGTCGTCCCGATCGAGGTCGGCTGCTAGGGCGTCGGCACAGAGCCGCTGCACGTCATCTGGTCGGCGCTGGCGCAGCCTGGCGAGCGCGAGCGTCGACTTGATCGAGTGCGGCAGCATGCGCTCAGTTGGATTCTCGCGGTCGAGATGGTCGAGCACCCACTCCACGCGGCTGGCGGCCAGATCGGCTGTTTCAGCTGGCAGGTCGCCAGTCGCAAGGACCTTCCACGACAAGGCGTGGACGATGTGCACGACCTCTAGTTCGGGCCGGTCGGGAAGAGTCCACGCTTTCGAGTACACGCTGATCAGGCCCGGCGAATCCTTGGCCAGCTCGCGCATACAATCTTCGGCCTCGCGAACATCCAGCCGCCAGCCGTTGATCAGGATGTCGCCCGCATCCGTCCTGTCCTGCCATTCCGGATCGGCGAGAAGCCCGCGCACCTCAGTGTCCGCGCGCAGGCGCGCCGGAGTTCTGAGCAGTTTGAAGCCGTCTGTCGACGTTCCGTCCGGCAAATGGCCGGGCGCGAGATCCTCCAGCGCACCCGCGAATACCGCGATCGCCAGGAAGGAGGCCTCCCAATGGGGGACCGGTAATAGCAGGCAAACCGGCGCGGCCAGGAGGCTAGCGGCCGGGCCAGCAGCCAAGACCGCTGCGTTGCGCGACGCGGAGAGTCGGTGGGGGTAGGTGCCTGATCCGCCCAGCCCCAGGCCGATGGAAACGGGAATAGTTCCTATACTGAAAGTTCTGGACGCGAACCTGCCGCCCAGCGTGATGGAAAGCACGCGCTCGCCAACAAGCCGCACCGCTAAGGCATGACCGGCCTCGTGCACAACCATCCCGGCGAGGAAAGCGATAGTCAGCGATGCGCATAGGGCCACGATCGCCCAGATGGCCAGATTCTGCGGAATGCTGATGCCCAGCATCCACAGCCCGCCGTAGAACACGCCGAAGTAAATCAGCGCCGGCAGGAGCTCTCCTGGCAGCCGACGCATAGTCCGAGCATCGCAGAGCCTGCGATTGCCGTCCACAGGTCAAAGGAGCGCGGACCCGAAGAATCGGCTGCGGCGGAGGATGATGGTCCTCCGCCGCATGCGCATCTTCACAGAACCGAGCCGAAGGTGGGCTTTCCTGCGTTCTCGTAGCTGTGGATGGCGACGCCGCTGCCGGTCGTCTGGGTCTCGGTCAGCTTGAACGCCGTCGGTGTGACGCCCTCGGCGAACAGGCGCTTACCTCGGCCAAGAACGACAGGGAACGTGAGCACGCGGTATGCGTCGATGAGGCCGTGGTCGGTGAGGTGGTTTATCAGGGCGGCGCTGCCATGGATCTGCAGTTCGCGGCCCGGCTGCTGCTTGAGCTCGCTTACCTCTTTGACGATGTCGCCGGTGATCAGCCGCGAGTTGTTCCAGCTGAGCTCCTTCAGCGTGCTCGTCACGACGTACTTGGGCAGCGAGTTCAGCCCGGCGGCAATCGGATTCGCCTGATCGGTGATGTTGGGCCAGTAGCCGGCAAACGTCTCGTAGGTGAAGCGGCCGAGCAAGAAGGCGTCGACCTGGCCGAACACATTGCCCATGTACTGACCGACCTGGTCGTCGAAGTACGGCGGGAGCCAGCCGCCCAGATCGAAGCCGTTGCTCGGATCTTCCTGCGGAGCGCCCGGGCTCTGCATGATGCCGTCGATGGTCACGAACGCTGTAGCTGTCAGTCGCATGATGAACCTCCAGGACTCGTGGCCAGCGGCTCGAAGTGGCTGGCCTTCACCCTGGCTACGAACGGCCCCCGCCCGAATCGACACCGTCGACGCGGCACTGACCGACTGGGCAACCGGCGAGCCCGCCGAGTTCGCCAGTCGCTTGGCTCGTTCCTGGATTCGATGGCCAGAGTTGCCATTCAAGATCTTTGAGACTGTTGCGGCGATTGTGACCCGAGTTTCGATAGCTTTGCCCAGTCGGGACGGATTCCGGGCCAGCTGCACAGACCGGTTCGGTTGACAGGAGGCTGGCGTGCGCGGACGGATCGATCGCTTAGCCGACGGCCAGCTGCTGGAGCCGGCCAGCCGTGCGGCCGCAGACGTCATCAACGAATTAGCCAGCCACCCCGAGCGTTCACTTCGTGACGGGCTGTTGATTCGGCTGACCGAGCTACCTTCTGGTCATCCGAGCGCGATCGTCAGCAGCAGAGAACGAACCGCTGGGCTGCATCCCGACCGTCTGGATAGTCAGCGCCATCCCCCAGACGCTTGGGACCGGGGTTTCTGGTCGCAGGTCGGACGATTCGAAGAGTTATGGCAAGCTCACCTCGCCCGCTGGCCAGACAGTCATGAGAAGGCGGGAGAACCCGAGCGGCGTGACGATCCGCCGGGCTCGTGGCGCGGTGCATGCGACCGGTATCTGAACCCTCAAGACCATGCCGAAGCCGAAAAGCAGATCAGGTTACTTCGTGAGCCGGAACCGGCTGTCACGAGACTGCTGAAACATATCGAAGTCGAGAACCCGCACGGTGCAGTTCTGGTTGGCCTTGAGCATCGCCTGAAGGGCGCCGAGCGCCTGAAGGAGAAAATCGCGGACAAGATCAGCATCAAGGGCCTGGCAAGCCCAGCCGACGCCGCCAGAACTATCAGTGACGCGGTTCGCTACACGTTCTGCGTCACCGCCGAGGAGTATGTCGCCGCGCATTCCGATATCGGCCGGCAG
This sequence comes from Streptosporangiaceae bacterium, assembly GCA_036258115.1. Taxonomy (GTDB): domain Bacteria; phylum Actinomycetota; class Actinomycetes; order Streptosporangiales; family Streptosporangiaceae; genus Chersky-822. The sequence goes on from DATAEH010000195.1 coordinate 17,508, forward strand.
CTCGAATCGGCTAGGTACCGGAAGGCCTACGGCAAGAACCACTGGTTACAGGACGCGCACTACAACGGCATCAATACGCAGTGGGTGACGCCTGATGGCGGGAGGTTCGAGCTCCAGTTCCACACTGGGGAAAGCTTCTACGCAAAGGAGCAGCTCACTCATCCGCCCTACCGGCGACTGCGGCAGCAGGCAACGACTCCGGCTGAACGAGTCGAGTTGCTCGCATTCCAGCGGGAAGTGTGCGCGGCTGTGCCCAAGCCTCCTGGCATCTCGCAGATCCCGGACTTCATCGCGAGGCGGCAAGGTGACTAACAAGATCAGGTACTACGCGATCGTCACCGGCGGGACCGTAGACAGGCCACAGGGCTTGCTGAGACGCCTCGAACACGACGACGGTCCGGAAGATGAGGCCTTGCACAAAGACATGGGTTGGCGCTGGACGTCAATGCTCGTCGAGCACGAGAACGGCTGTTCCGATGAAGATCTCGTCGAGGTCAGTCACGCACAGGCCAGGAATATCGTGCAGCACCTCCGGAAGAGGTTCGCCGATTCATAGGTGCTGCCTGAGCCAGCAGTGAACGTCGCTGATCCTGTGTTCTTGGAGCGTGAGGTGCCCGTCGTCAGCGAGCAACCTGGCTGCGACCCCGGGGATGTGCGTGGCGAGCCACTGGCCATGGGCGAAGGGAATGAACTTGTCCTGACTGCCGTGCAGGAGCAGCACCGGGATGGAGATGTCGGTGAGCTCGAACCCCCACGGGTGGACCACGGCGTAGATGTCGTCCCACGATCCCTGGCTCCCCGGCGCCAGCGCCGCATGATTCGTGTCGGTGATGAAACCGGCGAGCTCTTCCGTCAAGACGGCCGCATCTGCGGGCGCCAGGAAGGCGGCGAACAGCTGGGCCAGTTCGTTTGCGCGGGTGGCAAGGGACTCTGCTCTTCGCTCCTCCATCGCGGTCCGTGCCGCGGCTGGGTCGGTGAACACTTGCCGGTACGCGGCGATGACGGCCTGGCCCATGCCGGCGAACCAGTCAAGCCCTTCGGCCTCGAAGGGAGCATACGATCCGAGCGCGGCGGCAGCGGTGACCAAATCGGGCAGCAACGCAGCGCAGGCCAGCACGTGTGGCCCGCCGCCGGACAGGCCCCACATCGCTAGCCGGCCGATCCCGAGCGCCGCGCAGATCGCCCTGACGTCGCTCGCGCAATCGGCGACCGTCCGCCCCGGCTGCGCGTCGAGCCACCGTACCCAGGGCGGTCGTAGCTGATCAGCCGCAGCCCGCGCCAGGCGGCCTCGGCCACGTTGGGGCCATACAGGCGCCGGGACATCGGTGTGCCATTGTGGACGAGCACCGGGCGGCCAGCTAGATCACCGGCATCTTCCAGGGCCAAGATCCGGCCATCAGTGGTGCGGACGGTTTGCTCCAAACCAGCTCCTCTGCCCGATTAGCTATCGATTTGGCGGCGGATCCACGCGTACGCGGTGCTGCGGTTGTTCTCTTCTATGTTGGTGTGATCCTCGTCTTCGGGAAAATGCGCAGCGACATTCGGGATCTGCTCCGCGAGCCAGCGACCATGAGCTGGCGGGCACCGGCTGTCGGCGAGGCCGTGCCATAGGCTGACGGGCGCCTTAATGGCGTCAAATCCGAAACCCCACGGACTAAGGAAAGCGGTCCAGTCGTCCCACCAGCCCTCATCGCCGCGTGTCCATCCGTCCTTGAAAATCGACGCGAGGTAATTGGCAGCTTCCTGGCCATGCGCGGCGTCCGTGCCCGCACGGTCACCCCACAGACGCAGCCAGCCCTCCGGCGTAGATAGGCGACCGTACATTTCCGCCGCGTCTGACCGGAACTTGTCCCTCGCTGCAGCCCGGTCCTCGAAGAACAGATGAACTTCCTCGTGGTAGGAGCCGTCCATCCCGTCTAGCCAGTCCAGGCCCGGCGCTCCAAACGGCCCGAGCGTCGCAAGCACGCATACCGCCACGACGTGATCTGGCATTAGCGCTGCCGTCGCCAGCGCATACGAGCCTCCGCCGGAGAATCCCCACACGGCAATCCTGCTAATTCCCAGCTCGCTCAGGATGGCCTTTACGTCGGGCGCGCAATCGGCGATCACTCGGCCTGGCATCGGGGTAGATCCGCCATAGGCGGGACGGTCGTAGCTGATCAGCCGCAGACCGTGCCGGTGGGCTTCCCGGACAGCGGCTGGTTCCAGATGACGAGAGCCGCCGCCGCAGTGAACTAGCACGGGGAAGCCACCAGGCGGTCCGGTATCCTCCACGGTCAGCGTACGGCCGTCGAACTCAACGAAGCGAGGCTCTGGATACACAACCGAACCATAGGGCCTTACTGTGCATTGCCTGGAAAACACTTCCCTCAGCCGGCGGTCGCGTCTGCTGCAGGCTGGCCTTCCGGATGGCCCGTGGATCCGGCCGACGCGCCGCCACCCGTCTCGAGCGGGCGATGCGGGATGGCGCATCCGATCGCCAGCGTGGCGATGGCCGACCAGAACAGCAGCGCTACCCAGGCGCCCCGCGGCGTTGTCAAAGCGAGATCCGAGTTGACCTGTGATGCCGACAGCGCCCAGGCCGGGATCGATGCGAGCGCCAGCAGACTAGAGAGCGCTCGCGCCCACTTCGGGCCGCGACCCGAGAGCGCGTAGCCGCCGGCCATGCCGAACAGGGGAAGCGCGAGCGCGCCGCCACCTATTCCTCCCGTGAACGGGAACTGGCCGTTGAACAGATCACCGATAACTTCCGGGGAGGCGACGATGAAGATCGGGAAGGCGAGCGGCGCGAGGCTGAGCCAGCGCGACCGCCGCCGCCCGCCAGTCCGGCGGATGTACTCTGCCCAGCCGAGCAGCATGCCTGTGACTATGCCTGGCAGCAAGATCTGAACGAAGGTGCCGTACCACGCGACGTGCGACTCTATGGCTACCTGAGCCATGAAGCCGCGCAACCCCGCAGCCCAGGCGAGGCCGCATATGCCTCCGATCGCGACCGGCCCGACGAAACTTCTCATTGCTGGGCCCCCTAGCGTCTGCCGCACACCTGTGCTGCGCATGCTAAGAACGACGAGGGGAAAGGCGATACCTTGCTGTCCTCCAAGTTCGGTGGGGTTACCCGCACCCTGACAGTCGCCGCGACCAGACATCGCTACTTGTCGCTGGAGGCGGTCCCGTTGCGATCGAAGCTCCGGCGGCCGGATAGAGGTGCCATGGATGACCGAAGCGGATGACGAGCGATGCCTAAGCCCCGTCAGCTATGACGTCGAATTGCAGCGGCATAACGAGATACTCCGCCGCGCTTGCGACATCCAGATCGAAGACCACGTCCTCGACATTGGATGCGGGACCGGGCAGACGACCCGGGAGGCGGCGCGCACGGCTCGGCTCGGGAGTGCATTCGGCATCGACGTCTCTGCGTCGGCGATCGAGCGGGCCGGCGAACTCGCGCACGCAGAAAGGCTGCGCAACGTCACCTTCGAGCGCGCCGACGCGCAGGTCTACCGGTTCTCCCAAGAGCACTTCGACCTGGCAATCAGCAGGTTCGGGACAATGTTCTTCGACGATCCGGTCGCCGCGTTCGCCAACATCGGTCGCTCGCTGCGCCCCACCGGACGCCTAGTGATGATGGTCTGGCAGAGCCACGCGCTCAACGAATGGGACGTCGTCATTCACCAATCCCTTGGAGCAGTCGAAGAGCCAATGGCCTTGCCTGCAGGGACACCAGATCCGTTCTCTCTCGCCGAGCCGTCGGTCGTGACGGAGATCCTGGAGGCTGCCCAGTTCGTTGACATTGCCTTCACCGACGTCCGCGAGCCCGTCTACTACGGTCCGGACGTCGCCTCCGCCGTCGACTGGGTTCGCGGCTTCACCTGTTCCCGCGAAGTGCTGAAGCAACTGGATCCCGCCGGCGTGGTGCGTACGGTCGAGCGTCTTCGCGAGGCGCTCGCCGCGCATTTGAGCGACGACGGCGTTTGGTTCAACTCCCGCACCTGGATCGTCACTGGGCGTCGCCGCTGATTCAGAACCGCCGTCAATAGGGCTCAGCCGCTACTCAGGATGCGTGAGGCGCTATTTCAGCTATAGCGCCCACAGCCGCGCCGGAAGAGACGCTCGCAATCGCTGGTTCGACTGAAGCCACCCGACCTGGCGACCACTAGTTGGTCCCGCCGCACAGGACAGAGCTCCTATTTGCGGCGGCGGGCGACGGTCCGCGGGCGCGAACCGTCTGCGCCGGCCGCCAGTGTCTTTGTGGCAGCCTCGACACCGCTGGGCTTGATGGCATCGAAGAAATCGTCGAGGAACTCGATCAGCGCAGCCTTTCCGAAACGGTCCGGGTACAGCAGCGCGTAGATGCTCAGGCCGTCGATGACGGATGAGAGCAGGACGGCGATCGTGCGCGGGGGCATCTCGGCGAGCTCGCCTGAGCGCTGAGCATCGATTATGAGGCGCTCCATCAGGCGCCGCCAGCGGGAGGACTCGGAACGCTGAACGGAGCGGAGCTCGTCGTTTACGAGCGCGCGGCTCCACATGCTCATCTCGAGGTGCGTCTCGCGCACCGCCCGCTCGGCGACCGGGAGCACCTCGATGCAGAACGTCCGCAGAGCGTCGAGGCCTTCTTTGTCCTTGACCGCGTCCCGGATGCGCTTGTCGATGCCGTCGTGGGAGATTCGCAGCGCTTCTAGCAGGATCTCGTCCTTCGACTCGAAGTAGTGCGCGAGCACGCCGTTCGAGTAGCCGGATTCCTTGGCAATGAGCCGCGTCGTGGTGCCGTCAAGGCCGTACTTGACGATGGCCCGCCAGGCGGCCTCGGCCAGCTCGCGCCGACGAGCCGCGTGGTCGACAACTCTCGGCATCGGGCTCCCGCCTTCCTCGTGGGCGCAGCCGGCGAGCGTGCGTCCTCATTGACACGTGCGTACAGACCAGGCCGGTTCGGGTGCTCTTGACCTTATTTCGGACGTCCGTCTATAATAACCGATCTCTGAACCCGCCCCGGGATGAGAAAGCACAAGGTGGTGGCGATCACACTTAACACCGCGCCGATTCCCCCACGCGGTACGCAGGAGCGGAAGAACCTGTACCGCTTTCTGGAAGAAAAAGCGAAACTTGTCCGGCGAGAAACTGTCCGCCTTTCGAGGATCGCAGGCGCGGGCCACTACACCGGAACTTTCTCCTGCGCCGAACTGTTTTCGGCGCTGTATTACGCGCAACTCCGCTTTAAGCCGGACGAGCCTGGCTGGGCCGGGCGCGACAGGTTCGTGCTCAGCAAGGGACACGCGGCCATCGGCCTGTACCCGGTGATGGCCGACCTCGGTTTCTTTCCTGCCGAGCTGCTCGACGACTACACGCGGCTGCACAGCCCGTTCGGCGACCACCCCGATATGCGCAAGGTTCCTGGCGCCGACTTCAGTTCAGGTTCGCTCGGCCACGGCCTCTCGGTTTCACTGGGAATGGCGCTCGCTGCACGGGTGACCGGCAGCGATTACATCACCTACTGCATGCTCGGTGACGGTGAGCTGGCGGAAGGTCAGGTCTGGTCGGCCGCGATGGCCGCGGGACATTTCAAGGCCAGCAATCTCGTCGCCATTGTTGACCGGAATCAGCTGTCCATTGACGGGACCACCGAGACCGTCATGGGCGTCGAGCCGCTGGACGACAAGTTCGCCGCCTTCCGATGGAACGTGCGCCGCATCGACGGCCACGACTATGACCAGATCCTCGACACCTTCTCTTACGTGCATGACCGCAATGACGAACGACCGCTCTGCGTCATCGCGGACACGATCAAGGGCCGCGGCGTGCGGCGGATGGAGCTCGACAAGGACTGGCACGTCGGGAACCTCATGGGCGCCGACTACGACGACGTGATGGCGGAGATTGACGCCGGCTTGCAGCCAGCGAGGAACGTCGCATGACCGGCGACACGTCTGCGCCTCGCATGAGCGGCGACACGAGCGCCCCAGCCGCCAGAGAGAGCGCGAGCCCGCAGGAGATCTCCGGGGTCTTTCGCGGCAGCGCCGACGGCGCCACGGCCTTGCAGGACGCGGACACGAAGGCAGAGCCGCGCAAGCAGACGGCGCCGGGCAAGAAGACCGAGCAGGGCATTAGCGCTCGCGCGATCCCGACGTTCGTCGCCGGCGAGGAGCTAGCCGACCTGGCGGACAGCGACAGCCGCATCGTCGTGCTGACCGCCGACCTGGCGGGCGCTGGCCGCACCATCGACTTCGCTGACCGCCACCCTGACCGGTTCTTCAACATCGGCGTCGCCGAGCAGAACATGGTCTCGATCGCGGCCGGAATGGCGTCGACGGGGCTCAGGCCATTCGTGAGCACCTTCGCTGCCTACCTTGCGCTGCTGTGCTGCGAACAGGTCAGGACCGACCTGGCCTACACCGGCATGCCGGTCGTCATGCTCGCCCACCACTCCGGCATGACGCTCGGCTACTACGGCACCAGTCATCACGCGCTCGAGGATCTCTGCGCCATGCGCGGCATCGCCGAGCTCACGGTCGTCTGCGCCTGCGACGCGAACGAGCTGCGCGCGATCCTGCGCACCGCCCTCGACCACGATGGCCCCGTCTACGTCCGGATGGGTCGCGGCCGCGACCCGGAGGTCTACTCAGAGGTCCCTGAGAATTTCGCGTTCGGCAAGGCAATCCGGCTGCGCGAAGGCGACGACATCGCGCTGATCACAACCGGCTCGGAGGTCCGTCCGTGCCTGCAGGCGGCCGAAGAGCTCGCGCAACACGGCGTTTCAGCGCGAGTGATCGACATGCACACGGTCTCGCCGGCGGACCCGGCCGAGATACGGGCCGCCGTCGATGACATCGGGACGCTTCTCACCGTCGAGGAGCACAACATCACCGGCGGACTCGGCGCGGCAGTCGCCGAGGTGATCGCCGAATACGGGAAGCCAGTCCGCTTCAGGCGCCATGGCGTACCCGATGTCCACGTCGTTCTCGGCCCCCCGGCCGCGCTCTACGCCCACTACGAGCTTGACGCCGCTGGTATCACCGGACGCGCAAAGGATCTGTTGCAGCAAACGAGGGGAAGCGACGGATGAACAGTGTCGCCAGGGAAAAGGACCAGAACCTGCGCGAGCGGGCGGACAAGGTTATCCCGGGCGGAATGTACGGCCACCTGAGCGCCAGGCGGCTGTCTCCGCATTACCCCCAGTTCTATGAACGAGTACGGGGCGCGCGCGCGTGGGACGTCGACGGACGCGAGTTCGTCGACATGATGTGCAGCTTCGGCCCGATGATCGTCGGCTACCAGCACGAGAAGGTCGAAAAGGCCGCGGCTGCCCAGCGCGAGAAAGGCGACACTCAGCCCGGTCCTGGTCCTGCCATGGTCGAGCTCGCAGAACTGCTCACCGAGCGGGTCGACCACGCCGACTGGGCCATGTTCGGCAAGAACGGCAGCGACGCAACGCGGCTTTGCCTGAGCGCGGCCCGCGCCACCACGGGACGCCGCAGCGTGGTCATGTCGGAGTTCTCGTACCACGGCTGGTCCGCCTGGTCGAACAAGTTCGCCGACGGCCAGCCCGGCCACGCGGACCCGGAGACGTTCCGCTACACCTTCAACGACCTGGACAGCGTCCGTGCCGCCGTGGCGGAGGCCGATCCCGAGAACGTCGCCGCCATTTACGTCTCACCGTTTCGGCACGACGCCGGCCACGACCAGGAACTCGTCGACCCCGAATTCGCCAAGGGGGTCAGGGCCCTGTGCGACGAGATCGGGGCCGCGCTCGTCATGGACGAGGTGCGCGCCGGATTCCGCCTGAACCACGGGAGCAGCTGGGAGCCGCTCGGCGTGAAGCCGGACCTCAGCGCCTGGAGCAAGGCGATCGCGAACGGCTATCCGCTCGGCGCGGCGCTCGGCAGCGACCGTTTCCGCGACGGCATCCAGCAGGTCTTCGCGACCGGATCCTTCTGGTACCAGGCCGTGCCGATGGCCGCATCGGTCGCGACGATCCACGCCCTCAAGGACGAGAACGCCGTCGCAACGATGGAGGCGGCGGGCACCCGGCTGCGCGAGGGCATCGCCAGGCAAGCCGAGGAGTACTCGGTTGACGTCAGCCAGACCGGGCCGGTTCAGATACCAAACCTGTCCTTCGCTGGCGATGCCGAGTTCAAGAAGGCCATGGCGTTCTGCGGTGAGGCTGCCGCGCACGGCGCGATCCTGCATCCGCGTCACAACTGGTTCTTGTCGTCGGCGCATACAGATGCCGATATCGACCACGTGCTCGAGGCAACCGACGCCGCTTTCCGCGCGGTTCGGTCCGCCTTTGGTTCCGATTAGCTTTCAGCGTCCGGTTGCGAATTCACATAAAGAGGAGGGGAGCTGAAGATGATTGCGGAGGTGCACAAGCGGCGCCGCGCGCCACGCACTGCCAGGGTGTTCGGCATCCTGATGGTCAGCATGCTCGCCCTGGCGGGCTGTGTCGGGCAGAACTCGAACAATTCAAACGGCGGTAATTCGGGCAACAAGAGCGGCTCGCACACGCTCGTGATCGCCAGGAACATGGACCTGATCGACACCGACCCCTCCACGGCGATTTGCGACACGTGCCAGATTGTGTTCGCGGCGACCTACCAGACCCTGGTCACGCTCGCCGACGACAACCACACGCTGATTCCCGAGGTCGCGACGTCCTGGAGCGCGAACTCCGACCACACCGTGTGGACGTTCAAGCTGAACCCGAAGGCGAAGTTCAGCGACGGCACCCCGCTCACGTCGGCCGACGTGGCGTTCTCCTTGCTGCGGCTGAAGAACCTGGCGGGAAGTGCTTCCTACCTGGTGAGCTTCATGAAGGGTGTCACGACGCCCGACCCGCACACCGCGGTCGTGACGCTGACGCGGCCGGACTGGGAGTTCCCGAACCAGATGTCGGCGACTTACACGTCCGTGCTCAATTCCAAGGAAGTCAAGGCCAACGGCGGTACCGACGCTGCCGACGCCCCCAAGACCGACAAGGCTGACCACTGGTTCCAGTCACACTCGGCCGGCAGCGGCCCCTACATGCTGCAGAGCTTTACCTCGGGCCAGCAGGTCACCATGGTCACGAACCCGAACTACTGGGGGCCCAAGCCGTTCTTCACCAGGATCGTCTTCAAGCAAACGGAGACGGCAGCCAGCCAGGCTCAGCTGCTGCAGAGCGGCGAAGCGAACATCGCCATGCAGCTCAACCCGGTCACGGCGGCGAGCCTGCAGGGCCAGTCCGACATCACCATCAAGACGATCCCGTCGTTCAACGTGCTCTGGATCGGCATGAGTTCTGAGCCCAAGAACCAGTACGTGCAGGGCCCGATGACGCTCAAGGTACGCAAGGCGATCCTCGCGGCCATCGACTACAAGCAGCTCGAGTCCGTCCTCATGAAGGGGGACAGCAAGCTTCAGGCATCGCCGATTCCGAACGGCTTCCCAGGGTCCGCCGGGCTCCCGCTGCCGACGACGAACGTGGCGCTTGCGAAAAAACTGCTGAAGGAGGCCGGTTATCCGAACGGCTACAAGCTGACGCTCAGCTACCCAGAGATCAACGCCTACGGTGTCGACCTTGGCGTCCTCGCGCAGCTGCTTCAGACACAGCTCAAGAAGGCCAACATCAACCTGTCGCTGAACCCCGCTACATTCGCGGTGAACACGACCGCCTGGGGCGGCCACAAGCTGCCGTTCGAGCTCCTGTACTGGGCGCCTGACTACTACGGCTCTGGCGTGCAGTTCGTCGGGTTCTTCGGCCTCGTGGAGGGCGGCACCATGGGCGCTCTCTCCTCCGCGACCGCGTCGTCCCCGCCGGTTGTCGACCCGATCGAGCAGAAGTGGTACGAGCGCGCCCTGGCGGCGAACTCTCAAGCAGAGGCCACCCACTTCTTCAACCTGGCAGGGCAGCAGATGGTCGCCAACCCGGTCGCCATGCCCTTGTTCAGTCCGAACATCGTCATGGGCTACCAGACCGGCATCAAGGGCATCGGTTACAGCGGCTGCTGCAACCTGAAGCTCTGGGAGCTGTCCCGCTAGGAACCCTTCCCGTTGGGAGGACGTAACCGCTAGGAGCACAGAGTGGCCAATCCAGACCTGCGAGTTCTCGTTGTCACGGGCGGGCACCCGTTCGAAATGGAGCCCTTCCTGGACGTATTCCGGGCGCTGGATGGCATTAGCTGGGAGCACGTGCAGCCGCCGGCCGCACGCGATGTTTTCCGAGGGGACCGGGCCGGGTTGTGGGACTCGATCGTCTGCTACGACATGCAGGGGATCGAGTTCCGCAAGCCCGATCCGCCTCGGTTCGAGACGCCGCCGCCCGACTATGCCTCGGGCATCGTCGAGATGCTCGAGGCCGGTCAGGGCATCGTGTTCCTGCACCATGCGATGTCTGCCTGGCCGGCCTGGTCACTCTGGCCGCGGATCGTCGGCGGCCGCTGGCACTACATGCCAGGCGAGCTCGCCGGCAAGCAGTACCCCTCGTCCGGCTACACAAGGGAGGTCGAGCACCGCATCTCCGTACTCGATCCCGGCCATCCGATCTGCGCGGGGCTGGGCGAGGGATTCGACATCGTGGACGAGGTGTACCTGAACCCCGTCCTCACCGAGATCATCCATCCGATCTTGCGGACCAATTACCCGATGGACTCCAGCGCGTTTTTCTCCGGGCAGCTGGCGATCACAGGCCATATGTATTCATCGGACGGATGGTCACATCCAGTTGGAACCGGACTCGTGGGGTGGGTCAAGACAGCTGGGCAGAGCCCGATCGCATATCTGCAACCCGGGCACGGACCAGCCGCATACGCGAACGCGAGCTTCCGCACGTTGCTGTCGAACGCGATCAGCTGGGTCGCCTCGACCGAAGCACGCGAGTGGGCCAAGGCGAACCCATTCCCGCTCAGTTGATGACATTCTGGGCGGGAGCTGCAGAGCGGGAGGAGGTCACGACACCGTGCTGAAGTACATCACGCGCAGGGTGCTGGTCATCCCCCCGCTGCTGCTCGGCGTCGTGACGGTGACCTTCCTGATCACCCGGCTCATCCCCGCCAACCCGCTCGCCACCGTCTTGAACCCGCGCTCGCTCGGCGACAAGCAGGTCGTCGCTGCCGCCGAGGAGCACTGGGGGCTGAACGGCACCATCCTGCAGCAGTTCGGCAGGTACATCGTGAACCTGCTGCACGGCGACATGGGCACCTCCTTCGTCACGAAGGGCCCGGTCTCGAGCGACATCGCATTGCGGCTGCCGTTCACCCTCGAGCTTGTTTTCGCCTCGATCGTGATCGCGGTGATCGGCGGCATCGGGATCGGCGTGCTCGCGGCCGTGCGCCAGAACAAGTTCACCGACACCCTCGGCCGGCTCTTCACGCTGGTGGGCTCGTCGACGCCGCAGTACTGGTCCGGCCTGGTGCTGCTGCTCATCCTGTCCACCAGGCTGCACCTGCTGCCCGGGCCCGGGCAGCTGTACCCGCAGGTGTACGCGCCGCACAGATACACCGGCTTTTACGTTCTCGACACGCTCATCGCGGGGAACTGGCAGCTGTGCTGGCAGGCGATCGAGCACCTGATCCTGCCAGCGTTCATCCTCGGCTGGGGCGTCATGGGAAGCATCGCGCGGATCGTCCGCGCGAGCATGCTCGACGTGCTGAATCAGGACTTCGTGCGGACGGCGCGGGCGAAGGGCGCCCGCGAGAGCGCTGTCGTCCTGGTTCATGCACTGCGCAATGCCCTGCTGCCGGCGTTGACGATCATCGGTTTCTCCGTCGCCTACCTGCTCAGCGGTGACGTCCTCGTCGAGGACATCTTCCAGTGGGGCGGCATCGGCTCCTACGCCGTCACCGCAGCCGAGTCCCTCGACTATCCCGCGATCATGGGCGTGGTCATCGTCGGCGGCATCGCGTTCCTGGTCGCGAGCCTGCTGACCGATATCGGCTACGCGTTCGCCGACCCGCAGATCCGAGTCGCATGAGCGCCGCCGACATTCTCCTCCCCGACGTGCCCGAGGTCCCGGCGTCGCGGGCTTATGCGTGGCGTGGCCGATCCGGCTGGCTGACCACGCCGGTCATCATCGGCCTGATCGTCGCCGGGGGCTGGATCATCATCGCGCTCACGATCGGTTGGTGGTCACCCTTCAACCCGACCGCGCCGTCGGGCGCGGCGCTCGCGGCACCGAGCGGCGCGCATCTGCTCGGCACCGACGAACTGGGGCGCGATGTCCTGACCCGGACTCTCTACGGGGCGCGGGACTCGCTGCCGCTTGCGTTCGCCGTCGTCGCCGGCGGCGTGATCATCGGGACCGTGCTCGGCGGGCTCGCCGGCTTCTTCGGCGGCTGGATCGACGCGGTCATCATGCGATTGGTCGACCTGACGCTCGCCTTCCCGCCGATCCTGCTGGCGATGGTCATGACGGCGTCGCTCGGTCCCGGGCTGTTCCACATCGGGATCGCCCTCGTCCTGGTCTGGTGGCCGATCTACGCCCGGTTGCTGCGCGCGCAGATCATGTCGGTGAAGGAATGGCCGCACGTCGAGGCCGCCGTCGCCTCGGGCGTCAGCCGGTGGCGGCTGTTCCGCATTCACATCCTTCCGTTGGCGTTCACGCCGCTGCTGATCAACGCCACGCTCGACCTCGGCCAGGTCGTGCTCCTGGCGTCGGGCCTGAGCTTCATTGGTCTCGGCCCGACCCCGCCCACGCCGGAGTGGGGCTTGATGATCAATGACGCGACCGGCTTCTTCTACCAGTGGTGGGTGGCGCTCGGACCGGGCGTCGCGATACTGACGGTGGTGCTTGCCTTCTCCTTCATCGGCGACGGCCTGCGGGACCTGTTCGACGTGCGTACGACGGAGAGCTCGTGGTGAGCGCCCCGGATACTCCGCTCCTGGAGATCAGCGGCCTGACCGTGTCGATTGGGTCGGGGCCGAACGCCCTGACGGCCGTGCGGGGGATCGACCTGGCGCTACGGCGCGGAGAGAGCCTCGGCATCGTCGGAGAGTCGGGGGCCGGCAAGAGCCTGAGCATGCTCTCGGTGACCTCGCTGCTCCCGAAGAACGCGCGCCTCGGCGGATCGGTCAAGCTCAAGGGCACCGAGCTGGTCGGGCTCGGCAACCGCGAGCTGCGCAAGATCCGCGGCGCCGAGGTGGGGATGATCTTCCAGGACCCGATGACGTCGCTGAACCCGGTTTTCACCGTCGGGCGCCAGGTCGGCGAGGCCATCAAGATCCACAACCCGAGGATGTCCCGCAAGGCAGTCGCGGGAGCCGCGATCGACCTGCTCGCCTCGGTCGCGATTCCGTCGCCGAAGGAGCGCATCAGTTCCTACCCCTTCGAGCTGTCAGGCGGGATGCGCCAGCGGGTGATGATCGCGATCGCCATCGCCAACAACCCCGCTCTGCTCATCGCCGACGAGCCCACGACCGCGCTCGACGTCACGATCCAGGCCCAGATCCTGCGGCTGCTGGAGCGGCTCGCCGAGGAGCGGGACATGGCGCTCGTGCTCATCACCCACGACCTGGGCGTGATCGCCGGCATGGTCGACCGGGTGGCGGTCATGTACGCGGGCCGCATCGTGGAGGAGCGGACGACTGGCGACCTGTTCGCCGATCCGCGGCACCCCTATACAAAGGCACTGCTGGCGTGCATCCCACGTCCTGACGAGACCAACCTGCGTATCTCGGGGATCCCGGGTACTCCCGCTGTGCTGCGGCCCGCCCCTCGCGGCTGCGCGTTCGCGCCGCGGTGCATCGACGTCATCGAGGATTGCAAGGAGATCGATCCGCAGCTCGAGGGGATGGGAACCGAGCGCGTGGCGTGCATCGTCGCAGCCCCGCCGGGCTCGCCGCCCGGGACGCGCCGTGCCAGTGAGCTCAAGTCCGCGGCACCAACGGCTCGGGGGAAGCAATGACGACCTCGGAGGCCATGCCAGACACCCCGGTCGAGGATGTGGCTGTCGACGAAGGGGCTGTCGATGAAGCGGCCGGCGCCGGCCAGGCGACCACGTCTCCGCTGCTGTCCGTGAGGAACCTGATCAAGGAGTTCACGCTCAAATCGAAGGCCGGCGATTTCGGCAAACGCGTACTGCGGGCTGTCGATGACGTCTCGTTTGACTTGGCACCGGGTCAAGTGCTGGGACTGGTCGGGGAGTCCGGTTGCGGAAAATCAACGACCGCGCGTTGCATCCTCCGGCTGATCGAACCGACCAGCGGAGAGATCGTCTACAAAGGCGAGGACCTGACCGCGAAGAGTCACAAGCAGATGCGCGAGCTCCGCAAGGAACTGCAGATGGTGTTCCAGGACCCGTACTCCTCGCTCCACCCGCGGCGGCGCATCAGGCACACGATCGCCGAGCCGATGATCGTGCAGGGCGTGAACCAGAAGGAGGCGCTGGCCCGCGTCCCCGAGCTGATGCGGACGGTGCAGCTCGACCCGCGGCGGGCGGACGCGTACCCGCACGAGTTCTCTGGCGGCCAGCGCCAGCGGATCGGGATCGCCAGGGCGCTATCCGTGGATCCCGAGATGCTCGTGCTCGACGAGCCGCTGTCCGCGCTCGACGTGAGCGTGCAGGCCGACATCATCAACCTGCTGCAGGGCCTGCAGCAGGAGTACCGGCTGGCCTTCGTATTTATTAGCCACAACCTGTCCGTGGTCCGCTACCTCGCCGGCCAGGTCGGCGTCATGTACCTGGGCCAGATCGTCGAGATCGGCGACGCCGAGGAGGTGCTCGCCAGGCCGGCGCACCCGTATACGAAGGCTCTGCTGTCGGCCGCGCCGGTACCCGACCCGGAGGCAGAGCGCCGCAAGCAACAGATCGTCCTCGGGGGCGAGGTGCCGAGCGCGCTCGACCCGCCGAGCGGCTGCCGGTTCCACCCGCGTTGCTGGCTTGCCCAGGACATCTGCCGGGTGGAGACGCCGGCGCTGATCGAGCGGGGCAACGGTCACCCGGTCGCGTGCCATTTCGCGGCCGAGGCCGTGACGGACAAGAAGTCTCACCTTGACCTGACCGCGTCGGCGGGCACCTCCGCGTCGGCGGGTACGTCCGTGGCCGCGCAGGATTGACATGAGCACTGACGCGACCCCGCATCGGCTTCCGTCATACTCCGAGCTGCCTGAAGCGCCTGGCGGGCGCGGCCGTTCGGCGTGGCACCTGTTCGGGCCCGAGGACAACGTCGGCCTGATCAATCTCCAGACTCCCGAGCGTGTCGCCGCGGCCGCCCGCGAGATCCGGGCCGGCCGGATGTTCAACCTGAACGCGCCGATCGACCGGTACAGCCCGCCGATGTACGGGCGGAACGCGACGACGCACCGGCTGATCCCCGAGGCAGGCGATACCGGCTTCGACGACGAACTCGACTCGTTCAACCCGCAGGCCGGGAGCCAGTGGGATTCGCTGGCGCACGTCCCGGCTTCGCCGGGGAACTTCTACAACGGCGTCACGGTGCCGCAGATCAGGGAGTCGCACCGCAACACCGTCGGGCACTTGGTCGCGCACGGGATTGCCGGCCGCGGCGTCATGCTCGACGTCGAGCGGTTCGTTGGCGCCTCGCCCGGTGAAGCGATCGGCGTCACGGCCGGGCAGCTCGACGAGTGCCGTCGGGCGGCCGGAGTGGAGTTCGGGCCTGGCGACATCCTGGTGCTCTACACCGGCTTTGACCGCTGGTATGCCGGCCAGCCTGAATCCGCGCGTAAGGCGATGGCGGACGAGAGGGTGCTGACGGCTTCGGGCGTCGAGCACACCGAGGAGATGGCCGAGTACCTATGGGACCTGCACGTCTCGGCGATCGTGTCGGATAGCCCCTCGGTCGAGGTCTGGCCACCGAACTGGAGCGGGAAGGCGCAGCCGTTCGGCTTCCTGCACCACTCGCTGATCGGACTGTTCGGCATGGCCCTGGGCGAGTTGTGGTGGCTCGCGGACCTGGTCGACGACTGCCGCGGCGACGGTCGCTACACAATGTTCCTCGCGAGCGCACCGCTGAACGTTCCGGGCGGCGTCAGCTCCCCGGCCAACGCGGTCGCCTTCAAATGACTGAAGTTCTTCGCGGCGTAATCGATCTTCCTGACTTCTTTGCGCACGTCGAGGACGGCTGGCACCTGGATCTCATCGAGACCGGCCGCAAGCTGATGCAGACGCCTGAGCTGGGCCTGCTGCGGGTGTCGCCTGAGGTTGTCGTCGCGTTCCGCCATCACGACGTCAAAGAGCTCTCGGTCAACCGCGAGGTCGGCAACATGCCGATCGAGGTGCTCACGGGTCAGTCGACCAGGCGGGAAACCGGCGACAACGGCTCGCCCAGCGATGAGCCGGGCGGGGTTGATCGTGCGTTCTTCAAGATGCTCGCCGACCAGGCGTTCACGCACAACCCGCCCCTGCATAAGCTCACGCGCCGGATGCTGAGCAGGCAGATCCTGCGTCACAACCTCCAGCGCATGGAGCCGCTCGCTGCGGAGATCACCTCGTCGCTGCTGGACGGTTTGACGGGCCGGAGCGAAGTCGACTTCGGCGCGGAGGTGGCCCGGCCATTCGTGGCGCGATTCTGGGGCGGCGTGATCGGGCTTACCGCGGAAGAGTCCGCCCAGGTCGTGGAGCTGATGCGCGAGCTGGACCTGATCTTCGGTTTGCAGCGGAGCCCGGGCGATTCGGCGATCATCGACCGAGCCGCTGATCGTTACGTCGAGATCGTGACTCACTGCGTCGATCGCGGCCTCGCCGCCGGCGGGAACTCGTTCATCGAGGAATTGGCTGCCGACCTGGCCCTCATAGACGTTGATCGCAAACCGGAAAGCCTCGGCTCGTACGTCGCAGCCAACCTGTTCGACGGGTTCCACACGGTCGGTGTCGCGGTGTCCAACGCGCTATACGTGCTGCTTGCCGCGGGCCGGTACGACGACATGCTGCGGGATCCGGGCCTGGTGCCCATTGCGTTCGGTGAGGCGCTGCGGATCGCGCCGCCGCTCCTGCTCACCCATCGGTACACGCTGGCCGAAGTGGTGCACGATGGCGTGCTGCTCCCGGCCGGGACGGCGATCGCGATGCTATGGGGCAGCCCCGGCTTCGACCCCGACGTATTCGCCGATCCGTGGCGGTTCCGCTGGGATCGGAACCAGCGCGTCCTGTTCACGTTCGGCGGCGGACCGCACCTGTGTCCAGGCCGGACCGCGGCCCACATTCTCGTGGAGCATTCCCTGCGCTCCTTTGTTGAGCGTGGAGTGCAGTGGCGGCTGGTGGACGGCCACCGGTATCAGTGGCAGCCCGCGTCGGCGATGCGTGAACTCGTCGACTTCCCCGTCGAGATTTGGGGCTGATGCTGGTCGCGACTTCCTGGTCAGACCCATGTCGAATCAATACTTGACGGCCGCTCGCTCTACTCGGCAGCCGTTAGCGCAGCTCTGAGTGCACGGGCAAGCGACGCGACGGTGAGGTCAGGAAGTTCGGCGGCTAGCTCGGTCATCTGTTCGAATACGTCACGGCGGCGTGCGTTTCGCCGATTCGGGGTGACGGTGCAAGTGGCACCCTCACGCACGATCGACACCAGCCTGGCTGGCGCCACGAAGGCGCGCCAGCTGCGCACGTGAGCTTGCCGCAGGATCGGGGTGAGAGCTTGCTTGTGCCGGGCAGGCCACTCCTTGCGATCAGGATGCGGAATCACGTCCGCAGGACGGCGCACGGCCCGCGACACCGCCTCCGCCAGGACCTCGTCGTCCGAATCAGCCGGGACCACCACTACCGTGCCCGACTCCAGCCAAAGTCCTGAGGTCGACCGAGCCGACGTTGTGACGTAGTAGGCGTCGGGACGGCCGTACACCATCACCAGCGCCCGATCCGCAGATTCGGCAGTTCGGCGCACAACGCCACCGTAGCGGGCCGCCAGCGCGCATGAAAGCTATCCGAACGCCTAGCGTTCCCGTCTCGCTACATGATCCGGCACTACGACCAGTGGGCGCCGGCCAACGGTTCACTGTGCTGTCGTCGAGTTGCTGTTGGCCACGGGTACGAGTCCTTCTATGCGTGTTCCGGTGCCGGGGGCTGAGGTGACGCGAAGCTGGCCGCCGAGGGCGGCGAGGCGGTCGCTCATACCCTGGATCCCGGTGCCGTGGCTGGTGGTGGAGGGGTCGAATCCAACCCCGTCGTCGGCGACGGAGATCGCGAGCGCGCCGTCTGAATCGGACAGCCGGATGGTAACGAGGGTTGCACTCGCGTACTTGGCGGTGTTCTGCAGGGCTTCGAGAGCGCAGAAGTAGACGGCGGTCTCAGCTTCATGTGGGTAGCGGCTGACTCCGTCGGCATCGATGACGACCGGCAGGGCCGACTTTGTCGCCTGAGCGCGCAGTGCGCTGACCAGGCCGGCATCGGCGAGCAGCGGCGGATAGATGCCGCGCGCCAGGTCCCGCAGGTCGCGTAGCGTGTCGTGCAGATCGGTCATGATCTGGGCGAGCATCTGGTGCACTTCAGCGTCGTCCTTCCCCACCAGTTCGTCGGCGAGCCTGGTCTTGATCGCCAGGGCGACGAGTTGCTGCTGGGCGCCGTCGTGGATGTCGCGTTCCAGCCGCCGCGCGGCGGCATCATGTGCTGTGATGATGCGCTGTCGCGAGGCACGGATGTCCTCCAGCAGCCGCACGTTGCGCAACGCCAGGCCGGCCTGCGCGGCGAGGTTCGCGATGAGCTTCTCCTTGTCAGCGGTGATCGGATCGCTGGCGGGGGGCTTCACGACGATGGCCCCCAGCAGGTCCCCTTGGTGGATCACCGGGAAGATCGACTCGCCTGCGGCGAACCGAGGCAACTCGTCCGACGCCATTGGCACCGAGCCCGACGCTGCGGGGTTGTCGGCGGGCCAGCAGGCGGCGCGGCGCAGTTCTGTCCCGACGCGCAGCCAGACTTCCGCCCGCGCGGCACCGATCCCGGTAGCGACGATCTGCGCCATATACGGCAGGGCGTCGTCGACGGAATAGGCGTGGGCGGCCCGATCGGCAAACTCCGACAACACCTCATACGGGGTAGCCCGCTGGCCATAGACCAGCCGGTTCGCAACGTGCTGCAGCCAGCGGCGAGCCGGCTGGAACGCCAAGGCCACGATCGCCGCGGCGACCGCCGACAGCGCGGGAGTGCCGAGCGTTCCGGCGAATTGGCCAACGCCTGCGACGAGCCCGGCGTAGACCGCGGAGATGAGCACCGCAAGCGACCCGTACACGATCGCCTTGGAGATCACGACGTCGATGTCGAACAGCCGGAACCGCAAGATCCCGATCGCAGCACCGACTGGTACGGCCAGGATTCCGATCGCGCCGAGCGCCACCGAGAGCACCTGCGCGCCCAGGGCTTGCGCGATCCACGCTCCCAGCAAGCCCGTCAACGCGAGAAACGCCCCGAGGCCGAACCACTTGACCTGCTGCCGCTCGTCACCGCCGGCTCGGCGGTACCTGAAGAAAAGCGAGGAGACGCACAGAAACGCCACCGCGATGGTGGCGAGGTTGAGGGATGTAGGAAGCGGACTGGCGAACGAGCTGATGGCATCGATGCCTGCGGGGTTCTGCGCCGGCACCGTCTGGAGTCGGCCAGGCGCGATGGCGAGCGCTACAGCGTGGAAGAAGATCAGGGAGACGGCAAGCCACCCGACCCCGCGCCACCGGCGGGATGGGGGGCGGCCATCGGGGAACAGCAGTGGCAGGAGCACGAACAGCGGCCCGATGATCAAGATCCATTCCCGATCGCTCAGCCAGGCAAGCCACTGGTAGGCCGCCTGCGGGCCAGCGTGCCGGTACAAGAATATGGCCAGCTCGATGCTCACGTCCTGCAGCACGGAGACCACGGAGACGGCCAGGAACAGCCATCCGACGAGGTTGCGGGGCTGCCGGGAGATAGCCAGCGTGCCAATAACCGCGCACGCGGCGACCAGAAGAATCCCTGGCGGCACGTCGTTGGCGATCAAGTCCGAATTGATCGCGGCTATTACCGATGCAGCTGCGAGCATCGCGAGCACCGCACCTGTCAGCGACCAGGCAAGCCGAGACGCCCTGTCAGTGTTCATCCCGTTCTCCGCTGGAACTGCCTGTTGACATCCTGACCTTCACCGTCGCATCGAACGGCGACGGGCAATCGACGCTCACATCCTGGTCTGATTATTAGGAACGACAGCCAGGAGCGAAAGGATGTCTCCCCTCGGATCAGGAGGCGTGATACCACCACTAAAACGGGGAAGCCAGCACCGGGATCCGGAACAGCGCCGAGTCTCGTAGCTGGCCCTTCTTCTCCGCGGCCAAGAAGCTTGGTGATCGGATCCGGGGCTGCTGCGTTCAGTGAGGCATAACTGCATCTTTCCCGATATCGAATGACCTGAGGCTTGCGTCCGCTGCCGAGCGGCGGCAACATGGTGCAAGGAACCAGGGCCCGGACTTGGCAGGTCAACGCGCAGCGACACCTGCAGGCAAGACCGGGCGATCGACGCGGGTCGTGGCCGGTGGCTGTTCGGCGCGCCGCCCGGAAGGTCGGCTATGGTCGAGGCGGGCGGCGTCTGGCTTGCCTGGGCGACCGGTCCGGAGCATGTGATGAGTTCGCGCTTTGTGGCAGTTTCGGTGGCCGTCGTTGTCGGCCTCGCCATAGGCATCAGCCTGGGCGCGCGAATGCCTCAGGACTTCTCCGAGCCTGTGCCCCCAGCCAACGCCGAGCTTGGCATTCACAAGATCAAGCACATCATCGTAATCACCCAGGAAAACAGGTCCTTCGATAATTACTTCGGGACCTACCCAGGCGCCGACGGCATTCCCTCCGGTGTTTGCCTGCCCGATCCGCGCCACGGCCGCTGCCGCGTGCCGTGGGCGGACCACCGCGACAGCAACGGGAACAACCCGCACGGCGAGACGCCGTTCAAGGGCGATTACGACGGCGGAAAGATGGATGGCTTCGTCGCCGAAGCCCAGCAATCGCTATGCCACCCCAAGCCGTCGAAATGCCACCCAGATGTGATGGGCTACCACGTCGGCAGCGACATCCCGAACTACTGGGCGTACGCCAAGAACTTCGTCCTGCAGGACCACATGTTCGAAGCGCCAGGGTCATGGAGCCTGCCATCCCACCTGTATGAGGTCTCCGCGTGGTCGGCCAACTGCACCCGCACCGGCGATCCGATGAGCTGTCACAGCACCGACATGCCGCCCGAGCGACTACCTGACCGGCAGACGCCGTTCGCATGGACCGACATCACCTGGCTGCTGCACAAGCACCACGTGTCCTGGGGCTACTACCTCGATCACGGCGCCGTCACCGTCTCGCTCGGCAACCCCAAGGGGACCTCCGTGCATTTCAATCCCCTGCCGGGGTTCACCGACGTGCACGAGGACGGCCAGCTGAACAGCATCCGCACACTGAAGACGTTCTACCAGCAGGCCAATGCTGGCACGCTGCCGAAGGTTTCGTGGATTGCGCCGGACTTCCGGAACAGCGAGCACGGCCCGGCGCTGGTCAGCACAGGTCAGGCATATGTGACCAAGATCATCAACGCGATCATGCGGAGCCCGGACTGGAAGTCCTGCGCGATCTTCGTCACCTGGGATGACTGGGGCGGCTTCTACGACCACGTACGGCCGCCACGCGTGGATAGCCAGGGTTACGGCTTCCGGGTGCCCGCCCTGGTGATCAGCCCGTACGCCAAGCGCGGCCACATCGACCACCAGATCCTCTCGAGCGACGCGTACCTGAAGTTCATCGAGGATGACTTCATGCACGGCGCCCGGCTGAACCCGAAAACCGACGGTCGCCCCGACCCGCGGCCGGACGTCCGTGAGAACGTAAAGATCCTCGGCAACCTCTACGACGACTTCGATTTCACCCAGGCCCCGCGACCGCCGATGACCCTCAGACCGTGCCCGGCGACCACGCTGATCCCAACGCCCAAGCCCGGCTGCCTTGACCACATCGCCCTGCACGCGGACACCTGGGGAGGCAGCTGAGCCAGCCTCCGTGCCTCCGTGCCGTAACCGATTCAGCCCATGTCCCGACGGTTGAGGCTCGCCCTGGACATGTATGAGACTGGTGAGCGGATGGCATGGTCATGTCTGCGCCGCCACTCTGATGCCAGTCGATGATCATTATCGGTGCATCCTCTCGGGGAACTCCTGGCCAATCAGCGACAGCAAGGCGGTTGCTTTGACCGCGGTCTCCTCATACTCGGCGGCCGGATCGGACAGGGCGGTGATCGCGCCTCCCACGCCGCAGCTGACATTGTCCGGCGTTACGACCAGAGTCCTGATCGTCATGGCGAGGTCCGCGGAGCTGTTTAGCGCGAAATAGCCAATGGCACCGGAGTAGACGCCACGGGGCCCGGCCTCGAGTTGGTCGAGGATCTGCATGGTGCGCACTTTTGGAGCTCCGGTCATCGATCCGCCGGGAAAAGCGCCTTGCACGCAGGTCACCGCGTCCACGCCTGGTCGTAGCTGAGCCCGGACGGTGCTGACGAGTTGATGGACCGTGCTGAAGGTCTCGACCTCGAAGATCGGATCTGCTTTCACCGAGCCTGG
The DNA here is from genome assembly GCA_036258115.1 of Streptosporangiaceae bacterium. Taxonomy (GTDB): domain Bacteria; phylum Actinomycetota; class Actinomycetes; order Streptosporangiales; family Streptosporangiaceae; genus Chersky-822. The sequence continues at coordinate 39,979 of DATAEH010000195.1, forward strand.
GACGGCGTTGATCCCGAGGTCATTGCGCATCAGGTCGACGATCATGAGATTCTCGGCGCGGTCCTTCTGGCTCTCGGCCAGCTCGGTCCGGAGCTTGTTGTCTTCGGTTCCCGATCGGCCGCGCGGTCTGGTTCCCTTGATCGGCCTTGATTCGGCCGCGCCGCTCGCGCTGACCTTCAGGAAGCGTTCTGGCGACAGGCTCAGCACGTACATGTCGCCGAACCGCAGGAACGAGCCGTACGGCACCGGATGCTCGCGGCGCAGGGCGCGGTAGGCATGCCACGGATCCAGCGTGCCCGGTACCTCGATCATGTTGGTCAGGCAGATCTCATAGCTCTCGCCGTCCCTGATCGCGCGCTGGCACAACCTGATCATGTCGAGGTACGTGTCGCGCCCGTGCCGCAGGCGAATCGGCCCGAGGTTAGCGACGGCTGGCCTGGGCGGCGGCTGCTGTTGGGATTCGTCCGGGTCCATAGCCGCGAGGGTTTCCTCTGTACTGTCCAGCCACGCTGTCGCCTGACGTTCCTCACGGTATAGCGCCAGCAGGTAAACGTCTTCAGTCTGATGGTCGAAGCAGATCGCGCGGTCGGCGAAGATCATCGAGGTGTCTGGGTGCGGCGAATTGTGCTTGTCGTCACCGCCGCTCTGGGCCTTGAGCTCATAGCCCAGGTAGCCGACCCAGCCGAGCGTGAAGTCGAACGGGAGTGGCGGGATCACCGCCCGGTGCGCGCAGAGGTCGGCACGGATCCAGTCGAAGAACGAACCTCGGTGCGAACTGCTTCCGGTCGGCCCGGTCACCGTGACGCGGCCGGATCGCACGTCGGCCGAGACGGTTCGTGCGAGTGGCCCGGACGCGTCGCCCATGAACGAGAATCGCACGGCGTCGCCGTGCCGCAAGCCGCTGTCGAGCCAGAAGCTGTGCTCTGATTTCCGGTACAGCTTTTCGAAAACTTGCTCTGCATTGACCCTGCAAACGACTCGCCGCGCCAGCACCTTGAGGTCGCTCGCACCCTCGGTCGAGGCTGCCGGGGCTCGTTGGCCAGTGCGCACGGGGGCAGCGGAGTGCGCTGGCGAGGCGGTGGGGTCGGTTCCGCTGCTTCGAGCATCCGGCGATGAGGGAGGCACGGACGGGGCCTGCCGGAGTGGAGCGGGCCTGGCCGTCATAGCTTCCGCGGCGATGGCGATGAAATTGCTCAGCAGCCGCTCGCCGTGCTCGGTGCCGACCGATTCGGGGTGGAACTGCACGCCCCAGATCGGACGCGAGCAGTGACGGAGTCCCATCGGCACGCCGTCATCCGCGGTCGCGATCACCTGGAGGACGCCTGGGATCGTGCCCGCCATCAGCGAGTGGTAGCGGACGGCATGGAATGTCGACGGAATCCCGGCGAACAGGACGTCGCCATTGTGCTGAACCAGAGAGGTCAAGCCGTGTCGGGGTTCGGGGGCGGCCGCGACTGTCCCGCCGAACGTATAACAGATGCCCTCATGTCCCAGGCATACGCCGAGCAGCGGCACCTGAGTTGCCTCGATGATCGCCCGGCAGATGCCGAAATCGGCTGCACGTTCTGGGCGCCCGGGCCCAGGCGAGATCACCACACAGTCGAACTTGTCGAGTTCCGCGTCGCGCCAGCTGGGATCGTCGTTGGGCACCACTGCCGGGCGCACGCCCGGCATTCCCGCCAGCGACTGCACAAGGTTATAGGTGAACGAGTCGTAGTTGTCGACGACCAGCACCCGGATCTCGGCAGACAATTACCTACTGCCAGCCGTCATGCGGGCGGGGCCTGCGGGAGGCGGAACGAGCCTCGCTTGTGCGGGGGCGCAGAAGGGGGCGGGATGACCGGTCCGATGTCGCCGTTGGGCGCCTCGTCCAGGTCGATGATCAGCGGCGCATGGTCGCTGGCACCGGCGCCTTTCCGCGCGTGCCGGTCGACCCACACGGCCTGGACACGCTTCGCCACCGGGCCGGTGCCAAGGGCGAGGTCGATCCGCATGCCTAGGTTCTTCTGGAACATTCCCGCGCGGTAGTCCCAATAGGTAAACACGCGCTCGTCAGGCCAGCGCTCCCTGAACAGGTCGTGCAGCCCAGCCGCCTCAAGGCGGGTCAGCGCCTCTCGTTCCGGCGGCGTGACATGGGTCTGGCCGATGTACGCGTCGGGGTCGAACACGTCGTTGTCTGTGGGAGCGATGTTCATGTCGCCGCAGGTCATGGCGCTGTCCGGATCGGCCTCAACCGCTTCTCGCAGCGCGGTCAGCCACGAGAGTTTGTACTCGTAATGCTCAGAGTCCGGGACCCGGCCGTTCGGCACGTAGACCGAGCGCACCCGGATGCCCCCGCAGGTAGCGGCTATGGCCCGAGACTCGGGCTTGGGGAAGCCAGGTTCGCCCTCTAGGCCGGCCGCGACGTCGTCGAGGCCGACCTTGGACATGATCGCGACGCCGTTCCACCGCGCCTCGCCGTTCGAGGCGAACTCATAATCCCTGGCGCGAAGGTCGTCACCGAGCAGTTCGGCGAACGCGTCGTCGGGAAGCTTGGTTTCCTGCAGGCAGACGATGTCCGGACGCCGCTGATCGAGCCACGGCAGCAGCCGGGGCACCCGCTGCTTGACCGAGTTCACGTTCCACGTCACTACCCGCATCGCGCCCAGCATAGGACGCAGCATTCCGCCGGGTCGCTGCGCCCAGTTCCGAGAGCGACGTGGGCGCCGCGCTGTCGTCAGTGCAGCAGCAAGGCGCCCACGATGCGGGAGCATGCGGGCTGTTGTTCGCTAGGGGCGAGTGATTAACTTGTGCGGATGTCCAGCCCCCCGCCATCAGGCCGCGTCAGCGCTGCGCTAGCAGCGAGGCGGCCGGTCGGTGGCTCGGCGGGCTCGGCCGATCTCGGCCGCTCGGCGGCTTCTGGGGACTCGGGTGGGTCCGCGCTGGCGATCCCGCGGATCGCACTCGGCTGCGGCAACTTCGGTGGTGTGGGCTCCGCTCCTGAGTTCTTCGACCAGGGCCTGACAACCGATCAGGCGCTCGAGCTGATGGATGCCGCATGGGAACTCGGCATCAGGCATTTTGACACCGCCGATGCCTACGGCGGCGGGCGCAGCGAGCGTGCGATCGGCCAGTGGATCAGGTCACGCGGCGTCCGTCCGCTGCTCACCACGAAGACGTTCAACCCCATGACATCCGGCGCGGATCACGGCCTGGCCCCTGAGCGCATCGCCAGGCAGCTGACCGAGAGCCTCGACCGCCTCGGCATCGACCAGGTCGACCTGTACCTGGCGCACGACTTCGACCCCGACGTGCCGCTGGCCGACACCCTCGCCGCTTACGAAGCCGCGTGGGCCGACGGCAAGATCCGCGGCTACGGCGTCAGCAATTTCAACGCCGGCCAGCTCGCTGACGCGCTCGCGATCGCCAGCCCGCAGGCCATCCAGAACAGCTACTCGCTGCTCACGCGGCAGGACGAGCGTGAACTCCTCCCGCTATGCGCACGCCGCGACGTCGCCTACCTGGCGTTCAGTCCGCTAGCCGGTGGGTGGCTGACCGGCAAATACCGGCGCGGGGAACGTTTCCCGGCTGGCTCGCGGATGACCCAGCGGCCCGGGCCATATCAAGGCTTCCTTGATAACAAGACGTTCGACGGACTCGACCACCTTGGCCAGCTCGCCGATCACCGCGGAACCTCGATGGCCGGCCTCGCCCTCTCCTGGCTGCTTGCCGATGACCGGGTCACGCAGATCGTGACAGGCCCAGGGCGTCCCGAGCATCTGAAGCCGGTCGTCGAGGCGCTGGAATGCCCGCTTACCGATGACGAGAAGACCGCGATCGAAAGGGTAATGACGTGATCGACCTGAGTACGATCGAGGCGGCGCGGAGGCGGATCGAGGGCGCGGCGATCAGGACGCCGCTCGTGCGGCTCTACTCGGCGGACGCTCCGGCAGAGATCTACGTCAAGCTCGAGAACCTGCAGCCGGTCAACTCGTTCAAGATCCGCGGCGCGACCAATGCGGTGGCTCTGGCATCCCCTGATGAGTATGCGAAAGGCCTGGTCACCGCCAGCGCGGGCAACATGGCGCAAGGCGTCGCATGGGCGGCGCGCGCGGTCGGCGTGCCAGCCACGATCGTGGTTCCTGATCAGGCGCCCCAGGCGAAGCTGGCCGCGATCGAGCGTCTCGGCGGTCAGGTCCGCAAGCTTCCATACGACGACTGGTGGAACATCCTCGTGACCGGGCATGTGGACGGGATCGAGGGCCTGTTCGTGCATCCGGTTCAGGACCCGGCCGTGATCGCGGGCAACGGAACCATCGGCCTGGAGATCCTCGAGGATCTGCCCGACGTTGACGCGGTCGTTATCCCGTACGGAGGCGGCGGCCTCACTACTGGGATCGCCTCCGCGGTCAAGGCTCTGCGGCCGCAGACGAAGATCATCACGGCCGAACCGGCGACTGCCTGCGGCCTGAGCGCGGCAGTCGAGGCTGGGCGGCCCGTGGACTCCGGCTACCAAGCGTCGTTCGTCGACGGCGCGGGGAGCGGCCGGGTGCTTGACAGCATGTGGCCGCAGGTCAGCCAGCTTGTCGACGAGGCGCTGGCGGTCCCGCTCGACGATGTCGCCAACGCCCTGCGCCTGCTCGCCGAGCGCGTCCGGGTCATCGCCGAAGGCGCGGGTGCGTTGTCGGTTGCCGCCGCTATGTCCGGACGGGCCGGAAAGGGAAAGGTCGCGTGCGTCATCTCCGGCGGCAACATCAACCTCAGCACGCTGGCCGGGATATTGCAGGACCGGCCCTGACCAGGTGGGCAAGCGCCTGGCGGCCGTCTCGCAACTGTGACCAAATCCCGAATTTGTCCCCCTTGCACGATTGTGCGCTAGATGGTTTGATCAGCCGTACAAATTCGAGCGCTGGGAGGGGCGAATTTGAGTTTCCGCGTCGTCCGGCGTGCTCAGGCAAGCTGGCGCGGAACGTTGCCGCAAGGAAGCGGACGCATCGCGCTCGGCAGCGGTGCCTTCGACGGGCCCTACTCGCTTCGCGCTCGAGTTGAGAACGACCAGCATGCGACCAATCCTGAGGAGCTGATCGGCGCCGCCGAGGCTGGCTGTTTCACGATGTCGCTCGCGAACCTGCTGACCGAGGCCGGTCACCCAGCACTGGAACTACGCACGACCGCCGAAGTCACGCTCGCAGCGGTCGGCGGCGGTTTTGACATCACGCGGATCGCGCTAACGACCGAGGGCGAGGTGCCAGGGATTGACGACGAAGTCTTCGCTGACCTCGCCAGGCAGGCGAAGAACTGCACGGTCTCCCGCGCTCTGGCAGCTACCGAGATCACGCTAGAGGCGCATCTCGCGGCGAGCTGACCCGACTCAACCGGACTGACTGATACCGAACCCCGATTGACACCCATCGACCCCGAGACATCTGGCATTGCGGGAACTGGAGGCAACGTCCATGAAAGGACGCATCGTAATAGTCGCGTCGGTGCTCGGCGTGCTCGTGGCGGCCGGCTGCGGAAGCAGCGGCGGCGGCGGCACCAACGCGGGCGGCGGCGGCAACAAGCCGTGCAAGGCGACGATCGGCTTCGAGGGGCCGATCACCGGCCCGGTCGCCGTGCTTGGCCAGGAGCAGCTGCACTTCGCGCAGCTGGCCATGACCGCGGACAACAAGGCGAACAAGACCAAGATCACGCTGAAGCAGGGTGACACCCAGCTTGACCCGGCGCAGGCGACCACCGTCACCCAGCAGTTCACCTCCGACAACAGCATTGTGGCGGTCGTTGGCCCGGCAGGAAGCCAGGAAGTCGAGGCGGTAGGCCCGACGATGGCGCGCGCCGGCCTGCCGTTCATCTCCGGTTCCGCGACGGCCGCAGCTCTGACCACGGGCAAGTACCCGACATTCTTCAGGGTTGTGTCCAAGGACAGCGTCCAGGGCCCGCAGGACGCGCACTACATCATCGACAACCTGCACCCGAAGTCGCTGATGATCGTCGACGACCAGGAGGCTTACTCGACCGGCCTGGTCGCCGCCATGACTCCGATCTTCAAGTCGGCCGGGATCAAGGTTGACCACGAGTCCGTTCCGCAGAAGCAGAACGACTTCTCCTCGCTTGTCGCGAAGGTCACGCCGCAGACCTCGGTTGTTGTCCTGCCGTGGCAGGTGGCCGCCAACGCCCAGCAGTTCGGCCGCAACCTCGCCCAGCAGCACAAGAAGGCGGTCATCTTCGGCACGGACGGCCTGTTCTCGCCGGGCACCTTCACGATCGCGGGTTCGTACGTCTCCTCGTTCGGCCCGGATATCAACTACATCCCTGCCGACAAGTCGATCGTCGCGGCCGCGAAGGCGAAGAACATATCTTTCGGCACGTTCGGCCCGCCGATCTTCGCCGCTACCCACGTCATCGACGAGGCCATCGCATCGGTCTGCAAGGCCGGGCAGACGCCAAGCCGGGCCAACGTGATGGCTGCGATCAAGAAGACCAGCGAGTCGACCTCGATCCTTGGTCAGCCGATCAAGTTCGCCTCCAATGGCGACCTGGTCAACGGCAAGTTCTTCCTGTTCAAGATCGACTCGTCCGGCGCTTACAAGCTGCTCCCAGGCTGACCGGACCACTGAGGTAGCTGCCGTGGCGCGCCGGCCGATGACCGGGGCGCCACAAGGCAGCCTGGCAATGGGGCGGATTCGCACCTGATGGGCTTCTTCTTCCAGGAACTAGTCAACGGCATCGTCGTCGGAGCGCTGTACTCCCTCGTGGCGCTCGGGTTCTCGATGGTGTACGGGGTGCTGAAGCTGCTCAACTTCGCGCACGGCGACCTCTACATGGTCGGCGCGTTCACGGGCTATTTCGTGATCCAGTGGTTCGGCGGACCCAAGGCGCTGTCCATTCCGGTGCCGCTGCTTCTGGTGATCATGTTCCTGCTGGCGGCCCTGCTGACCGGCGGGCTCGGCGTCGCCATCGAACGGTTCGCGTACCGGCCGCTGCGCAACGCGCCGCGGATCGCACCACTGATCACGGCCATCGGCATTTCGTTCTTCCTCGAGAACGCAGCCTTGCTGCTGTTCGGCGGTCAGTACCGGATCTACAACACCCCGGACTTCATTCCGTTCTCCTCGGGGATAAGTATCGGGTCGGTTAGCATCAGCGTCGTCCAGATCATGGTCATCGTTCTCGGCGTCGCGCTGATGATCGGCCTGCGCGAGCTGGTTGTGCGTACCAAGCTAGGCAAGCAGATGCGTGCCGTGGCCGCCGACCGGGAGGCCGCAGAAATGCTCGGGATCAACGTGAACCTCACCATCGCCGCGACGTTCTTCCTAGGCTCGGCGCTGGCTGGCGTGGCAGGCGTCATGGCCGGCCTGCTGTTCAACCAGGTCACGAACACGATCGGGTTCCTTGCCGGCCTCAAGGCGTTCACGGCCGCAGTGGTCGGCGGCATCGGCTCTATCCCTGGCGCGATGCTCGGAGGCCTGCTGATCGGCATCGCCGAGTCCTTCATCACCGGCTACATTTCCTCGACCTACACCAACCTGATTGTCTTTGCCCTGCTGATCATCGTGATGCTGCTCCGGCCAAGCGGCCTGCTCGGCCAGGTCCAGTTGCAGAAGGTATAAGGCCGCGGTGAACCTCGAGAAGCAGCCCGCCTCCGGCCCGCAGGTCGGTGTCGACGAGTGGGTCGCGAGGCAGGAGGGACGGCGAGAGTACCTGCCGTCCTGGCTTGGCTCTGCCCAGCGCGCTGGCGAGCGGATCGGCTGGTGGCCCAGGCTTGGCGTCGCCGCCGCGGCCGGGCTGCTGCTGCCGCTCATCGGCCTAGGCGGCTTCCAGATTCAGGTTGGCATCGATGCGCTGGTCATCGCGCTGCTCGCGGTCGGACTCAACATCGTCGTCGGCTGGGCCGGGCTGCTCGATCTGGGCTACGTCGCGTTCTTCGGCTTCGGCGCGTACGGCTTCGCGCTGCTGTCGTCGGCCCAGATCGGTGCGCAGGGCATCCACCTGCCCGCGATCTTGTCGGTTCCTGCCGTCATGATCGGCGCCGGCGTCCTGGGCCTGATTGTCGGCTGGCCGTCACGCCGGCTGATCGGCGACTACCTGGCGATCGTGACGTTGTTCTTCGGCGAGGCGTTCGTCGAGTTCACCAACAACGTTGCCCCGCACACGTTCGGCGGCCCGAACGGGATTGTCGGGATCGACACGATCAAGTCATTCGGCATCCAGCTCACTAGCAACCAGGCGTACTACTACCTGCTCGTCGTTGTGCTGGTCGTCGTCATGGCTGTCCTGCGGCTGCTCGAGACGTCGCGCACGGGGCGAGCCTGGCGCGCCGTTCGCGAGGATCCCCTCGCGGCCGCGGCGATGACCATTCCGGTGAACCGGGTCAAGCTGATGGCGTTCGCGTTCGGCGCCATGGTCGCCGCGCTGGCTGGGACGATCTTCGCGGCCCAGCAGATCAGCGTCTTCCCGCCCGATTTCGAAACGCCGATCCTGATCCTGATCTACGCCGGGCTGATCCTGGGAGGCGCCGGAAGCATCGCGGGCGCGGCGACCGGAGCCCTGGTCGTCATGGTCATCTACGACGGCCTGCTGCGCAGCACGACCGACTCCGGCTACCTGTTCTACGGGATCATTCTGCTGACCCTGCTGGTCAAGCTGCGTCCCTGGCGCAGGCTGGGCGTGGTGCTAGTGGCCACCGCCGCGCTCGGATTCGCCGCGCACGCGATCGTCGGGGCCATCTCCTCGAGCGCGGTCGCGGGCCACCCCGCGTCGGTTGGCTGGACCGGCACGGCCCTGCAGAACTGGGTGATCGTCCCTTCGGATCCGCGCATCCCGGGGAACATCGGGTTCGTCGTGTTGATCTGCCTGCTGATCGCGCTTGTGCAGGCGAAGGGCAACTGGCGGACGATCCTGCTGGTGCCGACGATCTACCTCGGCGCGTTCGTCTGGGAGACTCGCCTGGCCGCAGAGCCTTCGATCACGAGGCAGCTGATGATCGGCGCGATCCTGATCGTGATGATGACCGCCAGGCCGCAAGGACTGCTCGGGCAGCGCAGGGTGGAGACACCGACATGAGCGATCCGCAGCAGCCCCGTGAGACTGTGCTCGACCTCTCGCAGCTCTCGCTGGCCTTCGGCGGTTTGGCCGCGTTGTCCGCGCTCGACCTGCAGGTCGGCGAGCGCGAGGTTGTCAGCCTCATCGGACCGAACGGCGCAGGCAAGTCGACGGTCTTCAACGTCGTCACCGGCGTGTACCAGCCGAGCTCCGGGGATGTCCTGTTCCTGGGCCACTCGATCGCCGGGCTGCCTCCGCACCGGATCGCCAAGCTGGGGATCGCGCGCACATTCCAGAGCCTGCGCCTGTTCCTCAACATGACGGTGCTCGAGAACGTCATGGCCGCCACCTACGGCAGCACACGGGCGACGCCTCCCGAGTCGGTGCTGCGACTGCCGTGGGCGAGGCGCGAGGAGCGCCAGGCTCAGGATCTGGCGAAGGAGGCGCTGTCGTTCTTCGGCCAGCGCCTGGCCGGCTACCGCTGGGACCAGCCTGCGTACTCGCTCTCGTACGCGAACCGTCGCCGCCTGGAGATCGCCCGCGCGCTCGCGACGAAGCCAAGACTGCTGCTGCTCGACGAGCCAGCTGCTGGAATGAATCCTGCCGAGACGCACGAGGTCACCGAACTCATCAGCAGGCTGCGCGACGAACTTGGCGTCGCGATCTGCGTGATCGAGCACGACATGCATGTCGTGTCCGGCTGCTCGGACCGGGTCATCGCGCTCGACCATGGAGTCAAGATCGCCGAAGGCGGATTCGACCACGTGGCCAGCGACCCAGGGGTCGTCGAGGCCTACATGGGCCGCGACCCCGAAGCCCTGGCGGAGTCGTGATGACTGAGTCGTGCCGGAGGCGCGCATGACAGCGCTGTTGAGCCTGGAGAATGTCACCACCTACTACGAGCAGATCCGCATCCTCGAGGGCGTGACCCTTCAGGTCGGCAGCGGTGAGCTGGTGTGCCTGCTGGGCGGCAACGCTTCGGGGAAGTCGACCACGCTGAAGACGATCATGGGCATCGTCCAGCCGAGGTCAGGCAAGGTGCTGCTGGACGGCGAGGACGTCAGTAGGTGGCCGGTCCCGCAGCGGATCGCTAAGGGCATCGCGATCGTGCCAGAGAACCGCAGGCTCTTCGGGCAGCTGACCGTCAGGGAGAACCTCGAGCTCGGGGCCGTGCTGCGCGGGCGCGAGAAGCTAGACGACGACTTCGACCGGATCCACGCGCTGTTCCCGCGCCTGCTCGAGCGCCGCGGCCAGCTGGCCGGCACCCTGTCGGGCGGCGAACAGCAGATGGTCGCGATGGGCCGGGCACTGATGTCGCGGCCGCGATTGCTGCTGATGGACGAGCCGTCCATGGGGCTGTCGCCCGCGCTCGTGCAGCAGAACTTCCAGATCATCAGGGACGTGCATCTGTCGGGAGTGGCCGTGCTGATGGTCGAGCAGAACGCCAACATGGCGCTGTCGATAGCCGACCGCGGCTACGTCCTGTCCACCGGCGAGATCGTTCTTTCCGGCGCCGCCGCCGAACTGCTGCAAAGCGAGGATCTGAAGCGCGCCTACCTTGGTCGTTAGGTCGTCCTCTTCAGGTTTCATCCATGATCACGAATATGTGCTAGCGGTGAGGCGCAGGACATTGTTCAGTCATTTACAGTTCCTGCGCTGGGCACGACTTACTGCAGGTCACCGACATTATGATGGCTGACGTCAATTCATAGGGTCGCTTTGGACTGCCGAGGGTTAGATAGCCGCTGACCTGGTGCGTCTGAAGGTGCAGCCCACAATTCTGTCCGCGGAACGTATCTGCCTGTATCGTGATTGCCACGCCAGCAGCCGAGACCATCGGTATCCTCCCTGTTAGTCGCACCTCGGCCATCGTGGCCAGAAAGGAACGACCAACTGGTGAAGGCACGGATCACAGCCCGGTGGCTGGCAGTGCTAGCCGCAGTGGCCGTGGCTGGCACCCCGGCCGCGGTGCTCGCCGGCGCGACGGGAGCCAAGGTCACGATCGGCGTGAACCGGAATTACTGGACCCGGTTCAAGGCAGCCATACCCCACGCCCAGGACGTCCGGATCTACTATGACGACGAGAACGTCTTCCCTGCGACCTGGCCGACTGGTGCCCAAGGCGCCTGGGTGACGCTCTCGTTGCGCCCCAACCCGGCTGACCTGCTGTCAGGAAAGTTGAGTGCGCGGCTGAAAGCACTGTTCGCCTCGGCACCCGCACATTCAGAGGTGACGTTCTGGCACGAGAACGGGCCCGCGAACCCGCTTAAGTACCCGCGGTCCGTCAACAATGCCCAGACCAATGTCGCCATGCTGAAATACGGCGAGAAGCTAGTTAAAGGCACTAAGGTCAAATTCGGGCAAATAATCTGCGCTCCGGCCAACCAATTGAAGAAGTGGATCGCGCCCCGGCTTGATTGGTATGGTATTGACATCTTCGCGAACCCAAACTTCGAGAACCCTGACAAAACACTCAGCAAGGCCAAGCTCTTTGCCCGCTTGAACCACAATGAAGTGGTCTTCCGGGCGAAAGCTAGGAGACGCTGGCCCGCAGTCCGGTTTGATGAATCGAACGCGCGGCGCGACTGGCACCGTAAAAACTGGTTCACCTACCTGGCTGAATGGTTGCACGGGCATGGCGGAGGCCGCCTGCTCACCAGGTGGACCAGTGCGCCGAGCAAGCTGGCTGGCCAGTGGCCGCCTAGCCAACCGGTGATTAGGCAGCTCCGATTGCTGGCTTCCCCGTAGGTCGCGCTGTGTAATCTCCGCCTTGGCGAGAGAGCGGGCAACCCTGGTCACGGCCCTCTCGTATGAATGGGTGAGGAGGTCCGATGACCCGTTCACCCCGTGACGAGGAGTTCTCGGCGTTCGTGCAGGCCCGCCGGGTCGAATTGCTGAGATCCGCATGCCTGCTAACCGCCGGCGACACCCATCAGGCTGAGGACCTGGTGCAGACCGCCCTGGCTCGCCTGTACGTGCCAAGCTAGTCGTGATGCTGCAGTCGAGGGACGCTTCGCCGCCGACCTCGGGTCAGTCCGATCCCGTGAACGGACACCCGGTTTCCTGGACGTTCAAGGCGACACCCAGATCCTCACCTTCCAGCGTGCCGATGGCCGCTGGGTCGTCATCCAGGCTCCGACGAAACTTCTGGTTGGGATGCAGCTCAGCTCGCCCAGTTCGCCTCCGGCGTCCAGGTCCTCGGCAACGCCCAGCCAAGCCGGGGCTAGGTCGCAGCACGTTAAGCCACATTGAATGCCGGCGGCCGTGACATGCGGGAGAATGGCAGCACCTAGATGTTGGTCCAACCGAGGAGGACCACATGCGCGGCAAGGCCACGATGTTCGCGCTGCTCGGGCTCCTGGGCCTGGTCGTCGGCGTCGCGGTGACCAGCCCGGGCGGCGCGCGCTATCAGCGAACCGCGGAGGTTGTGCTGCGCCCCAACAGCGACCCCGGTCTTGTCGTGGCCATGACGCGGGGTGAGCATCCGGGCGTCCGGGTCTTTGCTCACGGCGGGCGCTTCATAACGGTCACGGCGATTGGCGGCCCCGAACGCGCGTTCAACGGCGTCAGTGCGGCCATTATTGAGATCAGTCAGCACACCGACGGCAAGGTCATGTCGGTAATGAGCCACTTGGAGACGCCTCAAGGGCGTCCCCCGGGCAACCAGGTCAACTATGCCCTGCTCAGTCTGCTGGCCGGGCTCTCGACAGCGCTCGGGTTCCTGGTGCCCCCTGGGTCGCGCGTGACCGCGGGGCCTGTTTGACCATCGGCAGCAACGGCGCGCCCATCTCGGCCGCGGCAGTCAGTCTCGGTGCAGCCGATTGGGAAGTCGTTAAGGTAGACGGCGGCATAAGCATCATCACGCTTTTCGAGGCGACGCTGTGGATCACCGCAGTGGTCGTGCTCATGCTCGGGTTCTGGTTCCCGCGGACACGACTCGGCCGCGGTCGCTGGCTGGCGGCAGGAATGGCGATCTTGGAACCCGGTCAGCTGCTCACTACGTACGCCGAGCACCACGAGTGGTCCCCCAGGCGGCAGATCGCGGTCAACGACTTTGAGTTGATCTGCGACCTGGCGTACGTCCTCTGCGCTGGCATCTTCCTCATCCAGTCGGCCCGGCCGAGAGGGAAGAGCGGTGTCGGCCGAACCGCCCGCGTGCCCGACCGGGCACGCGCAGTAGCTAGTCCGCGGCGACCGTAGGTGATACGCGACCCCAGTCGGTGGCGCTCGAGTACGGCTCGGGGAGCGCGTCGATGACCAACGTCATGGAGGATTCTCAGCAGATCTGCTGAGAATCCACCATGATCATGGTTCGGGCGGGCTGAGGAGCGGCGGCTGGGCGTTGACCGGGCGAAGATCTCGGCCTAATTTTCTCTTAATGAGTAATTCGTCTGCCGACGTGGCTTCGGCACATCCAGCCCCAGCCCCTACTCCCTCCTCAGCCCCAGCTCCATCCTCAACCCCCAAGGACGTCGGCGACGGATCGGCGCCGCCGCCTGCGATGGCCGCCGCGCGAGCGCGGTTCAGCTCGCTCAAGGGGGACTTCGTCTACCTCGACGCACCGGGCGGCACGCAGACTCCCGACGAGGTTGCGGCCGCCGCAGCGAAGGTGTACCTGGAAGCCAGCGGCAACACAGGTGCGCCGTACGCGACGAGCAGGCGGCTCGAGGCCCTGGTTGACGAGGCGCGGGCGGCGTCAGCGCGGTTCCTTGGCTGCACTGTCGACGAGGTCGTCTTCGGCGCGAACATGACGTCGCTGAACTTCACGTTCTCCCGCACGCTCGGCAGGCAGCTGAGTCCGGGTGACGAGATCGTAGTGACCAGGCTGGATCACGACGCGAACGTCGCGCCTTGGCTGGACCTGGCTGCCGACCGGGACCTCGTGGTCAAGCACGCTGACGTGCACGCGGACACCAGCCTGGACCTGTCCGACCTGGAGGCTCAGCTCGGTCCGCGGACCAAGGTGGTGGCGTTCCCGTGGGCCGCGAACTCGACCGGCACGATCGTGGACGCGCGCGCGATCACCGATCTCGCTCACGAGGCAGGCGCCCTGGCCTGGGTGGACGCGGTCCAGTACGCGGCGCACGAGCCGATGGACGTGCAGGCTATGGGCGCCGATGTGGTGATGTGCTCGGCGTACAAGTTCTGCGGCCCTCACCTCGGCATCGCCTACGGCCGTCGCGACCTGCTCGAATCGTGGAAGCCCTACAAGGCGCGGCCGGTGGGCTTCGATCCCGTCGGGCACAGGTTCGAGACCGGCACCCTCCCGTACGAGCTGCTCGGCGCGTTGCTTGCCACCTACGACTACATCGACAGCCTCGGCGGCATGGCCGCGCTGGCGGCCTGGGAGCGGACGCTGGGCGAGCGGATGATAGCGGGATTCCCGGCCGGAACACGGCTCTACGGCCTGCCGACGATGACCGGGCGGGTGCCGACGTTCCTGATCAACTTCGCCGGCGTGTCCTCGGCGCAGCTCAGTGAGGAGCTGGCCGAGCGCGGCTTCGGCGTGTGGAGTCACGGCAGCTACTACGCGCTCGGCCTGCACGAGCGGATCGGCTGGGGCGAGGCCCTTCGCATCGGGCTGGCGCATTACAACACGCTCGATGAGATGGACAAGTTCAACGAGGTGCTTGCCGAGCTGGTCGCCAAGCACAGCCCGTCCGACCCAGACTCCGCCGCACCGGGCGAGCAGCAATGAGTAGCCGGCAGCCGGCCGGGGCGATAGTCCAGGCGGACCAGGTCCGGGCCGAGACGGTCGCCGGCGGCGCGAGCGTGCGAACGCTCCTCGACACCGGAGCAGGCGGGCCCGGCCTGATCCGCCGTCACATCGACATGCCCCCGCAGTCCGGCTACTCGGGCACGGCGGGCGAGACCGGCGAAATGTGGTTCGTGATCCGCGGCACCGGCCGCCTCGACGTCGGCGGGCAGCCCGGTCCTCAGCTCAGGCCGGACCGGGCTGTATGGGTTCCGCCCGGCTCGGCGTACGAGGTCGCTGCGGGCGACGGGGCCGAGTTGCGGCTCGACGTGGTCGCCCTGCCGGCAGCGGGGCCCTCGGCCAAGGCGTCCGCGGAACAAGCAGCCCGTCCGCTGCAGGACAAGGACTTCGCCGACTGCGAGATCGAGACCACAGGCGACAGGCAGTTCCGCGTCCTGTTCGGCCCCGGCAAAGGCTGCTCGGTCGCCACCCAGTTCGTCGGTGAGATCCCGCCGGGCCGCGCTCCCGAGCACAGCCACCCCTACGACGAGGTCGTGCTGATACTTGGCGGCGAAGGCACTGCGCACATCGGCGGCGCCGAGACGCCGCTGTCGCCTGGCACCTGCCTGCACCTGCCGCCTGGGCTGCCGCATTGCCTGGAGAACACCGGCTCGGCGATGATGCGCGTGCTCGGCGTGTTCCATCCCGCCGATAGCCCGGCCGCCAAGCTACCGCCAGGCAGGTAACCTTCCTGGCGGCCGGAAGGAGACGCCGGGCATGACCAGCACAGCGACGCATCCGCTCGATCCGCTGAGCGCGGAGGAGATCCGCCGCGCCGTCACGATCATCAAAGAGGGCGGGCGCAGCACGCCGGCGATGCGCTTCGTCTCCATCGGCCTGCACGAGCCGGCAAAGAGCGTCGTCGAGGAGTTCGAGCCAGGCCAGCCGTTCGCGCGCGAGGCGTTCGTGGTGGCGCTCGAGCCGCGCGAGCACATGACCTATGAAGGCGTCGTCTCGCTGACCGAGGCGGCCGTCGTGTCGTGGCGGCCGGTCCCCGGCGCCCGCGCTCCGGTCACCGCCGGGGAGTACGAGGAGTACCAGCGCGTGGTCAGGGCCGACCAGCGGTTCCGCGAGGGATTGCGGCGGCGAGGTATCGAACAACCGGACCAGGTGCTCGTCGAGCCGTGGGGGATCGGCACCTTTGCCAGGGAAGAGGACGCCGGCAGGCGGCTGATCTGGAGCTTGTGCTTCTACCGCGCCAGCCCCGGCGACAACCCGTACGCCAAGCCGATCCACGGACTGCACGCCATCGTCGACCTGGACGACATGGCGGTGGTCCGGGTCGAGGACCTCGGGATCGTCCCGCTCCCGCCAGGGACAGGGGACTATCCAGCGAGAACAAATTCTCGCCCCGAACTCAAGCCGCTTGAGATATCCCAGCCCGACGGAGTGAGCTTCGGCGTCGACGGCTGGGAAGTCCGCTGGCAGAAGTGGCGGCTACGGATCGGCTTCAACGCGCGGGAGGGGCTCGTCCTGCACACAGTCGGCTACGAGGATGACGGGCGCCTGCGTTCTGTTCTCCATCGTGCTTCTATCGCGGAACTCGTGATTCCTTACGCGGATCCGCGCCCGTTCCAGGGCTGGCGCAATGCGTTTGACATCGGCGAATACGGCATCGGCATGCTGACGAACTCGTTGGAGCTTGGCTGCGACTGCCTCGGCGAGATCCGGTACCTCGACGCGGTCCTTGCCGACGACCGCGGCGAGCCATACACGATCAGGAACGCGATCTGCCTGCATGAGGAGGACAACGGCCTTGGCTGGAAGCATTTCGACGGGGGGCTGAAGCACGCCGAGGTGCGCAGAAGGCGGCGGCTCGTGGTGTCGTTCATCATCACGGCCGGCAACTACGAGTACGCGTTCTACTGGTACTTCTACACCGACGGGGCCATCGAGCTTGAGGTGAAGCTGACCGGGATCGTGCTCACGTCAGCGATCGCGGAGGGCGAGGTCAGCGACTACGGCACGATCGTCGCGGCGCAGACGCTGGCCGCGCACCACCAGCATTTCTTCAGCGTGCGACTAGACATGGCCGTTGACGGGGCGGCTAACTCCGTCTATGAGGTCGAGACCGAAGCTGTTCCGGACGGATCTGACAATCCGTACGGCAATGCGTTCCGGCCGCGGCGGACATTGCTGCGGACCGAATCCGAAGCGCAGCGCCTGGCCGAACCTCGGGTTGCGCGGCACTGGCTGGTCGTCAACCCCGGCATCGTCAACGGGCTCGGCCAGCCGGTCGGGTACAAGCTCGTCCCCGAAGCAGCAGTGCTCCCGTTCGCCGCCGAACAGGCATCGGTGATACGGCGGGCCAGGTTCATGATGAGGCATCTGTGGGTGACGCCGTTCGCGGCGGACGAGCGGTTCCCGGCCGGGGAGTACCCGAACCAGCATGAAGGCGAGGCCGGCCTGCCGGAGTGGACCAAGGCTGACAGACCCATCGAGAGTACTGACATCGTGCTCTGGTACACCCTCGGCAGCCACCACATCCCGCGTCCGGAAGACTGGCCCGTCATGCCGGTTGAGCGGGTCGGCTTCGCGCTGAAGCCGGTCGGCTTCTTCGATCAGAACCCGGCCCTTGACATGCCGCCCCGGCACGGGCGGTGACCGTCGCCGGACGGGCTAACGCATCGGATGCCCTCATCCCGTCAGGGAGTCGGCAACCCTCAAGGTTTTGTCCCCCACGAGTAGTTGAACGCTCCACCGTGGGCAAAGACAAATGTCGGGAGTTTCGTTACACGAAACAGACCGGTTCCATTCCGTCTGACCATGTACAACGCGCCACCGGTGGCCGTGGAACCTCGAAAGAACTCGCGCTGGAACAGGATCTCTTGCCCGTTTGGCGACCAGACTGGGGTGAACGATTGCGTGCCGTTCGGCGTGAACGTCAACTGCCGCAGATGACCGCCATTGGCATTCGTAACGAACACTTGAATCTTAGTGCAGCAACTAGTGAAGGCGACGAAGTTGCCCCTAGGTGACCACTGAGCCGAGATTGCGCCCACATTCAACGGCGTGACGCGATGGAGATGGGTACCGTCGGCGTTCACGACGAAGAGTGCAGTCTTGTTGGTCGACGGCCTGAACGCCGCGAACGCGACGCGCGACCCATCAGGTGACCAGTCCGCCCCAACGCGGTCGAAGAACCCCAGGTCGAGGACCGGCCAGCGCCGCGAACTCAACCTGATCCTACCCGTCCCGTTACTGCGCACCGAGAAGAGCACGCCGCGGTCGTTGCGGTCGAATCTTGCGTACAGGACGCGAGAGCCGTTGGGGGAGAAGCCGTACCCGACTTCGAAAAAGCCACGCGGCAAGGTCGTGATGCGGACGAGATCCCGCCCGTCCGATGCTCTGATCGAGTACAGGCCCGCCTGCGCCGGGTTCCGCATCCCCTCGCTATGGCACAACAGCCGCCGTCCAGTCGGTGCCCAAGAGACGCAGAAGAGATCCAGCTTGCGAGCCGGGTTCAACAGATGGAAGTCCGACCCGTCCGGGTTTGCGGTCGCGGGCTGAACATGGTTCCGGCCCCAGAGGTTGCACAACACCTTGCGGCCATTGGGCGACCAGCCAACGCATGATGTGCTGCCGCGCGGCCCGATGGTATCCCGCTCAGAGCCATTGGGATTGATCGTGAAGCCGAAATTCGGAAAGGCCTGGCCCACGACGATCTTGCCGTTCCGACCAGGGACGACGCTTGCGCGCGCGGTGCCGCCACCGTTGGCCGTGACGATCGCGGAACCCAGCAACGCCACTGCCGCACTGGCCACTACCGCGGTGCGGGAAATCAAACCACGCATCGCTATCCCCCGTTTACAAACCCGATGCCCCTGGATGGTGCGCGTAACCTTAGATCGGCGCAACAGTTACCCGAGAGGGAGAGTTACCCGTCGCCCGTCCCCCGGGCCGGATGATGACACCAGAACAAGGCCAGCGTCAAGAGGCCGCGCTGCTGCGCGCCCCGCTGACGGTAGCGGTTGCGCTGGCTGAGGACGCTCCAGCCGCTGCACGCCTAGAGGCCTCGACCCTTGAGGAGTTCACCGCGCCGCTTGTTAGCGTGGGCGATGAGAGAGATATAAGGGGGCTGGGCATGAGCGGGGGTAGCAGGAGTGGGGCGCCGGCAAGGCCGGATGCTCTGGACCAGCGGCAGGAGCGCCGTGCGGAAACTGTGCTGATTACCGGGGCCTCGTCGGGGATCGGGCGGGAGCTGGCCCGGATCTACGCCAGCGATGGCGCGCGGCTGGTGCTGATTGCTCGCCGCGAGGACAAACTGCGTCAGCTGGCGGACGAACTCGCTGCGGTCCACGGGACCGAGGCAGAGGTTGTGCCCGCTGACCTGAGCCGGCCGGCAAGTCCTCGCGAGATCGTCGCGACCCTGGAGCAGCGGCATATTGACGTGGATGTCCTGGTGAACGATGCCGGTTTCGGAGCCCACGGCAGGCTCGCCCAAATTGGCGTGGACCATCAGCTAGAGATGATCCAGGTCAACGTAGCGGCGCTTACGCAGCTGACGGCCTTGCTTCTGCCCGGCATGCTGGAACGGCGTCATGGAGCTGTCTTGAACGTGGCCTCGGTGGCCGCCTTCCAGCCCGACCCGAAGCAGGCCGTTTATGGTGCGACGAAGGCATACGTGCTGTCTCTGACAGAGGCCCTGGCCGAGGAGCTTCGCGGCTCGGGAGTGCGGGTTTCGTGTCTCGCGCCAGGTCCAACAGAAACCGAGTGGGGGGCTCGGGCGGACATGCTAGGCACCCGGCTGTTCCGGTTCGGAGTGCTGGACCCCAGCCGAGTCGCTCGGGCCGGTCACGAGGGCCTGCGGTTGGGCAAGACCGTGGTCATTCCCGGCCTGAGCAACCGAATCTTGGCGCTCGCGGTGCGGCTGTCCCCGCGCTTCCTTACTGCCAGGATCTCTGGTTACCTGCAGGCATAGACCTCAGCCGGTTTGCGCGCCGCGGCGAGGATGGGGGCCCATGAGTGCGGCTGTGCGGCTGGGAGCGGTGCGGACCTGGTAGACGAGCGTGGCGAGGGTGATCCGCTGGTCATGATGCACGGCGGGCTTGTCGATGCGCGGTTCTTCGAGCCGAATATCGGACCGCTAGCCGAACGTTCCACGTGTTTCTCCCCGAGCGCCGGGGTCACGGGCACACCCCGCACGTCGATGGGCCGATCACCTACCAGCTGATGACCGATGACACGATCGCGTTCCTAGAGCGGTGGTCGGTCAGCCTGCCGACCTGGTTGGGCACAGCGATGGGGCGGTCGTGGCCTTGCAGGTCGCTATGCAGCGCCCCGAGCGGGTGAAGCGGCTCGTGCTAATCAGCGGCGGGTTCAATAAGAGCGGTGCCGCGATGCCGGACATCGCGTGGGATGGCGAGCAGGTCACTCAGTTCCTCGGTCCGGCCTACGGCGAGGTCTCGCCGGACGGCGAGGCGCATTTTCCGGTGGTGGCCGAGAAAATCGGCGTACTAACTGCCACCGAACCGAATCTGTCGGCCGCCGAACTTTCTGCCGTGACGGCGCGTTCGCTGGTGATGTTCTCCGACGACGACCTGATGACCTTGACCCACGCCGTCGATATGTACGACGCACTGCCTAACGCGGAACTCGCGATAGTGCCAGGCACCTCGCATTTCCTGACTCAGGAGAAACCGCAAACGACAACTCCTAGCGGTCTGCCGGCGGCCAGAGTCGCCTCGCATTGGCCGACCTATCTGGCAGACCACAGCGCTGCCGAAGCACGTCGCAGCGAGGACCTCTGGCTAGAAGCTGGCGATGGCTTCGGCACGCGCTCGCTCGTGAGAGACGATCGCCGCGGCTGGGAACAAGCAGTTACCGAACGTGTGGTCGGCATGGTGATGAGCGTTGATCACCGCGCGTACCGGCGCCGGCGTGACCGCCGCGATAGCGTCGAGGTGGGCGCGCGTGCGGCGCTCAGTCGAGCAGGATGAGTGACCCAAGGCGGGCATCAACCGATGAATGCCTCCTGCACGACGTCCTCGGCGCTCGCCTGATCGCCAACGAGCAGCAACGCGAGCCGGAGAAGAGCCGGGCCGTGTGCCCGGAACAGGTCGCCGACGAAGTGGTCAGTTTCAGCCCGCTGATGGTCGGTGACACCGGGGCTTGGTAGCGGCATATACATAAGACGCCGCCCAGCCGCCAGTGCTGAAGTCGCTGGCCGGATGTTCTCGTTTCCTAGCCAGGCTTGCCGTAGTCGACGGTCAGCCAGGTCTGCGGCGTCATCTCGATCACGATCTGCTCGTCCGCCTCCCCGCTCGCGGTGACCCAGGCCATGTATTCGTCGGCACCCTGGTCGCCCAGGTACCGAGCGGCCATGGCACGCTGATCGGCATGGCCCGCCGGGCCGACCACCGAGGCAGGTCCTGATGCCGTTACGTACTTGTACGGCCACGCCTCGTCCTGCGCGCACAGGCTGAGCCAGCCCGCGGTCTGGACGGCCCGCGCCTTGCGCGAGTCCCGGCCCGTGATCACGCTCACTGGACCGCCGGCCAGGTACCCGTACCAGATCGGGATGGTCAGCGGTGCGCCGTCTTCCAGCACGCTCAGCACTCCGACGTGCGGCTGAGCCAGGAACTGTTCGCGCTCGGCGCGGCTCATCGCGTAACTCATGGGCCCATCATGCCCGCAGTCCACGATTCTGGTGCGCGCTCATCTGAGCCAAGTACGGCCGGGCTGCGGGCCTGGACGCCGCGTCAGACTGAGGCCGCCTGGGTCGGTGCCTGAGCCTTGGCGCGGATCCCGGCCGCGACGTCCGGGCGGGCCGTGCCGAGGAGGTCGACTGCGGCGTCCAGCGATGTGAGGCCAGCGTCCGACCCGAGGCCGGTCGCGACCAGCGAGCCACAAGCGACGGCCAGCCATGCTGCCTGCTCGTAGTCACATCCGGTCAGCAGGGCCGTGATGAATCCCGCGTCGAACGCGTCCCCGCAGCCGGTCGTGTCGATGACCGGCACCTCGATCGCGGGCAGGCCGATGATCCCGTCGCCCCAGTCGAGCGAGCAGCCTTCGGCGCCTCGCGTGACGGCGACGCCGGCCGTCCCCGCCGCGCGCGCGGCGGCCATCGCTTCGGCGAGGTCAGTCTCGCCGGTGAAATGGCGGATCTGCTCCTCGTTCGGCATGAACCAGTCGCAGACCGCGAGCAGCGGCTTCAGGCGATCGAAGGCTGTGGCGTCTCCCACACGAAGGACGTCGAGAGTCACCAGGAAGCCCCGTTCTCTCGCCGCTTTCGCGAGAGCCTCCAGCGGATCACCTGCAAACGAGCCGAGGGCGTCGGGACCGCCGATGTGGAGCACCGGCTGGGTGTTGCTCGGGGCCGCGACATCGAAGATCTCGGCGGTCAGGTCACCGTGTTCGAGCATTTGCGTGGCGCCTGGTGCGTGGAGCGCCGGCCGCTCCCCGTTCGGGCGGATGGGCAAAATCGTGGCGGAGGTGCGCTGACCCTGCTTGCGGATGACGAAGCTAGTGTCCACGCCCTCTTTGTTCAGCAGCATAAGCAGCAGGTCGCCGAGAGCGTCGTCGCCGATGGCGCCGCAGCTGTAGACAGGGACCCCGAGCCTGGCCAGGTCGACGCTCGGGCCCGCTGCAGTTCCCGCTGCTGTCGCTTTGATTTCCTCCAGGAGGACCGAGCGCTGCCCGAGGGGAATGTCGCTCACAGGGCGGCCGAGGATGTCGAGGATGTGCACGCCGACGCTGAAGACAGGCCCGAAACTCATCTGCCATCGCCCTCACCGGCGCCGTCGTGCTGCGCCATTGCGTACCGCCTGCGCCTGGCCTCGGCTGTTACCTCATCCAGCTCCTCGGTGGTCAGGATCCTCGGCTCGCCGATCTGCAGAGCCAAACGATAGGAGCGGGCCAGCCATTCGAGCATCAGGGCCTTGTCGTACGCCTCCATCAGCGATGAGCCATAGGTCACCGCACCATGGTTCTGCAGGATGGCCGCCGACCGCGGCCTGTCCAGATCGCACAGGGCCGCCTGGATCCCGGCCGCGAGCGTGTCCGAGCCGAAGCGCCGGTAGGTGACGACCGGTACCGGGCCGCCGAGCCGCGCGATCGAGTAGTGGATGGCCGGGAGGTAATCAAGGGTCGCGGAGACCGCGACGACCTCGGCCGAGTGGGTATGGACCACGGCCGTCGCCTTCGTGGCGGCGTAGATCGCCAGATGGAAGGGCGTCTCGGACGAGGGTCCTGCGGCGCCCTGCCGCACGACATCCCCGCCGAGCGTGACAACCCACAGGTCGTCCGGCTCGACGTCCTCGTACGGGATGCTCGTCGGCGAAATCACGACGTGGTCGTGCACGCGGCAACTCAAGTTGCCCGCCGTGCCGTAAGCCAGCCCGTCGGTGATCAGCCGCCGGCCGTAGTGTGCGAGCTCCGCCGCCGCTTCGTTCCAGCGGGCCGAGGTCTCGTATTGCGGGTTCATCTGCAGACCTCACACGGCGCGCGCAGGGCGCCGCTCCGTTTCATAAGTCGGACGTCCGATTATAAAAATTCTCCCACAGAGCGACATTGGCCCCGCAACGTTCATGTCGATAGAAGGGCCGACGTCGCGCGGCAGCGCATCGCCATAGCCGCGGAGTCCGCGAATGACGTCGGCGCCGAGGCGGAGGCCATCCACGCGGTCCTCGATCGTCGCCGCCGCCGTCAGCATGAGCACCCGGCTCCGGAATGATGCTCGATCAAGCTCGCGCAGACGTCATCGCCTGACGTCCGCGGCAAGTCCCTGTCCAGCACGATGACGTCGTAGCCGGTCACGAGCGCGCGCTCCAGGCCGGCTTCGCCATCGAACGCCAGGTCCACGGCCATCTGCTCGTGGCGCAGGCCCACACCGATCGCCTCCGTCAGCTCGCGGTCGTTCTCTATAACCAGCACCCGCACTCGAGCCGCCTCCCAGCAGCCGCGTTCCTGACGTGAACGCAGCCGATGGTGCTCCGGCGAGCTGCGAGCGGGCTGCACGTGCCCTGAGACCTGCCTGAATGGTTTGCTCACCCGGCGCTGGCGCCCAGCGGTGATGGGAGGTCGGGCCACTCGGGCCGGACCCCCAGTTACGCCGGGACCGCGTCTACCGGAGGCCTCACGCCGGTCAGGCAGTAAACGGCACCTTTATCCGCGCGCGCGTCAACATCAGCCTCCAGCTGACTCCAACCTGCCATCCGGCTGGTCCACGCCGGGGCGGCGTTCGGCCCGAGCAAGCCAATTCGCCTTACGCCGCGGGATGCGGCTGGGCCACGTTTGACGACGTCCCGGCGCCACTGCCGCGGCGTCTTGTTGCGACGGCGACAGATCGGCGCACTGCTCGGCCCGACGAACCGGTGAGCTCACCCTGCGCCACGTGCCCGCCTGTCCCGATCACGGGCAGGCGGGTCCTGCGCCGCTCGCCGCCGCCGTCTAGCATCTCGCATCGTTTGAGGCGCCCGGTCATCCGCCGAGCCGCGGAAGTCCCACAGCATGTCGTAGAGCACCCCTGGCCGTCCGGCGGCATCGAACGCCCCGAGCGTCACCGCCGCCGGGCTATCCGATCCGTGGCCCGCCACCAGGCGGTGGCCCACGCGGTTCCCCGGGAAAGTGCTATGGCTTGACGGCGAAGTTGCGGGTTGTCCAGCCCGAGCTTGAGGAACTGCCGCCAGGTGCGGACAGCATCGAGCTTCCCCACACCTGGCCGGTCGTCCCAGTGGTGGGCGCCGCCGGGTCGGGGCTGGCTCCCGCGTAGTCGCCCCATCGGCACAGGTTGGGGCTGCCGGCGGTCGTGCAGTCGAAGCCGGTATCGGCAGCGGTGGAGGTAGCGACAAGTTTGAGTGCGGAGACGGCATTCGCGCCGATTTTGGACGCCGTCTTGATCGCCGCCAGGGCGGACGCCGACGACTGGTCGACGTTGATCACCATCGCCCTGCCGAACATCTTGCTGGTGCCGTTGACCCGCCGGTCCGGCGATATGGCCCCGTTGAAAGTGAACATGGACGAGCTGGTGATGGTTCCCTTCTGGATCAGCGAGTGAGTGGCGGGGTTGATCTCATACCAGCGGACCTGCGCGCCGGCCCCGCCGAAGACGGTGTGCTGGGTCCACAGTGCCGTCACCGACCCGTGCGCGGGGTCGATCGCCGACACGGCCTGCGTGGGGCGGGCGTCCAGGGTGTCGAGCTTGAACGAGGTGCCCGGCTGGGGCGCCGGGGCAGGCACCTTATAAGCCGGGGCGGGGACCGAGACCCCGGTTGCCGGGATGGTAGCAGCGCCGGTGGCGGACTTGGTGACCTTGAACAGAGTCAAGAAGGTAGCCCCGCCCGAGGGGATGCTGGCCGGCCTTGCAACTGCCCACCCCGTCGAGCTGGTGTCAGTCTGGGTCGCGGGCACCGGGGTGAATGCGCGCGTCCCGTTAGCGTTCTTCAGCGTGCCCGAGATCGCGGTCTTGAACGTGCTCGGCGCCGGGCAGGTGGATCCGGACGGGGGAGTGCTCACCGAGAAGATGGTGGACCCGGCGAAGGAGGACCCGCTGAAATTGTTGGTTCCGATGAGCATGAAATCCTTGGTGTCGCCGAGCTTTGGATAGTCCGGCAGGGTTGACCCGAAACCCACCTGGTAGCGGCACCAGCTCGACGCCGACAGGGTCGGGGTTGCAGTGGTGCTAAAGCCGAAGTTGAGGAGGTTTCCGCCGGAGGACCCGGAACCGATATCGACGGTCGTGTAGAAGAAGCGGTTCAGGGCCGGTTGCCATATGACCTGCGGGTCGAACACGGAATCGGTGCAGGCCGACGTTGCGCAGCCGGTGAGCTGCAGTAGCGGCCCGGAAGCGGTCGGGGTGTTGCTCGTGCGGTTGTAGATGGCGACCTTGGAATTGACCAGCTCGATGAACCGGGTGGTGCCGATCGCTCCTGTGGAGTCGGACGGCGCCGCGGTCGTGTCGCGCTGCCCCGCGAAGTTCCGCACGAGGCTGGGCGCCAGAGAGGCCATGGCGGTGCCTGGCGCCCGCGCGGCCAGACGCGCGGCGGCAGCGTTCGCGGCGGCCTTCTGGGCGGCGTAGGCGCTAGGGTTAGGAACCCTAACCTTCACCGCCCCCACCGGCCGGGGCTTCACGCCGGGGGGAGCCGGCTGGTTAGCTTGCAGCACTGGCGCCGACCCAGACGGCCCTGCAGAGGGGCTGGCATCGGCCGCGGCGGCAACCATCGAGCCCGAAGCCGCGGGGACAGCCAGCGCGAGCGCCGCCACCAGCAACCTGCCGTGGTGTTTGATCATGGCGATTCCCATCCTCCGGATTAGTCACTTCTGTTCCCTGGGCCGTGGCCGGGAACCCTTCCCTCCCCCGAAACCCCGAGCAGAGGGTCTCGGGGCTTATCACCGCCCCGGTAGGCCGCAGAGACCATGGATCACGCACATAGGACCAGTGACGCAGAAGGCAAGGCACGCGGAACCGGCTGTTCACCTGGCACGTCATAGTGATGTGCATGCAGTCCGGACTATGATCATCGTGGGAGTGATGGCCGCGCTTGCGGGCTGTGGCTCCACCGCGAATGGTGCTCAGGGAGGGGCGCAGGGGAACGGGGCCGGTGTGACGATGGGCGGCTCACCTTCGACGCCAGGCGCCTCCGCGCTGGATGGGGAAGTCACGGTGACCGGGGCGGACAACGGCAGGACCGTTCACCTGCATATCGGTCAGCGGTTGCGGGTCGTGCTCGGTGGCCGCGATGAGCAATGGCACCGCCCGGCAAGTCCCGGGCCGGTCCTGCGGCTGGCCGCGGCGTCCGGTGGGTACCCTGGCAGCCGGCCTGCCAACGCCGTCTTCATCGCCGTCGGGGCCGGTACGGCATCGGTCACTTCCATGACTGACCACCCCTGCCTGCACGCCCAGCCGCCGTGCATGATCGCCCAGCGAGTCTGGAGTGTGCGCGTCATGGTCGCGGGCACTGGATGAACCCCGCTGGCAAAAGGTCGCGTATCTAGCGGCCTCACCTGCCCTACCGCGGATGAGGGTCGAGATGGCATGTCCTGTGGGCAACAGTGATTCATCGCTGATCGACGTCTGATCGGGCACGCCCGCGCGCCGACGTTCAGATCTGCAGGTACCAATGCCGTCCGCCTCTGCTTCCGGCGAGAATGGTTGGTTGAATCCTGCGCTGCGCCAGGAGCCATCCCGATGCGACATTCTGGGGGGCTCGCTGCGGTCATTGCGTCTGTCAGGGTTTGATGACGCAATCGCATAGTGGGGTAAACCGCATTCAGCGGGCGGGCCTGGTTTACCGGGGACAGCCTTGTTTCATCATGCGATGACGAAATGTCGGCCCGGATGCTGTGCGCCATTCACCCATCGGTCACCCGTGGCTGCCGGGCAGGGGTTAGTGTTGGCTGGTTGAGGTCGGCGGGGTGGTAGCCGCACTGGCGCGGGTGTCCAGGGGGTGGCTTCGCACGCTGGCGGGACCGAGGGGGACGGGGCGCGGCCGGGGGGCGGGTTTCGCGGGCTGGCTGGGCCGGCGCGCTGGGCGCTGAGTCTTCCTTTGCGTGGGCCACCGGTTCCTGCGGTGACCTGACAGTCGGGGAGGCCTGGAAATGAAGATCTGGAAGATGAAGATGAGGTCCGTTGCGCTGGTGCCGGCGGTGCTGGCAGCGGCCATTGTGATGATCGGGTCGCCCGCTTGGGCGGCGGGCAGCCATGTCGGATTCGGCTTCAATGCGAGAGGGATCAGCGGATTCCCGACCGGCGCCGCCTTTCTCACCGGCGGCGGCTCCTATAGCCCGGGGTCTGGCTTCGTCAAGTCCGCCGGCGGTTTCCGGTGCACCAGCGACGTCCGGCAGGGCCCGCTGACCGGGTGCCTGAGCGGCCAGGGCGTTCGCTGGGACACGGCCGGACTCCTCGCGAGCACCACTTTCAAGTGCACCGGGGCAGCGGCTGAGCCGCTGAAGACGGCGGTCACCGACAGGGACACGGTCGTGCTGCTGGCAGACTTTTACCGCGCCGGCGACGGGAACGATGAGTCCTTCACCGCGCAGATGATCGTCTCCGCCGACGACCTGGCGCCCGACATCGCTGGGATCCAGAACGTCTGGATTCAAGGCGTCGGCTGTGCCCCGGCGATCGCGAACTTCAGCTCCTGACAAGCGGCCCGGACGCAGGAAATCGGGAACAAGCCCGACCGTTGCCGCCAAGGGCATTTGGTGCGCTGGCGCAGCTGGGCACGCCCGGAAGCGCTACTCACCGGCCACGACTACGAACAAATCGTGGCCGGCCCGCGTGCTGGAAGGTGCCAGCCAGGCAGGACGCCGGCGAGCGCCAGGTCGTGAACCTCACGGATGAAATCCAGGCCGCGCTGGCAGATGCCGCCGAAGATGTCGATATCAGCGGCGCCCGGATGTTCCCGTACTGGTGAAACCGCCACACGCAATCCCAGCGTCGCTCCACCCTGCCGCACGACCTAACCGATCGCGCCTGGCAGGCTACCGCGAGCTGGTCAAAGGGCCGGGTTACTTGATGGACACCTTGGCGGTGAGGAGATCCAGCTGGTGCAGGGTGCCGTCTGGGTTCTCGCCGGTGCTGTTCGAGTTGTCAGACCAGGCAGGGTAGAACCGGCCCGACTGGAAGGCGGCGTGGGTGTAGTCGCCGAAGTCGAAGGAACTCTGCGCGTCAGGAGCGCTGAATGTGCCTGCGCTGACACGGAAGTTTGGGGCGAACGTCACGCCGCCATCGGTGGAGTAGGTGGCCCAGATCTGGGCGTCGTCGTTAGCGATACCGTCAGTGTCGCCTGGGCCGCCCGCGCCGAGGTCGTTCCGGCAGTCGTACCAGGATACGGCTACGTCTCCGGTGGTCTGGTCGATCGCGATAGCCGGCATGAACTGGCTGTTGGCGGTGTGGTCGTCGTTCAGCTGGGCTGCCGAGCTCCAGCTAGTCCCGTTGTCGTCGGAGTACTGGAGGATGATGTCGGTGTTGTCGCTCTCATTCGGCGACTCCTGTGTCCAGATGGCGTAGACGCGGCCGTTATGAGCACCTCCGCTGCGGTCCCACGCCAGACTGGCCTCAGCGTCGACCGAACGATCCGGCTGCGCTGGAATGAAATCGAAACCCCCGACCGCGCTGCGAACTAGGAGCTGCGGATCGGAGAAACCGCCCGGCTGCAGCCCGTTAGCATCGACCGCTGTGTAGATGTGCGAGCCGCCCTGGCCGTTGGTCTGATCCTGGTAGGTCACCATGACCTGTCCGCTTGGCCCTACCGCGGTGTCGCCAAAGTCCCCACGTCCGGCGGAGGTAGGGACGCTCTCCGGCGCGCTGAACGACCCGAACGCGCCAAGGCCAGTGACGCTAGCGCCGAAAGCCTGCACCACGGTGGACGGGAAACTGGTGTAGCTCACCCACACGCTGTTCGGTCCCGCCGAGATGGACGGCTGATCGCCGCTGATATTGGGATTCTTCGACAGCGGCCTCAGCCGCTTGGGTGTGGCACCAGAGGGAGCCCTGCTCCCGGTCGGGGTCGTCGGCACGACCTCCGCCACCTTGCTGAATGTCAGCCCGCCGTCAGTCGACACGGCGACCAAGACGTTTCCGTTGGTGTTCACCAGATAGGTCATCCACAAGTTGCCGAACCGGTCCCACGCCAGCTGCTCGTCACAGCAGATCTCGCCTAGCGGAGCGGCGGTGCCAATGACCCGCCGGGTCCAGGTCCGCCCGCCGTCAAATGACACTCCCTCGAACAGCCCGCTGACCACATCAGGCAGGGTGGCCATGGTGACGATGTTCGACGGGTTGGCCGGGTTGATCGCGATCGCGTTCTCGGCCTCATTGCCGTGCATCACGCTCGAGTCAATGTTCTGCGGAATAGGTGGAACTGCCGCACCCGCCGGCGCAGAAGCCGATGTCAGCAGCGCAATGGCCGCGAAGGCCGATGTCGAAACGGTCAAGATCCGGAGCACTCGTCGGTCCACATTGGCCTCCCGGCACTGACACCGATCCGCAAGTCGAAAGCTACGCTACGGCGAAACCCAAGCGCCCGGCAGTGGAAGCAGGCATTTCCCGGAGTCGGCCACTTGTCCGTTACCAGGCTCAGCCGGGAGCCGCCTCGTTCAGCGAGCGCGAGCGGATCCAGCTGGAGAAGCTCTGGCGCGAGCGCGGCCTGACGCTGATCCTCGTCACCCACGACTCCGCCATCGCGCCGCGGGCTCAGCGGATCGGCGTAATGAGCAACGGTCAGCTCACTCTCGGCAGGCCGGCCGGCTGGCCAGCAAGCCATGCCTAGCGAGGCGGACGACTCTAGCCCAGCTGCCACAGCCCGAAAGTATGTGAACTGGCGTCTTTTGGTCGCCGACATTTCACCGAATGGCCAGTAAGGCGGAGAATGCTGTCGGGCTAGAAACCGAACTGCGACTAGGTAGCTTGGAGGCGGCATGGCTCAGGGAAGCGAAACAGAGCGGACTGTCAGCTCATGGGTGCAGCGAACGGACCGGCGGTCATTCCTTCGGGGGGCCGGACTGGCTGTTGCTGCCGGCGTGGCCGGTTCCCAGATTGGCCGCGCGCCAGCGCGCGCCGCGAACGCGGGATCTGGCGGCATTCCGATCAAGCATGTGATCGTGGACTGCCAGGAGAACCGCTCGTTCGATCACTATTACGGCTTCGCGCCCTTCGCCGGACGCTTCGGCGTGCCTGCCGGGTACTCCCAGCCCGACGGGCAAGGCGGGGTGGTCACGCCGTTCCACTTCACCAGCCTGACGACGTCGGACATCGGACACTCCTGGTCGGCGATGCACGCCGAGTACGACAGCGGGGCGATGGACGGGTTCTTCACAACCAACGGCATCAATTGCATGGGGTATTACACCCAGCAGGATCTGCCGTTCTACTACAGCCTGTTCAGCAACTCCACGTTGTGCGCGAACTACTTCTGCCCGGTCATGGGGCCGACGTACCCGAACCGGTTCTACCTGGTGGCGGGCACGTCCGGGGGCATCACGAACAACAACCAGTGGGGATTCGGGATCTTCGACTACCCGATCATCCTCGACCTGCTCGAAGCCGCCGGCGTGACCTGGAAGGTCTACAACACCTCCTGGGACCCGGTTCCCCCCGGCGACAGCGACAACGTCTTCCTGTTCTGGAAGCGCTGGGCCAATGACGTCAGGACCCGGGGCACTAAAGCGGACTACCTGGCGGATCTCAAGCACGGCAGGCTCCCGCAGGTCTCGTTCGTCATCCCGAGCTTCTTGCGTGGCGACGACGAGCACCCGCCCGCCGACGTCCAGATCGGGATGGGCATCCAGCAGGAACTGGTCACTGCCTTGCAGAACTCGTCGGCGTGGAGCAGTTCGGCGTACATCATCACGTACGACGAGTCTGGCGGCTATTTCGACCACGTCAGGCCGCCGCAGCTAGACGCCTACGGACTGGGATTCCGTGTGCCGACCTGGGTGATCTCACCCTTTGCCAAGAAAGCGCACCTTGAGCCGACGCTGTACGAGCACAGCTCGATCCTGAAGTTCATCGAGGCGGTCTTTAGTCTGCCGTCGCTCGCATCGGTCAATCACCGCTTCGACACGGCAACACCAGGCGTCGATAACGATGCGGCGCACGGGAATTCCGCCGGCCCGCCCGCTCCGCCACGAGACGGCCGCCGCGATATCGGCGACATGCTTGAATGCTTCCAGTTCTGACGGCGAGACTGTCGCTGGAGAACGAGCTGCTGGCTACAGAAAGGCGGCCCATCCCATGCGTATCAGAATCGGCCTTCCACGTGCCGCTGCAATGGTGCTCGCGGCCACGGCAGCGGCACTAGCCCCGGCGGTCAGCGGCAGAGCGGCAGTTAATGCCGACGGCGCTCGAGTCTCGGCTCCCGGTGCGACCACGGCGGAGAACGTGCCTTCCTTCGGGCACGTGTTCTTGATCATCGGCGAGAACACCACCTACTCCCACCTGACGACCACCAACGCTCCGTATCTCATGGATTCCGTTCGCCCGCACGCCGCGTGGCTCTCGAACTACTACGCCGCGACTCATTGGTCGCAGGCCAATTACGTGGCGCTGGTAACGGGTCAGTTCACGCGCTGCGAGCAGCAAGATTACGGCATCGCATGTCATCAGAACATCGACAACCTGTACCACCAGCTCGACCAGGCCAAACTGACGTGGAAGGTATGGCTGGAGGCCGGCAAGGCCAAATGCGACACGGGATCGGGTGGTAGCTGTACCAGCGATACGCCGTGCCCACTGACCGGTTTCTACACCACAGGTAACCCGCCGATCCTGTTCGACAACATCGAAGGCCCTGGCGGAGTCTGGTCGGCAACTACTCCGTCGCAGGAGTGCCTCGCCAACGACGTCCCGGCTGGGACGGACAACGACGGCATGGTGACATTCAACGACGCCCTAGCCAGTGGCGACGTAGCTCGATTCAACATGGTGATACCGAACGGCTGTGATGACGGAGAGGCGAATTGCAAGCCGGTCAACAACCGCTATACCCAGTTCGACAATTTCCTTGCCCGCGAGGTACCGCAGATCGAGTCATCGCCAGCGTTCGATAACAACAGCGTGATCATCATCACCTACGACGAGGACGAGCGCGCTGGAGGCCTCGCAGCCAAGAACGGACTTGGCTCGGGCGGACATGTCGTATGCGCGATCATCAGCCCGATGGCGGTGCCCGGCTCCTACGACCAGAAGTACTACCACTACAGCGTGCTGCGCACGGTCGAGGACGGATTCAGGCTGAGCTCGTACCTGGGTGATGCGAACGCAGTCACGCCGCTGAACGACATCTGGGGTTGACGGTGTATCGCGACTCTTCGTCAATCGGTGGTGAGGAAATCAACCACCTCGGCGGGCGATCCCTCCGCTACTAGGCGCCCGGCGCGGAGCGCGACGACCCGGTCAGCGACCTGCAGTACGCGGGGATCGTGGGAGGCAAGGATTACGCCGCCCCCTCGCTGGCTGACTTCCCGCAGCGCCTGGATGACGATGTTCGCCGCCTCGTGGTCCAGCTCCGCAGTTGGTTCGTCAGCGAGGACCACGTCAGGATCGGGTGCGAGAGCCCGGGCCACCGCGATTCGCTGCTGCTGACCGAGCGAGAGCTCGAACAGGCGATGTTCGGCCCGGTCCTGGACGCCGAGACGATGGATCCATCTGTCCGCGGCCGCCGCCGACGTGTCCGGGTCGGCTCCTGAGATGAGAAGCGGGAGATGGACATTCTCGCGGGCCGTCAGGGCCGGGAAGAGCCCAAGGGACTGGAACACGACACCGAATTCCCTGGCCCTCCTGCGTGCTACTTCGGTTGCCGGCAGTTCTGCTAGAAGCCGACCGCGCCAATGCACGGTTCCGCTATCGGGTGGTTCGAGGCCCCCGATCATGCCGAGCAGCGTGCTCTTTCCTGAGCCCGACGGTCCGATGACAACGACGAGCTCACCCGGGTCGAGTTGAAGCGAAACGTCTTGAAGGGCAGCCGTCATCGTCGCGCCATGGCCATACGTTCTGTGCAGCCCCTCGGCAGAAAGCAAAGGTGCCTGGATGCGGCTCGCGCCGACGCTCGCGGGCGGCGCGCCGGACACCGCGCGCGCTCCGGTCGTGGTCGCGGGCGCTCGCGATCGAGCTGTCGCCACGCTTCTCCTGGCCATATCTCCTGGCTGGAATTCCACGGCCTCCTGGACGCTGCGGATCCTGACCTCGTCTCCCTCCAGCTCTACCTCGAGCTCCGACGAGGCCGACCCGAGCAACAGCGCAGCGGCCTCCGGAAGGGCGATTCGACCTGATGAGTCAAGGCTTGCTCGTCCGGCCGGACCCCTCACCCTGCCGTCGATCAACCGGAACGTCACGTCGGTCTTCGAAGCCGCGATCAGGTCGTGAGTCGCCATCACGACCGTCGAGCCAAATTCGGTGCACACCGCCCGGAGCGCGGTTACCACCTGGTCGGCACCCTCTGCGTCGATCTCCGCAGTTGGCTCATCGGCGAGCACGACGGCTGGGTCATGGGCCAGGGCTACGACCAGGCCGGCCCGTTGCTGCTCACCGCCAGACAGCATTACAGGAAGGTGGCTCGCCCTGTTCGCCAATCCCAGAAGCTCGAGCAGGTACCCGGTTCTTTGCCGGCGATTCGCAGCCGACCTCACGCCCGCCAGCAGCAAAGGAAGCTCCGCGTTCTGGGCCACAGTGAGGTAAGGGATCAGGTTCTTTGTCGTCCCCTGCCACAAAAAGCCGACCATGACTCGTCGGTATTCCGACAGGTCAGCGACGGAGAGCTCGGACAGGTCTGTGCCTCCCACCGATACCAGGCCGGCCGTCGGCTTATCGATGCCGCCGATCAGATTCAAGATCGTGGACTTCCCCGCCCCGCTGGGGCCCACGATCGCCGCGAACTCGCCCCTCTCGACCTCGAGCGAGACACCTCCTAGTGCGGCGACGCCCACATTGGCCACCTCGTGGATCTTGTAGACGCGGTCCAGCCAGATAAAAGGGTCGCTTTCGGTCGGCTGTGCGGCAGGGTCGGCCCGCCGGGTGTTCGCGAATCTCGCTGCTCTGTCGGTGCTCATTCGGGCTCGCCGCGCAGTATCGCTACGGGTGAGAGGCGCCGGATCCTCGTCGCGGCAACGAGAAGAGTGCCGAACAAGGAAGCGGCCGCGACCACCGAGGCGGCAGCAATGGCCGGCCAGTCGACCAGGAGCCCGGAGCCCGCCGTCGATGTCACATGCGGGACCGTGATGGCCAGCACACCCAAGCCCACCCCTAGTCCGATGCACGCAGAGCATACGGCCACGGCGCCGTATTCGTAGGCGAGCGACGCGACGACGTTTCTTGCCTTCGCGCCCAGTGCCTGGAAGGAAGCAGCCTCGTACTCGTACCGGCGCCCGCCGAAATAGGCGGACAAGACGAGTGCAAGCATCGCTAGGGCCACGCCAGCCACCGCCGCAGCGAACTCGATGCCGATCGCCAGGTTCTCCTGATGTGATGCGAGTTGCGCCTCGACCGCCGCTGCACTCGAGGCACCAGTGACCTGGAACCCTGCGTGCCTGGTCCAGCCAACCGGGCTGTCAGGTCCCATCGAGAGGACCACGAATACCCCGCCGCCGGGAGGCTGAAGTGATTGCTCAAAGCGCTCGACGAGAGCCCGGACGGACACGACAGCAAACGGAAGCCCTCGCTCGGTGGCGGCGGGGAAGGCGTTCATCATCCCCGCAACCCGGACCGGCAGGACCAGCGAGCCGACCTGAAGCGTCGCCCGAGTAGGCGCGCGGCTACGCCCGACCCCGCCGATCAGAACCGGCACGGGCCCCGACGCAGGAGCGATACCCCCGATCGGTCCGTTATGGGCAACCGTGAGGACCATCTGAAGCCCTCCAGGCGGCGCAGGCGTGACACCGACCTTCACTCCGCCGGCTTCCAGACCGTGCCACGCCGACAGGTCGATCGGTCGCTGAGCCTTAGCATCCGAGACGACGGCGTGGTCCACGACGAGACGGAGCCTGGGGTGGTGAAGGAGAGGCCTAACCGCCTGGGGCGATCCGGTGACCATGATGGAAAGGAAGCGCGAGGCCCCAGCAACGCGTGCCCGATACGACCTGGTTCCGGGCCGGAGCAGACCGAGGGAGCGGTCAAGGAAAACGCCAGTCCGCGACGAGAGCACCGCCCAGAGGTGCAAGCCGGTCCCTGCCGTCGCGCTTACCTGTAGCTGAAGGTTTCGCGCTCCGTGCGGCAGGACCATCCCGATAGGGGCAGCGGAGAGCCTGGACAGCAAAGAGGGCAAGGGCTTGTTCGCATCCTGTGGCTGCCACCATCCGGCTCCTGCGTAGGTTGCAGGATCGACCCCTATAACCGTCGCCAGCGACAGTGCTTGGGCCGATGAGGCGGCAGCCGATCCATAGAAGGCCAAGGTGGCCCTGGCCCCGAGTTTCTGCGCAGCAACCGCGCCCTGAGACGGCCAGCCGACTGACAGGCTCCAGTCGGCTCCGATCTGGGCCCGCGCTGTCTCCTGATTCCGGGTGAGCTCGGTTGTCCGAAGGGACGTCGCGAAGGCAAAAAGGGATGCCGACAACACCAGCAAGAGCGCGAGCCAGGCCGTTGACCCTGATCGCGACAGCCTGCGCAGTGCCAGGTAGGCCGAAGGATCTGGAACCTTTTCAGTCAACCGGTCGAGCCTCTTGGCGCCCGCGACCAAGAGCCGCGCAGCGAGCGCAGCCACTCCTAGCAGTAGAAGCGCAGGTGCGCCAAGCGCGAGAGGATCGATCCCCGTGCCCGACCCGGCTAGATGGCGGCGCCGCAGCTCGGTGAGGGCGGCGGCGCCCAAGATCAGCGGTACGAGCTCGTATGGCAGCCGAACCCATGTGCCGCGCCGGCTCCTGGATAGCCGTCGTCGCTCTTCGACGGCCGTGTGGCGAAGCCGAGGGAGCGAGACAACCACGAGAGCCACAGCACCGATAGCCACGCCGACGAGCGCAACCGCAACGGCCGGCGCGGTCAGGCCGATCGGAAACAGCGTTCCCGGCAGAGCCGGGCCGTGAGCAGCGCGGGCAAGGAACGCCAGCCCTACGGCGGTGAGGAGCGAAAGCGGGAACGCCAGACTGGCTGCAATAGCCGCTTCCGCTGCCTGGATGGACACCAGCTCTGTCATGCGAGCCCCTCGCGTCGCGAGGACCGCCAGCTCGAACGATTGCCGCTCAAGCTTCAGGAAGCCGACGCCGAGCAGCACGCCGAGCCCAACCAGGGCGACCTCCGCCGCAATCACGTAGATCGGCGCCAGACCGTCGTTAACTGCCCGCTGCGCTCCGGGCAGGAGCGAACGGAGGTCAGAGGAGACCGTTGTGCCGCCGAGGGTGGCGCGGATTTGCGTGCTCACGGGCTCCTCGCGGTGCGCGAGCGCCCTCAGGCCGGCAGAGGTCAGCCCGGCGAATGAAGGTTCCGCATCCCATTCGACCGCGATGTCGCTTGTCTGTCCGAACGAACCAGTGAGCGCGACGAAGCCTGCCTTCGTCGTCAGGAGGGGAGCGAGTGACTGGTTGGCTAGCAGCCGGTGGCGCGCATACACCAGGGGATCGGTACCTCGCGCCGCCCAATAGATACCGCTGACGGTGGCACTGGTGGTGCGATTGTGGCTCAGGGATATGCGATCGCCAGGCGCGATGCCTAGATCGGCTGCCAGCGGCTGAGGAACGAGAACCTCGTCAGGACTGGACGGGTCCCGCCCTTCGACCAGGGGCAATTCCCGCAGCAAGCCCTCGCGGTAGGCAACTGGGCGCACGGCCGAGCGGCGGCCGGCCGAGATTACGGAGTTCCCCGATACCTCTTGAAGCGTCAGGCGGGATATGTGCAAAGGAGCGAGCCCGGAGTGCACGATTCGCGAGGCGCTCGACAGATCGAAGGTCCGCCACGTCAGGAGATTGACTGAAGTGTCCTTGATGAGCGGACTTGCGCTCCGCATGTATCCGAACACGATCGCCTGCTCGGCGCCCGCCGCGAATACCGGACCGGCGGCCAGGACTCCAACAGAGAACGCAAGGGCGCAGACCGCAGCCACAGTGAGGAATCGCTGCGCGATAGCCCTCCTCGCTGCCAGTCCAAGGTGGCCCATCAAGGAAGTATGGTCACACGGTCGAAGAGAAATCTAGCGGCCCGGTCGTGCCGCGCAGCGTGGACTGTGAAGAGCGACATCGCCTCTTCTGCTGCCGCGAAGCGGGCGGGCGCTTCGACCCACCACCTATGGCTGCGCTGGCTGCCATGACTGCCCGGTCAGTTGGCGTAGCCGAGCAGTTCCAGGTAGCTGACTGCGACCTCCGGTGCGCCGCCGGGCACGCAGTGAGGGCAGGTCGTGCTTTGCTCAGGTACGTTGAGCCAGTAGCCGTCGACGGACCCGCTGGTGTGCAGCGTGTCCGTGTAGAGGGTTTGTCCTGTGCTGACGTGTCCGCCCGGGTTCGTGGACAGCCCGGCCCGCACGTCCAGTCCCGACACGACCTCCTGCGCCTGACCGGCGGCCTGGCCGACAAACCACGAGAAGCAGCCACAACTCGATCCAGCGCTGGTATTGGCCTCGTACTGCTGGGACTGGATCTCGTACACATCAGGGTTCGCCTGGGCCACGATCCTCGGGACCGAGCAATTGGTGAGGTAGTTCTTCCAGCCCGGATCGGAAGTCTTGGTACAGGCCATTCCGTTCGTCAGGTTGATAGACGGCGCCAGGATGGCTTGGTACCCGTGCTTGCGGGCAGTCGTGACGAACTCGCGCAGGTATACCTTCGGGGTGACCTGCTCGGAGTGCGGCGTCAGAGCCCAGCTCTCCATGTCGAGCATGACGTAGACCGTGCCCTTGGGTACCGTGCCGTGCTTGAGCGCGTACAAGAAGCTCGAGGATTTCGATACCGGCCCGTAGAAGGTATAGGTAGCCGTGCGCCTACTCACCCAGCCGTTTGCGGGCCTACCGATCTCGGCCGTTGACGGAAAGTCGAAGGCGTTGGTGGTCAAGGTGGCGCTACCGGTGTAGCCGTCGATCAGTCCGATCGCGTGCGAGGTAACGATCCAGTCCGAGACGGTTGCTGCCTCTGCCGAGCTGCCGCCAGCCGTCGCACCCAGCCCGGTGCATGCCGCGGCAAAAACAGCCGCGACGGTCAGCAGTTTCCGGCGCGCTTGGTATTTGTCCATGCTGGAGCGACTCCCTGGCACGATGCCCGACGCGATCCGGCAACTACGTTACGCCGCGGCGCCGCCGCGCACGGCTTGCTAAACAAACGCGGCGACAATGCCGGGCCCCTCAGGTCTTCGCGCTGGCGGGCAGCTCGGCGCGCCGTCGGCGTCGCCCTCGCCAATCCGCCGGGCGCTCGGCCGCGAACAACCGGCAGACACACCGTGAAACGTTGTCGAGAACGGAGTGCCCGACCATGCCAGCTCGGACCATCAAGGCCTGCATCGCCGTCGCGGCCGCCGCGGCTGCCGTCAGCTTCGGCTCTGCGGCGGCCGTCGCCGGTTCAGCCGGTGCTGCGCCAGCGACTGCGATGACCGCCGGATCCGGCGGGGGTGCCGCCGCGGCCCAATACGCCCAGATCAGGGGGCCGCAGGACGATCCACATACCTACTTCGACAACGGGGACAATTCCGCCGTCCTGCGCGCGACCGCCATCGAGTACGGCCTGATCGCGGCGTAGCGTCAGAGGCGGGTAGCGATACTTAGTGCATGAGGGCAGATTTCAGCCCAGTTGACCGCGTGCTCGAAGGCCTGCGCGGCGCTGGGTATCTCGCGGACAGCACTACGGGGACGGTCGTCCACCTGGCCAAGGAACTGGGCAAGCCGGTGCTGGTGGAAGGACCGGCGGGGACCGGGAAGACGCAGCTCGCCAAGAGCGCTGCGCTGTCCGCCGGGAAGCCGCTGATCCGGTTGCAGTGCTACGAGGGGCTGGATGAATCGAAGGCCATCTACGAATGGGATTACCGGCGCCAGCTTCTGCAGCTTCAGCTGCACCAGGGTTCGTCGTCGGGCAGCCTTGACGCGGCCGGCATCTTCGAGGAGGAGTTCCTGCTGAGCCGACCCCTGCTCGCCGCGATCCGGTCCGAAGAACCGGTCGTCCTGCTGATCGACGAGGTTGACCGGCTCGACATAGAGAGCGAGGCGCTGCTGCTTGAGGTGCTGTCTGACTATCAGGTGTCGATTCCCGAGTTCGGTACCGTGACCGCCCGTCACATCCCGCAGGTGTTCCTGACCTCCAATAACAGCCGCGACCTGTCAGAGGCGCTGAAGCGGCGATGCTTGTTCCTGCACCTGGGATATCCGAGCGTGGAGCGCGAGGCCGAGATCGTCCGGCTGCACGTTCCACAGCTCGCCGGGCATCTCGCGACCGAGATCGCGGAGCTGACGGCGGTGCTGCGGAAGACCGACCTGAAGAAACCGCCCTCGATCGCCGAGTCGCTGGACTGGGCCCGGACGCTGCTGACGCTAGGCGCGACCGATCTGAGCGACGACCTGATCAGGCAGACGCTGTCGGTGCTGCTCAAATACGAGCGGGACATCGACACCGCGGTGACCGAGCTGCGCATCTAAGGCCTTCGCATGCAGGGATTGCTGGCCACCTTGGTCGACGAGCTTCGGAGCGTAGGCATCGGCGTCTCCGTGGGCGAGCATCTGGACGCGGCCGAGGCTCTGTCCCGGATCTCGTTGTTCGACAAGGATGTCGTTCGCGCCGCGCTGCTGAGCACGCTGGTGAAGCGGGCTGAGCATGTCGAGACGTTCAACCTGGTGTTTGAGCTGGTGATGGCCTCGCCTGGAGATGGGGACGCCTCTCTTGTCGAGGCGATGTCGGACGAGCAGCTGTCCGATGCCTTGCGGCACGCTGTGGAGGCTGGTGACCGGCAGCTGATTAGACTGCTCGCCGATGAGTTTGTCCGCCGGTTCGGCGGGCTGGAGCCCGGCCGACCGGTTGCTGGCGTCTTCGCAACCATCGCGGTGAACCAGGCAGCGGATCTGGAAGGCATCCGCGCTTCGCTGCTCGAGTCAGGTGAGAGCCCTGTTCAAGCTGAAGGGTTTGGAGGCTCTGGCGGGGGATCTGGGTCCGGTGCCGGGTCGGGATCGGGCTCAGCCGGGTTCCGCGCCCGGCTGGCCGATGCGCGGGCCGATCGGGGGGTGACCGATGTGCGGGCCGAACTGCGGGCCGCGGTGCGCAGGGCGCTTGTGGCTGACCGCGGCGCGCAGGCGGTCAGGGAGACGATGCGGGTCGAACTGCCCGAGGACATGGACATCGTGACCGCGTCGGCGGCGGAACAGCGGGCGATGGCGGCCGCGATCGGGCCGCTTGCCCAGCGGCTGACGTATGTGCTGGCGAGACTGGCCGTGCGGCGGCGGACGCTATCGATCCGGCGGACGATGCAACGGGCGATGGGAACGGGCGGGGTGCCGTTCCGGCTGGTGACCGAGCCCGCGCGGCCGCCGCGGCCGGAGATCGTCGTGCTGGCCGACATGTCGGGGTCGGTGGCGGCGTTCTCGCGGTTCACGCTGGATCTGCTGGTGGCGCTGGATTCGCGGCTGAACAGGTTCCGGGTGTTCTCGTTCGTCGACGGGGTAGCGGACATCACCGAGCTGGTCAGGGAGGCGCGCGGGGCGGGTCGGCGGCTGTCGGCGCGGGAAGCGGCGCGCGATGCGGTCCGGTGGAGCGGCAGCTCGGACTATGGGTATGTGATGAGGGAGTTCGCGAGGGAATTTGCGCCGCGCCTGACACGCCGGTCGGTTGTGCTCGTGGTGGGAGACGCGCGATCGAACTACGGTGATCCTCGGGTGGAGGCGTTCAGGGACATCTGCGAGCGCGCCGGGCGGGTGTACTGGCTGAACCCGGAGCCTCGGCGTTTTTGGAACGAGGGTGATTCGGTCATCGGGCGATACGCGCCGCTATGTGCGCAGGTCAGAGAGTGCCGGACGCTAGGGCAGATAGCCGACTTCGTCGAATCGCTGACGGTCGGATCTGGTAGGACGAGCCCGGAAGGACGGATGCGATGAGCTTTCAGAAGACTCCGAGCGGGACCCGCGGCGCCAGGGGCGCGGGAAGCTCGAATGCGCTGACGCGTTTCGCGAACAAGATGATGATCAAGTGGCACAAGCGGTCAGGGGACAAGTTCGGGGGGAACGACCTTCTCTACCTGACGACGGTTGGCGCCAAATCCGGCCAGAAGCGGCAGGTTACAGTCGGACGCTTCGCGGACGGTGACAATGCCTGGCTGGTGGTGGCGTCGATCGGCGGGGCTGCCAAGAATCCGGGCTGGTACCACAACATAGCGGCGCATCCTGACCAGGTGTGGGCCGAGTTCGGTGGAAACCAGTTCCGCGTGACGCCGCACCAGCTTGAGGGCGAGGAGCGCGCCCAGGCGTGGCAGCGGATCACAACGGCCCAGCCCCGCTATGGCAGCTATGAGACGAAGACAGATCGCGTTATACCGATCATCCGACTGACGCGCGCCGACTAACAAGCTCCGATGTCTCGAGGCGGCGGTTTCCGGCTTGCCTCGGCGCAGCTGCGCCTCTCCGACCGGGCACTGTCAGGCCAGCAGCGCTTTGAGCGCTGTCGCCATGTCGGTGTTCGGCAGTTGCGGGAATGCCCGCCGGATGCGCGACGGGTCGAAGGTCATGTCGATAGCGTCCATCGCGAGCGCCGCGCGGGCTTGGCGGGCGAGCTCTGGCTTCAGACCGGCAGTGGCCATGGCCATCGCGTGCAGGGCGAGGCGGGGGATGTGGCGAACGGTGGCCGCACTGCCGATGGTCTCTTGCAGGAGAGAAGCGACCTGATCAAAGGTCAGGTTGTCGGGGCCGCCGATCTCCAGAACTTGGCTACGCAGACCGCGTGTGACTACGGCGTGGCTAACGAGGGTCGCGACGTCGGTAGCAGAGACGAAGTTGACCGGGTTGGTTCCTCGCCCGAATACAAGGATTTTCCCGGAAGCTTTGCGCGACTGCTCCATGATCTTTC
This sequence comes from Streptosporangiaceae bacterium, assembly GCA_036258115.1. GTDB lineage: Bacteria > Actinomycetota > Actinomycetes > Streptosporangiales > Streptosporangiaceae > Chersky-822. The sequence goes on from DATAEH010000195.1 coordinate 82,139, forward strand.
CCCAGGTCTCCATGAAGGCAGTGGCCCGCACGATGGTCCACGAGATGCCGCTGGCGCGCAGCGCCTGTTCGGCCGCGTACTTGGCCCGGAAGAGCCCGATGGGGTGATCAGGTGCTGTGCCGACCAGCGAGATCAGGACAAACGCGGCGCCGATGCGGTCGACAGCGTCGATCAGGTGTGAATTGCCCGCCCGATCTACCGTTGCGGGCGAAACGCGACCGGGCCCGGCGAAGCCGTGTACAGCGGAGATGACGGTGTCGGCGCCGCGCCGGCGAGACTGGCTGGGTCGCGGACATCCCCGCAGGCCACCTCGATCCCCAGCCGCGACAGGTGCTGCGCCCGGTCCGCGTCGCGGGTCAGCACCCTTACCGCCAGGCCCTGGTCGGCCAGCAGCGGGACCAGCCGTGCACCCAGAGTGCCGGTACCACCGGCGACGACGATCACGGCTGCGAGCCGTCCGCTGAAACGGCGTCGGCGTGGACATGCTGGTGCACGGCCGCGTCCGGCCCGTACCCTACGGCCTGCACGGGCTCGAGGTAGAACCGGGCCCAGGAGAACAGCCCGTCACTGACGCCGAACAAGACCACGCCGGCCATCTGGTGGGTTGTGCCATCCCGACGAATGCCGCTCATCTCCCACTCTGACCACACCATCTCCTGGTCGCAGCAATGGCGCAGCACCTGGGCAGTGATGTCGGGCACGAAGGCAAAGATCTGCTCCCAGTTGCGCCGCACCTGGTCGCGCCCGGTGAAACCCTGGGCGGGGTGGGCCGGTGTCTCGTTGCGATAGCCAGGGGCGAAGCAACTCTCCAGGGCGTCGATGTCGTGGCTGCTGACCGCTCTGGCAAGCCGATTCAGCGGCGCCGTAACGTCGAGCCCGCAAGCGGCTGCCTCCTCGAGCTCACCGCGCAGCAGCGCGAGATCGTCAGGCTCGCGGCCCGCGGACTGACCAATAGCGAAATTGCCCACCGCCTGTTCCTGTCACCGCGCACCGTCGCGTCGCACCTGTACCGCTCTTATCCCAAGCTCGGCATTGCCGGCCGTCATCAGCTCCCTGATTTGATCGCCAAGGCCGGCGAGGCCGCTCCGAGTGAGCGCGGAGCCAACGAAGAATGAAGCCCAGGAGTCACGGGCGTCCACAAGCTTTTCACGCCATCATTGGCGGGGTGTGATCTAGGCAACCGCCTTCCACGGCGCTCTCAAGCTCGGCTGCGGATCGGGGAGGTTGCTTTGGTCGCTAGTAGCTAACGCAGCATGGGGAAGAATGGTCCGTCTTGGGATGGCGGTGGCTTGGCCGCAGGCTTCTGCATGCCTCGCTGGAGGGGTTGCAGTGGACCGTGAACGGCCTACACGCTGACGTTCGCCGTGCTGCTGCTGACCGGTGCTGCTCTCGGCGACCGGTACGGCCGCCGCCGCATGTTCATCGCCGGGCTCGGCTTGTTTACGGCTGGCTCCGCGGCCGCCGCGCTCGCGCCCGGAATCGGCTGGCTGATCGCCGCTCGGGCAGTGCAGGGCGTGGGCGGAGCCGTCTTGATACCGCTGACCCTCACCTTGCTGTCGGCGGCGGTGTCGCTCGAGAGACGCGGGCTCGCCTCGGCGCCTGGGGCGCGGTCGGCGGTCTCGCGATCGCTATCGGCCCGCTGGTCGGCGGCGCTGTCGTCGAAGGCGCGTCGTGGCAGTGGATCTTCTGGCTGAACGTGCCGATCGGACTTGCGTTGCTGCCAACGGCCATCGCCAGACTGACGGAGAGCCGCGGGCCGTCGACCAGGCTTGACCTGCCGGGGCTTGTCCTTGCCAGTCTCGGTCTGCTTGGGATCGTCCTCGGCGTCGTGCGTGGCAACGATCACGGCTGGACCAGCGTAACCGTGTTGCCGCCGATGGTCGTTAGTGCTCTGCTGGTCGGAGCATTCATCGCCTGGGAGCTGCAGGCACCCGAGCCGATGCTGCCGATGCACCTGTTCCGCAGCCGGACGTTCTCTCTCACGACCGATCGACCCTCAGTCGTTCGTTCGCTTTTCGTGTAGCGAGGCATCTTCTTAAGGGCTGGCGCCCCAGATGAAATGGGTTATGTCAGAGCCTGATCGGTTTCGGCTATCGGAGCCTTGCCTTTTTCCTTACGCCTCGTCACGATGGCGGGCAGTGCGGGGATGTCATTGCGGGATCTGCAGCAGTACGTGGCGCGGTTCTTCGCACGACTTTGGGGAGAAGGGGCGGTGAGCGAAATGGCCAAGGCACAGGGCCCTGGTGACGTGAAGCCCGGCTGGACAACCACCGAGTTCTGGCAGACGGTGTTCGTCCATGTGATCGCGGCGGTGGTCGCCCTCGGGACAGTGGTCCATACGAATTTCAACCTGAATGGATTGCAGGCAATCGTTCCGACTATCGCCCTCGTAGCATCGGCGCTGGCGCAGTCGGTGTACAGCCATTCACGCGCCACGGTGAAATCGTCGGCGCAGAAGGCGGAGGCCGAAGTCAAGCTGGCCGGCACAACCGGCGGCAGCCAGCCGAGTAAGGGGGAGGCTGCCCCGATCGTCATCAGGCTGACTGGGATGGAGCCAGTGCACAATGTCGGCGGGAACGGGGAGCGATCCGTCGCCGGAAGCTAGAGCGAACTTAGTCACTCGCTCCTCGATGATCCGCGCTGCCGGTCAGGGACGGGAGCCGCCACCGTCGACCCGACCAACGTCGGCCAGCGTTGCGCAGGTCGCAGGTATTGCAAGAGGTTGGTCCAGGACTCGCGGGTATCGGCAGTGTCCTCGTGCGGAGACCGGAACAGGTCCAGGTAGCCCGCAACTTCGGAGAGGTCCCACCAAAGCCGGTACAAGCTCAGTGCTTCTCCGTCGATCTTCGTGCCGGTTGCGTGTTCATACCGATGCAGCACTGAAGGATCGTCATATGCCAGGTGCGACAGATCGCGTTCGGGAGGGGCAAGCAAGGCTGTATCCCAGTCGACCAGGACCAGGCTGCCGGTTGTCGTCGTGATCACGTTGCTGGCATGGGGTTCTCCGTGCGTGACGACCATTCGCTCTGGGCTGGCCGCGACCCGACTAGCCATGCACTTATATGCGTCGATCAGCGCGCTCAGGTCTTGGGCATGGGTGTTGAGAAGGTCCCAGGCGGGCCGGGAATACGGCCCGGAGTCCCATTCCGCGCCGGTCTGGTCGAGCATCGTCTCCAAAGCATCGAGTTTCGGGACCGCGAAGTCGTCGGCGCGTGGATAGCCCCCACGGGCAGCATGGATCTGGACAAGCATGTCCATTACCGCGCGGCGGTCCTCGTCGCGGACGAACTCGCCGTCTTGGCCCGCGGGCTCGCCCTCGACATAGGAGTGGACTACAAGGCTGTACTGCTCCGAGAGCCGCGAGACCAGCTGCCCGCCCGCGGCTGGGATAGGGGCGATCACGAAAGAGAGGCCGGCATCGATGCGCAACGCCCTGGCAGTGGCGAATGCAGCAGCGAGCCTGCTGAAGGCGGCGTCGGTCGTGTCAAGAGCCGTCTGCAGCTTCGCCGCGAGGTCATCGACGCTGGCGAACAGCCGATCGCCGGTTGGGTTGGTGGCCAGCCAATGGTGGCTGCCGAAACCCACGGCCTGATAAACCAGCGACGAAGCCCGGAAGCCCCACAACTCTTCGAGGGCACCGGCGACCACGCTTTCCGGCAAGTCAGTCGGCCTGGTAAACACCCGAGCAAGGCTACGTGAACGACACGGCCATAGATACCTTGGCTATTGCGACCGAAGCCATAGGTCTGGATGCTCGAGAAGCCACGTCCCGGAGGTTGATGGCGATGCGTCGGACGGGCAAGAGCGGAGAGCGCGCGATTCGCGGCCTAGCTACCCGGGCCTCGGCAGCAGGATCTAACAGCTGCTCCGAATGGCGGAGGAGGAGCGAGACCAGATCATTGCCGAAGCCCGCGATGAAGCGGCAAGAATTGTCGATGACGCTCACAGGCAGGCTGAAGAGATTCTGGCGAATGCGAAGTTGCAGGCCGGAAGCCTAGTCGAACCACAATGACCAGACTGGCGCACCCCTGGATATAGTTGGCGATCTCGCCGATAAATGAGGGCCTCGGGACCGTCGGATATCCAGAACTCATCGCACATCGTCCAGATTTCGGTGGCGGCTGCCTCTGCCGCCGAGCGTGTCTGCGGCGGTCGGCGGACCAATAGCCGGAAGTGGTCGAAGCCGACCTCGAGCGCGACCCTATTGCTCTGAACTGCTGCGCCCATAAATACTCTGCCTATGGCGACCGGCACCACGCAGGGCTGGTTCGAGGATCCGTTCCAGTTGCATGAAGCCCGCTGGTTCTCTCAGGGCCGCCCGACGAAGCTTGTCAGGGACGGGGATCTCGAGAGTTACGATGAGCCGCCGTCCGACACATGGGAAGGGGCCGGAGGGCATAGCGAGCTAAAGCCAGCCGAGCTGAAGGGTCGAAGCGCCACGTGGCCAGCACGTTCGGCCAGGTTGAGGAGATCGCTCTGGGTGGTGGTCGTCGCGGCGGTCGCCGCCGTCAGCGTCATCGCCGCCAACGTGAGCGCGCGTGCACGGCCGGCGGTCCGCGAGCCTGGCATTCACAAGATCAAACACATCATCATAATTACGCAGGAAAACCGGTCCTTCGACAATTACTTCGGGACGTACCCAGGCGCCGACGGTATTCCCTCCGGTGTTTGCCTGGCCGATCCGCGCAACGGCGGCTGCCAGAAGCCGTGGGTGGACCACCGCGACAGCAACGGGAACAACCCGCACGGCGAAAAGCCGTTCAAGGACGACTATGACGGCGGGAGAATGGACGGCTTCGTCAGCGTGGCCGACCAGATGGTGTGCAAGCCCAGCCCGGCGCCATGCCAACCCGATGTGATGGGGTACCACGTCGGCAGCGACATCCCGAACTACTGGGCGTACGCCAACAACTTCGTCCTGCAGGACCACATGTTCGAGGCGCCGGGGTCGTGGAGCCTGCCGTCCCACCTGTATGAGGTCTCCGCGTGGTCGGCCATTTGCACCCGCACCGGCGATCCGATGAGCTGTCACAGCACGGACATGCCGCCCGAGCGACTACCTGACCGGCAGACGCCGTTCGCGTGGACCGACATCACCTGGCTGCTGCACAAGCACCACGTGTCCTGGGGCTACTACCTCGATCACGGCGCCGTCACCGTCTCGCTCGGCAACCCGAAGGGGACCTCGGTGCACTTCAATCCGCTGCCGGGGTTCACTGATGTGCACGAGGACCATCAGCTGAACAGGCTGCGCACGCTGAAGATGTTCTACCGACAGGCGAAGCTCGGCACGCTGCCGAAGGTTTCGTGGGTCGAACCTGACTTCCGGGACAGCGAGCATGGCCCGGCGCTGGTCAGCACAGGTCAGGCATATGTGACCAAGATCATCAACGCGATCATGCGGAGCCCGGACTGGAAGTCCTGCGCGATCTTCGTCACCTGGGATGACTGGGGCGGCTTCTACGACCACGTGCGGCCGCCGCGTGTTGATTCTCAGGGTTACGGGTTCCGGGTGCCCGCGCTGGTGATCAGCCCGTACGCCAAGCGCGGCCATATCGACCACCAGATCCTCTCGACCGATGCGTACCTGAAGTTCATCGAGGATGACTTCATGCACGGCGCGCGGCTGAACCCGAAGACCGACGGCCGCCCCGACCCGCGGCCCGATGTCAGGGAGAATGTTCGGATCCTGGGCAACCTCTTCAATGACTTCGATTTCACCAAGAAGCCGCGGCCGCCGATAATCTTCAAGCCGTGCCCGGCGACGACGCTGATTCCAACGCCCAAGCCCCGGTGCCGCGACAACGTCGCTCTGCACGCCTCAACCTGGGGAGACAGCTGAGCCGTTCAGCTAGCACATCCAGCGAGCGAGGCCGCGCCGGTCGGTCGGCACACTAATTGCGCCCTCGGCGGCGGTTGCCAAGCCGAGGTCGCAAGGTGGGTTGATTCCGCGGTCTCCCAAAAGTGTGGTCAGTGGCGAGCAAAGTGACGAAGCTGGCGCGAGGAGGACAGTACGACGGCGCGATAATCGATGTCGCTTAACGCCTTCGTGGGGGAGGGGTCAGCGATGGAGCCGCATCCTGGTGTGTTTGTCTCGAGCGTGAGCGCTGCCGAGTGGGAGGCCGATCCGGAAGTTCCCGGCAGCGAGATGCATGAGCTCGTGCACGCGGATGGAGTGTGGTCCGGTCTGACCCGGTTCACCGACGTCGATGGTCCGACCCGATGGACTCCGACCCAGCGAGAGACGATCCACGTGCTCGAGGGCCAGGTGAGGATTGAGATCGTCGGCGGGCCGACTCTGACGCTGAAACCTGGTGACCTGGCCTCGTTGCCGGCTGGCATCGAGACGATCTGGCACATCACGCCGCCATTCAAGGAGCATTGGGTCCTCGCCTGATCCCTGACGTGGCTCAGGTTCCGCCAACTCGCTAATCCAGACGGGCTATCTGGCAGGTCGGTCGGCTGACTGGCTCTTCAATCCATCGAGAACGAGGGCGAGCAGCCGGTCGGCTTGCTCATTGTCATCGCCCGCCCACTCAGTTGTCATGCTGATGGCGTGGACCAGTCGCATCAGGTCGGCCGGGTCCGCATCGGCCCGCACCACGCCGGCTTGCTGGGCCCCGGACAGGATGTCGGCAGCGGCTCTGCGCATGATCTGGCTGCTTGAAGTCATGACCTCGGAGTCCCGTTTGACCGTGGTCAGCATTGCCGACGTCAGCATGCGCTTGGTGCGGCCGAAGTCGACAAGGTCCCGCAGCCAGGTGGCGAGGGCCTCAGCGGGCGGCTTCGTGGCGACTAGCTCCTCGGCCCGCGCCCGCAGGGCCTCCACCTGATCGCGGTAGACCGCCTCGAGCAGCGCCTGGCGGTTGGGGAAATGGCGGTACAGCGTGCCGATCCCTACGCCGGCGCGCTTGGCGATCTCCTCCAGGGAGACATCGTCGGCTCCGTGCTCAGCGAAGGCCTCCGCGGCGGCAGTGAGCAACTTCTCATAGTTGCGCTTGGCGTCGGCGCGCATGCCACGGTCCGCAGGGCGAGGCGTGGCCGATCCGGACGCCTGCATTTGCGGTCACCTCACTCCAGCTTGCAAAACGGAGGCAGTCTCCGTATAGTTACCGGAGGGATCCTCCGAATACATACTAGCTCGCTCAGCGCCCGTTGGCGACCCATGGGGTCAACGGTGCTGTGCATCGCGATGGAAGGAACCTGGTGACTTCTACCGTCACTCTTCCCGCACCTGCCCGCCCAGAGCTGCCAACCCGTCGCCGCGACCGGCGCGGTCTCGCACTGGCCATCGTGCTGTGTGCCCAGCTCATGATCGTTCTCGACCTGACCGTGGTGAACATTGCGCTGCCGAGCATCGCCCAGGGTCTGCATTTCTCCGCTTCCAGCCTGGCCTGGGTGCTCAACGCCTACTCGCTGACCTTCGGCGGGCTGCTGCTGCTCGGCGGCCGGGCCGGCGACATCCTAGGTCGGCGCCGGATGTTCCTGATCGGTATCGCCTTGTTCACGGCGGCTTCGCTCGCCGGAGGACTAGCCACCTCGGCTGCGTGGCTACTCGCAGCGCGCGCCCTGCAGGGCGTGGGCGGCGCAATTGCCTCGCCAGCGGTCCTGGCCACGATCGTCTCCGGGTTCCCCGAGGGACGTGAGCGGACCAGGGCGCTCGGCATCTTCACGGCCGTGATGATGGGCGGCGCATCGCTGGGACTGGTGCTCGGCGGCATCATCACCGAGTGGGCGTCCTGGCGCTGGGTCCTGTTCGTCAATGTGCCTGTTGGCGTCGCGGTGCTGCTCGCCGCGCCCAGGATCCTGCCCGAGTCGGCGCGCCAGCCGGGCAAGTTCGACCTCGTCGGCGCGCTCACGTCGACGGCCGGTATGTCCGCACTGGTCTACGCGTTCCTGCGGGCCGCTTCCAGCGGCTGGGCGGATCGGCTGACGCTCACCGCATTCGCCGCGGCGACCGGGCTGCTCACCGCCTTCGTGGTAAACGAGGCCCGTAGCCCGCAGCCAATCACGCCGCTACGGCTGTTCACCGACCGCAGCAGGTCAGGCTCTTACGTCGCGCGGCTGCTGCTGGTGGCCGGCATGTTCGGCATGTTCTTCTTCCTGACGCAGTACGTGCAGGAGATCCTGAGGTTCACACCGCTGCAGGCCGGCATCGCGTTCCTGCCGCTGACCGGAGCCTTGTTCGCCGTCTCGCGGCTCGCGCCGCGGCTCATCGGGCGGTTCGGTCCCAAGACGCCTATGCTCGCCGGGCTGCTGCCCGTCGTCGGCGGCATGACCTGGCTGACGCAGATCACTCCCGGGACCAGCTATGTCCAGGGGATTCTCGGGCCGATGCTGCTGCTCGGGACCGGCATGGGGATCACCTTCGTACCGCTCACAATGGCTTCGCTGGCTGGTGTGAGGCCGGAAGACTCCGGCGCGGCATCCAGCATGGTCAACGTCACTCAGCAGGTAGGCGGGGCGCTGGGGCTCGCCATCCTGGTCACCGTGTTCGGCACCGTGAGCAAAGATGCGCGGCAGGCGCTGCCTGGCGCCGAGACGATCACCCGCGCCCACGCCATCCTGACCCATGCCATGGCCAGTTCGTTCACCACCGCGGCGATCTTCGACGTCTGCGCCCTGCTGGTCATCGCCCTGGCGATCAGGATCCAAGCGGCGAGTCCGGTTCTCGCTGTCAACCGGGATCGCTGAAGCTGACGGCCGGCCGGGGAACCCTCGGCCGGCCGTCACTCCATGGCGGCCATAGTGAACGCCACTGAACTGGCCAGCTTGCTGACGACGAGCCTGTCAGCCGCCTTTCCCTGCCTTGGCGAGGACGGCCTTGAGGTCGGCGAGGTCGAACGGGCCCTGGGCCGGAACGATGATCTCCTGCGCTCCGGCGGCCACGAAGTCATCGACTTGGTCAACCTCGTCCGGCCCGTCGAGCAGGACGCTGCGTTGGATGGCGGCCGGATCCCTGCCGACCTCATCGCACCACCGGTCCAGGACCCGCGCCTTGTGCGCGAAGGTCGCCACCGGCCCGAAGCCATTCCAGATATCGGCGTGCTCCGCGGTGACGCGGAGCGTTACTCGTTCTCCCTCGCCACCGATCATCAGAGGCAACGGTCCCAGCGGCGCCGGGTTGAGCTTGGCCAGCCTCGCCTTGATCCGGAGAACGCCGGCCTCCAGCGCGGCCGCTCGAGAGCGCGCGGTGCCGAAGTCGAATCCGTACTCCTCATAGTCGCGATCCGCCCAGCCGGCACCGTAGCCCAGCACGACCCGGCCGCCGCTGATGTGGTCGATCGTCCGTGCCATATCGGCGACCAGGTCAGGCGAGCGATAGGAGTTGCAGCTCACCAAGAGACCGATCATTGAACGGGTGGTGTCGCAGGCCATCGCGGCAAGCAGCGACCATCCTTCATAGTGCCGGCCATCCGGGTCACCCGACAACGGGAAGAAGTGGTCCCAGGTCCAGATCGAGTCAGCTCCGAGCTCCTCGGCTCGCCGCCACCCGTCGCGCAGCTGATCGACCGAGCAGTGCTGTGGCTCGAATTGCACGCCCACCTTGAAGCGCTGCATGGGTTCCTCTCCTTCCAGGCGCCTGTAACCCGTTATCTGATCATGACGTTGGCGCCCTGCGCGAATAGTTGCTGGCCATGCGAGCCGCTAATACCCTGAATTGACCAGCGGCGGAATGGCAGGAAACGCCAGCCCGCCTGTCAGGAGGATCCCGCCGCCATGCACCCCGGTCCCGCCCAGATGCACATGATGCGCGGGTTCGCCACCGACTCGTCGGTGACCAAGCAGCAGCTGCATAAAGGAATCGTCCGCAGGATCGCCGCGTACGCGCGGCCGTACCGCTGGGACCTCGCTATATTCCTGCTGGCCGCTGCTATGGACGCGGTCATCACAGTTTCTATTCCCGTGCTGCTCGGCGTGGTCATCGATCGCGGCGTCCTGCCAGGCCGGATCCATGTCGTGATCGAGATCGCGGCCGTTGTTGCCGGCCTCGCGATCCTGGACGCGTTCCTCAATTTCGTCCAGCGCTTCTATACCGCGCGAGTCGGCGAGGGCCTGATCTACGACCTCCGCACGCAAGTTTTCACCCACGTCCAGCGGCAGCCGATTGCGTTTTTCACCAGGGCGCAGACCGGCTCGCTGGTCAGCAGGCTGAACAGCGACGTGATCGGCGCGCAGCAGGCGCTGACATCCACGCTGGTCTCGACGGTGTCTAGCACGCTGCAGCTGATCCTCGTGCTTCTCACGATGCTCTACTTCTCCTGGCTGGTCACAGTCATCGCGCTGGCGCTGATCCCCATGTTCATCATCCCGGCGCGGCTGATCGGGCGCAGGCTGCAGCGGCTGACCAGGGAGTCGATGCAACTGGACGCCGCGATGGGCTCGACGATGACCGAGCGGTTCAACGTCGCCGGCGCCATGCTGGCGAAGTTGTTCGGCCGTCCGCGCGAGGAGTCCGACCTCTTCGCCGGCCGCGCCGCCAAGGTCAGGGACATCGGGATCGTGCAGGCGATGTACGGGAGCGCCCTGTTCATCGGCCTGACTTTGCTCGCTTCGCTGTCCGTGGCGGTGGTGTACGGCGTGGGCGGCACGCTCGTCGTGCACGGCGCATTTCAGGTAGGCACCCTGGTTGCCCTCGCGCTACTGCTCAACAGGCTGTACGGACCCATCACCGCGCTGTCCAATGTTCAGGTCAATCTGATGACGGCGCTGGTCAGTTTTGACCGCGTGTTCGAGGTGCTCGACTTGAAGCCGCTGATCGAGGACCGGCCGGACGCGGTGCCGCTCGTGCTCGCGCAGCAGGGCAACGGATCAGCCCAGGCGGCTGGCGCGGCGGCGGAAATCGTGTTCGATCGCGTCTCGTTCCGCTACCCGTCGGCATCCGAGGTGTCGCTGGCCTCGCTGGAGTCCATCGCGCTGCCCACGCCGGAACGGACCGACGCGAGGCAGGGCGTGCTGCACCAGGTGAGTTTTACCGCTCCCGCCAGGCAACTGACCGCCCTGGTCGGGCCGTCCGGCGCGGGCAAGACGACGATCACCGCGCTGGTGTCGCGGCTCTATGACCCGGACGAGGGCTCGGTGCGCATCGGCGGGTTCGACCTGGCGGACGTGACCCAGGAGTCGCTGCACGATGCGGTCGGCGTGGTGACCCAGGACGCGCACCTGTTCCACGACACGATCCGGGCCAACCTCAGCTACGCCCGCCCCGGGGTCGGCGAGAAGGAACTGACCGAGGCATGCCGCGCGGCGCAGATCTGGGAGCTGATCTCGGTGCTGCCCGACGGCCTGGACACGATTGTTGGCGACCGCGGCTACCGGCTGTCCGGCGGGGAGAAGCAGCGGGTCGCGCTGGCCAGGTTGCTGCTGAAGGCCCCGGCCGTCGTGGTGCTCGACGAGGCCACCGCGCACCTGGACTCCGAATCGGAAGCGGCAGTCCAGCAGGCGTTGCGGACAGCGCTTGAGGGTCGCACGTCGCTGGTCATCGCCCACCGGCTGTCGACGATCCGAGAGGCTGACCAGATCCTGGTGATTGACGAAGGCCGGATCGTCGAGCGCGGGCGGCACGACGAACTGCTTGAGGCCGGGGGACTGTACGCGGACCTGTACTGGACCCAGTTCGCCCGCCAGGAACCGGCCGGCGCGGACCTGCGACCGGGCCCGCTGGGCGACGGTCATTTTCCCGACCATGTTCCGCCGCATTTGCTGGAGGGCTTCCAGCCGCCCCCACACCCGCCGCAGCGCCCGTACGGTCAGCAGCATCGTCCGCCGCGTCGGCCGCCCGGATTCGATGATTTCGGACCGCCAGGAATGCCTCGGCACGACGGGCCTGGTCCTGGATGATGACCTGGCCAGCGGGCTGTCGGAATGGCATGAACGTCCGGCACCATCGCGGCCAGCCAGTACGCGATTCGCCAGGCTGTGGGCCGAGCGAGTGGTCAACACGACCGCCTCGAAAACAAAGAGCATCGACCATCCCCAGGTGGGTCCCATCACGCTCGACTGTGATGTCCTCACGGTGGCTGGTTCTGATCTCAGGCTGGTCGTGTATACGGCAGAACCGGGCCCTGACGCCGATCGGTTTCGTCTCATCCAGGTCATCGGGCTACAGAAGATCAGCTGCCCAGACCTCGGCTTAAGATTCCTGCTCGCGCTTCTGCGGAATGCCTTTTCAGCTGAACTGCGCCCGCAGGAAGAGCGAGCTGACGAGACCGACGAGTCCGCCAGCGATGGTGAGCCATGCGCCGATGCGCAAGTCAGAGGAGGTCAGGCTGATCGGACTGAAATGCGTCGCGTTGAGGCCGATCCACAGGCCGGCTCCGGCGAGCGCTATAAACGAGAACAGGCCTGCCAGAAACCTCGCCGCCAGGACTCCGGCCAGCACGACAAACGCTCCGGCCACCAGGATGGCGAAAGAGAAAGACGTGAAGTACGAGCTGCTCGCCACGTAGGACCAGTGCTGCAGGCTTGTTAGTGATGTGTCGATGATCCCGGACGCCGGCCGTCGGCCGCCCGCGGTAACCCAGCCGAGCCTAGTGCCTGCGATAATGGCAGCCCCGCAGAGCACGACGAGAACGCAGACCAGGCCGCGGCGCTGCGTGGACATAGCTCAACAGCTTAGTTGCGATCTGCTCGAAGGTGCCGTTTAACGTGGAAGCTATCTGGCTGCGGAGGGACAGATGATGACCGGTCCAGAGATCCCCCATCAGGCTCGCATGCAGGCGGAGACCAGTGTGGCGGGGCCCGCTGCCGAGGTCCTCGAGCGCCTGGCCGAGAGGCTGGGAGGTAAAGCCTCCGTGTCTGCCGTTTTCGGAGAGCCGGTGGAGCGCACAGGCGTCACGATCATCCCGGTGGCGAAGGTTGGCTTTGGCTTCGGCGCTGGCACCGGGAGGGCAAGTAAGGACGCCGAGATTTCGCAAGGCGGGGGCGGGGGCGGAGGTGCCTCGGCCACTCCGGTCGGCTATATCGAGATCAAGGACGGGAACGCCGTGTTCAAGCACATCCGTGATCCGTTGGTAGATGTCGTTGTCCCGCTGGTCACGCTTATCGCGGGGTTCGCCGCGCCGCGGCTGATGAGGCGCATGCTCCGGCGCCGTTGAAGCCGCGCGAAGTCTGCGCTGAGCCCGTGACGATTGAGCAGGCGCCGACCATCCGCTCCGGTTCCGTGGCGCGGCGCGGAGCGCTGGCCATGAGTCATACGGTCCGCCGGATGCATCTGTCGGTAGAGGTTCGCCAGATCTTCGCCTGGCAGATACCCTGTCGGTGCAGTCACGCCGTTGACGGCCTAACTTCGGTGCCTCGCCCAGCTCGCGCAGGTCGGCGGCCAGGTTGCTGGCCGAGGCGAGGGTGTCCGGGTGGTCCTCGCCCAGGACGCGGCGGCGGCCTTCCAGCGCGTCTTGTTCCAGGTCGCGGGCGGCCAGCAGGTCGCCTAGCTCGCGCAGGTCAGCGGCCAGCGTGGTGGCCGAGGTGAGTGTGTCTGGATGGTCCGGGCCGAGGGCGCGACGCCGCCGGTCCAGGGTGTCTTGTTCCAGGTCGCGGGCGGCCTCCAGGTCGCCTAGCTCGCGCAGGTCGGCAGCCAGGATCGCCGCGGAACGCAAGGTGCTGTGATGGTCATGGCCCATCACGCGCCGCAGGCGGTCGACAGTATCTTGATCGAGGTCGCGGGCGGCCTGGACGTCTCCCAGCTTGCGCAGGGTGATGGCCAGGTTGTGGGCCGAGTGGAGGGTGTCGGGATGGTCCTCGCCCAGGACCCGGCGGCGACGGGCAAGAGTGGCCTGGTTCAGATCGCGTGATTCGGTGTACCGGCCCATTTCCAGCAGCGCCCAGCCGAGGTAGTGAGCGGCAGTCAGCGTGTGCTCGTGGTCCTCACCGAACCGGTCACGCCACTTGTGGCGGAGATCTTTGACGAGATCAAACGCCGTACTGTCATCGCCCCGCTCGATCAGATACCAGCATGTGTACCGGGCAAGCTCCCGCAGGTCGGGGTTGTCGGAACAGGCCAGATCGGCGGCCAGCACATGGGGCGTCAATTGCGCCCAACGGGGCCAGGTAACCGGATTCGGCGGGTCGCCGGGATTGCCGGCCACCAGGATCGCTTCTGCGCAGCTGCGGGTGGCGGCGGCCCGCGCGGGGTGAGCCGCTCGCGCAGGATGGCCTGGGTGAGCCGGTGCATCTGCAGGCCGCGGTGATCGACACGCGCCAGCGACTGCCTCGTCAAGCGCGCCAGCGTCTGCCGCCACGCCAGGGGATCCGAGGCCCGTGCCGCCAGCTCGCCAGGCAAGACGGTGACTGCGCCGGTGAACAGGGTTTCCGGTATCGGTTCAGGCGCCAGGAACGCACACACGCTGGCGAGCTCGGCGGCGGCCGGGTCCAGGTCTTCGAGCCGGTCCGCGATGAGGCCCGTCGCAGCTGCGAGTGACCGGGGATAAGACCCCGCTGAGCCCTCGGATAGCAGCTGCAAGGCTCTGGTCCGCAGCAGCATCAGGAACTCATCGGTTGCCATGCCGGTGTCTGCCATGAATTCCGCGGCTTGGGCGATGGCCAGCGGGAGGTCTCCGAGCTCTGCGCCCAACTGGCCGGCATCGTCTTCGGGCAGCAGCGCAACCCGGCTCTGCAGTATCGCCACAGACTCTGACCGGGCCAGCACGTCCATCTCGACGGCTACGGCGACCTCGTCCCAGCCACGCTGCCGGGAGGTGATCAGCACATGCCCGCCGCCCGTAGGCAGCCATGGGGCAACGTCGGCGGCAGACTCGGCATTGTCGAAGATCAGCAGCCACCTGTCCCGGTGCCGTAGCTCGCCCAGGACGGCGGTCCGGATCGCCTCCGCCCCATCTCCGGGCTGCACGCATCCCAGCGCAAGGCCGAGCGCAGCGACCTGGTCCCCGATCAGCCCGACCTGTTCGGCATTGATCCACCAGGCGAGGTCATAGCTGTCCGCGAAGCGGTGCGCGTACTCGGTCGCCAGCTGCGTCTTGCCGATACCGCCCATTCCGTGCAGAGCCTGAACGACTGCCTTATCGGCGGACAGGAGGCGGCTCCGAACATCAGCCAGCAGTTCCTCACGACCGGTGAATCCCGGATTTCGGGCAGGGACATTCCATGCCCGCGTCCGCGCCCCGTGCCTGGCTGCCAGCACGTCCTCTGCCGGGGCGAGCCCGCGGGCTGCCGCGATAAACGTGGCGCGGGCCGGCTCTGTTAGGCCCAGGGCGCCGCTGAGCAACACGGCGGTGTCCTTGCGGGCCGTGCGGTTGATGCCTCGCTCGAGGTCGCTGACCGACCTCGGGCTCAGCCCCGCCGCCTCCGCCAACTCTTCCTGCGTAAGCCCTGCCTCGGTCCTCAGTAGCCGCAGCAGGCCGGCGAACGCCGTCACTTCCTGCTGCTCCATGGCCCCGGAATCCCCCCGCGGTCGCTCATCCCGCGCACCGGCGCGCTGAGCTGCATTCAATCATGTGGGCTTCCTGTGGGCTGGCATGTGTGGTGCTCGCCGTTGGCAGCCCGCAGCATGGCAATTACCGGCGGACGCTCCCGCCGGATAACAGAGCAAGTCAGCGCCACAGGTGCTGATCTGACCCTAATCATCCGTGAGGGGACGAGATGACCGCGTCAGCGTGCATTGACAGCGCAACATATGAGAACTGGGTGACCGCCTCGAGCCAGGAATCTGTAGAAGCCCAAGCGGCCATCGTTGTCATCTGCCGCGAGCCCGGAGCCCGGGAGATACTCAGCCGGGAGCTGTGCAAGCGTTATGGCGCCGACTATCAGATCGTTGTCTGTGACCAGTCCGAGCAGGTCGGATCCTGGATGCGGGACCTGCAGACGGTTGGCATGCCGGTGGCGATGGTGATTGGCGGGGTCGGCGCGCGGGACAGCGACGGCATCGATGTGCTGGCCGCAGTCCGCCGCATCGACCCGACGGCACTTCGGGTCGCAGCGGTCGCCTGGGGCGATTGGGTATCGGCGAGGTCAGTTTTCAACGCGGTCACCGAGGGCACGGTCGACCATTGGGTGACGCGTCCAGAGCAAGCCCCGGCCGAGGAGTTCCACCGATCGATTACCGAGTTTCTGCGCGAGTGGAGCAGCCAGCGAGGTGAGGGCTTCGAGGCGGTCCGGGTGATTGGCAAGCAATGGTCTGCGCGGTCTGCGCGGTCTCAGGAGCTGCGAGACCTTTTTGCCAGGCATCGGGTTCCGATGGGCTTCTATGACGTCGCCAGCGCGCAAGGCAGCCAGGTGCTCCGGCAGCTCGGCCTGACGTCCGCGGACTTGCCTGTGGTCGAATTCCGGTTCGGCTCCGGGCAGCCAGCCTTGGTCAATCCTTCGAACCAGGAGATCGCCGACGCCTTCGGCCTGATGACACCGATCTCGCCAGAAGAGGTCTTCGACGTAACAGTGATCGGCGCAGGTCCGGCCGGGCTGGCGGCCGCAGTCAGCGCGTCCTCCGAAGGCCTGCGGACCCTTGTCATCGAGCATGAGGCCATCGGCGGGCAGGCAGGCACCAGGTCCATGATCCGCAACTACCCCGGCTTCTCTCAGGGGATCAGCGGCTCAAAGCTCGCGCAGGAGACCTGGCGACAGGCCTGGACTTTCGGCACCACATTCTTGTACATGCGCCGTGCGGAGAGCCTGTCGAGAACAGGCAACCACTACCGGCTGAGGCTGTCCGACGGCAGCGAGCTGGCCACGCGCACCGTCGTCATCGCGACCGGCGCTACCTATCGGCGGCTCGGAATCCCGCACCTGGAGGATCTCCAAGGCCGGGGAGTCTTCTATGGTGCTGCAGCCAGCGAGGCACCGGCGATGCGCGGTCGGAACGTATTCGTCGCCGGTGGCGGCAACTCCGCCGGCCAGACCGCACTGCACATGGCCAAGTGGGCAAACCAGGTGACGGTCCTGGTGCGCGCAGCGACACTGGCGGAGAGCATGTCCGATTACCTGATCCGCGAAATCGCTGCCACTCCCAATGTTGATGTCCTGTACCACGTGCAGGTAGCCGACGGAACTGGCGCCGACCATCTGCAGTCGCTTGTCCTGCGTGACACTGTCTCCTCGGCGCGGCGCAGCGTTTCAGCTGACGCCTTGTTCATTCTCATTGGCTCGCAGCCCAGGACGCAGTGGCTCGGCGACAGCGTTGCCCGCGACCAATGGGGCTTTATTTTCACCGGGCCTGACCTGCCAGCTAGCGCTAGTGCAGGCTGGTCCCATGGTCGCTCCGCACTGCCGCTCGAGACCAGCCTGCCCGGGGTCTTCGCAGCAGGTGATGTGCGGCGTGGATCGGTCAAGCGGGTCGCTTCCGCCGTGGGCGAAGGGACTGGCACTATCCCGCTCGTGCATCGCTACCTGGAAAAGATGGCGACCGCGAGAGCCGCCGCGATCGCATGACGTTGGCGCGGAGAACCTGCTCGCGGCGCGCGGACAGTGAAGGGATATAGAGCCCAGTCTGCGTGCCCGCGTGCGTGTGGGTGATCATGCTGCGTTCGCCGTGCTCTTCGATGAGCACTCGCGCGCGGTGTACAACCTGGCGTTCCGGCTTACCGCCAACTGGTCAATTGCCGAGGAAGCGGTCTCCCTGACGTTTCTGGAGGCCTGGCGGCTGCGAGCCAGCATCGAGCCGGAAGGCGGGTCGCTGCGGCCTTGGCTGCTTGGCATCGCGATCAACGTCAACCGCAACATGAGCCGTGCGGCCCGACGCCACCGGGCCGCACTGAGCAGGCTGCCAGCTTCGGACAAGCCTTCGCCAGATATGGCGGCCAACGGTGTGCACATCAAGTGCCCTTACCTGGGCTCCCTGAATGACCCGTCGTACCGCCTGCTGCAACCACTGCCCACCGATCCGCGCGCCCTTCTGAACCTGATCTACAAGCAGACGGCGGGGGCCGGACAGTCGCCTGATCAGGAAGCATTCACCACGATCGGGGACCTGCTACGCGAGTCGATCGCGCCGCCTGATGTTAGCGCCGCGCTGTTCAGGGCAGCGGCCCTGATCCCGGGCGTGACCGTCGTCCACAATGCCGTGGACGCGGCCGGCCGGCGAGGCGTGGCTGTTGCCTTCACCTTCAACGGAGAACGGTCCGAATGGATCTTTGACAAGCACACGTTCCATCTGCTTGGCGAGCTCGATTTCGTCGACGGGACGCTGACTGGCAAATCGGCCATCATTACCCGCGCTTTCGTCGACCATCTTGGTCAAGTTCCCTCGACGGGCTGACCTGCAACAACATAGGCGCCAGCCCTTTGCCCGGCCATTGGTCGGCAAAGGGCCGGCGCGTGCCGAGAGCAGAAGGCCGACCCACTGTCACTCTCCTCCGGGCTAGGGCGAGCGCACCACCTCGACCACTGGTGAGTTTTGGTGGTTAACAGTCAGGCGCTCAGGATCGCGAGCGATGACAGGGACGGGGAGGTGCCCTGTGATGGTCGTGCCCTGTCCCGGAGCGGACCAGACCTCTAGCCGTCCGCCGAGCGCAGCCAGCCTGTCGGCCATGTTCCGGATGCCAGATCCCATCGGCGTGCGCGAGGTGTCGTAGCCGGCTCCGTCGTCGGACACGCTGAAGCACAGGCTTGACTCCTGGACCTGAAGGTATATGCGTGCCTGGCACGCCTTGGCGTACTTCGCTGTATTCTGCAGTGCCTCAAGGCAGCAGAAGTACACGGCCGCCTCGGTGTCCTGGGAATATCTTCCGATCGGACCGGCATCCACTACCACTGCCACGGGCACTGGAGCCTTTCTGGCTTGCATGTCCAGCGCCGTGATCAGCCCCATGTCGACCAGAAGCGGAGGGTAAACGCCCCTGGCGAGCTCGCGGAGGTTTTCGAGCGCACCCGCCGCGTCAGCTTGCAGTTCGTCGAGAATCTCCTTCGTTTGGGGCAGATCCTCGTCGATCGTCATCCCGGCCAGCCGGACCTTGATCGCCAGTGCCACGAGATCCTGCTGGGCTCCGTCGTGGATGTCGCGTTCCAAGCGCCGCCGCACCTCATCCTGCGCAGTCACCAGTCGCTGCCGGGACGCCCGAAGGTCCTCGATCAAGCCCGCATTCGATAGCACAAGGCCAGCCTGCGACGCAACATCCGTGACCAATTGCTCCCCGACCGGGCGGAGCGGTTCATCTTTTGGCATCCAGATCGAGATGGCTCCCAGCAGCTCGTGCTGGTGCATGACGGGGACAGTCATTGCAGCGTCAGGAACGGACGGCATTGCGTTGCCATCGACGGGCAGTGAGGCTATATCCGGGCCGCTGCCGGCCGAAGCTTCGGCGCGGAGTTCGTCATCCACGCGCAGCCACACCACGACCCGCGCGGCACCGGTCCCGGCCGCCACGATGCTCGCCATCTGCGGCATGACGTCCTGGTGCGCATACTCGCCTCCGATCCGTTGTGCGAACTCAGACAGCACCTGATAGGGAGTAGCGCGTCTGCCATACACGACGCGGTTAGCTAGCCGCCCGGCGCGCTGACGGACCGGCTGGAACGCGACCGCGACAACTGCGGCCGCTAGTGCCGATAGCAGCGTGCTCTGTCGGTGACCAACGAGCGTCCCCACGCCAGCGACCAAGCCGGCATACACGCCGGTGATGAAGACGGCCAGCGAGCCATACAGGACGGCCTTGCTGATCACGATGTCGATTTCATAGAGCCGGTATTTCAGCACTGCAATGCCGATACTCACCCACAGGAACAGCAAGGCCAGGTCCGTGAGCACACCGCCGACGCCCGAGTCCGTGGTCAGGACAAATGTCGCTATCGCGGCCGCAGCGGCCACAGTGAACCACTTCAGCTGCTGCCGCTCCTCACCTGACGATTTAGCGAACCTCACAACGACGGCGGTGCCGCTGACCAGCAAAGCGGCGAACATCAGGATGAACGAGACGAGCAGTAGGAGCGGGTCCTCAACTTTGCTCACCGAGAGCCGGTTAAGTGGTTGAAACGGATCAGACCAGTAGGCGGTAGCGATCACCAAGATGTCCGCCGTGGGCAGTGCGAAGGCTCCAGCCACAACCCATCCGACCGGGCGCCACCGTCGCGAGCGCGGCCGCCCGGTCGGAAATAGCAGGAAGATGAAGGCGAGAATGGCGTAGGGGATTGGCCAGATCCAATAACTCAGCCAGGCAAAGACCCGGCCCGCCGGCCAAGATCCAGGAGCCGCGATCAGCGTGTGCAACCCGTACCGGTTCGAAAAGTCATTCAGCCCGACCGTCAGGGCGCCTGCCAGGAACAGCCAGCCGATACGGTTTGATGGTCGCCTGGACGCAAGAACGAAGCCGACTACCGGAATTGCAAAGTTTACGACCTGCCCGAACACCGCCGTGAAGTTCCAGCTGTTCAGCCCAGCGCGCAGCGAATGCCGGTCTGCGTACGCAATTACCAGGGCACTGCCCATCAACGCGACCGATCCGGTCGCGGCGCAGCCTGCCACCCATCGAACGCCTAGGACCCTCTTCATTGACAGCTCCAACCGGGCGCTGCCGCGCCCAACCGCATTCTCGGGGGCAGTGTCGCCCGGCAAGCACGGAGCCGGCAAGGAGTTCATCCAGTACGGGTGGCCCTTGCCAGCCCCTTGCCACGCACCAGCGACGGCTGGCTAACGGACGATATGGATGACCCGCTCCATGCCGAGCACCACGTGATCGCGGCCGTCCTGGGTCTCCATGAAGCAGGCGAGCACGTAATATCCCGGCCGGTTGCGGATGACCAGCTGTTGGAAGCCGCTATGGGACAGCGGGCCAGCAAAGGTGCCGCCACCGGTGACGAGTGGCCCGGTCTGCCGGAACTTGCCTTCCCGCAGCAGCCGGGCGGCCTTGAAGGCGTCGGCCTTACTCCGTCCACGCGCGAAGTCGATCATGTGCACCAGGAACCCGCGGTTGGCGAAGCGGACGAGGTCACCGACGTGCAGCTTTCCTGGACCGCGGAAGCCGAACTCGATCGCGGCTATGACCGCTTTAGGCGCGGGCAGCTTCGCCGGCGTCGCCGCCTTAGAGATCGTAAACGGGGTCAGCGGCGGCTGGCCTTTGCCCGCGATATCCGCCGCAACGTATAGGCCGGGCTCAAGATCGGCCTGAATCGTGCTTGTCTGGCCCCGGCTGACCATCGTGTCAATCACGATCGACGCGATACCGTCCAGGTTGTTGGGGTCAGCGGCGGCCCGCGGCAGTACCTTGAAGAATTGATTCAGGGTCACGCCGGGATTGAGCCGGACGAAGACCGGCTCGCCTTGCCGCTCGCCGCTAACCGTAGAAACGATCCGGACGCCGCCCGAATGGAGAGCACCGCCGACTGTGATCTTCTTGCCAGTCATGGCCACAGTGATCTTTGGCAGTGAAGCTGAGGACGCAGCAGCGCGGGACGGCTTGCCCGGTGCGCTGCTGGCGGCCAGCGAGACGCTGCCCGTGGCTGCGAGCGATAGCCCGACTGCTACTATCACGGCGCTTGCTCTGACGTAAACGATGCGCTTCAATTTCCCTCCAGGAACGGTATGGCCGAGTGCTGCGTTGACGTGAGACTCACCATGACGATGCCGTCGGCCGAAAGCCCGGACAAGGTTGCTGACTGGCCTTTGCCGGGTGTGTTAGCACCACCGGTTAGCTGCGTTTGGGGAAGAGCCGCCGAAGGGGACTGCTCCCGGAGGCGGTCATTCTGCTCAGCATCGCCTTGACGCTGGCCGCTTGTCGTTCTCGCTTGCTGCGCCGACACTTAACTCACGCCTGCATGCTTGGCAACATTCCTTCGTCAGCGATGTGAACGGCACATGGCGTCCAGCGGCGCGGATTAGCTTATGACCTGTCAGCCAATCGGCCAGGAGTGGGACAGGCGGACGTATAAGGGCGTCGGTCCGCACCAGGCCGATCCCAGGACCGCGATTGTGGCTGCCCATGTCGATGCGCTGATTGCCAATATCCGGCCGGGCACCAGCGCCGAGCATTCGGCAGTACGGCCGTCCAGGGCCTGATCGGCAAGAACGTGGTGGATTTGCAGATCACGGCCGAGCCCGCGGAGGTGCCCGCCATTACTGAGGCGTTGGTGGGGCTGGGCTTTTCGCGCCAGCTTGACCGGGAAGCCTGGCCGCCGGAGCGGCCCATGCTAGAAGGAACCTGGCGCTACGGCGGCGCCGTGTTCTCGCTGCACTGCCACGTGGTACCGGCCACCGA
Organism: Streptosporangiaceae bacterium; assembly: GCA_036258115.1. Taxonomy (GTDB): domain Bacteria; phylum Actinomycetota; class Actinomycetes; order Streptosporangiales; family Streptosporangiaceae; genus Chersky-822. The sequence continues at coordinate 104,272 of DATAEH010000195.1, forward strand.
CCCGGGAGCCGGGCAAATGACCGCATTCCGCGATCTGCTGCGCCGCGATCCCGGCTCGCCCAGTACTAGCAGCACCTGGCTGTTCCTGTAAGGCGGGGCCACCAGGGCCTTCAGCCGGGACAGCTCAGGCCCGTATACGAGGCGGATCGGTGGCCGGGACTGTCACGGCGTCGCGCGCCTTCCAACTAGGCTGTTGCCGTCGATCTCGCTTCAGAGCCGGAATCTATGATGAGCAGTCTCCCAGTTGACGCCACAGATCAGCCGCACGCCCCGGTCTGGCCGAGCACGCACCGGGGCCGCACAGCGGCGGGTCGCCGTGGCCGCGAACGGATCTTGCAGGCGTCTATCGACTTGATCACCGATGTCGGCATTGACCGGGTTCGTCTGGCAGAGATCGCCCGCCGGGCAGGCATGAGTTCCGGCCAGGTGATGTACTACTTCGATTCTAAGGAGCACATACTGCTCGAGACCTTGGCTTGGCGCGAGCACGAGGAGACCCAACAGCGACGGGCGGCGCTTCCGGTCGTTCCGGCTGGGTGGCCCCGGCTGGAGTTGTTCGTGGATCTTTTCTTGCCGACCAGCCTGACTGATCCGGTGTGGATCATGTGGATGGAAGCCTGGGCCCGCGCTCCACACAGCAAGGAAGTCGGTATATTTCTTGACAAGCTCATGAAGCCGTGGCGTGACGACCTGGAAGAGATCGTGGAGCAGGGTATCGCTGCGCGTGCCTTCCAGCCGCTGCCGTCGGTAGCGAGCTTTTCCTTGCGGTTCTGCGCGACGCTCGACGGGCTGGCAGTGCTCCGCCTGCGCCAGATGCCAGACCTCTCATCGAGTGAGCTCGCCGTGATGGCAGTGCGCAGCGCCCGGGCCGAGCTCGCACCAGTATCCGCGGCGTCCGAGTGATTACTTCGGGCGTTGGTCCCGCCACCCGGGATAGCCGCCGTGCTGGGGCAGGATCGGATGCGCGTCAGGATCCGTCACGGCGCGGGTGAGCGTGACAGATAAGATCCGGGCCACTCACCCCACGGGGGCAGGCAAGCGGCCCGGAACAAGCAGGCGCTGCGGCGAAGCGCATGCTCTGGATCTCGTAGAGCGTTACTCTAGAAGCATGTAGAGTACTGCTCTAAATTTGTGAGCGCAAGGCCATCGCCAGGGCGTTTAACCAGCACAACGGCCTCCATGGCACCGCGTCGCCAGAACGAGCGATCTGGCTTGGTTGAGTTGGACTCCTTTGTGACTCCATGCGGCGCAGAGGACGCGAGCACCATTGGCACGCGATTTCGAGATCGCCTGAATCATGCGATGTCGGGCATGCCGCAATCGGTAGCTTCAGGCGGTCCGGCGGTCCGGTGGGCTCAGGCCGCTACGCGCCGGTACCCGCCGCTGATCCAGTCAACGACTAGGCTGCCGTACTCTGCCGATGCTTCCTCCCAGGCAAAGTGAGTCGCGTCCAGGGGATGAATCTCACTGTTTGGGAGCAGGTCGGCGAGATATTGGTTGTTCGACCATGGCACCAAAGCGTCATTCTCGCCGGCCACGATCTGGGCGGGCGTCGTGATTGACGGCAGCAAGTCACGCAACAACTTGTTCTGCTCGGGGTAATGGCGAACGAACCGGGCCGACTCCGCGAAACGCCCGAGGTCGTACGCGCTGACATAGTCCTCGTGAACCTCGGGTTCGCTCTCGCTCGGTGCGCTGATCTCGACTGCGGCGCTGATGTTCTTCCTGGCGTCGGACTCGCGCACCAAATCCAAGTTCGGCGCTTCGATTGTCTGCTTGAGCGCGCCGCTAGCCTCGATTGGGAAACGCACCGCCCCACCACCGATCGTCAGGCTCGTCACGCGGTCTGGCGCCCTCGCGGCAAGAAAGAGACCTGCAGGCGTGCCAACGTCGGGGCCGACGACGTGCGGAGCCCCCAAGCCCCATTCGGCTATCAGACCGGCCAGGAATTCTCCCGAGGCCTCAGGGGCAATCAATTCCGGGCGATGCTGGTCGGAGTGACCGAATCCCGGCATGTCGATAGCGACAACCCGACCCAGCGGCGTGACGCGATCCCAGATGCGACGAAACGCCCAGAGGCTTTCGGGCCACGGCGCCAGCATGAGCACGACCGTTTCCGAGTCTGCCTTAGTATCCGCGTACCGCACGCGCACCCCGTCGCACACGCGGAAGTATGTCGTGATTGGCGAAGCCGGTTCTGCGCTCACCTGGGCACCCCTTCCGTTTCAGGTCAGCTATCCCCGCCAGCGTCGCGGAAGAATCCTGCAACAACATCGCACGAATCTGCGATTTCAAATGCGTCCAAGCCCGTTAATGTCGGGCGATGGATATTTCCCGTCTGTTAGGAGGCTCCGATCGGAGCTGGCGCAGAGGCTCGGGAGGCAATGCTCCGGACCGGAAGACCGGAACCTGACCCCAGCCGCGGCCTGTACGCGCAGCCGAGTGATCACTGGCGGAGGGCCGCGAGAATGCGGCAGCGCAGCATGCCAGGAAGGACTATGCAAATGCCCATGATCGACGTCTATGCGACAGCGGACACCTTCAGCGACAAACACCAGCTCGCAGCCGACCTCGCGGCGACGCTGATGGCTATCGAGGCGGTTCCGGACATCCCAATGTTCCGTCAGAACACGGCCGCCTTCGTGCACGAACTGCCGGCAGATGGGCTCTCGAACGTCGACGGCGCATCCAACTATGTTCGCGTGCAGGTGCTGACCAATGCCGGTGCTCTGGACCGTGATAAGCAGCTCGAGGTGGTGAGCCAGTTCACCAGAATGATCTCGGACGCTGCTCGCGACCCCGCGCTTGCCGACCGCACCTGGGTGCTCCTGACCGAGGCGGTGCCCGGCGGATGGGGACTGAGCGGCCACGCGAATACCAACGACGAACTTGTCTCTGCGGCCCGCAAGCAGATCTCCGAGCTGAAGGCCAGGCCGAGTTCACCTGAGATCTAGCTGTACGCGGTCGGCGGCTCGGAGGCGGCGCGCCGCCGGCATCGAAAGACGCCCACGTCGAAAGAGTGGTCGCGCTAATGCGTGAGGGTGGCGGCGATGTGCGAGCAGCTGTCGAGGAACGAATGGAATGAGGCGAGGTCTCGGCTTGGCGCCAGCACGATGCAGCGCTTGACGCCCAGCTCGGCGCAGCAAGTCAGTAGTTCCTCGTCCGGCTCGAACACGACTCCTGTCACCTGCGGCTCGGGCCTGCCTTGGTCCTGGAGCAGCTGACGCAGTTCGCCGAGCTTGGCCGTGAAGGATCCCACATCGGTCACCTCTGGCATCCAGCCATCCCCGTACTCGGCCGCCGCGGCAAGGCTACGTGGGCCGTCGCCGCCGACCAGGACGGGCGGGAACGGCTGCTGGACCGGCTTAGGCCAGAGCCAGATTGGATCGAAATCGACGTGCTGGCCGTGGAACTCCGCCTCGTCCTGGATCCAGATCGTCTTCATCGCCAGGATTCTCTCGCGCATCAGCTCCCAGCGAAGCCGGGGCTCCACACCGTGATTGCGCATCTCCTCGGTAAGCCAGCAAGCGGCCACCCCGAAAACGAACCGTCCCTGAGACAGGTGATCGATGGTCACGACCTTCTTGGCTAGCGAGATCGCATCGTGGGCCGCCGGGAGGCATACGCCTGTGCCCAGCTTTATGCGTGACGTAACGGCGGCCGCCGCGCCCAGCGCCGTGAACTGATCGAGCAGGTGCGGGATTTGCCATTGAAACGGATCATCCAGGAAGGTCTCGCCGGGCCACCGGAAGGTGCGTGTGCTCGAACAAGAACAACGACTCCAAGCCCGCCTGCTCCACCGTGAGAGCCAGATCGGTAATCCCGATGCCATCATGGGTCAGCGCCGCGACAACACCTAGGTCCATGCCGCCACCCTCACTCTTACTCAGCTCAACCTAGCCGGGGCGGCAGCTGCCGTACCTGACCTTGATCGCCGCCCGGCCAGCCGGGGCTCGGTTCTCATGGAAGCAGCGGCGAACGAACTGCAGCTACCAGCCGCCGCCCGGCGCCCAGCCTTCATGGCCGCTGGAGCGCTTGAAGTCTTGCAAGTTCTCTCATGCGCGAATCCTGCGGTCCTGCTCGGCGGCACGTCGAAACAGTCGCCGCTCATGCCACCGCGGATCGCAGCTTTCAGCTTGTCACTCATCGTCCGGCCACGGTTCTGTCAAGCACCCGGCGGCAGATCGCCTCCATGCCAACCGCCCGACGCAAGCAGGAGATGACGACGCCAGTCGCGCTTGCCGCACCGGGCGCATTCGGCGAACTTATCGTGATCGGGCGTTTCGACCTCGCGCCAGTCGTGCCATTCAAGCCAGCAACGAAGTCGTGACAGCAATGGCTGGTATCCAGCCTGCGAGGCGACGTGATCAGAATTGGTCTCAGCAGTCAGCTGCCTAAAACGATCTTCACCGTGGCCATAACGGATGTCACCTGGGCCACCTATTGACATTTCTCCGACCACCCCGCCTTTTTTGCCGTGGTTATCACACCAGTTGAGCAGGGCTGGTATGGAAACGGTATGGAGACAGTGTGAAAGTCGTGAGCCTTTCTGGGAATCGGGGCCGTCACCGAACCACGGCGGCGCAGCGGCGTGTTGACGCCCGGTCATATCGAGCCATCGACACGCGATCTGCATGAATTACGTCGGTGTCTGGCAGATGGGCGCACGGCATCTGGACCCGAAAGTCGTGAGAGTGGCCCCGGACATTGTCCGGGGCCACCGCCGCTAATCCTCTTTGGTCCGAGACGTGATCACGTCTCGGACGGGCTCACGGGTGCTGCAGGCATCCGCCACCGCTGGCAAAGAAGCTGCTGTTGCTGAATTCCTCCTGGGTCAGGTAGTGGTGCCCATTGATCACCTGGTTGAAGAACTGGCCAGGCGTGCCCTGGGGCGTGCCATAGATGAAGGCGCACTCGTCGCCGTTCTCGAACCCGGCCACGTCAAACCAGCCGGAGGCGGTGACACCGTTGTTGTCCGGGTTGGTGATCAGCTCATTGATTTCGTGGCTCGTGAGGCTGATCTCGGTGTCGGCATCGGGGTTGTTGTTCGGCGTCTCGATGACGCCCGGGAAAGCTATACGGGCGTTGCTGCCGCAGGTGAAGCCGACCGGCGACAGATAAATCGGGAATGGCATGTTCGCGTACTCGAGGCTGTTCGGAGCCTGGCTGTGGTAGGCGCAGAACGCGGCGCTGCGCTCGTAGTTGATTGTGCAGGCGTTCTTCGTGTTGTTCGTCGTGGGACCTGGGTTGAAGCACGCCTCGACGTGCTTAGGCAGGAACATCACATAGATGTGGGAGAGATTGATTGGCATTTTCTGGGCGGCGACGACGCTGTTGGTCTGGGCCTGGACCTGGGCATCGTCGAGACAGGCGTCGTAGCCGGAACCGTCGGCGTAGATCGCCGTGGTGTCCTTGTGAGTCAGCGTGCACCCGTTGGCGGGCAACGGATTGGTGTCGATGATGGGCGTGCCCGCCTGGACGTCATAACGGATCGATCCATCGGACCCGAAATACTCAGGCAGGATCGAGAACACATTGGTGGTGCTACCGCTCGCGGCGGCGACGTCATTCAGATACCGGGTGATGAGGCCCTGGTAATCGGCCGCCATCGGGTGGCCCGCAGGGGTCCAGAAAATGGGTGTGACGACCAGGGGGCCGGTCTGGGCCGTCCCCATGACGGCACCGCCGCGCCAGATCAATGGCGGACTCCCCATGGCGTTGTTGCCTGCGAAGTTGCCGGGATTGGCAGCCTGACAGGCCGCGCTGGCTGTCGGCGCGCCGAGGATGCCACTGATGTGCCCCGCCCGGACAGGCGTGCTGGCCTTTGTGACGCAGGCCCCTGCTGTTGCGATGAGGAATTCATCGCGGCGAGAGCCGATCCGCCAGCCGCGGCCAGCGTCGTAGCTCCCGCCGCTGCGAGGATCAGGGTCGCGCGCAGGCCGCGCTGCCTGTTGAACGTTCTGTTCATTCGTGTCCCTTCTCTCGTGCTCCGGTCATCTGCGCCGGACGTATACGTTCCAGCGCCGACCTAATACTCCGACTCGAAACACGGATTGGCGAACGGTTCGGTTCATGATCGAGCCAACATTGCCGAAGAGCAGGAGACTTATGGCTGGTCGGGCTTACCGGCAGGCCACTAACCAATGGATGGGCTTGAGAGTTTGCGGCGGTAGTGGATGAGAAACGCGAGAGCGCCATTCGCCAGGCAGTAGTAGGCCGGGTACAGGACCAGGGATGGATCCGGTACGCCGACGGCGCCGACCGCGAGGGCCCCGCTCGGGCTGGCGAGCCCGAAGGTTGCCAGCGTCTCAGAACTCGGATCGCGGTATGTCTTCGGAACCATCATCGCCGCTCTGATCAGGTCCGCCGCCACGACGCATGTAGTTGCGATAACCGGCTCGTCGGCGACGATCCATCCGATCACGCCACCGGCGGCAACGGTGATCATGAATACATCTACCGGGCCCAGGCCGCCCTCGCCTCGGCGGATCGAGAGCAGGAAGATGGCGCTGGTGAGGACCGCTTGCGCGGCGGCCATGATCAGGCTCCATGACGCTCCGTCGGCTCGCTGCGACAGGCATACGATGATTGCCAGGCCGCCCCAGATGAACCAGGTTCCGCGGTGCGGCCTCGTGCTGCCACGAGCAATGTCGCGGACATACGGGATGGTGTCAGCGATGCCTACCACGCCTGCGAGCAGGCCGCGTCTTGGTTGTTACAGTTCACTGTCGGAGTTGCAGATGCGGAGCCTCGATGAGCATGCCGCCGAACCAGGGACGGGGCACTGACGGGAACAACCCGGGGTGGGCACAGTGGTCGCGTCCGCCGCCAGGGGGCACGGCTCCGTACTTCAGCGGAGATTACATCTGGGCGAATCCGCAGCGGCCAGCGGCAAGGCGCCGGACTTCCCTGATCATTTGGCTGTGCGCGATAGCGGCGGTCGCGGCGATCGTTCTGCTCCTGCTCTCAAGCGGGCTGCTCGGAAGCCTGGGCGGGTCAGCATCTCACCCAGGCGCGAAGGTCTCCCAAGCCATATCGGTGCACGCGGTCAAACTGCCTTCGGCAGTGGCGGGTTTCAAGCGCACGACCGGGAACGTTGGTCGGCGGCTCGTGGCTGAGATCAGAAGACGTGGCGAGAAGTCTGCAGCGACTACGAGTCCTTCTTGGGCCAAAGCCTACGCCAAAGCGAAAATTGGCATCTATACAAAGGAAGGCGCCGCAGCGCTTATTGTTATGGCTTTTTCGGCCCGCGGAACCCGGCTAATAGCGTCGTTCTTGCGGTCTCACTCGCCGTCAGCAGTGCTGGACTCATTTTTCCTTGGTGCGAGAATCTCGTCTACGAAGGATTTCCGGCCAGGCCGGCTCGGCGGTTTGCTCCGCTGCGGGCAATCCACCACGGGCTCTTACCGGGGAACGGCGTGCGCTTGGGATGACAATTCCGTCCTGGGTGTCTTGATCGAAGACGGATCCCCGAAGGCCAGGCTCGCGCGAATCGCGCGCGCTTTCCGCTTGCGAGCCGAGCGCTAGTTCCTCGCCGAACCCCCAAGCCACGACCCCGGTGACCCGGTGCCAAATTTCGCGAGGAGCGCAGTGGCCAGCAAACGGACAGGCTGCCGAGAGCTGCCAGTTCTTCAGGCGGTCCTCAGGCTTGACGGGGTATGCAGCCACTCGAGCATGTCCGGCCGAGCTAGCTGGGCGGCACGGGCGTGGTAGCGAGTCATTTCGTCGGTACTGAGAATCTCACTGGCGGCTCCCGACGTGCCACGGCTGAAGAAGGACGCCGTGTCCTTGATGATGCCCTGGGTGGCCGGGATCAGCCTCTCGGAGTGGTCCCTCATGCGCCGGAAGCTGGCCGCGCTAGTAAGCGCGCGCCAGGCACCTTCCGGTACACCGATCCCGAGCCGCCAGGCGAGGGCGCGCATCTGACCTTCGAGGTCCGCGCGCAAGTCGTCGTAATGCACGAGGACGATGTTCGGCTCAAAGCGCTTCGCCCAAGCTCCGGCGAAATGGTTCATCATGCCCGGCAGCGAGTCACGATCGGCTCGGGGGTCGGCGTCCTCCTCGATCCAGCGCACCAATCTGTCGTGCAGCGTCTCGTTCGTTTCGGGCTCGATGGCCTCGCCGGTCAGCTGCTCCATCCGCGACCGGTCCATGTTCTCGATCTGGCGGCGGAAGGAGACGAACGCGTCGAGCGGATGGCGGACCGTGACGATGTAGGTGACCCTGCGGTCCTCGGGGATGCCGTCGAGCGGCGTGTGTGTCTTGATGAAGCGCCGGTGCGGTTGCTCGGCGAGCCGGGCGTAGACGAGGTCAGCGGGTACGACCAGGTGATCCAACCACGGCGAGAGATGCCAGAGCGGCGCCGGGAGCTCGGGTCGCTGGAAGATCAGCAGCCCGCAGATCACCTGCATCCACGTCGTCCCGGTCCGGCGCCGGGTGCTGATCACGATGTCGCCAGGGCGGAAGGGAAAGTCGAGCCACCGGGCGCTGTCCTCGTCGTGCGATTGGTACCGGTATGGGGCGCTGGCCACGCCGCGAGCGTAACAGAGCGCCCCGGGAGCGGCCGCTGCGTGAGCGGGTGCTACCTATCCGTTACTTAACTTCAACCCCAGGGATCACGCCAACCTCATGCGTCGCTTCCGTGCGGCGCCGTAACCGGCCTGTCCTGTAGTCTATTCGGCAAATATCGGGGTTTGATTAAGGCTGGGCGAAACGTACATGATTCCAAGCGTGCATGTCGGCGAGATTAATCGCCCCGATGTGTCCCCGATCCAACGCCAGGAATACTTGGGGGAAAGGACTGCAGCAATCGCTTCCGTTCGAAGCGCCTTTCCCGGCACCGCCTATTCGCAAGAAGAGATCGGGGACCTCCTCGGCCTTCATAACCCGGTCGTTCGCAGGCTCCTGCGGGCACCTCACATCCTGAAGCGCCACCTGTACCTGCCCGCGCGAGACTCGCGTTCGGGGCGCGTCGCCCACGAGTCCGTCTCTGACCTGCACGCCAAGTTCAGGGAAGGGGCGCTGGACATCGGGGCGCGCGCGATCCATACGGCGCTCGATGCCGTCTCACTGGAACCGGTGGATGTTGACTACATGATGTGTGTCACGTCAAGCGGCTTCATGGTGCCAGGGCTCAGCTCGCTCTTCTCCCGAGAGCTCGGTTTTGATCGCAGACTGGTGCGGGCCGATGTCGTCGGAATGGGATGCAACGCCGGGCTCAATGGCCTTAACCCGCTCGTTCAGTGGGTGACGAATCATCGCGGCCAGGTGGGCCTGCTTGTGTGCTGCGAGATTAACTCGGCGATGTACGTCCTGGATGACACGCCGCGCACCGGAATTGTCAACAGCCTTTTCGGGGACGGAGCGGCCGCCGCGGTATTGACGACGCTTGCCGAGAACTGGTCCGTTCAGCTGCCGGCGGGGCCGGTTCCGTGCGTGATCGATTTCGAGAGCTTCTGCATCCCTGACCAATGGGCGGCGATGCGTTTCGAGTGGAACGAAGAAGCTGGGAAGTGGAGCTTCTTTCTGGACCGGGACATACCGTACGTCATAGGATTCAACATCCGCGAACCGCTGGAACGGCTCCTCGATCGCAATGAGCTGGATTTCTGCGCCATTAAGCACTGGGTGCTGCACACCGGCGGCGGCGCGGTGATCGACTCGATGAAGCTCAGCCTGGACCTCGAGGAACACGATGTCCGTCACACGCGCTCTGTGCTGCGGGACTACGGGAACATCTCGAGTGGCAGCTTCCTGGTCAGCCTGGAGCGGCTGATGGCCGAAGGCGGCGTGTCGCCCGGCGACCATGGCGTGATGGTGACCATGGGCCCCGGAGCCCAGATCGAGACCGCGCTCCTCGAGTTCGGTGAGGGTCGCTCATGCTAACGACGACTGGCGAGCGTGACGGCGAGCGTGTTCTGACCCTTCGAATCGACGAGGCGACAATAGACGCAGAGCTGGTGGCTGAGGTCGAGTCCGTGCTTGAGGACTCCATGGATCCCGGGGCCGATACCGTCGTCTTTCATTTCGCCGGCTGCGCCGATTCGATTGCCGGCGGGTTCCCAACGTGGCAGTGCGCTGGTGGGCGCAGCGACATGCGCTATTTCGCTCGCTGGGATCAAGTCCTGGCCCGGATATCCCGGCTGCGGGCTAAGACCCTGACGGCCTACGACCGGAGGGTCGGAGCTGCCGCTGTCCAGGTTGGCTTCGTCACTGACCTGCGGCTGGCGTCGGCAGAGACGCGGCTGTCGATGGGGAGCCTGTCCGAGGGAAGTTTCCCGGGAATGGGCGCGTACTGGCTGCCGAAATTCGTCGGGCTCGGCAATGCGCGGCGCATTTTCCTCATCGGTGCGGATCTGACAGCTGCATGCGCCACGCAGCTTGGGCTCATCGACTTCGTCGATCACACCGCTGAAGCAGCTGTTGAGGCGGCGATAAAGGCCCTGCGTCCGGTTAATCCTGAAGCTGCATGCTTTACCCGGCGACTGCTCGACGATAGCTACGTGCTGGAGCAAGCGGCGGCGACGGAGCTTGCCAAGGCAGCTCGATACAAGGTAGGAATGCCGACTCACAACGGCTAGCGGCCGTACGAGCGGGAGCACGAGAAGGAGCAGTCAATGGCCGACACCGTCAGCCTCGGGGCCCCCCGCACCTCACCACATACCGGCACCATCCTGCTCCAGGGCCGGCCGTTCTGGATTGTCGACGGGCGCGCCTACGACCTCACCGAGTGGATGCGGATCCATCCGGGCGGGATGACGTGGTTCGGGCCCACTCAGGGACGCGATATCAGCGCGGTGGTTCATACCTATCACCGTGATCCGGCCAAGCTGCAGAGGATCCTCGCCAGGTACGAGATCGAGGGTTACAACGAGCGGGACATACTTCCGAAGCTTGGTGTGCCGCCCTTCCTGCTGGATCCGGATTTCGACGCGACGACCGACCTGCCGCGGCTTGATTATCGCGACCAGGGCAGTTTGCTCGCCGAAATACGGACCAGGGTGAATGCCAGGTTCTCCAAGAAGGATCTGCGCAGGCACGACCGAAACTTTGACGCCGTGACGTGGGCGATCGGTGCCTCGCATGTGGCAGCGCTGGCGCTGCTGATCGCGAACATCATTCCGGCCTGGGCATTCGTGATCATCATGGTGCTGACGCGGACCGCCTTGGCGGGGGCTGGCCATTATCACCTGCACCGGAAGTGGCGGGACAAGGGCCGGGTCACGTTCCCACTGGGAAAGGCACTGTTCGACATCAATTACGTCGGCACCAGCCTGATCGGCGCGGACGGGCACGTGCTGCTGCATCACCCCTATATGGGCTCAGGCGCTGATGTGAAGAAGACGTTCTTCGATGGCATGCTCCGGCTGCATCCGCTGCTCCGTATCCCCGGCTACACGCTGCATAAGCTGGGCATCTGCCTGAGCGGGCTGTCGCTGCGGGCTCGTGAGCTGGCTAGGTTCGAGCGCCCGAAGGGCGCGGCGCCGATGCGTGCGGACTTCTGGCTGCTCCGGGCGTGGCTGCTGATCGAGATCGCCGCGTGCCTGGGTACCGGGCACATCGTGGCCTGGCTGATTCAGTTCATCCTGACGCTGTGGTTCAACACCTTCCTCGTGGTGGCCAGCCACGACTTTGAGGAATCGGAGACCGAGGAAGAGATCGCCGCGATCCCCGAGCCGCTGCGCGATGACTGGGCCGCGCGGCAGATCTGCCTAAGTTATGACCTAAGCGTGATCGGCAACCGCTGGGTCGACCTATTCCTTAGTGCCGGGTTGAGCCCGCACCGCGTCCACCACGTGCTGCCGTATCACGGGTCAGGGTTCGCGAACCTTGCCACTGAGCAGACCGTGAGGGAGGTGTGCGCGGAGGTCGGCATCGAATGGGAGCGCCCGAGGAACCTGATCTTCGAGCGGTTCCCCGCGGTGATGAAGCACTACCTGCGCGCCGCGATCAAGCCGGCTCCGCCGCGGCCGCCGGCGATGCCGCCTCCGCCGCAGAACCAGTTCCCGCTGCAGCCGCCTCCACCGCCCCCTCCACCCCCGGCTGTGGTGCAGGGCCCCCGGTCCGTTTGGGGCGAGTTCGGCGAGTTGTTCCGCTACACGTTCGACGGCCTCCGAGGTGTCGGCGTCTGAGCGCGGCGTGTCGCATTATCCGGCCCGGCCAACGACGGCGGGTTACCGGCCGTTCACGGAGAAATGCTGGTAGTCACGGGCGCCCTGCCAGGTACCGCCCCAGGCCCAGCCGACCGAGGCGAATGCCCGTACCACCTGGTCGCCCGCATGAATAACGCCCCGACCGTGCAGGCTCCGGTCGACATACTTGCGGCAGCGCTTGTGGGCCTCATAGCCGTCGGCGGAGACGTACGGGTTCTCGCACGGGTTGAGGTCGATGGCGAGACCGAAGGCATGCTCGGACCAGCTTGACGAGCCGGTGGCGTCGCGGCAGTTGAACGCCGAGGTATTGTCCGCCTCAATCGACGCGAAATCGGAGCCATGGTAGGCGTCCACCGGCACCATCCTGCGGATCGGGTAGCCGATCGCGAACAGCCTCCGGAAAACCAGGATCAGCTTGCCGGTGACTGCGGCATTCACCACCAGCCGGCCCGTGTGGACCTTGTGGTCGAACCCGCGGTAGGTCATGGTGATCAGGCGCAGCCGGGAGGGACGGACCGGGCAGCCGGGATGCCAGGAGTACCTCACCTCGGAGCGATGGCCGATCCGGGAGACCTTCGCGGTGAACACCTGTGAGCGCTCGTGCTTGGGGTGCGAGACGGCAGACGGCGCGCCGGTCGCCGCTGGCCGCGTCATCGGGTCGGCCCGACGCGGGGGCGACGAGGCGCTGACCTGCCCGTCGCAGCCGGCACCAGCCAGCGCGACCGCTGCCCCGAGCACGGTAGGGACAACGACTGCCCGCATCCTCGTCATGCCAGCACAACCTAAATCCCGCCAGTACTCGTTAGTCACCCTTTGCTGGGAGCTCTGGCGTCTGGGACGAGCCGGCGATCTCAGCCTTCATCGCCGCTAGCTCCTTGTCCACCTGGGCATTGCGGCCTGCCTCGTCCAGTTCCTGCTGGATGTCCTCTGTGCTGCCGCCGACGTCCTCCAGAACACCGGATTGCAGTAGCTCGTCCATCGCGCCGGCGCGGGCCTGCATGGCCTCGATCCTGTCCATGGAGCGCTGCAGCTCAGTGCCGGTGTCGCCGAACGAACCGGAAATCCCAGTCGCGGTCTCGCTCACTGCGGTCTGCGCCTGCGCCGCCTGGTACTGCGCCTTTAGCACTTCCTTCTGGCTGCGGAACTTGGTCACCCGGTCCTGCAGCGCACTCAGAGTCTGCTCCATCTTCTGCTGCTGCTCATTCAGCTCGTCGCGCTGCGCGTCGAAGCCAGCGATCTGCTCTTGGGCGGCCGCCTTGCGGTTCAGGGCCTCCCGGGCCAGGTCCTCCTTCCCCTGCGCGAGCGCGGCCCTAGCCGCGTCGTCCAGGTGATCCACGGTGTGCTGAAGCTGCTGCTCCTGCAGCTCGATGCGCTTCCGGGACGCGGCGATGCTGACTAGCCCCTGCTTGACCTTGGTGATCTGGTCAAGCATGTCCTCATAGGACAGATCGAGGATCTCGTCCGGACGCTCGGCGGCGTCGAGCGCCTTGTTGGCCTTGGCCCTGACGATGTCGTGGGCTCGCTGGAAAAGGGACATCCCGGTCTGCTTCCTGTCGGCGACGGCTGCACCTGCTTATTTGGCTCCACGCTACGCCGGTCGGCACCGTGGTGAGATCGGCGAACTCTTCCGCTACACGTCCGACGGCCTGCGAGGATTGGCCGTCTGTCCGAGCATTGCTTTCCACAGTGGATGTTCAAGTGCATCCAGTTCGTGAACCATGCCCGTTACATCATCCACAGGCGGTGGATAAGATGCGTGCCGTGAAACCTCTCCAGTAATGCAGTGGATACTGCAATACTGAGCAGGTGCCTGCTCTCAGCGTAGCTTTGCTGAACCTTAAGCCAGGCACGGGCAAAACGACGTCAGCGGTATGGTTGGCGCACATTTTCGTCGAGGCCGGGCAGCGTGTGCTTCTTGTGGACGCGGACCCATCAGGCAGCGCCCTGGAATGGTCGGACCTCGCAGCCATGGATCCGCGCCAGCCACCCACGGCGATGTTCCCTTTCCGGATCGTCGCGCTCCCTTCACGCAGGCTTCACCTGCGGGTTCCCGAGATCGCTGACGCAGATGATGTAGTGATAATCGATGCTCCTCAGCTGGAGGACCACTCCGGCATTGCCCGGTCAGCGATGCGATACGTCGACGAAATTCTGATCCCGTGCGCGCCCACCCCGATTGAGATCAATCGCACCACTCCGGTGCGCGAAGAGATCGCCGAAGTCGAAGACTTGAGGGAAACGCCGATCCGCTCAGCAGTGCTACTGACCCGCTGTATCGCCCGCGCTCACTCGACTGCCAACGCCAGGGAAGCCCTGGCGGGCATGGGTTATGACGTGCTGCGAACGGCCGTGCCGAGACTCGAGGTCTACGCTCAGAGCTTCGGCCTGCCGATTCCCGAGACGGGTCGCGGCGTCTGGCACGACGTGGCCAGTGACCTGATCGAACGGCGCGTTTCCCTCGGGAAGGTTCAGTTATGACTACCGATCAGGAGCGGCGCAAGGCCCAGATGACTGCCGCAGCTCTGAGCCGCACCGAACCTGGTGCTCGTCCTGCTGGTCGGACGGCAATCCGGTCAAAACCAGTAAGGATCACCCTTGACCTGAGCCCGGAACTTTACCGACAGCTCACTCGGTGGGCGCAATCAGCTGCGATCGAGCTTAATGTCCCGCGTGTGGCTTTGGCAGATGCGGTGCGAGCCATGATCCGAGTCAGCACGGAGAGCCCAGATCAGGTCATGGACCAGCTCCGTCGCGACCGCGACTAGCTGCCTGTCAGCGCGGGTTGTGCGGCCCCGGGCACCCGCCGCTGCGACGCACCGGCCGGCTCATGGGCGTTGGCCGCTGGCTCGTGGCGACGGTAAGCGCGGTTTCAACCCAGGAAGAGTCATTTGGAACCACCTGGTTAATCGGAGGCTGTGATTGCGGCGCCTGAGGTAGCTTCGCGCAAGCAGTGCCCTAAGCCCGACTCAGTTTGCCGGAGAAAAAAGGATCTGACCCGCCGCCTGGATGCGCTGAACGCTGATAGCGGGCGGCTGCCAAATGGTCCGGATCGAGAAGCGGTACGAGATCGACGGCCCTTCAATCACCCGTGCCGAGCCGGGGAGGGATAGTCGATTGCACGGAAGCATCCGTGGATGTGGTCGTTGACCACGCCGACGTTCTGCATGAAGGCGTAGACGCTCGTGGGTCCGACGAACCGGTACCCCTGCGACTTCAGCTGCTTCGCGAGCGTCTCCGCCTGCGGGGTGGAGTTGGGTAGGTCGGCGATGGACCGCGGGGCACGCTTGCGGTTGACCTCGTAGGACCTCGCAAGGTCCGCCAGGCTGGGCGATGCCGACATCATCGCGCCAGCATTGTCAACGGTGGCCTGTATCTTGCCGCGGTTGCGGATGATTGAGCTGTCCTGCACTAGCTTGTCGACGTCCTGCGCCGTCATCGCCGCCACCTCGGCGACGTCGAAATCTCGGAAAGCCTTCCGCAGAGCCTCCCGCTTGCCGAACACAATCGACCAGCTCAGCCCGACTTCAAACACACCCAAGGTGAGCGCCTCGAACATCGCTGAGGGGTCGTAGGTTCTGGTCCCCCAGACCTCATCGTGGTAGCGGGCGGACGCCAAGTTGTTGGTGTCTACCCAGGGGCAGCGCGGCTTCCCATCGGGCCCGATGACCGCGTCAACGCTCATGCGCTATGCCCCCATCAAATGACTGGCACTAACCGGGCCGCCCTGCGGAGCATGGCTAACCTCCGGCATGCGCCCGCGTGCTGTCTGGTAGCTACCCCGGCAGATGTCTGGCCACCCGCGTCCGATACTAGGAACGGTTCAGCCAAGGGCCAGGGCGATGGCGTGCAAAGCCAGTCCCACGCCTGCCCCGACCACGGTGCCGTTAATGCGGATGTACTGCAGGTCTCGCCCGAGTAGCAGCTCCAGCTGGCTTGACGCCTCCGCGGCGTTCCACCGCTGGATGGTCCCTGTGACCAGGCCGGCGAGTTCATCATGGAACTGGTCGGCGAGTGCCCTGGCTCCTGACTCGACCACACGCTCAACGCTTTCCTGGAGGACGCGGTCCGAGCCGAGGCGCCGGCCCGCGGCCGCCAGGGCATCGGCGAGCCGGTGGCGCAGCTCAGACTCTGGGTCAGCGGCCTGGGTCCGCAGTGTCTCCTTCGCGCGAGTCCACAGCCATGACGACCACTCCCGCATTCCGGCACTGCCCAGGACATCGCGCTTGAAGCGTTCGCCACGCTCGCGCAGTTCGGGATCCGTTTCGAGCCGCTCTGGGAGCCCGGCGATCCAGGCATCGAACTGGCGCCGAGCCTCGTCATCGGGGTCTGAGGCCATCGCTGTCAGCCGCTGACGCAGGCGCGTGTGCAGGCGGTCGAAGACCCTCCGGTAAGCAACGTCCGGCACCCAGCGAGGCGCTTCTACCTCAAACCGGTCGCGCAACTCCACGTAGTGATCGTCGAGATACCTGTCGGCGGCAGACACGAATGTGTTGAACAGGTCGGCGTGGTGGCCGCCCGCGACGAGGACCCGCAAGGCCCGGCCGGCGAGCGGCGCCATTTCGATGGCGCCGACAGCCCTGGTCAGCTCGGCGGCGATGACACGCTGGACGTCTTCGTCGCGAAGGGCCTCGGCCGCCGTAACTGCAAGATCCGCGGCGTGGCCGGCAACAGTGGCGGCCTGTTCGTCCTCGCCCAGCCAGGCGGCAAGTTGGGGCACGAGCCCGGCGGAGCGGACCCGTTCGGCCAGGACATCGGCATTGAGGAAGTTTTCCTGCACGAACTGGCCCAACGTTGCGGCGAACTGGTCCTTGCGCTCGACCAGCAAGGCAGTGTGCGGAATCGGCAAGCCAAGCGGTCGGCGGAACAAAGCCGTCACCGCGAACCAGTCTGCGACGCCTCCGACCATGGCAGCCTCGGCGCCGGCCTGCACGTAACCAAGGAGAATCCCATGGGCGCCCGCAACAGTCACGGCGATGAAGACAAGCGTCATTCCGGCAAGAAGCGCGGTAGCCCTCCGGCGCGCGGCAACCAGGCGGCGCGCCCGCACCTCGATCGGCTCGCGTGCGAGCCCGGGCACCGGTGAAGCCGGCACCGTCCGCGCAGGTTCCACCCGGTAGCCCCTGGTCATGTCCGCGGCGCGGCTATCACCCGCGGCCGCCTCGGTCAATTTGCCCGATCAGCACGTAGGCCCACAGTCTTGCAGGAGGTGGATGGTGGCAGTTTCTGTGCGCCCGTTCAAGGCCAGGCCGTCACAGTATGTGTAATTCTGGCGGTGTAGGGGGCCGACTTCCGGATCGTCCCCGGCAGGAGTTATCGCATGGATGCCAGGCACGCCATCTTGTTCGAGCCGGTCAGTATCGGCCCGAAGACGCTACCGAACCGGTTCTACCAGGTCCCGCACGCGTCGGGGTTCGGGTCTAGCAGGCCCAGAGCCCAGGCGGCGTTCCGCGCGGTCAAGGCGGAGGGCGGCTGGGGCGGAGTTTGCGTGGAGTACGCGCCGATCTCGCCGGATTCCGACGACCTGCCTGCGATCTCGGCGGAGATCTGGGACGAGCGTGACGCCCGGGCGCTCGGCCTGACCGCCGAGGCGATTCACGCCCACGGGTCGCTGGCCGGGCTGGAGTTGTACCACGGCGGGGCGTCTTGCCCTAATGGCAGCTCACGGGCTGTTCGGCTGGCGCCGAGCCAGGTCACCTCCGGGGTGCAGTGGGCAGGCCTCGCGAAGGAGATGGACGCCGCCGACATCGCCCGTGTCCAGCGGGAGTGGGTACGGGCCGCTGTGCACGCCCGCGACGTCGGATTCGACATCGTCTACGTGTACGGCGCGCACGGTTACCTGATGACTCAGTTCTTGTCGGCGCAGGCCAACCGGCGCACCGACGGATACGGCGGAAGCCTGGCGAACCGGGGCCGGTTCTGGCTGGAGACCCTGGCCGCGGTGCGCGACGCGATTGGCGGCGACTGCGCAATCGCCACCAGGATCGCGATTCACGGCGATTCCGGCGTGCCAGGAGCGGAAGGTCTGCCCGGCATCCATTTCGACGAGATGCTGGCCTTGGTGAAGATGGCCGATGATCTGGTGGACCTGTGGGACGTGACGGTCGGCTCCTGGCCGGAGGACTCCGGTACTTCCCGGTACTTCCCTGAGGGTCACGAGCGTGCGTGGGCGCACCAGGTGCGAGAGGCCACCAGCAAGCCGGTGGTCGCGGTCGGCCGCTACAGTAGCCCGGACCTGATGGCGGAGGTGATCCGCTCCGGCGCCGTGGACCTCATTGGCTCAGCCCGGCAAGCGATCGCCGACCCGTTCCTGCCCAGCAAGATCGCCGACGGCAGGCTTGACGAGATCCGAGAGTGCACCGGGTCCAACGTGTGCATCCTGCGGGAGGAAGTCTTCAACCAGATCGGCTGCGTGCAGAACGCCACTGCCGGGGAGGAGTACCGCCGGGGCTGGCACCCCGAATTCTTCCCGGCCACCATTGAGCCGGACCGGTCCGTGCTGATCGTCGGCGCCGGGCCGGCTGGCATGGAATGCGCGGTCGTCCTCGCCAAACGCGGTTTCACCGCAGTCCACCTAGTCGAAGCCGACACCGAGATCGGGGGCCGTGTGCGCTGGGCCAGGCAGCTGCCCACCCTCGGCGACTGGGGACGGATCATTGACTGGCGCGCTGTCCAGCTCGCCAGGCTGCCGGGCGTGCAGGTGATCACCGGGCACAGGCTTACCGCCGCCGAAGTCCTGGATTATGGCGCGGACCTAGTCGTCATCGCCACCGGCTCAGAGTGGCGCGGCGACGGCATCCAGCCCGGCCATCCGGACCCGCTGCCCGGCGCGGACCCGCGCCTGCCGCACGTGCTCACACCAGAACAGGCGTGCGCTGGAAAGCGGCCACCCGGGCGACACGTCGTCGTATACGACACCGATGGCTACTACGTCGCGCCCGGCGTAGCCGAACTGCTGGCCCGCGACGGGTTCGCGGTGAGCTTGGTCACCACGTTCGACGTACTCTCGCCCGTCAGCGACCAGACATTGGAGGGCGACATGCTCCGCGCTCACCTGCACCGGGCAGGAGTCAGCGTACGCACCGCGACGACCATCACCGCGATCGGCGCCCAGTCGGTCACCGGCCATGACCGTCACGGCGAGCCATGGTCCGCCGCCTGCGACGGGATTGTTCTCGTCACCCAGCAGGCACCGCAGAACACCCTGTACGCCGAACTGGCCAGCGAGCCCGCGAAGCTGGCAGCCGCCGGAATCAGCGGGTTGTACTGCATCGGCGACGCCGTTGCGCCGCGGATGATCTCCGAAGCGATCTTCGACGGCCACCGGCTCGCCCGAGAAATCGACCAGGAAGACCCGGCCCAGCCATTCCCCTATCAGCGGGAAAGAGCTCATCTCACCTAGGCTGACCCGGCCAGCCACTGTCGGCCGAACCGTTCGATCTGGCTCCGCTGCTGGAGGCCGGGGCGGTGATGACGCCGGTGAAAGAAATGCAGTCCGGCTGGCTTGAATGTTCCGCCGCGGGCGTCGCGGTTCAGATGCCGCGAAGGGCGAACGGCATTGGTGCATGCCGACGTCGTCTGCGGAACCCGGTCAGAATGGTGACATCTGGTCGAGGACGCGTTCGGCCAGGTCGATGATGGCGGCCGCCTTGGGCGTGTCCTCTTGGACGTCATCTGCGGTGAGGGCCGGGGCGTTGCTGGGCGGGTATTCCGCGTCGTTGCGCTGACGGCGCATCCGGTCGAACGGCCGGAGGGTCTTGCCCAGCGGGGGATCGAGCTGAGCGCGGACGGCGTCATAGACAGCCAGGTGCCCGCCGCGGGTGGTCGGTCGCAGTCCCTGGTTCTCCAGCACTGCGGTCAGCGCCTTACGCGCCGCGTCGTAGACGAGGGCGTATCCGCCAAGTGGGTCAGCGGCCCGAATGTCGGCTGCAGATGTCAGGTGCGTTCGCGCCTGCGCGATTAGGCGTTCCGCTTGCTCGCGGCTGGCAGGAACCCGCTGGAGTTGATGGTCCGTGAGCATGCGTTCGACGATTGTCCGGCCCTGGCCGCACCTCATGAGCCGTTACCGTCCCGCCCGAGGATTGGTAGCTCGACGAGAGGGCGTTGTCGGACCGAGTTTAGGAATGGGTCATCCGGAGCCGGCGTCAGCCAGACGGAGGGGGAGATGCGCCGGATGCCGACCGGGCGACTGAGGCGGTCTTGGGCTGCCCGGGCGATCTCATCGAGGTCGTCGCGATCGGCAGTTCCGACCACGAGCACGTCGATGTCCTGGGGGACCGGGCCGGGCTCACCTTGATATCGGGCGGCCCACGAGCCGTAAATGAACGCCGCGCTCACGCCCGCCGCCCCCGCTAGCAAGTCCGTGAGCACCGGCAATGGTCCGTATGTGACGGCCAGCAAGTCTGTCAAAGGGCGGCTGACAGGCGTTCCTGTCGTGGCTCGCAGAAGGCGGTGATTGCCGCGTCGGCTGTCGCTGACGAACCCCGCCGCGACGAGGCGGGACGCCTCAGTATGCACCGTCTTGACGCTCACGCCGATCAGATTCGCTGCCTCGGTCAGACTGTATTCACGCTCGGGGTGCAGGTAGAGCAGGGCCAGTAGGTCTCCCTGAGCGCGGGACCGGAGCAGCGGCAGCAGTGGAGAGGCGGAAGTTCTCATAACGAGTAAAGTATATTACCTCATAGGTAAGTTACGTCCTCACCGGAGGCCGACCGCCGATAACCATCCGGGACTCGACTGCACGCTTGCTACTTATCACCTCAGACTGCGCTAGCTAACCGGGTGTTGCATCCAGACGTTTGGTTCCCAGTACTCGCCCATGCCGTCGGCCACGGTCAACGGTGCCAGTCCGCCGGGGAAGACATACTGGCCAGGTTCGGGCAGCAGCAGGCCGGTCCATTCCTCCCAGTCGGCGACCGGCGCGCTGATCTCCATCGATTGCGGCTCCGGCTGGAGCACGGACGCGCCTAGCCGGGCATGCACCCGCATCCACGGATCGAAGGGCAGCCCGTCGGCGCGTCGCCAGCCGGCGTACTCCGCGATCGGGATCAGCGGGTAACGGTCCTTCCAGCTCGGCCGGACCGGCGCGATCAGCGAATCCAAGCCGGCACCGCGGGCGGCAGCGGCCATGGCCTGGATGATGACACGGCTGAGCCCCCGGCCCTGCAAGTCGCCTTCCACTTCGGCCGCAAGCGCCGATAGCGCCGTAGGCTCCGCCCGCTCCGTCACCGCGCGCAGCCCGGCGGCATCGATGCCGGATGGCAGGTCGGCGAGGGTGCCGTCCCAGCGCAGCGGTATGGACCGGCCGCGGCCGACGACCCGGTCCGAAGAGCGGTCGTATACCAGCACCTGGAACCGGGCGAACCGCGGGACCAGCTCGCCGAAGTAAACGGGAGTGTGGTTCCCGTGCATGTTGTATTCCGGCCAATTGCCCGCGAAGCCATCTTTGGCCTGGGTCCACAGATCAGGCCGTTCCTCGGCGGTGAAGACCTGCATCGAGGAGTTGGGCGGCATCGTCAATCCGTCCACCGCGTCAGTATCCCAAACGGCCTGGTCCTGCGCGCCTGAATTTTGCGGCGGTACGGGGTGGCCAGGTTCCGCTGTCGTGTGCGGCGTGTTCTCATACTGCGCATGGCTGCTTCTAAGCGGATGGTCATTCGTCCAGGGTTGCTGCTTGACGTGGTGTCCGGAGAGCTCCTGCCCGACCGCGCAATAGTCATCGACGGTGATCGCATCGCCCAGGTGACGCAGATGAGCGAGGCGCCGGCTGAGGGCTCTGTTGTTGTCGACCTGCCCGACCATACGCTGCTGCCGGGGTTGATCGACTGCCATGCGCACCTGGTTGGCGAGCCTGACGATGGCCACGGCTACGCCGGGCTGCTGAGCCGGACCGGCGCACAGGAGGCACTGTCAGGCGTCCGGAACGCGCGGGACACGTTGCGGGCAGGCTTCACGGCGGTTCGTGATGTTGGGACTTTCCGTGCTTTCGTCGATGTCGCGTTGCGGGACGCCATCAATGCGGGGTGGCTGCCTGGTCCGCGGATGCGCGTCGCCGGAGCGTACGTGACCTGCTCGGGCGGCGGAGGTGACATCACCGGACTCGCGCCTGACGTCGACGCGGTCGTGCCGTATGAACTGCGGTTCGGGGTGGTCAACTCAGTCGACGACGTCCGCCGTGCGGTGCGGCGTGTGCTTCAGGGCGGCGCGGACCTGGTGAAGCTGATAGCCACTGGTGCCGTGATGACGCCCGGAGGCGTGCCCGGCGCCCCAGAGCTTAGCGAGGAACAGATCCGGGCAGCTGTCGAGGAAGCGTCCTTGGTCGGCGCAGACGTCGCCGCGCATGCACACGGCGCAGAAGGCATCAAGCGCGCGGTGCGCGGCGGCGTGCGCTCGATCGAGCATGGGTCGCTTATCGACGACGAAGCGGTTCAGATGATGGCCGACGCCGGGACGTACCTGGTCGCGGACATCTACTCAGGCGACTACATCGCCGAGGCCGGCCGGCAGCAAGGCTGGCGCGCCGACGTGCTCCGCAAGAACGATGAGACAACCAACGCGCAGCGTCAGGGATTCACCAAATGCGTGCAGGCCGGCGTGCGCATCGCCTTCGGTACTGACAGCGGCATCTACCCGCACGGACTGAATGCGCGCCAGTTCGCCTATCACGTCCGCTGCGGCCAGAGCACACTGGAGGCCATCCGGTCCGCCACTTTGCATGCGGCTGAACTGCTCCGATGGGACGACCGGGTCGGCCGCATTCAAGCTGGCTATCTCGCGGACATGGTTGCCGTGCCAGGGGACCCGCTGCAGGACATACGCCTGTTGGAACATCCCGACTTCGTTCTGAAGGACGGCGTCCTGGCGGCTGAAGACACAAGACGGCAGCATGCGGGCTGGTCCACATCAGCTGATGCCGCTTGTCGCTAGCTCAATGAGGGTGTTGAGCAAGACGTTCGCTCCGTTTGTTACGTCAGTCCAGTCGGTGTCTTCGTCAGGGCAATGGCTGCGGCCGCTCTTGCTGGGCACGAAAATCATCCCGGTCGGCGCGATCGTGGCCATGTTCTGCGAATCGTGGCCGGCGCCGCTGGGCATGGCCACAGTGCTCAGGCCCAGGCTGTCCGCATGCCTGTCGATCGCCGACCGTATCCGGGGGTTCAGTTCGACCGGTGCTACGGCACGTCTGGAACCCAGGCGTAATGAACCCCGTGCCGACTCGCGGCCTGAGCTGCTTTCTCCTCTAGGCGCGCACTCAGCGTCCCAAGCCGGGCTGCATCTGGATCGCGGTAGTCCAGGGTCAGTCGAGCCAGGCTCGGCACCACGTTGGCACCTCCCGGAGAAATGTCCACGCGTCCGCAGGTGGCGACGGCGACATCGCTCACAGAGGCGGCGATGGCCGGTATTGCGGCGATCAGGTCCGCCGCGGCCAGCAACGGATCCTGCCGCCCGGTCATGGGCGTGGTGCCGGCATGGTCGGCACGGCCGTAGAACTCGGCGACTGCCCCGCCCAGGCCGACGATCGAGGTGACAACGCCGATCTGGGTGGCCATTGCTTCCAATCTCGGGCCCTGCTCGATGTGCAGCTCGACGAACGCGTAGACCGACTCAGGGTCGACGCGGGTGTCGCCGAACGCCGCAACGTCCCAGCCGCCAGCGGCCAGAGCATCGACCAGGTGGTCGCCGTCCCGGCCGACCATGGCCCGCAGCTGTTCCTCGTCAAAACCACGCGTCAGCGCGCTGGAACCGAACAGATGCGAGTAGTTGCCTTCCTCGTCCGAGAAGACGACGGCTCGCACCGGCCGGCTCAGCGAAATGCCTTCCTCAGCTATCCGCCGCACGCATTCCAGCGCCGCCACCGCACCCACCGCACCATCGAATGCGCCGCCATCGGGCACGGTATCGATGTGCGACCCGCTCCAGACCGCAGCCACTCCGGCATCGCTGCCGGCGCCGGCGAACATGTTGCCCACCGCATCAATTCGCACCTCCAGGCTCGCCGCATTACACGCGGCCTGGTACCACTCACGGGCCTGCATGTCGGATCGGGAAAATGAAGTGCGGGTGATGCCCGCCCCTGGCGCGCGGCCGATCTGGCCCAGAGTTTCGAGGTCTCCGCGAAGACGATCCGCGTCGACCGTAAGGCGCCCGGAGTGGGACACGCTCGTTCCCTGCCGTTACTGGCCGACGCGGCCGTCGATGCGTTCTCGCAGCAGGTCGGCGTGTCCGCAGTGGCGGGCATACTCTTCGATCATGTGGACCAGGACGTCGCGCAGCGCGACCCTGGTGCCGTCTGCCATCGTGCCCTTCACGCCGAGATCAGGAGAACCGGCGACGTACTCGTCCGCAAAGGCGACCTCGCCGCGCCAGGTCCGCCAGGCGTCGGCCACGACCTCCGGATCGGCCGCCGCGCCGAGCCAGTCAGCGTCTTCCACCTCGTTCGACCAGTACACGGGCGGTGCGTCCGCCTGCGCCATTACCCGCCGGAACCAGTTGCGTTCGACGTCGGCCAGGTGCCGGACCATGCCGAGCAGGGACATGGTCGACGGCGGCACGGACCGCCGGGCCAGCTGAGCCGCGTCCAGGTCAGCGCACTTCATCTCGATCGCCAGCCGGTAAGCGCGCAGATAGTCAAGGAGCGTCGCCCGCTCGCCTTCTAGTTCCGCACCCGCGAACCTCGGGTCATTGGCGGGGTCCATCCACATGTCGGAGCCAGCGCCCAGCGCATTCCAGCGTTCCGGCACATCCTCACCCGCGGTGTCCTCGGTCATGACCACCATCTTGTCGTACTTGTGGAAGCAGGCGTCGGTTGCCGTCGTTGCCGCGACTCGGCTGGGGGCTCGGCGACACGATCAGGCATTTTGCGGCCTCTTTGCCGGTCGCTAGTGGCCTCAGCGAGCAAGGTCAGAGTTCAAGCAAGCCTGCTCGATCGCCTCGGTGAGTGCGGGATGGATATAGAGGACGTCTCTGGCGAGCTCGTCGGCCGTGTTGCCAAAGCACATGGCCCGGATCACCGGCTGGATGAGGGTCGCTGCCTGCGGACCCATGATGTGGGCGCCGAGGAGGAGCCGGGAGTCCGGGTCGGCAAAGACCTTAACGAAGCCGGAGGTGTCCTCCAGCGCCCAGCCGTATGCTGTCTCGCCGTATTGACGGATTGCGCTGCTGTAAGGCCGTCCCTGATCATGCAGGTCCTGTTCGGTCGCGCCAACCGAAGCGACCTGGGGATCGGCGAACACCGCCGACGGGCAGACCGTGAACGCTGCACGCCTCTGCTTGTAGGGGTGAAGCAGGTTGTGGCGGACTAGGCGAGCCTCGGCGTTGGCCATGTGCTTGAGCTGGAAATGGTTGGCCAGGTCGCCAAAGGCCCAGATGCCGGGCACGTTGGTTGCATAGGTGTCATCGGTCTTGACATGGCCGTGAGCGTCGGTCTCGATTCCGGCCGCGGCGACGCCAAGCCGGTCGCTGTTGGGCGTCCGCCCTGTCGCGATGAGGAGCGTCTCAGCCTCCGCCGTCTGAGGACCTGTTGCAGTGTTCAGGCTGACGCGAACGCCCTTGCGGGTCCGGTTCACCCGTTGCGCGGTCGCGCCTAGCTTTACGTCGAACCGCTCTCGGTACAGGTCGGTGAAACGGGTGCGGACGTCGGTGTCGTGCTGAGATAGCAGAGACTGGCCGCGCGTGGCGATGGTAACCCGGGTGCCGAGCGAGCCGAAGATGTGGCTCATCTCAGCGGCGATGAAGCCGCCGCCGAGAACGATCATTGACCCGGGCAGCTTGTCCAGCCGCATGACCGTATCCGAGGTTAGGTAGGGCGTCTCAGCTAGCCCGTCGATCGGCGGTACGCTGGGGCGCGAGCCCGTCGCCAGCACGAACCGCTCCGCGCGAATCTCGTCAGCGCCAACGCTCAGTACCTTTGGCGCCACGAAACGTGCCTCGCCAACGAACACGTCGGCGCCGTTTCTGCGCCGGTAGGCAACGGCCCGCTCGTGGACCGGATCGACGCGGCCGAAAACGCGGTCGCGGATCTCCGGCCAGTTTGCGCCATCCCATCTGGCGCGGACCCCGAAACGGCCAGCTTGTTGTATCTCGCGGGCTACATCGGGGGTGTGGACCAGTATTTTCGAAGGGATGCATCCTCGGTTAAGGCACGTGCCGCCGAATCGGTGGCTCTCGACCACAGCGATCCGCCACTCGGCGAAGTCTTTGGTAGGCAGCATGTTCCCGCTGCCCGCGCCGACGATCACGAGGTCATAGCTGTGTTCGGCCACGATTCTCCCCTTCCGGGCGGCCATGTGCCGACGCGGGACCGGCGGGCCTCATCCTGTCACCTGGTTGGCGGTCCGTCAGCTTGCGCCGTGTGCGTTCCCATCAAGGGGCCGCGCGTATGGGACCGCGCATAAGGGACATGGTGCGCGCGGTTATGTAGGCGTACCGTGATGCTGTCCGGGTCGGCAACATGATTCCAAGTCGGCCCGCGGTGTGGAGGAAACGGCGCGGTCAGTGCCGTCTAGGGGCGGGATTGTGCGATGACAGCCACTGTCGTGGTGCTTGAAGGCGGCCTGGCCGGCAAGAGGTTCGTTGTCGGCAGCCAGCCGCTCACCTTTGGTCGCGGCGACGATAACGACATCGCGCTGTCGACACCATCGGCCTCACGCCTGCACGCCGAGTTGCGCCGTGAAGCCGCCGGTTATGTGCTTTATGACAGGGGCAGCACTAACGGCACATTTGTAAACGGCGTACCGGTGACCGTCCGCCGCTCAAGTCCGGCGATCAGATCAAGATCGGAGATGAAGTCTTCCGGTTCGATGTGATCGATGCCCTTGCGACCCTTCAGCCGTTCCCAATTCCTACGGCCGTGCACACCTGAACCAAGGCGCAAGAACAGGTCCTGCATGTCACGGTGGCCGGCGGCGGTCCGGTCGGCCTGAGCTTTGCCTTGCTCCTGGAACAGCTGATGGGAGCCAGAGTCGCCATCAGGGTCTATGAGAGTCGGTGGGCGAAGGATGGCGGCAAGATCGTCTGGAAAGGGACTGATCAGGGTAACGCGCGCCGCCAGCAGGTCGTGACGATCCAGAGCCGCCAGTTCCTGAAGTTGCCGCCTTATGTTGAGGAGGGCCTGTTCGTTCCTGGTGCGTATACCGAGATGTGGCCTAAAGGTCCGGATTCGATCGAGGACCTCGGCCCGCGCAATGTCCGGATCGCATACGTCGAGGATCAGCTGCTGGCGCTCGCTGTCGGCAAGCCGGACCGCATCGAGCTCGTCCCTGAGCGCTTCGATCCGGCGACTCATGAGGATCTGGCCGGGCAGCACGTGCTCGCCATTTGCGACGGTGCCCGCTCACGCACCCTCGAGTATTTCAGCGACAGATTCGGCACCGCCGAAGCATCCGTGTACTCGCTGGACGGCCAGCAGGTGCAGGACATGGTGCTCGGCCTGCGCGTGAAATCCGATCTGCCCGACCCGATGGCCGTCCTGCTGACGGTGACCCAGAACCGCTTCTTGCTGAACTCGCTGCGCGGTGAGGGCTTCCTCAACATGCGCCTGACGGATCAGGAAACGAGGGAAGCGGTAGGCATTGACCCGGTCAGGCAGCTGTTCACCGAGTGCATCCAGGCTCAGCCCTGCCTGCTCGAGTTGCGGTCAAGCGGTGAGTTCTACTGCGGAATGCATCACGCGCTCTTCTTGCCAGCCCTGCTTAAGGGATAGGCCTTCTGGACGCGGGTGGAGGAAGGCCTGCGGCTTTTCGGGGTCAAGCCCGAGAACCTGACCGCGGTAACGGGCTTTCGGCTGGATATGGTTCAGCGGCCGCGCTTCACCGCTCAGCTCTACCCCAGAACAGCGACTACGCCAGGGACGTTTGGCTTCCTTCTAGGCGATGCGGCCAATGCGATTCATTTCTGGCCGGGACGTGGGCTGAATAGCGGACTCGCCTCAGCTATCTCGCTTGCTCGATGCCTGGCTGCATCGAGGCGACCGACCGCTCTCCGCGATGCCGATTTCGTCCGTCATGAGGCGGTAATGGCCATGTTGCAGTATCGCCACAAGACCAGGGCGTGGCGGCAGATGGTTACGACAGACGAGGCGGGCAGCACCCTGGCGATAAAGGACCTAATCGGGCACGGAATCACCGAAGGCGATGACGGCGCCTACGATCGCGATGCGGACTTCGAAGCGCTGATGCAGCGGCTCGCGCAGACCCGTGGCCGGCTGGAATCGCGTATCGCTGGGCTGCCTGACGACTCGACATTGCGCTCCCACTTCGAGGGCTTGCCGGCATCGCTGGTGCACACCCTGGCAGTCAGCCTGCCCTGGGACACCTCAAATGTCGGCGGTGAGGAAGTCGATGTCGAGTGGCTGCTGGAAGCGCCGCGCCGCGTGCGAACTCAGCGGCCCGTGGCTCCGCCGGCCACGGTCGCGCCGTAAGAACAAGATGAACCACTGACCTCGACAGGTCGCTGCTGGGACGCAAAGTGGCGACGCACTTAGGCCTTGGCTAGCGCTGGCTGGTTATTCTCGCCAGGTGTCAACGCTTGCTGTGGTGGGCGCCGGCCCGAAGGGTATCGCGATCGCCGCCAAGGCCCGCGCGCTCGCCGCTGCCGGTTTGCCGGCGCCGCGCGTCGTGCTTGTCGACCGTGGCCAGGTCGCCGGAAACTGGACCGGACGCCAGGGATACACCAGCGGCCTGCTGCCGCTGGGAACGCCGCCGGAGAAGGACATCGGCTATCCGTATGCTCCGAGCTGGGGCGATGCATCCGCCGACGTGGTGGCGGCGATGGCGGAGTACAGCTGGCAACGCCACCTGATCATGCACGGCGCTTACAGCGACTGGGTCGACCGCGGTCGGATGAGGCCGACGCACCGCCAGTGGAGCCTGTACCTGCGCGAAGTCGCCGCCGCGGCTGGAGCGGAGATTGTCCGCGGTGCAGCGACCAGCCTGGAGATTGGCGATGGCGATCGCTGGGAGGTGAGGCTGGAGACCGGGGACGTGATCGTTGCCGATGGCGTCGTCGTCACGGGCGCTGGGCCGTCGGTCACAGTTCCTGGCCAGCCCCGTGATCACCCGATGGTCCAGGACGGGCATACCTACTGGCTCGCGGCGCATGAGCTCAGACGCGACCGTGCCCTGACCGTTTGTGTCGTCGGCAGCGGCGAGACAGCCGCGTCGGTGGTCATCGATCTGGTCAAGCATTGCCACATGCGCTCCACTATCGATGTGCTGACCGCTCGTGGCGTCCTCTACTCGCGCGGTGAAAGCTACGAAGAGAACCGCCTGTACTCCGACCCGGGAGAGTGGCCGCGCCTGGCCGAGTCGAACCGGCGTGAGTTCCTTGAGCGCACCGATCGCGGCGTCTTCTCATTGCAGGCAGAGGCGGTGCTCAACCAGGCACGCGGCTTCCGCACTCTCGCCGGACGGGCAGCGGAGATCGAGGCGCGCGAGCACGACGTCATTCTGACCATCGCCTACGGCGACGAGCGCCAGCGCGTCGCCTATGACGCCGTCGTCGTTGCTATCGGTTACGACGCGCGGTGGTTCGAGGGCCTCTTGGGTGAGAACGCTGGCGGCCGGTACCAGGCCGCGCTTGGCGACGGCGAGCTAGCGCGTGCGATCGACGTCGACTTGTCCGTGTCCGGCCTGGTGCCGCCGCTGCACCTGCCGGTCATGGCCGGGCTCGCGCAAGGGCCGGGATTTCCGAACCTCAGCTGCCTCGGCCTGCTGAGTGACCGCATCCTCCGCCGCTATGTGGCCGACAACGACGCGAGAGCGCTGAGAGCGAAGAGGAGCGAAAATGCCTGAAGTGGGTGACGAGGGCTGGGAGCGCGACGATAGCGTGCGGCGTACCATCGTCCTTCCGGCTGACCTTGCCGAGCGGCTTGCGGCCGAGGCCGGGCGCCGCGACATTTCGCTGAGTGATCTGCTGGCCGAATACGCAGAACAAGGGCTCCGTGGGGCGCAATAGCGCTGTCGCACTCTTGCCGGTCCGGCCACAGACTGACTCGGCGCCCTGGGTGCCGTCAGCACAACCTCCGAAGTGTTCATATTCCGCCGGTGCCGGGATGCGGGTTATCCAGGTCGCGCAGGACGGCGGCAGCAGCCCTTGAACCGGTCTCGATTGCGGTTTCGGTGTAGAAGGTGCCGAGGTAGTCACCGGCGAGATGGACGCGTGCCCCCGGCCGAGTGAGGGCGGCCTGGATGCGCCCCCGGCCGGGGAAGCAGTATGCGAGGCCGAGCGGCCACCGGCGTACGTGCGCTTCGACCACTAGCCGGGAGAATCCGGGGAAGATCTCCTCCAGGTCTCTGATGTATCGGTCGATGATCTGCTGGTCGTCGAGATCGAGCAGCGCCGTGGCGAGCGCGGCTGGCGAGAAGACCATGAGGCTGCTGCCCGCCTGGCGTTTTTGCTCACGCGAACGGATGAGGCTAGTGGTATTCAGGATGATGTTGAATGCCCGTTTCGGCGTCGCGATCGCGTAGCAGCGGTCCCATGGCTGCGGTTCGCTCTCATTCGTCAGGAACGCGGCGCTGACAAGGGAGCCGTAGACCACCTTCCCGAGGGCAGCATCGGTCTCTGGAGCCAGTCCGGTGGCCAGCCGCCGCGTGATGGGCGCGGGTGTCGCCAGCACGCAGTGACTAGCCAGCAATTCTTGTTCGGTGCCTCCTCGGCGATAGCGCACGCGGACGCCGTCGTCGTCCTGGGCCACCTCGAGAGCTTCGGCTCCGAGCACGACGCGAGCATCGAGACGGGCCGCGATGGTTTCCGTCAGCGTCGACGATCCGCCAGGGATGTTGCGGGACAGACCGGATGTGCGATCCCAGACGAGCCGGAAGTAGCCGACGCCGGCCCCTGCCGACACCTGGTCAGGGGCGCCGGCCGAGCGAGTCACGGTCGGCCGGAACAAGGCGTCGGCATCTGCGGGGAGTCGTCCGGTGAATTGTTCGAAGGTCTGGTCCGCGAGGAAGTCGTAGACACGCTGCTGCAGGTCACCAGGAGCATCGCCGGGGCGTGCCTGCGCGATTTTGCCGTAGCGGCGGACCGCTCGCCGAACCTTGATCCCGGCTCGCAGCACCGCGGCGCGATCACGCCAGGCCATCGGCACCCGGAACGGATAGGTCTCCACCCGTCCGTCCGTGAGCAGGCGTCCGTTCATCGCCAGGCCAGCGAGCTCCCCTGGTACCGGCTCGCCGTGGACGCCGACGTCCTGCATCAGCCGGCCGGTCGCCGATTCGGGTCCGGCGAAGACGTGGGCACCCCAGTTCAGCCAGTAATTGCCTCGTGGCTCGGAGCAGATCCGGCCGCCTACGCGCGTATCGGCTTCCAGCAGCAAGACGTCGCGATCACGGAGCCTCCATGCGCTGGCAAGCCCGGCTATCCCAGCGCCGACAACAATGGCGTCCAGCCGCCGATTGGTCACAACGCCCCTCACTGACTTGTTCCGTCACGCCCAACTGATCTAGCGACGGCGGAGCCAGGACCAGCCCGTTCCGTCCCAGTGCTCGATGAGGATGATGCCTTGGCCGCCGTGCGCTGAGCCGACCGCAAGGGCGCCGCCGGCCGGGCTGGTGCCTACTGCCTCCAGGAAGTTGCTGCCCGCAGGGGTGGGGCTGAGTACTTGCTTCCAGGCGGAGCCGTTCCAGCGCAGGGTCAGCGTGTGCGGGGCGCAGGCGTAGCCGCCGACCGCCCAGGTGCCGGCCGGGGTGGCGACGACGCTCCAGAGCACCGCGCCGATGCAGCCGCGGGACGGGCTGGGGCTAGGCACTCGCCTCCATGTGCTGGCGGTCAGCCTCAGAATCAGGGTCTTGTTGCCGTGCCCGTAGTTGTAGCCGACAGCCCAGGCGCTAGCGGCGGAGACCGCCGCGACGCTTTCCAGGCTACTGCTGGCCGGGCCGCGGACAAGGTTCCAGGTTCGGCCGTTCCAGTGCTCGATCAGCGCGGCACCGCGAGATGAGCCGACGGCCCATGCGCTGGTAGCGGAAGCGGCGGACACCCGGCTGAGGGTCCCGCCGCCTGGTGGTGTCGGGCTAGGGACCTGGCGCCACCGCGCGCCGGTCCACTGCAAGATCAGCGTCCTGGATCCGGCCAGCCCGCCAACCGACCCGACGGCCCAGGCGCCGCCGGCGGCGGCCGAGGTCACGCCGTTCAGGTATACCCCGCCGACCGCCCTCGGACTGGGAACCTGGTGCCAGTGTGCGCCGTTCCATCGCAAGATCAGCGGCGTGCCACCGGCACCGCCGACCGCCCAGCCGTCATTGGCCGCGGCGAACGCCACTGCGGACAAGCTCGCGATGCGGCCTGCAGGTGTCGGGCTGGGTACCCGCGACCAGGCAGTGCCGTCCCAGTGCACGATCAGCGCCCTGGGCTGGGCCAGGCTGCCAGCCGAGCCGACAGCCCACGCGTCCCGCGCCGACACTGCAGCCACGGAATGCAGCACCCCGACGGTACTCAGGGCGGGACGCTGTCCTGAGCAGCCTGCCGCCGTTAGCACGAGCACGACGCCGGCCAGAATTGGCGCACCGGCGAAATCCTGGGCATTGCCCGATAGTGACAGCCGCTCACCACCAGAGCAACCGCCCGAGAGCCCAGCGCCAGGTAGATCAGCCGCCGACGGTGAGTGAGTTGACGCTGAAGGTATTGCCGCCGCCGTATGGAGCTTCGATGCCGTATTCGACGTCGAGGATGCCGTCGTCGGACGAGGGGATGTATCCGCGCGATTTCAACTGCGCGACGATGCCGGTGATGTCAATCGTGCCGCTGGTCGAGTTCGAGCGCAGCACCACGGAGACGGTGCTGTTGTTGCTGCCCTTGTTGCCGTCGAACCACACTGCTGAGCCGTCGCTCAACGAGGTGACTCTCGAGCCGGCGGGGCGCTGGCCGTGGTTGTAAGTCCAGATCATGAGCTCAAGGTCGTTGTCCCAGTTGTTGTTACGCGCGGCTGACGCGCTGGTCAGCCAGACGTCGTAGGCGAACTCGTAGTCCAGGCCCGAGGAATTCCCCGGCGGCGTCACGTGGTAGCTGGACTTGAGCGAGCTCGGCAGCGCCGAATAGATAAGGCACTGATCGGAGGGATAGCCGACGACCTCGGTCGTGCCGTGGTTCGCGTTCAGCTTGACCGCGAAGCTAGCCGTCTTGCCGTCGTTGGAGCTGATCTTCTGAACTGAGTAACCGACCGATGATGCGTCGCCGCTCCAGGTGTCGGTTTGGTAATTGCAGCTGTAGCTACCCGCCGCAACCGGTGGTGGGGGCGGGGAAGACGACGTGGGCGACGGCGAAGGTGACCGCCGCGTGTGAGATGGCGACGGCGACGGTGAGTGCCGTTTCTTGGATGACGTCGGCGAGCCAGGGCCGGCGGACTGGCTCTGAGCCATGCCGTTCGGGCACTCGCGCTGGTGCCCGTTCGCGCAGTGCTGTATCTGGCCGCGAGCAGTCTCGAGACTCGTTGTCGAGGGCCCCTGGATCAGCGCGTAGGCGCCACCGCCCCCGAAACCCGCCACAATAGCGACCACAATGGCGACAGCCAGTTTCCAACGCACTTCCATGCCTCCCGAGGAATTGCCTTGGCAACTCCTGGCCCCGCCCGCCCTGCCGAGCAACGTCGCGTGTCGTCGATGTCGCTCCGCAGACTCCTGAGCAGCGAAATCGCCTCTATTGTGCGCTCTGGCCGCACTCTGCTGCCGCGCTTTGAAGAAATCCCGCCGGCGCTGGCATCTGGTAGTCCCACGCGGCACCGATTATTCAGTACCCCGGCGGACCTGTAAGCGAGCGCGCGAGCTTGGCAAGTTGCCGAGCAGGCAGGCTATGAACGCCCGGTGAGCGGGGCGTTTGTTCAACTGCTAATCACCTAGCTGTTCAGCTGTTGATCACCCAACGGTCGTCGGAGCGTCGCGGGCGCTCCCTAGGTTCAGCGCGATACCCCTCTCCCGAAAGGACCGACCGAGGTGAGATCGCGTTCGTACATTGCGGCGCTGGGCGTCGCGGGCGTGCTGGTCGCGGCGACGGCCGGTGCCGCCGTCGCGCATTCGATGGCGTCCAACGACTGGCCGTATGCCGCCAACAACGGCCAGGTCAGGACCTACACGCTGGCGACGGTTGGTGATATTGCCTGCGAGCCGGATAACACGGAGAACGCCGCCAACCCGGCAGCTCTGAAATGCGGCAGCAGTTCTCTCGGTGGCTTCGCTGCCGAGTATGCGACGGCGCAGCAGGCCGAGGCGATGCATCCGGATCTGGTCGCGCTGCTCGGTGACGAGCAGTACGAGGTGGGCAAGCTGAGTGACTTCGAGCAGTCCTTCGAGCAGACCTGGGGCGGCCTGAAGATGCTCGAGCGCCCGTCCCCGGGCAATCACGAGTACTACAACTACACCAAACATGGCGACAATGAGGCCGCCCAGAACGGGACCGGCTACTTCGCCTACTTCAACGGGCATGACCAGAACGGCACGCCGTATGCGCAAGGGCAGGCCGGCGACGACACCGCCGACAGGCAGGGCTGGTACTCCTACGACATGGGCAACTGGCACATCATCTCGTTGAACATCGAATGCGAGTCAGCGCCGTTCAACAACGACTGCTCGACAACAGATGGCGGCCTGCTGGCCCAGGAAACCCAGTGGCTGGCCGCTGACCTCGTCGGCGATCACAAGGAGTGCACAATCGCCTACTGGCACCAGCCAACGTCCACAGCGACCGACAGCAGCGCAGACGTCCCCGACCCGAGCGCTCCCGGTGCTGACAGCCTCGAGGGCCTGGCCGCCGACGCCTGGTGGAAGCTGCTGTACAGGGCACACGCGACGTTGGTACTCAACGGCCATGAGCACGTCTACGCGCGCTTCCGGCCGATGGATCCTGCGGGCAACTACGACCCGCGGCACGGCATCACCCAGATCACCGTTGGCACCGGCGGCGAGGACCTGGACACGCTTGCGGTCGAGAACGGTAAATTCAGCAACCCGAACGTCGTGACTGCGCAGGACCAGGCTTTCGGCGTTATGAAGCTTAGCTTGCATCCGCACAGCTACAGCTGGGACTATCAGCCAGCTATGGCCGGACCGGGCGCGGACCCCGCGACGGCGATGGCCTACAGCGACTCCGGCAGCGCCGCCTGCCGAGGCTGACTTATTAGCAGTTCAGGCGGGGGCCCGGGATCGATCCGGGCCCCCGCCATTGTTCGTTAAACCCGCCTGCACGCAGCTGGCGAGCGGCCGCTCCTATGCTGTGCCGGCTGCCGGCGGGGTGGGCATGCGGTCCAGATCGTTTTCCTCGGGCTCGCCTTGCCTGCTCGCGTCACCTTCCGCGGTCACCTGCGCGAGCCGCAGCTCTCCGAGCAGCTGGTCGATCTGCGCGGCGAGCTGGCCGGGCAGATAGGTACGTGCGTGCTGATGCGCCACTGTGCTCACGTCGATCAGCAGCCGGGCGTCGCGCCTGCCCAGCTTGAATTGAGCCGCTGTGATCAGGCTGAACAAGGCGTCCGCGATGACCTGGCCCACCGGAAGCGAACGCAACTGGCGTGCTTGCTCCCCGATGTCGCCGTGTCGTGATGACCCGTG
The DNA here is from genome assembly GCA_036258115.1 of Streptosporangiaceae bacterium. Taxonomy (GTDB): domain Bacteria; phylum Actinomycetota; class Actinomycetes; order Streptosporangiales; family Streptosporangiaceae; genus Chersky-822. Next base: position 139,952 of record DATAEH010000195.1, read on the forward strand.
CTCGTCGGCGGGGCCTGCAGCGTCCATCACGTCAGCCTCCTTAAGCCGCCCGCCAGACGGCGACCTTTGCGGCCGGGCCGCCATCCCAGGCGCGACGATTATAGGAATCTGAACCGCCCGGCGCGAGAGCACCGAAGAACCATTTACCGCTCACATGTGGTTGCAATCGGCACAGGCGGGCCGGGCCGAACTCCGGAATCGCGGCAGGACGGCCAAATCACGTATCTGAGCCGCCGCAGCGCGGAACGACCTGAATACGGCGGCAGCGAACTCGCCCCGCTGGACGTCTGCCGCTCGCAGGTCAGCAACGGTCTTACTGCGTTCTGCTTCCAAGAGCTGATAGTTCTGATATGGCACCAAGGCTGGCTCCCCGTCTTCGTGCCTCGGGCTGCGTTGCTCGTGACACCGATGAACATTTCCGTTGCCATCAGCGTGCCAATAAGGCGGCCTCGCCGGCATCGGGAGGATGTCTTAAATCGGCTCCAGCTGGCGCCTTAACCTGCGTCAGACGGCGTACAGCACCTCTCCGCCGTACACCAGCGGGTCTTCTGGCTGCAGGAGATCCGCCAGGCGGTTGAACTCCTGGAATCCCGGATCGGCGTCATGCTCGCTATGCGCCGCATGGCTGGGAACCTCGACCGCGATGGCGTACTTGACCACGTCCTTGCGGTTGTCGGTGCCGAATGCGACCCGTGAGATCCGCGCGCTGAGGAACGCGCCTCGTTCCTTGAACTCGCGCCAGCGCGGCAGCTCGCGCTCGGCAAACAGGCGTTCATACTCTGCTGCCTGCTCGGCTCGGATGTGGATGATGATGACGTCAAGTTCGCTCATGACGCCCATCATGCACGCGCAATCGCACCAATCGGTCGGTTGTGGAGGGCGGCTCCACCGGATGTCCCGAGCTTGTCCGTCTTGCCCGTATAAGGACACATCAGGCGTTGTAGCACTAGACATGCTAAAGCGTTCGGTTATTATGCTGTGAAACAGAGCGCCCCAGCTTGCTCGTGCAGGGGCGTTCTATCGTATATGCCTTATTTATGAGCACCACGCGGACTGGACTCCGAGGTTCACATGAGAACTTTCTGCGCGACCCTGGCCGCCGGCTTGGCCGCACTCGGGGTGGTCGCGTGCGGCGCGGCGACGGCGGCAGATCCGCCCCACCACCGTGCTCGCACTATTCAGGCCGCGCAGCCGTGCTACTGGCGCAACCCTGATGACCAGGTCTACGTCCAGTTCGTAGCGGGACCGCATGTACCTCGTAACGCAATTTGCGAACAGTCGCAGCCTTATCTTGCCTGGCCTGGCGATGGCGGCAAGATATGGCCGGCTGCTCGCGCCCTGCCAAAGCGGAAGTACGTCACCATGTGCAGCGTTACCGGCCCCTACGGCAACTGGACGGTCCTGTCTGAGGTGCAGAAGGACCCCCAGGCCCAGGCCGCATGCTCGTTTGTTAAGTCGAGCCGCCTGCCCTAGGAAGAGAGGCTAGGAGACCGCTTCCGGGGCTGCGGCCTCGCCATCCTCCGTGCCGCTAGCCGCGGACTCGCCATTGGACGCCACTCCAGCCATCGCGAGGACGCTCGGTGGCACGACGTCATAAGCAGGCTCGCCGTGCTCGGCGAGGTCAAGTCCGTCCTGTTCGTCGTCGGGGTCAACGCGCAGGCCCACGGTCTTGTCGATGATCCACAAGATGATCCAGGTCATCACGAATGGATAGCCGATGCCGGCAACGGCCAGAACTAGCTGGCGGCCAAGCTGGGTCAGGCCACCAGGCTGCCCGGCAGCGTTAACGGCGAGGCTCGCGAAGACGCCGGTCAGCACTACTCCGATCAGGCCGCCGACCATGTGGACTCCCACGACGTCGAGCGAGTCGTCGTAGTGGAAGATGTCCTTCAGATGCACGGCGCCGTAACACAGCAGCCCGGCCGCGGCGCCAATAATGATTGCGGCCCATGGCGGCACGTATCCCGATGCCGGGGTGATCGCCGCAAGGCCCGCGACAGCGCCTGCGGCAATCCCTGCCCCAGTGGGCTTGCCCCGCCGCCACCACTCAACCGTCATCCAGGCCAGCATTGCGGCCGAGCCGCCTAGCTGGGTGTTGACCAGCGCCGAGGTGGCGACCGATCCGGCGCTGAGCGCACTGCCCGCATTGAAGCCGAACCATCCGAACCACAAGATCCCGGCGCCGAGAAGCACAAGCGGAATGTTGTGCGGCCGCTCAAGCTGGTGCCGTCGCCGCAGGAACAGCGCCGTCGCAAGCGCGGCTGAGCCAGCTAGCTCATGTACAACCGAGCCGCCGGCGAAGTCGATCGCGTGCAAACCGCCGGAGCCGAGGATGCCGCCCGCGCCCCATACCGCGTGCGCGAACGGGAAATAGACGATCAGCGACCACAGCCCGATAAAGACCAGGTAGCCGCGGAAGCGCATCCGCTCGCAGAAAGCCCCGGCGATCAGAGCAGGCGTGATGACAGCGAACTTCATCTGGAAGGCCATATAGAGCAGCGCCGGGATGGTAGGGGCGTAGATGTTCGGTTTGGCGCCCACGCCGGCCAGCATGGCGTTCTGCAATCCGCCGATCACACCTCCGTGGTCGGTGCCGAAGGTGAGCGAGTACCCGATGATCACCCAGAGCAAGCTGATCAGGCCGATGGCCACGAAGGATTGGACCATTGTCGCTACGACATTCTTCGCGCCGACGAGCCCGCCATAGAACAAGGCGAGCCCGGGCATCATGAACAGGACCAGAGCGGTCGAGGTCAGCATCCAGGCGGTGTCCCCAGCACTAATGTGCATGTGTTGCTCCCAGAGGTGAACCGTCCGCGCTGCGCTGCGGACATTGCCAGATGACTTGTGTCGGATGTCATGTCGCCAAAGCGGCTAGCCAACTCTAGGGGAATTATCCGGCGACTGGAATATCCGCAAGGCCTAACTTCGGCAGGGAACCGCCCTCATTTGTTCGGCCCGATGGCCGGAATTTCATCGCCGGATGCGCTGCGGTGCATGAGCGCACAAACTTCCCGACCCAAACACGGTCAGTCGGCTTCGTTTGCTTGATTTACCAAGGAACGGGGCCATGGCGGTCCTGGAAGGTACCGGTAGGCCCGTCGGGCGGCAGGGTTGCCAGCCGGACGATGGCGTCGGTACCTTCGGTGACGGTCTGCGTGCCGCGGTGGTTGTTGAAGTCGGTGCCGGTGAAGCCGGGGTCTGCAGCGTTCACCAGGATGCCGTGCAAGGCTCGCGCGTACTGCACCGTCAGCATGGTCAGCGCCGCCTTGGTGGCCGGGTATACCGGCAGTGTGACCGCGTTCTCCACCGTGCCGGGATCGAGGATGCGATGAAATGACCCGACCCCGCTGGAGACGTTGACGATACGTGGATGTTCAGCCGCGCGCAGCAGAGGCAGGAACGCGTGCGTCACCCGTATCGGGCCGAAGACGTTAATCGCGAATCCGTCCATTGCTGCTTCCGCGGTCAACTCCTCAGCGCTCAGCCGCGGAGCCGCAGTGCCTGCATTGTTGATCAGCACGTCCAGGTGCCCGTATTCGCTCCGTACCCTGGCGGCTGCCGCCTCGACGCTGTCGTCGTTAGTCGGGTCGATGTGGAGGAAGGTGGCACCGAGCTCGCGGGCGGCTTTCGTGCCGCGCTGCGGATCGCGGCCTCCGGCCAGCACCGTATGACCGAGATCAATGAGCCGCCTGGCTGTCTCGTAGCCGAGACCCTTGTTGGCTCCGGTGATCAGCGTGATAGTCATCTTGCGGTCTCCAGCGGAGCGGAGTGGGGTACGAAGCGGCTACGGCTTGCATGGTTTCAGGCCGAAAGCTCTTCGTGTTTCGCGCGCGGGACCCCGATCCGGTACTTGGCCACACCGACCATGGCTTTGCTGCGGCTCGTGTTGGCATTCCCCTTTCGGGGCGGAAGTGTGTGTAGTTGAGTCATGCGGGGGTGAGGCGGAAGATCGGCCAGCCGATTTCGGTGCGCCACTGGCTCGGCGTGCTGATGTCGCGCGGTCCTTGCAGGTATGTCTCGTGGACCGGGCCGTTGACGGCCAGGGCGTGTCCGGTCACCCAGGCGCCGAGGCGGCCGTAGGTGACGTCGATGTCGTCGTGCGGGCCGGGGTGGACGGTGACGGCGAGTTCGGCGGCGGGCAGCTCGGTGACGGTGATCCGCCCGGATTCGCGGGGCTCGCGGACGAGCCGGAAGACGGTCATCGCCCCCGCGCCCTTTGTGAACAGCTCGTTGGCGTAGCGGCCGCCGGGAGGCCCGGTGCGCTCGGCGGCGGGGAACACCGCGTCGAGTTCTGCCATCGCGTTGTCGTACCAGGGCTGCACGTCTTGGCGCCGCAGATGACCGCTGATTGCGGCGACCGTGCGCGCCGGGACCGACCGCAGCTCGACGTGCAGGTCAGCCGTGTCCGGGCGCAGTAGTTGCCGCAACGACGTGACGGCAGCCATGGTCCGGCCTAGTTCGCGCTCGAGACGTTGCAGGTGGCCGGTGATCAGGTCCGCCCGCCGCTGCGGGTCGCCGGTTGCGAGGATCGCCTTGACTTCGGCCAGGGGAACATCGAGGTCGCGCAGCCGGCGGATCACCTGTGCTGGCGGGATCTGCTCGGCCGAGTAGTAGCGGTAGCCCGTAACGGGGTCGATGGCCGCGGGCTCCAGCAGTCCGGTCTCGTGATAGCGCCGCAGTGTCCGCACGCTCAGATGGCTGAGCGTCGCGAACTCCCCGATCGTCAGGCCGGTACGCATACCGCTAACTATGCAACCTCTCCCGGCGGGAAGGTCAGCAACCCTCTCCTGGCTGGAAGGTCAGCGGGCTTGACTCTCTCCCCGGGGGAGGCCCGACGGTGGGTGCATGCAGACAGTTGACTGGAACCGCGCAACGGCGATCACGCCGGACGAGCTGCCGCCGGTGATCACGGACTACCTCGCCGCGCACCGCGCCCGCGCGCTCGATGCCGCGATCGCGCACTACACCGCCGACGCTGTCGTCACCGACGAAGGGCACGACTACCACGGGCCGGGCGAGATACGAACCTGGCTGGCCCGCTCGGCCAGTGAATATACCTACACGATCGAGCTCACCGCAGCGGCCAGAGCAGACGACCAGCACTTCGATGCGGTCCATCACCTGGAAGGCAATTTCCCCGGAGGCGTGGCCAACCTGCATTTCCGGTTCACCCTGCGCGGCACTCTGATCTCCCGGCTGGTAATCGAGCCCTTAGTTCCAGGTAGCGCTCGGCAGGCGGCGTGGACGGTCGGTCAGACGGGATCCACTGTCCTCCTCGCTGGCTAGAGACTTGTGGTCGCTACGGCGAAGCGCTTTCGTCCGCGTAGGAGAGCAGGCGCTCGGTCGTCAGGCAGATCCATTCGCTGACCCAATCGCCGGTGACGGCCGCCCGGACATCCGCGGGTACTTCCTCTGCGGTGACGATCTCGGTCGGACCTTCGGCGATCACCGCGATGTGGACCGGGTGATCTCCTTCAGCGATCACCATAGTTAGCCAGGGCTTGCGGCGCAGATTCCGTTCACGGACCGAGCCGGCCATCGTCGGCAGCCAGAAGGTCGTGCCGCGCCGGACGTAGACCGACATCGCCGCGTGGGGCCGGCCGTCAGACCGAGTGGAGCCAACCACAGCAAAAACGCGCCGGTCCAGATACGAAACCAGCTGCGCGGCGCTAAGCCGTCGTTCCGGAGGATAGGAAATGGCGGTCGCGGGGGTCGCCTGCGCGAACGTCCGGACCTGGAGGTCGCCTAGCAGGTCACTCATGTGCCAGTTCTACCGCCGCTCGGCCAGCCGGAACTCGTCTCTGGTGAGCTCCGCACGGTATCCCTGCTGCTTCACGCGCCATTGCCGGAGCCGAAAGTGTCTCCGCGTTCACGGGAACCTCGCTCGAGATCTCAGGTTCCGGAGAGGCCGTTCCCGCGGGCTGGGTCGAACTCCAGCAGCTGGGTTAGGCGGATGTTGTTGCCCGATGGGTCGCGAAACGAGCTGTCGATGCCATAGGGCTGCGCGGTTGGCGGATCATTGAACGCGACGCCGCGGGCGGAGAGCTCGTCATAGCTCGCCTGGCAGTCGTCGGTCTCGAGGAAGAGCGTGCCGCCGTCGCCTTTGGCTACCAGCTCGGCCAGCGCGGCGCTGCTCCCTGCATCGAGCATGGGCGGGCGTGGCACAGGCATGAGCACGAGCCCGACACCGTCCTGCCCCGCGGGCCCCACCGCCAGCCAGCGGAAGTTCCACGCCTCCATGGTGACGTCGGCTCGCACCTCCCAGCCGAGCGTCTTGGTGTAGAAGCGAAGTGCCTCATCCTGGTCGTGCACCCAGAATTGGACGTTGGCGATCTTGATCATCGGGATTCCTCCTCTTGCGGCATCGCTATCGGAAGAACCCTACGAACTGGCCGTCGCCTGGTCTTCTCGAAACGTGCGGTTCTGCGGCCGGGCGTAGGCCATCGCCACGCAGCGGGGAATCCGGACGAAACGCGCCGCCGGCGGCCACAACCGCCGGTAGGCCACCGGCGACCTGCCGTACATCCTGCTGAAGCTCGCCGTGAACGACCCGACACTGCCGGCGCCGACCGCGAAACAGATGTCTGCCACCGACCAGTCGGTCACCTGGAGCAGGGCGGCGGCGCGCTCAAGACGCCGGGTCAGCACGTACTGGTGGGGGGACTCGCCGAAGGCCCGCCTGAACTCCCGGCTGAAGTGAGCGGGCGACAAACCCGCCGCAGCGGCCATATCAGCGACGGTCAGCGGCTGGGCGTAACGAACGTCGGCCAGGTCACGTGCTCGCAAGAGGTGCCGCGCGAGCGGCTGGGACGTCACAACCCAAGAGTACGTGCAGCGGTGCTGACCCTCCTAGGCGCGCGGTGATCAACCCTCGGCTGCCCGGAAACAGCCTCTCAACGCCGTGCAGTTGCCGTGGCAATCGGCTCGCGAAGACGGCAGGTGCTTTTCGCTCGTTCCTCGATAGCCGCCTGGGTGCAGTGCGCTAGCTGTCCTGCATTGCCTGTTTCATGTCGACGTGATAAGCATCGGGCGGCCAGGGCCGGTACACCATCGGAGCGGGACGGAGCGGCTGTTGGTGGTAATTGAAAGCATGGGTGAGGGGATAAGCCTTCTTGTCGTTAACGCCGAGCGCGGTGAGGCCGAGGGTGTGCTCGGCGTAGGCGAGGATGCCCGCGAAAGTCGTCGCGGTGGTGTCGGTGTAGCCGTGCTTGGCGTAGGGGCTGACGATGATCAGCGGTACGCGCGGTCCCTGCGGGGTGCCATCGGGATTAGTTCCGGGGCGCACATGGTCGTAAAAGCAGCCGCAGTCGTCCCAGGTGATGAACAGTGCGGTGGACTTCCAGTCTGGGCCGTTCATGACCGCAGAGGCGACCTGACCTAGCCAGTCGTCGCCGGTCGTCATTGACATCTTGTTGTGCTCGCTGAACTTTGCGTCCTGCCCGCCGGGCGTCACGATGGCGAAGCTGGGCAGGTTGCCTGAGTTCGCGTCCTCGACGAACGTAGAGCTCGGAACGTTGTTGTCCTTCTGGTGGGTGTACAAGCACTCGGCGAATGAGGGACAGATGTCCCAGACGTAACCGAAGGCCAATGTCCCGTTGCCGGCTGGCTCCGGTTCTCCGTAGATCCGCCAAGACTTGTGAGCGCCGTGCAGGCGGTCGAGGACGGTTGGCACGTGCTTGACGGGCGTGGGCTTGAACGCGCCGCCGTTGGCCCGTCGGAGCGAGTAGTCAGGGATGCAGCTCGGCACCTTCTGGACGTGGCCCCGCGGCGACCTCCACTGGGTCACGTGTCTGGAGTCGCAGCCCCACCCTGGCCGGGGCGTTACACCGCGCGCCGGAAAGGGGTTGTTGCCAAAGAACCCGTCTAGCTGCCCCATCACCGCATAAAGGTGACCGCCCCACGACGGGCTATCGGCCATGGAGAAGGTCCGATCGCTGATCGCGAACTGCGTCGCCAGCGCGGTCACGTTGGGCACCTGGCCAGGGAGGTACCCGCCGATGCAGGCGTAGCCCGTATTGGCGCCGCAGCCCTCCACGTGCTGCCAGCCGTCCATCTTGCCGCCGTCAATCGCTCTCCGCTGGGCGGCCACGCTATGGGCTACCTTCGGTACGAAGTCGGGCGTGATGTCGGGGCTGACAACGTCGCCATTGGAGAGCCTGACTGAAGACGGCATGCCCCCGTCCGGGCACCGGCCAGCATTACGGTCGCACCAGTAACCAAGGATGTTGTCGAAGGTGTGGTTCTCCATGTACAGCACGACGATGTGCTTGATGGGCGTCGCCTGAGCCTTGGCGGTCCCCGGCAGAGTGAACCCGGATAGCCCGGCGGTTGCCGCGACCAAGACCACGATCCCGCAGATCCATGCCCGGGTCCGCGCCGAGAACCTTCCGCCGCGGGCAGCTACCGCTCGCACGTCGTGGTCGGTGCTGGGCGTGCGGCCGTTGTTCGTCCGGCGAAGGCGACATGCGGGCGAAGTCGAAACATCAGTCACGAGGTGAGTCCTTCGTCCGTGCAGGCGACCTGCGGGTGGCGGGCGTCGGCGAACTAGATGAGGCGGACGGGGATATCTGAATCTTCTGCGTGAGGGCAAGGCCACCATGGGAGCGTCAGCTATCTCCCCACGTGTTGGCGTGCAGCGGGATCGAGTCGGTGCATCCAGGCTGTGGCGTGGGGATAAGCGTCATGCCCGGCGGACAGGGGTTCAGGATCAGGGCCGGCAGCGGCGTTTGGCTGAAGTCGAAGTCGTTTACCAGATTGCCCAGGGCACTGGCGCCCTCGCGGACATCAGGACGCGAGTCACGCCGTCCGTCTGTGGCCGGGTTGAGCCTGGCGTGATGAAGAAAGTCATCTTCTATGAACTTGATGTAGGCGTCGAAAGACAGGACCTGCTGGTCGACATAGCCTTGCCTGGCGTAGGGGCTGATGACCATGGCCGGTACCCGGATGCCGTAGCCGCTCCCATCCACCTGCGGCGGTGCCACATTGTCGTAAAAGCCGCCCCAATCGTCCCAGGCGAGAAAGATCGCGCTGGACTGCCAGTCGGGTCCGCTCATCACTGCGTTGATGATCCTGGTGACGTACGCCTGCCCCGTACTGACCAGAGCCCCTGCGTGCTCGCTGTCCCTGCGGTCTGGAGAGATCCACGACACCTTCGGCAGCGTGCCGGCCTTGGCCTGGGCCTTGAAAACAGTGAGGGGGCGGATGCTGCCAAGCTGGCCGTCGGCGTGCACGTCAGCGAAGCCCGGCAGCACATTCCAGATCAGCGGTACCCCGGCCGGATGGCTGGCAGTCTGGGCTCCGTGATCGAGATAGTAGGCCCAGCTCACATGTTGACGGTGCAGCATCCAGGTTAGGTCGGTCCAGCCGTATGGCATCGGGTCGGACGCTGACCGTTTGACGGGGTAGTTGGAGCTGCTGCAACTCATGGGATCGGTCGGCCGGCGGCATCTCGCCGACCATGCGGAGACTTCGTAAAGATGGGCGGGCGTGCTCCACGAGTGCGACGACTCGAACATATGATCGTTGAGCACGAAATTGCTTGCGTATGCCCAGTAATTTGGAATGTCAGTGCCGGTGTGGTACCCCATCACATCGGTCCGGCAGGGCCCTGTCGGCTTGCAAAACTTCTCCGATTCGGCGACGAAGCCGTCCATCTTCCCGCCGTCCACATCTCCCACGTATCCACCTGCCCCGTGGGGTTCGTTGAAATTGTGGTCGTGATGGTCGGCATATGGTTTCTGGCACCCGCCGCGGCGGGGATCTGGCAGGCAAACGTCTGCTGGTATGCCGTCCGCCCCGGGGTAGGTGCCAAAGTACTCATCAAATGACCGGTTCTCTTGCATGATCACGATGACGTGTTTGATCAGGTGAATGCCCGTAAGCGCGGTCGGTTTGCCGATCGTGGCACGCGCGTGCACGTTCGCCCCGGCGGCAATTGCGGCACCCACGCCTAGCGCGGCAAGTGCCGCGAGCAACTGGCGATTGCGCACTCTAATGCCTCCCGACCGCTCGGTCTCGGCGAGCAATTTCTTCCTTATATTGCCATCGTTGGCGACGCCGCAGTGGGTCCAGATGCAGTACCAGAACCCGACCGGCATCCCGTACCGTGCGCTCGGAGCGACATGGCGACACTGCACCTTGTCGACCCAGACACGGTGATGCTGACGGTCCGTACTAATAGCCTTTGGTTATCGGACGCCTGCGCCGGCTGAGAGGTTGACGCAACTGGCTATCTGCTGGCGACTTCCCGGGCAGCAGCCCAGGCCACTGGGCTGACGCAGCTATCGAGCCATATCGGCGAATCACGAGCGTCAGCGCGCGGGATGTTCATATTTCATCTGCTGGCCTTCTGCGCGTCTCATCGGACTTTGGGTGCTTCACATGAGACAGGCTCCGATCAGCGCCGAGGCTTCAGGCCGGGCGACATGTCTCATCGATGCGCCGCCGCTCATCTGCGGCTACCTGCTTGCTCTGCTTAGACGGCTGGCAGAGGCTCTGCGAGATAGCGCATCCGCGCTAACGGTTGCCGGTACCGGTCTCAGTCATCTCGCCGTCCGGGCGTGATGTCGGTCCCGGCGGCCCCGAGCAGGTCGAGCAACGGGCCGACCCGGTGTCCGTCCTGGGCGGAGTGCCGGAACAGGCTGTCCCGGTTCACGGTGTACACGACGCGCCGTCCGGTGCGTTTGCGGCTGATATAACCCTCAGCCTCCAGGTCGGCGACGATGGCCTGCACGGAGCGCTCGGTCAGGCCGACGACGGGGCTGATGTCCCGGATGCGGGACTCAGGATTGCGGGCTATCTCCACCAGCACGTGTCCGTGCCCGGTCAACAACGTCCAGCTGCCGCTGCCCCGAACGGGATCGGTCATATGGTGAGCATACACTCGCGTGAGGAACACCGTGAGACAAGATGCGTGAAATTTTTATCGCGTTTATATTGACGCATAGGAGCTGCAGACCCGACCCTTAGTACGTGACCGGGTCAAGCACACCGCAGGCAGGGGCGACGCTGAGGGGCCCTTGGGAGGGATTCTGGCCTGTGCCAGAAGATGCTGGCGTCCTGTGCCCGTCGTGCGCCGCAAGGCACCAGGTCAGCAGATGGAGTTGTCGGCAGCGACAGGAGGTGTGCAAATGCCTCACCACAGGTTCCCGGTAGAGATAGCCGAGGGCGTGCCAGTGATGGCTGCTCCCGAAGAGATCGACATCACAAACGCCACGGCTCTGCGGTCGGCCCTGTTCGACGCGGCCACAGGACACCACGCCACGCTCGTGGTCGATATGACCCTGACCCAGTTCTGCGACATGTCTGGCCTTCATGCTCTCGTCGCCGCGCACAAGCGAGCTAAGGCCGAGGGTCGCGAGGTGGTCCTGGTCGTTGCCTGCACTCCCGTGCTCCGGGTTCTCTCACTCACCGGAATCGACGGCGTGATCCACAGCTTCAGCAGTCTGGCCGCGGCCCTCGCGTATGCTCACCGCCGCGATGATCGCGTCGGGCTCGGCTCCGATCCGATGACGCGGCCGACGCCAACGGCTCTAACAGCGACAGCCCACGGACGAGCGGAACCTCAGCTCGGTGAGCGTATTTCGGGGCGCAGCTCTGTTCTGGACCACACTGGACAGATTGGCACGGGCCTGCCGTCTGTCTGACTTTACGGCAGATCGGCCAGAATCACCGAGTGGCATGCTCGTCAGCCACCCTGCTGACCGTCCTGGAGAAAATTGGTTCCGGCCCGTCGGAGTTGCGGCAGTTCGGACGACGATGAAGATGTGACGCACCCACAGGTGCGGCCCGATCCGGCGTTCGGGCTGCTGAAGCTGTATGACGATGCGCTACCGCATGTCTACGGCTACCTGCTGGCTCGCTGCGGCGATACCGCCACCGCCGAGGACCTCACGTCCGAGTCGTTCCTGGCCGCTGTTGACGCGGTTCGCAAGCCGGGCGCGCCGGAGGCGTCGGTCCCATGGCTGATCGGAGTTGCGCGGCACAAGCTCGCCGACCACTGGCGGCGGACAGCGCGGGAGGAACGCGGCCTGCGTCTGCTGGACGGCGAACCGGCCACATCCGACGACCCTTGGGACACGGTCGTGGACCGGATCCGGGCCCGTGAGGTGCTCGAGCAGCTCGGCGCGCATCACCGGGCCGCGCTCACGCTGCGTTACCTCGACGGGCTGCCGGTCCCCGAAGTGGCCAGGCATCTGGACCGCACCTTGCACGCCACCGAAGCGCTGCTGGTGCGGGCCCGCGCAGCATTCCGACGGATCTACGAAGGAGAGGAGGGCTCGCGATGACCGACCCGTTCGAGGCACTGCGCGAGCCCGTCACGCCGGTCGATCCCGACCCGGACTTCGCTGATCGGCTGCGGCAGCGGCTGACCCGCGAGGTCATCGCCCACACAGGAGGAACCATGTCTCAGCAGACCGTCGCGACCCCAATTACGCGCGAGCCCGCCTGGCCGCCATCGCTGACCCCCTACATCGTCGTGTCTGACGCCCGGCGCGCCATGGACTGGTACATCGAGGTGTTCCACGCGGAACGGCGCGGCCAGGCCCATGTCAACGCCGACGGAACGATCGGCCATGCCGAAGTCGGTATCGGCGACGCAGTACTCATGTTCGCTGAAGCTTCCGGCCTCTGGCCCGAGGTGCCGGTTCGCGCGCCCGACGACCCCGCGACGTTCAGCCACAGCCTGCACCTGGAGGTGAGCGACGTCGACGCTAGCACCGAGCGGGCCCGCCGCCGCGGAGCCGTGGTCGAACGTGACCCGGCCGACCAGCCCTACGGCCGCGCCTCGGTGCTCGTGGACCCGTTCGGGCACCGCTGGATCCTGCTCAGGCGGCCGCCGCGGGCCACCCGGTTGCGGCAGGGCGATGTCGCGAACGTGACGATGGCGACGCCGGACGCGGACCGGGCCAGGGAGTTTTACGAGGCTGTGCTGCAGGTGCCGTTCGTCTCCAGCCACCCGCGCGCGTGGCGCACCGAAGAGATCAGGCCCCCGATGGGCATCAGGCCTTCAGAGAGCACCGAGACCGAGGTCCAGCTGTCCTACCGAGTGGATGACATCACGGCCGCGGTCGAGCGGGTCCGGGCGGCCGGCGGCCATGCGGACCGCCCCGGGCGCACGCCGTACGGGCTGATCGCCGAGTGCGTCGATGACCAGGGCGCGACATTCCGCCTCTGGCAGCCGGTCGACTGACCGCAGCGCCAGATGCCACCGGTACCAGCCAGTCGGTCCGCCTGGTATGCGCCGGTGCCATCTGCTGTCCGGCATCGCAGGTTACGTGCCAGGGAGCCGGTAGCCGTTGTAGTACCAGAGCGCGGAGGTGTACCAGAGCACGCCGATGACGACGGCGAGGGTGCCCCCAGCAACCGGCAGCGCCCAGCGGGGCAGCCGCCGACTCTGCACCAGCAGGACCTTAGCCACGAAGGCACCGTAGAAAAAGCAGCCGGCCAGGGAATGCACCGCCACCCTAGGGCTGGTGAGCTGCACCCCGTAGGCAATCAGGCAATGCAGCGCGATCGGCACGGTGAGCGCGAATAGGGCAAAGCCAATGATCCTATGGGCTAGCGGCACCGGGCGAGGCGGACTGGTCGCCAGCGGCAGCTTGTGGTAAATCCACAGGGCCAAAAGCACCTGCAGTACCGCAGCGCCGAGGGCGATAGATGCCAGCGTGGACTTGAGCATGATTGCGCCCAGCCCAACCCGTCCGAACAGGCTGAAGCTGTAGTCGGGAGTGAGCAGCCTGCCCGCCACGTACACAGCAACGGCCACCCCGGCGGCCAGCAGGCCGATGCCTGCCAACCGCGCCGTCTCCGTCCGGCGGCCCGTAGCGCCCGGTCCTGTCATGCAATCCTCCACGTACCACCGGTCCGCCGTCACCGCAGTCATGGAACGGCAAAGTTGCTGCCGCCGAGCGGGCGCCTTTGTTACTCGAGCGCCCTGCGCCGTGACGCTGGTGAATATCGCGACTACGACGACGAATCGGTCAGCTTCCAGGCGCTGCGCTTCGACGGTGCTCGCGCCGCGCGATGATCAGCATGCTGAACCTTCCCGACGCACTCGCCTCGCACACCCCCCTCGGCGAGCGACCTTGCGCATGGTCGGCGGCGGCACACGGTGCCGTTGTGCTTCCGCTGGTGTCGCGGGGGTGATTCTGACCGGTATTGCGGAGAGTGAGTCAACTCTCTGGGTCTTCGATGCGTCTTGCAGTCAGGAACTGCCGAAAATCGTGAGGGCCGCCATGAAGAAATCCCAGCGCGCCGGCGGCTACAGGGTGTACCGGAGCCTGACGGCGAAGCCGTCGTCCGCGTGTCTGAGCGCGACCTCGATGTCAAGCTGGTGCATGACCCACAGGCCCAGTCCAAGATCGTGCTCGGGAGTGCGGCTTGACGTCGGGACCAGGCCTGCCAGGGGATCGCTTGGGCCTCGGCCGGTGTCGTGAACCGTGATCACGATGCGGTCGGGCACTGCCCAGATGCGGACCGTGACTGGCGGGCGGCCGTGGCGTTGGGCGTTGGAGACGGCCTCGGCGACGCCGATCAGCAGCTCTTCGAGCGTGTTGGCGGGCACGCGGTCGCGGATGGTTCGCGCCAGGGCGTGCCGGGCATCAGCGCCTGACCGGTTGACAAGCTCGACGAGGGGCGCGGAGTCCTCCAGCGGGTCAGGCACGTACGGTAGGCCTTCAAATGCCGAGGTGTCTTGGAAACGGCTGCTGGCCTGGCGCTGACCGGACGGCGAGACGATGCGGCGATGGGTTCGCTCGACGATATCGAGCACCGCCGGCGGGGCGCTGGTGGCGTCATACAGGCACAGGCTCCGGACGGGGAAGTCATCCCAGACGGTGTTGGCGGCCGACTCGTAGCGGTCCCATCCCTCGAACCGTCCCCCGTTGCCTGGATGGGGCACGTTCCCGGCGATGCGGATCTGCGCCGCGCCCCTGGCGACGTGATGTTCGAAGAACCGCCGGTAGGTTGCTATCGCCCGGCTCGGCGTGGCGTACAGGCTCTTGTCGCCGATGAACTCGACCGCGGACGGATCGCTGAGCCAGGACCGCAGCAGGCCGTTCTTGCGGTCGTCATAGCCGATTATGACGGGAACGCCCGCGGCGATGCCCTCCTCGGCGAAGGGCACGATGAGAGCGCGGAACTCGGTATCCGAACGGTAGAAGCCGGCATCGTGGCTGTGGCCCGCCTGGCCTCGCGCCGCGCCGGTCTTCATCAACAAAACCTCACTATGCCGCGTAGCCTGGCGGCCAGCCCGCCAGCCCTGGCGGCTCCTATCGTTACTCCCCTCAGGTGTCCGTCGGCCTCGCGCCGAAACCTGAGGCGGGCGGGAATCTTCGTTCCGCCGCCTGGCCTGCGCTTTCGTGGCCATCTTCATGGCTTCCCCTCGTCCAGGGAGAATCTTTCAGGACGGCCGTCAGACCTAGGATGTCGTTGACAAGCCCGCACCAAACCGGGAACATATCGCCGCATCGACGGCCGCTGCCAGGGCTGCGGTGACCAGCTCGAGCGACCAGCGATGCAGCAGAACCGCTTGACATGGGAGGCGCCGCGGTGCCAGCGCATGTTAGTCGCGCCGAACTGCAGAACAGGCTCCGGGATATCCAGTCCATCACCGACGCCGCCCTGACCCGGCTCGATGACCGCAAGCTGCTCGAGGAGGTGCTGGAGCGCACCAGAGGCATCTTGGGTGCCGACACCGCAGCGGTGCTGCTGCTCGACTTCCCAGCTGGCCAGCTTGTCGCTTACGCGGCAACTGGGCTGGAAGAAGAGGTGCGGCAGGGCGTGCGGATTCCGGTGGGCCGCGGGTTCGCCGGGCGGATCGCCGCCGAGCACCGGCCGGTGATACTTAATCACGTCGACCACACCACGGTGCTGAACCCGATCTTGCTGGCGAAGGGGATCTGCGCCCTGATGGGCGTGCCGCTGATAGCTGGCGGCAAGGTGATCGGCGTGTTGCACGTCGGGTCACTGACGCCGCGTGAGTTCACAAGCGACGATGTCGAGCTGCTGCAGCTGGCCGCGGACCGGGCGGCCACCGCGCTGACATCGCTGATGGCCCGGGAGGACCGGATAGCGGCGCAGGCGCTGCAGCGCAGCCTGCTTCCCTCCGCGCTGCCAGTCACTGCCGGGGCGGAGATGGCTGTCCGCTATGTCCCCGGCACAGGCGTGGTAGGCGGGGACTGGTACGACGTGTTCACCCTTCCCTCCGGACAGCTGGGCATGGTGATCGGTGACGTCACCGGCTCCGGCCTGCACGCCGCGGTGATCATGGGGCGGATGCGCAGCGCGCTCCGCGCCTACGCAATGGAAACGCCTGACCCGGCCGAGGTCCTGGCAAGGCTGGACGCCAAGATGCAGCATTTCGAGCCGGGCGCAATGGCCACCGTGGCCTACGCGGTACTTGACCAGCGGCTGGACCGGATGGACATCTGCCTGGCCGGACATTATCCCCCGGTGATGGCATCACCTGGTCAGCCCGCGGAACTGGCCGACATTCCGACGAACCTGCTGATCGGCGCGGCGCCGCAGGTGCGGCGAAGGCCGGCCACAATCGCTATCACTCCCGGAACGCTGGCATGCTTTTTCACCGACGGCCTGATCGAACGCCGCGGTCAGACAATCGACCACGGCCTGGAACGACTCTGCCAGTCGGTCGTGGCTCAGCCACCTGATGCCGCCTGCGCCGCGGTCATGGCGGCTATGGTGGGCGCCGAACCAGCCCGCGACGACATCGCCCTGCTCATGTTCTGGCGCCAGCCCGACGACCCGCGATAGGTACATCCGTGGAAGCCTCCAGACTCAACATGGTCTACAAGCATGGCGTCATCACCGTGCCCGCCGAAATCGATGCCACTAACGCCGACGAGATACGCCAGGCGCTGCTGGCCGCGGTCAGCGACCTAGCCGTTGTGATCATCGACATGAGCGCGACGACCTTCTGCGATTCGGCCGGCGTACACGCGATCATGGCTGCCCGTCGGCAGGCTGAGGGAACCGGGACAGACCTTCGGCTGGTCGCCACAGCGGTGCTGCGCATCCTCACACTCGTCGGCGCCGATCAGCTCATCCCCATCTATCCGACCTGCAAGCAGCACAAGCCGCAGGCAAGAAGTAGCCGCTTCGCCACAGGCTCTGCGGTTGGCAGCGCCGTCGCCGCGGGCGTATCGTCATGACCATCTTGTTGTGAGCTGTCGGGTCCGGACCTCGCTTGGCTGCCTTGGCAGAAGGCGGAACTCATGGATGGCGCACAACTCCTGACTAGCCTCGTGACGGCTTTGTAGTGGCCGCTCTGCGCGGGGATTTTGACGTTAAGGACGCGGACGACGTGGCCGCCGAGCTTGGACGCCTGGCGTCGGGTGGTGAGTTCCTGATCGTGGACATGTCGGCCGTGGGCTTCTTTGACTGCGCCGCGGTGGGCGCCTTGCTCCGCGCGCGGCAGGCTGGATCTTGACAGGTATGGGTGAAGCGATCCGCTCGTTCTGCAGCCTGCGGGACGCCGTAGTCACTATCGCCGGCATGCCTAGCCGGCACTTTGCGCAGGCCACTCCGGCCACCGGACCAGCGTGAGGCCTGCCTCGATGCGTGCCGACTGCCCATGATCTCCGCAGGCGCCGCGGACGCGAGTAAGGCTGAGTGGCTGGGCTTGGCAGGGGCACCTTGCCGGGTTACCAGATGACAGATCCGCGGCTCGCCGTCCTGTGGGGCCGTCTGGCCCTCCATGCAGCTGCCCGTGGCCGGCGCGTCTCGATCGCTGACGTCTGTGCGGTCGCGTGCGCAGCAGGTCAGTTGAGCGGGGCGTGGGTGGCTGCGGCGCGTGGCGGTGGCCCAGAATTCGTCATATCCGTTACCGATCCGGTCTGCGAACGGCTTGCTGAACTGCAGCTCACTCTGGGCGAAGGGCCGTGCCACGACGTCCTGGCTACAGCTGCGCCCGTGCTAGTCGCTGATCTGGGCGAGCGGGACGCCGGCCGCCGGTGGCCCGCCTTCGCGCCCGCAGCCCGCGGCGCAGGTGCCGGGGCCCTGTTCGCGTTCCCGCTGATTATCGGCGCGATCCGCTGCGGCGTGCTCGCGCTGTACCGGCGGTCACCCAGCCCGCTGCCAGACGACACATTCGGCGATCTTCTGATTTTTGCGGACATCGCAACCATCCTGCTGCTCAGCGGCCCCGATGGCGAAGCTGGCGGCGGGCCAGATTCCGACGATGAGCTGGTCTTCGACGGGCAGGCTCCGGACCTGGCCATGCACCGCGCCGAGGTCGATCAGGCAACCGGCATGCTGATGACGCAACTCCGCGTCCCGGCCGCGCAGGCATTCGTGCGGCTCCGGGCATACGCTTACGCCAACGACCGGCGGCTCGCCGACGTGGCAGGCGATATCGTCGCCCGGCGCCTGCGGCTGGACGCCGACCCCGCACCGGACGGCGACCATCGATGAGCCGCACCCCGGATGGCCTGCCTGACCGCGCAGACGAGCATTCCTTCATCATCGAGAGGGTGACCTCATTGGACACTGAGACGACGAGAGGGTGATCTTGTGGACACCGAATTGCTCTCCGACACTTTCGTCGACCTCGCCGACACGATGGTCGCCGAATTTGATGTCATCGAGTTCCTGCAAGTGCTCACCGACCGGAGTGTCCGGCTGCTGGGCGCCACTGCGGCCGGGGTCATGCTGGCTGATCCCCGCGGCAATCTCCGGGTCGCGTCCGCGTCCAGCGAGGCAGCCGAGCTGCTTGACCTGTTCCAGCTGCAGAACGACGAGGGCCCCTGCCTGGATTGTTTCCGGACCGGCCAGCCCGCAGCCGCCTCCGACTTGTCTGGCCCGGGCCAGCGGTGGCCGCGGTTCGCGGCCGCAGCCACCCGCGCCGGGTTCCTGGCTGTACATGCACTGCCGATGCGGCTGCGGGACCAGGTCATCGGCGCGCTGAACCTGTTCCGCGCCGGGACAGGACCGTTCGACCCCGCCGATGTCCGCATCGGCCAGGCCCTCGCCGATGTCGCCACCATCGGGCTGCTGCATGAGCGCAACGTCCGCCGCGGCGAAGCGCTCGCGGAGCAGCTTCAAGCCGCCCTGAACAGCCGCGTTGTCATTGAACAGGCCAAAGGCAAGCTCGCCGAACGGCTCAGCGTCGACATGGACCACGCCTTCATCCTGCTGCGCGAATACGCCAGGAACAGCAACCAGCACCTCACCGACGTCGCCCGCAACTTCGTGGACAGCGCGACCGCGGACTTCCCGCCACCAAAACGCACTCAGCATGGGTCACGAGGATGAGCCACGCCTGAGCCTCGCATGTGCGGCCGTCTACGGAAACCCGCTGCCCTCGGTCAAGCCGTGCTGGGAAGCCCGCCCAAGTCCAGGCGATTTCACGCCGAGAACAGCGAAGCAGCTTCGGCCAGCAGACCGGCGAGCTCGGCTGGACGGGTGAACATTGGCCAGTGACCTGACTCGATGTCTACGTAGTCGATGTGCCGGGCTTTGGCAAGCTCGGCTACCTCACCGCCGTCGATCCAATGCCGGGCCTCGGCCGGGGAGAACTCCGGGCAGATCAGCGTGACGGGCACATCGAAACGCCGCTGATCGCGCAGTCGCACGACGCCCTTCGCGACACCCTCCGGGACCGGGATCGCGGCGCTCGCGATACGCCGACGCTCTTGTTCGTCCAGGTCAGCAGAGTCCGGACCCTCGAACGGCCCCCACCCCGGGAACGGCATGACGCC
>DATAEH010000196.1:0-8826 GCA_036258115.1 Streptosporangiaceae bacterium
GCGGACAGGGCCGCGGTATACGGATGCAGCGGGTCGTCGTGCAGCAGCACCGACTCGCGCTCCTCGACGATCTGCCCCGCATACATCACCACGGTCCGGTCGCAGATGGCCGCGGCTAGCTCCAGGTCGTGGGTGATGAACAACATGGCGAGGCCGAACTCGCGGCGCAGGTCATCGAGGATCGCCATCACCTCTGCCTGGGTAGTGACGTCCAGCGCCGTAGTCGGCTCGTCCGCGAGCAGCAGCTTCGGCTCGGTCAGCAGCGCTGCGGCGATCATGACCCGCTGGAGCATGCCGCCTGACAGCTCGTGCGGGTACTGCCGCAACCGCCGCTTGCCGTCGGCGATGCCAACCTGCCCGAGCATCTCGGCGGCCCGGCGGCTGGCTTCGGCGGCAGGTAGGTCGAGGTTGGTGCGCAGCGCCTCGGTCATGAAGTCGCCGATGCGGCGGACCGGATTCACGTGGGCGCGCGGATCCTGGAAGATCATCGCGACCTGGTTCCGGTACCCGCGCAGCGCTGCTCCGCCAAGCGCCATGACGTCGGAGCCGTCAAAGCTGATCTGCCCGGCGACCTCGGCGCCGCGCGGCAGCAGCCGGTCGATCGCCCGGGCGGTCATCGATTTGCCGGAGCCTGACTCTCCGACCAGCCCGACCGCCTCGCCAGGGCTGACGCTGAGCGATACGTCACGCAGCACGGCCCGCTGATCGCCTTCAACCCTGAGCCGGACGGTCAGTCCCTCGACCTCGAGCAAAGGTCCGCCAGAGCGGACGGCGGTTGCGCTCTGCGCGCCTTCTAGATAGCTCATTGCCTCGCCTGCGCTTGCTCGAAGAGCCGCTCGCCGAGCACATTGAACGCGATCACCACAGCGACGATGCATGCCCCGGCTGCGAGCGCCGGGAGCGGATAGCCTTGCGGGATTCCCACCTGGTTCTCCGAGATCATGACGCCCCAGTTCGGGGCCGGGGGCTGGACGCCGAGGCCGAGGAACGACACCGCCGCCAGGTCCACCATCGCATAGCCGAACAGGATCGTCGCCTGGGCGACGATCAGCGGCATGATGTTCGGCACGATGTGGCGCAGGCAGATCGTGGTGGCCGATGCACCCTGCACCTCAAGCGCCGCGACGTACGGCTGACTTCGTTCCTTCAGCGCCGCACCGCGAAGCACTCGCGCGACATATGGCATATAGGCAATGGCCAGCGAGATCGCGGCGGCCCACAGCCCGGCGCCAAAGACCGCCGCTGCCAGCACCGCGAGCAGGATCCCAGGGAACGCGAACAGGATGTCGAGCCCCGAACCGATGAACGCGTCCACGAGCCCGCGGCGCCAAGCCGCGATCACCGCAAGCAAGGTGCCGATCACTAGCGCGCCGCCGACGACGGCAAGGGGGCCGAGCATGGATGACTGCGCGCCTGCCAGCAGCCTGGACAGCACGTCCCTGCCCTCGTAGTCGAAGCCGAGCAGGTGCCCGCCGCTCGGGCCGACAAACGCCAGGGCCAGGTTCGGGGCCGTCGGGCTGAACGGCGCGATCAGTCCGCCGATCACCGCGACTATGGTCGCGAGCGCGATCACGCCCGCCGAAATCATGCCAGCGACGCCGGTGCCGCGCAGTAGTCCGGCCGCGCGCCCGCGGCGCGGCGCCGTCACGGTGACGAGCGGGACGGCGGTCCCGCCAGGAACAACGCTCATTGCGCGCCTCCGGCACGACGCATCATGCGGCCCTGCTTCCTAGCGAGACCCGCGGGTCGAGGGCGGCATAGGCGAGGTCGACCGCCATGTTGATCACCACGAACGCCGTCACCAGTACCAGCGAGATGCCCTGCACGACCGCGAGGTCCTTGTTCTGAGCCGATGCAACCAGGTAAGCGCCCAGCCCGTTCATGCTGAACGCGGTCTCCACGACCGCTGCCACCGCGATCAGCGAGGCGATCGTGATGCCCGACACCGTGGTGATCGGGATCGCGGCGTTGCGCAGGATGTGCCTGCGCACCAGCTGGCGCCAGGGGATGCCGCGGCTGGTGGCCGTCTGCACGTGCTCCCGCTCCGCCTCCTCTCTGATCGCGGATCTGGTCACGCGGGCCACGATCGCCAGCGACGACAGCGCCAGGGCGAACGCGGGCAGCGTGAGGTGCCTGATGTTGCTCACCAGGTCCGTTCCGTTGCCCAGGGCAGGAAACCAGCCAAGCTTGACCGCGAACAGCGCGATCAGGAAGATAGCGGCCACGAACGACGGGATCGCAGCCGAGATCGCGCTGGTGACCAGCACCGATGTGTCGGTCATACCGGGCCGAAGCCCGGCAATCACGCCCATTCCGATCCCGATCACCAAGATGATGAGCGACGCGTACAGCACCAGCCCCGCCGTGGTCCAGACGCGGGATGCGATCAGCGAGGTCACATTCTCCCGAAGCGTGATCGAGATGCCCAGGTTTCCGTGCAAGGCGTTGTTCAGCCAAAACCAATACTGAGCGAAGAACGGCTGGTTCAAGTGATAGCGCGCCTCGAGCACTTTCAGGCTGCTGGCCGGTAGGGACCGGCCGCCGGACAGCGCCGCGACCGGGTTCCCTGGCGCCAGGTACAGCGCCCCGAAGATCACGAAGCTGGCGACCAGCAGGCTGGCGACAAGCATCGCCAGCCTGCGGGCCAGGAACCGCCAGCGCACTAGCTCACCGCCCGCCCAGGGTGTTCGCCCAGGGCGCGAACATGTAGGCGAAGGACGCGGTGGCGCCGGTGAGGTTCTTCGACATGATCAGCAGGTTCTCCGGCTGCACGTCCGGGATCCACGGCAGGATGGCCGCCGCGCGCTGCTCCGCCTTGGCGACCAGGGCCGCCCTGGCGTTCGGGTTGGCGGTCGAGCGGGCCGTTTCGAGCCAGTTCAGGATCTTCTTGTCGTTGAAGTTGTCGTAGTTCTGCGACCCGCCAGGAACCACCAGCGTGGACAGTAGCGCGGCCGGGTCGGCGTAGTCGCCGTAGTTCACGGTCAGGAAGCCGTCCACCCCGGCCCTGGCCTTGGGGTCAATAAAGAAATTGATGTAGTTCTGCGCCGACACGTTCTTGAGCACGGTCTTCAGCCCGATCGCATTCGCGGCGGCCTGGTAGGCGCCAGTGACAGCCGCGATGTTAGCGATCTGTTGCGAGGTGCCCATCGTGAACGTCTTGCCGACGGCCCCGGCCTCCTTGACCAGTTTCTTGGCCTTGGCGAGGTTGTACGACATTGGCGGCGAAGAATCGTAGGCCTTGGTGAACACCGACTTGCCGTAGCCGAACACGCCGGGGTTCGACAGCCAGCGCGGCAGCAGGGCCGCCCCCTTGTACACGTTGTTGACGATCGCCTGGCGGTTCAGCGCTAGCGACAGTGCCTGCCGGACTCGGACGTCACCGAGCACGCCCTTGAAGCTGTCCACGATGAACGCGTCGGTGGACCAGCCCTGGCCGTTGTAGATGTTCACCGCGTCGCCCGCCTTCAGCTGCGGCAGCGTGGACAGGCCGCCCGAGGTGAAGGTGCCCTGGATCGCGCCGGTGGTCAGTCCGGAGGTCAGCTGGCTGTCGGAGGCGACGCCCTTGATGATGATCTGGCCCACGAGCGGCTTGACCGAGGGCTGCCAGTAGTTCGTGTTCGGCACTGCGGTGACGCCGACGCCGGGGACGAACGACTTGAACTTGTACGCGCCGGTGCACATTATGCCGCCCGACGGCGTGCCGTATTTCTTGCCCTGCTTTTGCGCGAAGGCCTTCTCGATCACGATTCCGCCCATCGACGCGAGCTCGCCGGGCAACCAGTAGTCGGGCTGCTTGAGCGTAATCGTCACTTGATCGCTGCCTGTCGCCGCGATCGACTTCACCCGGTTGAACACCAGCGTGTAGAACCCGCCAAGCTTCGGGTTCATCGCCCGGTCCAGGCTGTAGACCACGTCGGCCGGGGTCACCGGGTGCCCGTCCCAGAACTTCGCTGCCTTGTTGATGGTGAACACCAGCGAGGTAGGCGACGGGTTGGTCATGGTTGCCAGGCCGGGGCCGATCGCCCCGTCGGGGGCCTGCTTCAGCAGCGACTCGCACATCAGCGAGAGCGCCGTGTTCTCCGGATAGTCGAACGCGAAGATTGGGTCCAGTGAGTTGACGTCCCTGTACACGGCCCAGGTGACGGACGAGACGGGCTTGGTGCCCGGCGTCGTGCTGACCACCAAGCCCTTGGTCGGCGAGATGACGTTGCCGGAACCGCCGTTGCCGCCGGTTCCGGGCGCCGATCGGCCGCAGGCGGCGAGCGCCAGGGCTGTGGTCGTGGCGGCCACGGCGACGGCCATCGCGGCCCGCCTGCTTGTCGTACTGGCCATATGTCCTCCTCAAATTCCCCCCGGCATAGGCCGCGGAGCCCTTAGTTCTAGCCCGGCCCGAGGGCCGGTTCAGGCTTCGATGATCACCGTCCGGTACGGCGGTCACCGCGCTGCCCGGCCGCGCTGCCGGACTCCGTTATCAGGTGTTCGGTGAAGTCCGCTGGTAGGCAACCTCGCCGCGAACCCAGGTCTGGGCGACCGAAGCCTGGCAGATCTCACCTCGACCACCGTGCGCCAGGTCTGCGTCGACGATGGCGAAATCGGCGTCCAGCCCTTCCTTGATCGCGCCGGTCACCCGCTCGAGACCGTTGACCCTGGCGCTGCCTGAGGTATAGGCGGCGAAGATCGCCTCGGGGCTCAGGGCCTGATCGGCCAGGAAGGGCTCGGGTGCAGGACCGCCGGGCTCATCCGGCATGGACCGGTTCACCGCGACATGCGCCCCGGCGAGCGGGTCGGGGCTTGACACCGACCAGTCGCTGCCCGCGCACATCGGGGCGCCGGCTGCGAGCAGCGAGCCGAACGGGTACTGCCAGCCGCTCCGGCGCTCGCCGAGGAACGGGATCGTCAACTCGTCCATTTGCGGCTCGTGCATGGCCCACAGCGGCTGGATATTCGCCGTCGCCGACAGCGCCGCGAAACGCGGGATGTCGTCCGGATGCACCACCTGCAAATGCGCGAGATGGTGGCGCAGGCCGCTGTCGCCGTTGGTCTCGCGTGCGGCCTGAATGGCGTCGAGGGCATTGCGCACGGCGCGATCGCCCAGCGCGTGGAAATGGACCTGGAAGCCCTCCCGGTCCAATGCCGTCACGAATCGCGGCAGCTCATCGGGATCGATGAAATCCAGGCCCGACGTTTCGGTCGCGCAGCCGTGCCCGTCCAGGTAGGGCTCGAGCATGGCGGCGGTGTGGTTCTCGGCGACGCCGTCGAGCATCATCTTCACGCTCGTGGCGCGGAACCGGCCGGCCTGCCCGGTTCGGCGGCGCTCGACCAGCTCGGCGACCTGCTCGAAGCCGCGATCCCGCTCCCACCACAGTGCGCCAACCACGTTCGCCTTGAGCGTGCCTAGGCCAGCGGCCCGCAGGTAAGCGTCGATCGGGTCCGGCAGGCCGGGATGGCTGCCGACGATCGCGTCCTGCCATCCGGTAATGCCGAGCGAGAGCAGGTACTCCTGGCCGGCTAGCAGGCCCGCGTACCAGTCGTCGGCGGTCGCGGCGGGGATCAGCCGGGAGACCAGGTGCTGGGCACCTTCCTGTAGGGTGCCGACCGGCTGCCCGGACGCGTCGCGCTCGATCCGCCCGTCCGGCGGATCCGGGGTGCTGGCATCGATCCCGGCGATCTCCAGCGCCCGGCTGTTAACCCAGGCGCCGTGGCCGTCCCGGTTCGGCAAGAAGGCAGGGCGACCGCCGGTTACCCGGTCAAGCTGCTCCTTGGTCGGGATTCCGCCAGGGAACGCCTCCATCGACCAGCCGCCGCCTGTGATCCACTGGGCGTCCGGATGCGAGGCCGCGTAGTCGGCAATGACATTGGCGTATTCGTCGGCGGTCTTGAACCCGGCGAGGTTGCAACGGCACATGCGGTCGCCGGCGAAAACCGGATGTACGTGCGCGTCGATGAATCCCGGCAGAAGGGTGCCGCCGTGCAGGTCCACCGGCTCGGCGCCGCCAAGCTTTCCGGCGGCGCCGCGTCCTGCGTCCGGTTCCACCGCCGTGATCTTGCCGTTGCTGACGCGGACCACGGTGCCAGCAGGCATGAACCGGGCACCATCGAAGACGGTTCCGTTGTGAAACGCGAGCTCGGGATCCGGCCGCACCCGGACCTCCTGTATCGGGGGTTAATGCGGGTGATTAGATCACTCAGCGGGGCGTGTAGTCAATGACTATGACAAAGCCTTGTAGGAGGTGCCCGCTGTCGAGTAGCTTCCTCGTTAGCGAAATTAATCAAGCTGTTATCAACAGCCTTACCGATAACAGGGCAGGCGATGACGCGCACCACCTCAGGGCGCAGAAACGGGCGGCTGCGCCGCGGCAGCCTCACGCCCGGCGCGATCGTCACCGAGAGCCTGCGCCTGCTCGACACAGAGGGAGCCGACGGCTTCAGCCTGCCCAAGCTGGGCCGTGCGCTCGGAGCGGACCCGACTGCGGTCTACCGGCATTTCTCCAGCAAAGACGACCTGGTGCTCGCGATCGCTGACCGCCTGATCGAGGAGGCCATGACCGGGTTCGTCGCGCACGAGTGCTGGGTCGACACCATCACCGATACTACGAGGCGAGTGTGTGCCACCTACCGTGCGCATCCAGCCGCTGCCGCGCTGTCGGCATCCCGCACGACGCAACGGCCAGCAGAGATGCGGATCGTGGACGCGCTGATCGGTGCCGTGATCCAGGCGGGATTCACGGGCGCGGCCGCCGCCAGGATGTACAGAGCCCTGGGCGATTTCACGCTCGCCTGGGCGGGCAGCGAAGCCGCGTTCCTTGCGCTCGACCCCGTTCAGCAACAGGCCGATATGTCTGCCTGGACGCGGGCCTACCTGGCGGTTGACAAAACCGAGTACCCGCAGATCTGGCAGATCAGGGACGAGCTTGCCGGGGTGACCGGGGATGACATTTTCGAGACCATCCTGGGCCTTGTCGTGCGGGGTTTCATGGCGGAGGCACCGCGCCCGTGCGAATGCGGCAAGCACGCGGCCGCCGGTTCGGATCCCGGCGACCTGACGCCATCGGAACAGCCGTCGTGACCGCGAGGCTCACCAGGAGCACCGGCGGCCCGGCACGTCTACGCGCACTGCTCGATTCCAGCGAGATGATCGTCGCACCGGGCGCCTTCGACCCGCTGGCGGCGCGCCTGGTCGAGGAGGCAGGTTTCCCCGCGGTCTACATGACCGGCTTCGGAACCTCGGCGGCGCTGCTCGGCCGCCCGGACGTCGGGTTGCTGACAATGACCGAGATGGCGGACAACGCGGGCCGGATCGCCGCCTGCGTCGACATCCCGGTCATCGCCGACGCCGACACCGGCTACGGCAACCCGCTGAACGTGATCAGAACCGTCGGCGCCTACGAGACGGCCGGGGTGGCGGGCATGCATGTCGAGGACCAGGTAGCCCCGAAGAAGTGCGGCCACATGGAGGGCAAGCAGGTCATCGCGCCCGATGAAATGGCGCAGAAGGTGCGGGCGGCAGTCGAGGCAAGGTCCGACCCAGATTTCGTGATTATCGCCAGGACCGACGCCCGCGCGGTCGAGGGCCTCGACCGCGCCATCGAGCGGGCCCGGATGTACCGGGACGCTGGCGCAGACGTCTTGTTCATAGAAGCGGTCGTTAGCGACGGCGAAGCCGCCGCCGCGAGCGAGGCCTTTCCCGACGTGCCGCTGCTGTTCAACTGGGCCGAGGGCGGCAAGACACCGCCGATCAGCCTCGATCGGCTGCGCGAGCTTGGCTACCGGATCGTGATCTTCCCGATCGGCACTCTGCTGGCCGCGACGGCCGCGATTCGCGGGATACTTCAGGAGATCGCTACCGCGGGCACCCCTGCCGCGGTTTTGAGTGAGCTGCCCAGCTTCGGCGAGTTCACCGAATTCATGGGCCTGCCTCAGGTTCGCGAGGTCGAGCAGCGCTACGCAGCCACCGACCAGGCGTCTGGGCATCTGACAGGAGGGTAAGAATGGCAGCCACTTTTGACCGGCCGAGCGTGTCCACCGAGCTAGCAAAGGCAATGATCGACGCGGCCGAGCGCAAGGCCGCCGAGATGGGCCATCCATTCGTGATCGCCATAGTCGACGACAGCGGCGTGCTCAAGGCTTTCAGCCGGATGGATGGCGCCGCGTTGCTGTCGGTGCAGATCGCCCAGGACAAGGCCTACACCGCCGCGGGCTTCGGCCTGTCGACTGACGCCTGGCATGACTTCGTCAAGGATGACGCGCCGCTGGCCATGGGCGCCGCGCCGGGCATTGACCGCCTGATCGTGTTCGGCGGTGGATTTCCGATCATGATCGGCGGCAAGCTCGCAGGCGCCATCGGGGTCAGCGGCGGCCACTACACCCAGGACATGGACGTCGCCAACGCGGGCCTGGCGGTCGTCCCATCTTGAGCGGCGTCCCGTCTTGACCGGCGTCGCGGTCGTTACCGGCGCGAGCTCCGGCCTCGGCCGCTGCATCACCAGGACGTTGCTCACGGCCGGCTGGCGAGTCGCAGCCGCCGGCCGTCGCGAACGTGAGCTCGCGGAGACGATCGCCACAGCCGATCCGGCTGACTGTGCGACGGCCGTTCCGACCGACGTCACCGTTCCTGAGTCGGTCGCCGCGCTCTTCGATGAGGTCCAGGGGCGGTGGGGCCGACTGGACCTGCTCGTCAACAACGCCGGCGTTTTCGGCCCTGGCGGTGCGGTGGACGAGGTCTCCTACGAGGACTGGCAGCGGATCGTCGCGGTGAACCTGACCGGCGCCTACCTCTGCGCCAGCCACGCTGTTGCCATGATGAAGGCCCAGCGCCCGATGGGCGGG
>DATAEH010000197.1:0-28187 GCA_036258115.1 Streptosporangiaceae bacterium
CCATCCGGTACCGTTCACCTGAAACGTGCTCCTCGAATGGGTTGGATACGGACCTCGACAATCCCTATCGTCCCAGTTCAGGAGCACTTTTCATGTCAGCCGCGCCGCGCCAGCCCCGTGCCCTATGAATAGCTAGGGCTAGGTGGGGCCAATACCGTCGCCATATGAGTGATATTCACCGGACCAGCGGCGTCGTCAGGTGGTGGGCGGCCATCGTGATCGGCGCCCTTGCGGCCCTGCTGATTGCGTGGCTTGGCCATCTGGCCGGCGTTTCGCCGAGCACGGTCCTGTCCATTGGCGCCGTGGCCGCCGCGCTTGCATGGCTAATCGTTCTCGTCGCGGTGCCGTGGAACCTGTACTTCGGCGCGCGCCGGGTCGTGATGGAGATGACCGTGTCGCGCCGCCGGGGCATCCACATTCCGCCGGATCAGGAAGCCGAGGCGCACACGATCGCTCGGCGGATGCTGTGGTTCGCTCTCGGCGGGCACGTCATCACCGATGCCGTGGCCGTGGTGGTCACCTACGTCTCTGGGGCCACGATCGGCTACTACGTGACGGCGGCCTATCTGTTCTCCGCGACGATCCGGCCTGCCGCCGCGTACTTCGCTCATCTGCGTGAGCGCATCAGAACGCTGTCGCGGGAAAGCCTGCACCCGCGCGAGGACGTGACGGAGCTGCGAGAGCGGGTTGGCGGCCTGGTCAAGATCGCCAAGCGCCTGGAGGAGGAGATGGCCGGCTCACATCGCGCGCTGACTGACGATCTTCGGAGGACCGAGACGAAACTGGCCGATCAGATCGCGCACGAACGGCAGGTCCTGACCGCTGATTTGGCTCGCCTGCATGACGCGCAGGCCGCCGACCGCGCGGCTGAGCGGCTGCGTGACGACGAGATGGGACGGCGGATCGACGCCATGATCAGGCGGATCGACCAGACCCTGACCGGGCTCGGTGACCAGCAGGAGCTGTTGTCCGGACTGCGCGCCCTGGTCAGGATGGTCAGGGCCGAGCCTTCCTGATCAGGTCAGTGTCTTCCTGATCAGCTCGGGGAGTTCGGCGGGCCAGATCGCCTCGTCAGTGCTGTCCAGCTCATCGAGTGCCCACCAGCGCCACGTGGCAATGCCATCGGACCTGTGCATGGCCTCGACCCCGGTGATCTGTCGCTGAGGCTCGTTGGTTCTGGCGAGGAAGAAGCGCTCGGCCTGCCTGACAATCGCGTCGTCGTACTCCATCGTGTGAGTCCACCGGTGAATCTCGCCAAGCAGGACGATGTCGTGCCATCCAGTCTCCTCGGCAAGCTCGCGCGCTGCGCCTGCCTTAAAGTCCTCGCCAGGGTTCAGCCCACCACCGGGGGTCGACCAATGCACGCCATTCGGCGGCGGGTCGTCATAACGCATCAGCAGCACCCGGTTATCGGGATCCAGCAGCAAGACCCGCCCGGCCGGTCTGATTCGCACCACTCGTTGGATCGGAGAGTCGCCCTGCGGGGACAAACCGTCGTCAGGTAGGGAATGTTGTCCGGGGGACATGTTTCGATTGTCCTCACATGATTGCGTCGGCCGATTCGCCGTGTCACCCTCCAACTTCGCTGAGGCGGCGGAATCGTGGCGGATCCGTGCCTCCACGCATTTCGAGAATGGCCGGAGTACGAGATGCAATTGATCGAGACGAGCGTGGTCGGCGTCCGGTCGGCGGTAGTCACGATGCAGCGACCGGGAACTGAGCTCAGAATCGTGCTCTTCCCAATGCTGCACATGGGTACGGCTGCGTTCTACCGCCAGGTCACGGAGAGACTGTCCAGCTGTCAGGTCGTAGTCGTCGAGGGCATCCGCGGCCGGTCAGTGATGACGGGAGCGCTGACAACGGCTTACCGGACTCCGGCGCGGAGCAAGCGCCTCGGTCTTGTGGTGCAGGACATCGACTACGCCAAGCTGGTCACGGCCGGAGTAGAACTGCTCACTCCCGACATGACCGGCGAGCAAGTCGACCACGGATTCCAGACGGTGCCCTGGCCGCACCGAATAGGCGTGGTAGCGCTGGTGCCAGTGATGGCTGTTGGCCTCAGGCTCTTCGGCACCCGCCGCATGTTCGGGGGCTACCTGGAGACGGGCGACCTGCCAACTCCTGCCGATGAGGACGTCCTAGACATGAGCGAGGCCATGACCAAATTGCTTGTCCATGACAGGGACAAGCTGCTCATCACGGCGCTCGGCTCGCTGATCAGGGCCAGGGCCGACGAGGCGATCGCGGTGGGTGTGGTGTACGGCGCAGGACATATGCCTGCGGTCGTTCGCGCCCTAGCGTCCGTTGGCTTCAAGCCAAGGACTGCTGAATGGCTGACGGCGTTCGCCTACGACTAGGCGGCCTTGGTCACCGGCGTCCGGTGGGTCCTGTACCTATCGATCACGAGCGCAGCTATCGCTGGGTGGGCGCCGAGCGGCGCGGTGACCCAGTCGGCTCCGCTTTCGGCGAGGTGGTCGTGGAAATGGCCGGGCGCAAGCAGGTAGCTCGCCACCGCGACCGGGCTCAAGGTCTGCGCCCGCAGGTCAGCGACGGCCTCCGCAACGGTCGGCTGACCAGCGGCGGCGTATCCGATCGTGACCGGGGCGCCGAGTTCGGCGGCGAGCAGGTTGGCCTGCGCCTGAACCTGGTCGGCGGCCTGCGGATCCGAAGAGCCGGCGGCGGCAAGAACAACCGGAGTTCCGTCGGGTACTCCGGCCTCGGCAAGGCGGCCGGTCAGGGCGGTGACGAGCAGCGGGTCTGGTCCCAGCGGCCCGGCCACGCGCGGGGCCAGTGTTGCGCCCGAGGTGATCGCGGTGTCGATGGCTGTTGCCGCGCCAGCGATGTCGTTGGTCAGGTGATATCCGGTCGACAGCAACAACGGCACGATGACTACGTCCGGGCCGGCCGAGTCGAGTGCTTGGGACAGGCTTGGTTCGCCGTCCTGGACGAATGCCACCTGGATGTCGAGCACCGGTGCGAGCCGTTCCACCTCGCCCGCTAGCGCTCTGATCGTGGCCGTCGCCGCGGGGTGCTTGCTGCCGTGTGCCACTGCCAGCAGGGTCGGGCCATTCACGCCGCACCTCGTTCTCTCGTCCGGTCCGCACCGGCGACGACGTGGGAGCCGCCTGTCCCCACCCCTGTCAGTTCGGCGACCAGCCTCTCACGGAGACCGACGACGTCTCCGATGACCACCACAGCAGGGGGCCTGACCTGCATCCTTGCCGCATCCGCGGCTACGTGCTCGAGGGTCGAGACCAGCACGTCCTGGTCCGGCAACGTCCCGTCCCTGATCACCGCGACCGGGGTGGTCGCGGCCCTGCCGCGCTTGATCAGCTCGGTGCTGATCGCCTCCAGGTGCGCGACGGCCATGAGCAGCACCAGTGTGCCGGGGCCGTTGGCGAGTGACTCCCAGTCCACGCAAGCGCCTGGCTGCGATGGATCGAGGTGCGCTGAAACGACCGTGAAGTCCTGAGTGATGCCGCGATGTGTTACCGGGATCCCCGCATAAGCGGGAACAGCCACGGCGCTGGTTACGCCTGGAACGACCTCGAAGGGCACGCCCGCCTGCACGCATGCCAGCGCTTCCTCGCCGCCCCGGCCGAACACGAACGGGTCCCCGCCCTTGAGCCTGACCACCCGGAGTCCGGCCAGTGCACGGTCCACGATCAGGGCGTTGATCTCGTCCTGGGTCATCGTGTGCGCGCCTGGCGCTTTGCCCGCCAGAACGATCTCGACATCCGGATCGAGCTCGTCGAGCAAGGCGCGAGGGCCCAGGCGATCCGCTACCACAACGTCCGCCTCGGCAACCAGCCGCCTGCCGCGCACCGTAATGAGCCCGGCGTCGCCAGGCCCGCCGCCGACCAGCGCGACTGACCCCGTCCGGGCAGAGGCGATCACGGTGGACGGATCGGCCACGCGCGTCGTGCGGCGCTGTGGCCGGACCGGCAGCGAACCGTCTGCCAGCGCCAATGCGATGGCCGAGCGCAGGCGCTGAGACCGGCGCGGATCACCGCCGGACGTTACGGCGACGGCGATGTCGCCGTGCCTGGCCACCGCCGGCGTCCTGGCCGCCGACGCGGCTGCGCTGTCTGCTCGGACGCACCAGATCCGCTCCCACTCGGCTTCGTGGGCGATGAGGGCGTTGACCTCTGGGTCGCTGGTGGCGGCGTGGACGAGCCAGGCGCCGGTGAGGTCGCCGGCGCGGTAGCGCCGGCGACAGACATTCACGGGGAGCTCGGCCAGCTCGGCTGTTATGTCAGGCGCGATGACAGTGACATCAGCGCCGGCGTCGACCAGGGCCAGCGTTCGGCGCAGGGCGACGGCACCGCCGCCGACGACCACGACGCGCCGCCCCGCGAGCTCCAGCTCCAGCAGGTACCCGTGGGTTCGTTGATCCTTCACCTTCACGACTGGGCTCCGATTCTGCCGGCGACGCCGGTGAAGCGGAGGGTGAAGCTGCGGGCGCAGGAGCGGCACTCCCAGTCACCGGCCTTCGACCCGGCCGGGCGGAGCTCCTCCTCACCGCAATACGGGCAGAAGAACGGCACCTGGCGTTCGCCCACCTCGGCCTCTGGCTCGCCGCCACCAGCGGCCGTCATGTGAGCAGCTCCTCGTCGGCGCGGCGGACCCAGGTCGCGAACTCCTCGCCGTCGGCGCGGTCTTTGACGTAGCTGCGGAGCAGCCGCTCGACGTAGTCCGGCAGCGCGTCGGCTGTCACCTTCAGCCCGCGGATCTTGCGCCCGAACGCCGGGTCGGCGCCGAGAGATCCGCCAAGGTGGACCTGGAACCCTTCCTCGCCATTGACGATCGACCCCTTGAGACCGATGTCCGCCAGCTGGAACCTGGCGCAGGAGTTAGGGCAGCCATTCACGTTGATCGAGATCGGCGTGTCGAATTCCGGGAGGCGCTTGTCGAGCTCGGTGTACAGGTCGCGGGCTCGCTGCTTGGTTTCGACGATCGCGAGCTTGCAGAACTCAATCCCGGTGCACGCCATCGTGGAACGCCGGAACGGCGTGGGACGGGCGGGCAGGTCGATGCACTCAAGTTCGGCGACCAGCTCGGCGAGATTTTGTTCGGGCACATCGGTGATCAGCAGCTTCTGCTCGATCGTCGTGCGAACCCGGCCAGACCCGTAGGCCTCGGCCAAGTCGGCCACCTGCGACAACTGCGTTCCTGAGGTGCGTCCGGTGTGCGGGGCTACGCCGACGTAGTACAGGCCGTCGCGCTGGCGGTGCACGCCCACGTGGTCGCGGGAACCCGGCGGCGGTGGCGGCGGCGCGGGCCCGTCGGGGAGCGTCTCGTGCAGGTACTCGCGCTCGAGCACCTCGCGGAACCGCTCGGCTCCCCAGTCAGACACCAGGAACTTCAGCCGCGCCCTGCTGCGGAGGCGGCGGTAGCCGTAATCGCGGAAGAGGCCGGTCACCCCGGCCCACACGTCGGGGACCTGGTCAGGACGGACGAAGACGCCGAGCCGCTTGGCCATCATCGGGCTGGTGGACAGGCCACCCCCGACCCACAGGTCGAAGCCCGGAGTGCCGTCAGGGCCAACGACGCCGACGAAGGAGACGTCGTTGATCTCGTGGGCCGTGCACTGCGAGCTGCATCCGGAAATCGTCGTCTTGTACTTGCGCGGCAGGTTCACGAACTCGGGGTTGAGCGCCGCGACGGCCTCGGTGGCGCGCAGCGCCGCTGTCGCGTCGATCACCTCGCTGGCGTCCAGGCCGGCGACCGGGCAGCCGAGGATGTTACGCGGCACGTCGCCGCAGGCTTGCAGCGAGGAGAGGCCGACCTCTTCTAGCCGCGCCCAGATGTCGGGGACGTCCTCGATCCTGATCCAGTGGAACTGCACGTTCTGCCGGTCGGTGACGTCGGCGAGGTCGCGGCCGTATTCCTTGGCGATTCCGGCGACGGTGTGCAGCTGGGCCGAGCTCAGCTGGCCGCCCGGGATGCGCACGCGCATCATGAAGTAGGCGTCCTCGATCTCGGCATCCTCGAGCGCGCCCGTCCTGCCGCCGCCGATGCCGGGCCGGCGCTGGGTGTACAGGCCCCACCAGCGGAACCGCCCGCGCAGGTCGGTCGGGTCGATCGAGTCGAAGCCCGTGTGCGCGTACCGGGTGACGATCCGCTCCCTGACATTCAGGCCGGCGTCGTCCTTCTTGAAGCGTTCCGCGGCATTCAGCGGCTCGTAGTGGCCCAGGGCCCACTGGCCCTGGCCGCGCTGCTGGGTGCGTGGCATCGAGGATTCCTTCTGCTTGGGATCTGGCGCGCGTCTCGCGTCCGATCGCAGGCGCTGCCGAACGCGGGGGAGTCCAGCGCGGCAGGTTCGACCAGACGTCAGGCCGGCTCTACGCGAGTCCGGCGGCTGCTTAGAACGTGGTCAGCAGAAGGAACGACAGATGGCGCTCGAGACCTTCATCTGGTCTACGTGGCGTCGGCAAACAAGCATCAGGTCTCGGCAAGCGGCCGGGCGTATCATCGCGGGCCTCCGGGATCTCGGTGATGCGACCTTCCTGCTGTGGACCATAACATCGCGAGTTCGCGATTCCATACCCGACGACCGGCTGAAACTTGCGGCACCACGAGCCGACGCCGGGCCGCAGCCGACTCGTCAGGCAAGCCTCTGCTAGTGCGCCAGGACCGGCCGGACGTCGCCTCGGTGAACTTCGCATGAAGAAAACCCTTGCGGTCTTGCCGGTGCCACAAAGGCCGATCTTGAATGGTTGTGCGGCCATGGTGCCCATGTCGTCCGCGCCTCACCTCTCCTAATGCAGGAGGCATCAGTGGGCACCCATGTGGTTCTAGCCAGCACCGCGCGATTCTCGCCGGGCACCAACCTCTTCTTGTATGTCGCGATCTGGGTGGCGTGTGTGGCCGGCATCGGTGTCGTCGCCTGGGCGGCGTTGCGGTCCAAGCGATTTCAGCGTTGGACGACCCAGGACATCCTGATCGTCGCCGCCCTCGGTGTTCTGCTCGGGGTCTACGACAACATCATCGGCGACCAGTTCATCAAGCCGGTACTCAGCCCGATCCCTGGCGCCGAGTTCTTGCAGATCCACGACCTGCCCTACATGTTCCTGCTGATGGTCGGGGTCGCGCTGGTCCGCAAGCCGGGATGCGTCACGGCGATGGTGTTCATTAACTTCCTGCTCGCCGCGCTGTTGTTCGGCAGCGGGCACGGCGTACTGGACTGGACCGATGGCCTCACCCAGGGAATTTTCTGCGACTTGTACATCGTGGCCAGGCGGGGGAAGGTCTTCGGCCCGTCTGCGACGCCGCTGTCGATGGTGCTCGACGGGCTGATGATCGGGATTCTGCGCGGTGGCCCGAACGCATTCCTGAGTGACGTGAACTTCGACCCGTACCTGAATGCGGAGTTCTCTACCTGGCTGCAAGCGTGGAATGACACCTGGAGCAATGGCCTGTTCATCGAGGCAGCGATCAGCGCGGTGCTCGCCCGGCGGGTCGCCGTCGCCGTGGTGCCGTCCATCGGCATTGGCAAGACGCGCGCCGCATCCGTCGGCGACCCGTTCGCGGAACCAGGGGATCCAGGCGAATCGGATGCGGAGCTGGAGGGCTCGCCGACCGTGCCGACGAAGGGAGAGCCGGCATGAAGCGGCTTGCGATCATTCTCAGCGTCGTCTCCGCTGTCGTGCTGGTGATCGGCTTGGTTGAGGCGCTGACCAACTACAAGTGGTCGGCAGGCGACCAGAACGCGTTCTTCGGCAATCCTCGGCTGCTGCTGAACGACGGGACGACCGCGCTGATTGTCGGCGGCATCCTGGTGCTGGTGTCCGCCATCGTCTGGGTGGCCGCGAACCGGAAGGGCCAGAGCAATCAACGTCAGCGACTCTGAGCTAGTCGCCGACGACGTTTCCTTCGCCTATCCCGGCGCTGCGAGGGCTGCGCTCCGGCACGTGGACCTGGCGGTCCTGCCGGGCGAACTGATCCTGATCACGGGCGCCTCGGGCTGCGGCAAGTCAACACTGGCCCTCGCGCTGGCCGGGCTAATCCCGGCGAGGGTGCAGGGCGAACTGCGCGGTGCGGTCCGCTTCGGTGGCAGGCCGCTGTCCGGAATGGCTCCGCACGACGCCGCCCAGCATGTCGGCCTCGTCTTCCAGAACCCGAGCCTGCAGCTGATCAACATGACGGTGCAGTCCGAGGTGGCGTTTGGCCCGGAGAACCTGGCGCTGCCGCAGCCCGAGATCGCGGCCAGGGTGGACTGGGCGCTGGACGTGACCCAGATGGCCGGGCTGCGCCAGGCCACGGTGCTCACCTTGTCCGGCGGCCAGAAGCAACGCACGGCGATAGCGGCGACGCTGGCAATGCGGCCCAGGGTGCTGGTACTGGATGAGCCCCTGTCTGACCTCGATCCCATCGGCGCGCAAGAGGTGCTCGGCACGCTTCGACGGCTGGCGCGCGAGCACGGCACTGGTGTCGTCGTCATCGAGCACCGGGTGGACGAAGTAGTGCCATGGGCGGACCGGATCGTGCTGATGCAGGACGGGCGGATCATCATGGACGGGCCGCCGCACGGCGCCTGGGACGACCCAGCGCCCTGGGCAGCCACGAGGGTCGGCATCCCCGACGTCGTCCGGCTGGCGCGCGCCGTGCCTGCGGCTTTCCCCGACGGCGCGCCGCTGTCCGTCGACGAGGCCGTGACCACACTCCGCGGCGGCTGGTTCGCAGCGGCGCTAGCCAGCCGCGCCGTTCGCGACACGGTGACGGGCAGCGCTGGCCGCGGCGGATCGGTTCCGGCGGGCACCGGATCGCCTTCGTTGCTTAACAGGGCGCACCCGGTACTGTCCTGGCAGCACGTGAGCGTCCGGTTCGGAGCGACTACGGCCGTCGACGACGTGAGCCTGGAAATCGGCGACGACGAATGGGTCGCGCTCATCGGCGCCAACGGATCGGGTAAGTCCACGCTCACGGGCCTGGCCGCCGGGCTGGGAACGCCGGCATCGGGCACCGTTAGCTTCCGTGGTTGGCCGATCAAGCCAGACGAGTCTTCGAGCACGCGGCGCAAGTCGCCCTTCTGCTACAGGCTGCGGACGAGATGCTGTTCGCCACGACCGTGCTCGACGAGCTTGAGTTCGGCTTCCGGTTCCGTGCCAGGCCCGCTGAACCGGTGCTCGACGTGCCCGGCGCGATCGAGTTCTTCGGTTTCAGCGGGCTGGAACATGCCAGCCCGTGGGAGCTGAGCCAGGGCGGCAGGCAGCGGCTGGCCCTCGGCGCGCTCCTCGTCGGCGCGCCCGGAGTCCTCGTATTGGACGAGCCCACGACCGGGCAGGACGCTGACCACCTGCGGGCGTTCCTCGCCTTGCTCGACCGGATCAGGGACCGGACCGGCCTCACGGTGCTCACCGTCACCCACGACATGCGCGCGGTAGCCTCCCGTGCCTCCAGAGTTGTGCTGCTCGGCGAAGGCCGGGTCAGGCTCGACGGCACCCCGAGCCAGGTCTTCGCCCGCACCAGCGAACTCGCCGCATGCGGGATCCTGGCGCCTCCGCTGGCCCGGCTTCAGTCTGAGCTGCTCGGCGAGATCGACGAGGTTCTGCTGACCGTCGAGGATCTCGCGGCCGCCGCCCTGTCCGGCCAGCCGGATCCGGCCGGCAAGGCGTCCGGCCCGCGATCCGGACCTGGTCATCAGCCCGCCGCTACAGCAAGAGCGAGGTGACGATGCTGTCGTCGCTCTTCGCCAGGACCGTGATCTCGTACGCGATCGTGTTCGTCGTGCCGTTGCTGCTGCCAGTCGCGTTCTTCAAGCTGGTCGGTCTCGGGGGCCTGCGCGAACTCGTCACCTACGAGGCCAAGGACACACCGCTGCACCGGCTCGACCCGCGGCTGAAGGTGCTCTACCCCGTCGCCATGGGCATCTTGAGCATCCTGCTGACCTGGAGCTTCATGCTGATCGTGTTCGCCCTGTCGATCCTGCCCTGGTTCTGGCTCAGGCCATCCAGGCAACGGGTCCGCGTGCTGATGGTCATGGCGATCGGCCCGGCGCTCGGCGGCTTCTGGGGTCAGGGCATGTACTATCTGGCGCCCCCGCCGATCCATTTCCTCTACCAGTTCCCGTGGACGATCAGCTGGCTCGGCTCTCCCGGCATCACCACCTACGGCATGATCTTCGGGCTGGAGCAGTCGGCGCGCGTCCTTGTTACCGTGTCAACTTCCATGCTGATCCTCGTCAGCACCGACGTCGGGGACTTCACCTGGGCGTTCGAACGTTTCGGCGCCCCGCCGCAGATCGGCTTCGCGCTGACCGCGGCGCTCCGCTTCCTGCCGGAACTGATCTCCCGCACCACCCTGGTGCTCAGGGCCGTCGAGCTGCGCGGCTACGACCTGTCCAGGCCGCGGTGGTACCAGGTTGCCGGGTGGCCGGACTACGTCCGCCGGGCCGGCCGCTGCGTGGTTCTGATCACCGTCCCGCTGCTAGTCGGCACGCTTCGCGGGACGGCGACGATGGCGATGGTCGCCGACGCGAGGGGGTTCGGGACCCGCCGCAAGCGCGGATCGCTGCGCGTGCACGAGCTGACCAGGGTCGATATCGGCGGCTACATCATCCTGGTGCTGCTGGTCGTCGCGGCGGTCATCTTGAATCACCTGCACATCGGGGCTCGCTACTACGGCTAGCTGGTTGGTCACGGAGGAACGATGCGATTTGACGCGGTCATGTTCGACAACGGCGGCACACTGACCCACCGGACGTCTCCGGTCGCAGCGGTGCGGGCGCTGGCCGCCAAGGTTGGCATCGAGATCAGCGAAGAAGACGCTTCGCGGTACTGGCGCAGGTCCAAGGAGCTCGGCAAGACCCTCAAAGCGGAGAAGCGGCGGCGGAACCTGTCCAGGCCCGATCACCGCGACGCCTACGTGGCCGCCTACGCCCCCATCGGCGAGATTGCACCCGGGCTGGCCGAGGCGATGTACGACGAGTGGAAGACCAACCCCCTGACGATGGTGCCGTATCCAGACGCGCCTGCCGTGCTGAAGTCGTTCAGCGCGGCGGGCATCCCGATCGCGATCGTCAGCAACACGGGCTGGTCCATCGACGCCGGCTACGCGGCGACCGGCATGGACGCTTTCGTCGCCACGTTCGTGCTCTCCTGCGACCTGGGTGTGGCGAAGCCTGCGCCCGAGCCGTTCTTGACCGCATGCGAGCGGCTGAACGTCGCTCCTGACCGGACTCTCATGGTCGGCAACAACAGGCTCGCGGACTCAGGCTCGATCTGCATCGGCTGTCATTGCCTCATACTGCCGCCGGTGCCGCCAGGAGCCACCCGGGGTCTGCGCGCCGCGGCCGACGTCGCGGGCATCGCCTGGGTGGCGTAATCCCTTGGCCGGGTAGCCTGTCGGCCGTGCGGCTGACTGAGTTCTGGCGGCGGATGGACGAGCAGTTCGGTGACGTCTACGCCCAGAGCGTGGCAAAGGACTTCGTCCTGGCGGGTCTTGGCGACCGCACGGTCAACCAGGCGCTTGAAGACGGCGAGGACGTCAAGGTGATCTGGCGCGCGGTCTGCACTGCGTTCAATGTGCCAGAACGGCTCCGCTGAGTCGTCTGGCTGCGGGCGATTCGATGAGCAAGGTGCGCCGGCGAGTGGTGCTCGTGTCGGGAGCTCCAGGCGCCGGGAAGAGCGCCCTGGCCGGCCCGCTCGCCGCCGAGCTTGGGTTCGCACTGCTCGCCAAGGACCGGATCAAGGAGACGCTGGCCGAGGTTCTCGGCGATGGCTCGGGCGAGCTTGCCTGGTCGACGCGGCTTGGCGCCGCTTCGATGGAGCTGATGTGGGCGCTGGCCGCGGAAGCCCCGGCCGCGGTGCTTGAAGCTAACTTCTGGCCGGGTGACGAACGTCATGAGCGCCATCTGCGAAAGCTGGATGCGAACACTGTTGAGGTGCACTGCGCGTGCCCGCTCGCGGTTGCGATGCGGCGGTATTCGGAGCGACGGGTCAGCCGGCACGCCGTGCACGCAGAGGCGCACCGGGCGGTGTCGCCGGAGGCCTGGGCCAAGTGGGCGAGGCCGCTGGGGATCGGCGAGCTGGTCAGCGTGGACACCTCAGCGCCCGTCGACATCGCGAGGCTCGCGTCCGAGGTTCGGGCGAAACTCGACGCCTTCACCCAGGCCGCGCGCTAGAGCTCGATGGCCGAACAGGCTTTCGAGGTAGCTGCTGGCTCGGCGGGCTGGTACCTGGCCGGTTGCGACTAATTTCCGCCGCTCGGCGCGTCGTCACCATGATCGAACAATTGTTCGTTAGAGTGGTCCGGCTGATGCTCGTCGTGACCTCAAATGAGCCGCGGCGGACCGGTCGGCCGCAGTGGCAGCGAACTGTCGGTGGGCCCGCGTAGCGTCAGCACGGACAGCGCAAGACACGGCGTGGCAGAGCGGGAAACCGCCGCCGAGAGCGGCTCGGCGCAGGCCATTCGATTCCGACGGGAGTTCACATGGCACCGAACGACAAGGCGGGCGGCATCAAGGCCGGGGACAGGGACAAGGCCCTGGAGACCGCGCTCGCTCAGATCGAGCGTCAGTTTGGCCGTGGCGCTGTCATGCGTCTCGGCGACGACGCCCGGGCACCCGTCGAGGTGATCCCGACCGGGTCGATCGCGCTCGACGTGGCACTCGGTATCGGTGGCCTGCCGCGAGGCCGGATCGTCGAAATATACGGACCGGAAAGCAGTGGCAAAACTACGCTTGCGTTGCATGCGGTAGCAAATGCACAGAAGTCGGGCGGAATTGCGGCCTTCATAGACGCCGAGCATGCGCTGGACCCCGAGTACGCCAAGAAGCTCGGCGTTGACACGGACGCGCTGCTTGTCTCCCAGCCGGACACGGGGGAGCAGGCGCTGGAGATCGCGGACATGCTGATCCGTTCCGGCGCGATCGACGTCGTGGTGATCGACTCGGTCGCTGCGCTTGTGCCGCGCGCCGAGATCGAGGGCGAGATGGGCGACAGCCACGTCGGCCTGCAGGCCCGCCTCATGTCCCAGGCTCTCCGCAAGGTCGCTGGCGCCCTGAACCAGACAAAGACAACGGCGATCTTCATTAACCAGCTGCGCGAGAAGATCGGCGTGATGTTCGGCTGTGCATCCTGGTACACGTACGTAACACTCGCGGACGGATCCAGGGAAAGAATTGGCAAGATCGTTAACCAAAAGATGGACGTAGAAGTCCTTTCATATGATCCCGATCTCGGAAGGATCGTATCTAAGAAAGTCGTAAACTGGTTCAATAATGGGACGACCGAAGAGTTCTTGCATTTCAGGGTCGAAAGGTCAGGTACAGGCAAGGGACGTGGCCGATCAACGTTCGACCTGACTCGCAACCACCTGGTCAGAACCCCTGGTGGCTGGCGTGAAGCGCAAGAGATCTGCGTCGGTGATCGAGTTATGCTCGCTCAGCCGCACTATCTCGGCGACTTGCAGTGGCAGGTAGTGCTGGGCTCGGTAATGGGTGACGGCAATTTGTCAAAGCCAGTACGTACGACAGATCATAGCGCTCGATTCAGGATGGGTCATGGGGCGAAGCAAGCACCGTACCTAGAATGGAAAGCTTCTCTGCTGGAGAACATTCCTAACTGCCGGACGGAGAACGCCAAAGGTGCGGTGTTCGCGGACTTCACACCACTAGCGGAGCTAGGTGAGCTCCGGGAAGTCGTCTATCAGGGAGACGGCAAGAAGCATCTCAGCTGGGACTATCTGAAGAAGCTGACGCCCCTGGCGCTGGCGATCTGGTACATGGACGACGGTAGTTTCACCCTCAGGTCGAAGGGCGTCCAAGAGCGGACACGAGGCGGATCGGGCAGGATTGCGATCTGCGTCGAAGCCATGAGCCCAGGTACCCGGGACAGGCTGACACAGTACCTACGGGACACGCACGGGCTGGACGTGAAGCTCGTTCAGAGCGGAGCGCGCCGCAAGGCGGTTTTGGTGTTCACCACGACAGCTTCAGCGAAGTTCCAGAAGCTTGTAGCCCCATACACCCACCCGTCTATGGATTACAAGCTCCTACCCAGGTTCCGTGGCAAGTTCGCGGTTGAGGCGGAGTTTATGGAACCGGTCATACGTCCTGTTCCAGCGAAGGTCTTGGAAATCAAGCCTCGGGTCGATTACCAAAAGATGAGTCGGTATGACATAGAGGTAGAGGGATCTCATAACTACCTCGCTGATGGCGTCATCGTGCACAACAGCCCTGAGACGACCACTGGTGGCAAGGCTTTGAAGTTCTATGCCTCGGTGCGAATTGACGTGCGGCGGATCGAGACGCTGAAGGACGGCAACGAGCCTGTCGGCAACCGGACCAAGGCCAAGATCGTGAAGAACAAGATGGCGAGTCCTTTCAAGATCGCCGAGTTCGACATTTTGTACGGAATCGGTATAAGTCGGGAAGGCAGCCTGATCGACCTGGGCGTCGAGCAGACGATCGTCCGCAAGTCCGGTGCCTGGTACACCTATGACGGTGACCAGCTGGGCCAGGGCAAGGAGAATGCGCGGAACTTCCTGCGCGAGAACCCTGACGTGGCGAACGAGATCGAGAAGAAGATCAAAGAGAAGCTCGGCGTCGGGCCGAGGCTGGATGCCGACGTCACGCCGCCGCCCGAGCAGCCTGCTCGCCGGAGCCTCGGAGTGGTGACCGACGGGGGCACCGTCAGGTAGCTAGATGGGCGAAAACCACGAAAGCGTCGATGGAAAGGTCGATGATCCTGAGGCTGTCGCGCGGCTGATTTGCCTCCGGCAGCTGACGGCGGCACCGCGGACGAGGACACAGCTCGCCGAGACGCTGAGGCGCAGGGGAGTGCCGGAGGAAGCGGCCGAGGCCGTGCTCGGCAGGTTCACCGAGGTTGGCCTCATCGATGACGCGATGTTCGCGAATGCATGGGTCGAATCCCGGCATCACGGCCGGGGTCTCGGCAGACGTGCGCTGGCGGCGGAGCTGAATCAGCGTGGCGTCGACCGGGACGAGATTCAGGCGGCGGTCGCGAAGCTGAGCCCCGAGACCGAGCTGTCAACGGCGCGAGCGCTCGTCGAGCGCAGACTCGCCAGCACGGCGAGTCTGCCGGCCCAGGCCAGGATGAGGCGGCTGGTTGGCATGCTCGCAAGGAAGGGCTATCCGGCGGGGTTGGCGTATCGGGTCGTTCGAGAGGCGCTGGATCAGGACAGGCAGCGTCATCCGGATGCGGGTTCAGGCGCCGGCGATGTAGATGAGGACGAGTTCGTCAATGCCGAACTCGCGGCGAGCGAGGCTGACTGACCTGAAGGTGGCCCAGGATCTGGCGGCCCGATCTGAGGTGGTACCGGACATTGCGGCTTCACCTGAGCTTGACCGTTCTGTTATTTCCGGCTTAGCCTCGCGGACAGTGAGGTTTACTCCGCGCCAGCGGATGATGAGCAACGGACGAATAGCGATAAGGCCCCTGGCGGCGCTGACACAAGGTGAGCGCACGCTGAGGTGTTACGACATTTGTTTGGCCTGGCTGCACGGCAGTCAGCACTGCGGCAACCGGATGACCGGGAGGAACTTAAAGCACACGATTTCAGGTGCTCCTGCCCGCACGGCAGGCAGTGCCGGGGTCTGCGCGGAAGCGGCATGACTTCTCGGCACGCCCAGCTAGGACGGCGTACCCCGCAGGTGCGGTAACCCTCGCTACGGAAGATTCCGTGACGTCGGAAAGGCGATGACCGGAGTC
Source organism: Streptosporangiaceae bacterium (assembly GCA_036258115.1). GTDB lineage: Bacteria > Actinomycetota > Actinomycetes > Streptosporangiales > Streptosporangiaceae > Chersky-822. The sequence continues at coordinate 15,675 of DATAEH010000197.1, forward strand.
TTACTAGCGGAAGGGGTGCGCAAAAGTGGGAAATGGCATCGCCGTGGTGTTGGCCATCATTGCCGCCCTCGCCGTCCTCACCGCGGTTATGGCTGTCATGTTCATGATGCGCGCTTCCCGCGCGTCCGCGATGTCAGGTGCGAAATCGCCAGAACTCGCGCGGGGCCGGGTTGGGGCTGCGGTTGGCGCGAACACAAGCCAGGCCGCGTTCGTCGTTGGTGCGGCAGATCGGGCCGTTCGAGGCGAGGCCACGCCGCGAGAGGCGGGAGGCGACCCGGTTGGGCTTGACGATGTAGGTCCCTCTCAGGCTGGGATCGGTGATGCTGAGATGCAGCGGCAGCAGGGAGCGGCGACGCTCGAGGCGGCCGAAGCTGAGGCGGCGGCCATTGTCCGCAAGGCCGAAGAAGCTGCGGAACGGGCCGCCGAGGTGCGCCGCGATCTCGACGAGGAAGTGCGCGCAGTCACCACGGAGATCAGGCAGCTGCGCAGCGACCTGGAGCGGCGCGAGGCCAGGATCGCGGAACGCGAGCAGCGGCTGGACGACGAGGTCCGGCGGGTCGATCAGCTCTCCAGCTCGATCGATGAGGTGCGCAGGCAGCTTGATGACCGGCAGGCAGATCTCGACCAGCTCGACATAGAACGGCAGTCCGAGCTCGAACGGATCGGCGGGCTAACCGCCGAGCAGGCCAAGACCGAGCTGATGTCGGCCATCGAGCAGCAGGCCAAGCGCGAGGCCGCGGTGATGGTCAGGGACATCGAGAACGAGGCGAAGAAAGAAGGCCAGCAGCGGGCCAGGAAGATCGTGACGCTCGCGATCCAGCGCGTCGCCAGCGAGCAGACTAGCGAGTCGGTCGTCTCTGTCTTGCATCTGCCCGCTGATGACATGAAAGGCCGGATCATCGGCCGCGAGGGCAGGAACATCCGCGCTTTCGAGACCGTCACGGGCGTGAACCTGATCATCGACGACACCCCCGAGGCGGTGCTGCTGTCCTGCTTCGATCCGGTCCGCCGGGAGGTCGGCAAGCTGACCTTGGAGCGCCTCGTCGCCGACGGCCGCATTCACCCGCAGCGGATCGAGGAGGCATACGAGCGGAGCAGGACGACAATTGAGGAGCTGTGCATCAGGGCTGGTGAGGATGCCCTAATCGACCTCGGAATCACCGACATGCATCCTGAGCTGACGCAACTGCTCGGACAGCTCAGGTACCGGACGTCCTACGGCCAGAACGTGCTCAAGCACCTGGTCGAATCCGCGCACATTGCCGGGATGATGGCCAGTGAGCTCGGCCTCGACGCGGCGCTGCTCAAGCGCGGGACGCTGCTGCATGACATCGGCAAGGCACTGACGCACGAAGTGCAGGGGAGCCACGCGTTGGTCGGCGCGGAGATCGCCCGTCGGTACGGGGAGCACGACGACGTCGTCCATGCCATCGAGGCGCACCACAACGAGGTGGAGGTGCGCACCGTCGAGGCCGTGCTGACCCAGGCGGCCGACGCAATTAGCGGCGGGCGGCCAGGTGCCCGGCGGGAGTCCCTCGAGGCGTACATCAAGCGGCTGGAGCGGCTCGAGCAGATCGCGCAAGCGCAGCCCGGCGTCGACAAGGTCTACGCGATGCAGGCAGGCCGCGAGGTGCGGGTAATGGTCAAGCCAGGGACCGTCGACGACGTCGGCGCACAAGTCATCGCCAGGGATGTCGCGCGGCAGGTCCAGGACGAACTGACCTACCCAGGGCAGATTAGGGTCACCGTCATCAGGGAGTCTCGCGCGACCGAGTACGCCCGCTAGCCCGCGCGCTCCGCTCTCGCCCGCGCCAGCGCCGGCCCTGCGATCAGGCCCTGACGCCGTCGGTCAGCTTCAGCTCAGGCACATCGCCTGGGGTGAAGCCCATGATCTGGCCGTAGAACGACAGCTCAGCCTCGAGCGATGTGATCATCGACTCGGCCTTGCGGAAACCATGTGACTCGCCTTCGAACGCGATGTATGCATGCCTGATGCCGTGCGCCGTGAGATCGGCGGCGATGCTCTCGGACTGCTGCGGCGGGACGACGGGGTCGTCGAGGCCCTGCAGCAGCAGGACCGGGCAGGTGTTGGCGTTCACGTGACCGACCGGCGCCCGCTCGGCATACACGGTGTCGAAACCAGGCAGGGGGCCGATCAGGCCGTCGAGGTAGCGCGACTCGAAATCATGGGTGTGCTCATTGAAGCCGCGCAGATCCGAGACACCGAAGTAAGACACCGCCGCGCTGAACACCGGATCGTGGACGGCCCCGGTTGTCACCGCGGCAAGCGCAGTCCACCCTCCTGCTGAGCCGCCTCGGATCCCGAGCCTGGCCTCGTCGGCCAGCCCTTGCCTGGCCAGCGACCGCGCCGCCTCCTTGGCGTCGGCGACGTCGACCACGCCCCATTCCCGGTTCAGCCGATTCCGGTACAGGCGGCCGTATCCCGTCGAGCCGCCGTAATTCACGTCGATGATTCCGATGCCGCGGCTGGTGAAGTACGCCTTCTCCAGGCTCAGCCGCGCGGTGACATGCCCGGTCGGCCCTCCGTGCACCCAGACGACATAGGGCGCCAGTTCACCCTGCACGTTGGTCACGTCGGGGTTGGCAGGCGGATACACCAGCGCGTGGACAATCCGGCCATATGGGCCTTCCAGCTCGACCTGCCGCGGCACCGGCAGATACTGCGGGTCTGGCAGCTCGCTGAACTCGGCCCTCAGCACTGTGCAAGAGCCGGTCGTCACGTCGATCCTGATGACCGAGTTCGCCGCCAGCGGAGCGGCTCCGATTGCGGCGATCTCTGAAACGTCGGCCGATACCCCCACGAGGAAGTCGGTGAACGGAAGCTCCAGGTCGGTCAGCTCGGAGGTCTCAGGGTCGAGGAGCCCGAGCCTGGCCCCGCCCCTGCCGTGCCTGACAGCCAGCCGGCCGTCGCCGAGCATCGCGAACGGGCGCGCTCCGAGCTCCCAGAGGGGGTCGGCGAACTCCTCGTCAGCCGGGTACAGCGCCTGCGGCGGTTCGCCGCGGAGGCCGATCTGGTAGATGTTCCACCATCCGGTCCAGTCCGTGGCCACGTACAGGCTGGCGTTGTCGCGCCAGAGCGGCGCCAGCACCGACTCACGATTACTGCCCTTGATCAGGCGCGACTTTCCTGGCGTGCCGTCCTCGACGGGAGCAACGCGCAGCTCGGTGCCGTCCCACGGCATGTGCGGGTGGTTCCAGCAGATCCAGGCCAACCACTGGCCGTCCGGTGACGGCGTCGGAAAGGCGAAGAAGTCGTGACCGGTCACCAGCACGCGGACCGGTGTGGCCTCGGTCGCCGCGGAACCGTCCAACGGCACGGCGACGATTGCCCTCGAGACCTTGCCGCGGTGGTGGCGTTCCCGAACGCACCAGACTTCCCGTTTGTCGGGCGAGAGCACGAGATCCGCATAACGCAGACCTCGGGCTTCGAGCGGTGTCGCCGAGCCGGTCGCGCGCTTGCCTGGTCCGGTTGCGCCCTCGGGCATGAACGCGCTGCCCGTCTTTTTCGGCTCCGGCGTGAGCGGAACCGGTTCAGCCTTGCCGGACGCCACGTCCGCTCCGGCGAGGTACAGACGCTGGTCGTCGAGGTTTGCGAACACCACAGGAATGTCGGCGTCGCCGCTAGTATGGCCCGCCGCGGTCAGTGTGGCTTCAGCTACGGCCGATCGGACCGGCAGATATGACCGGCCGCCGTACTCGTGCACGCGGGTGCGCGCAGTCCACGGCGCGGGCAACAGCGTGGTCAGCACGCCATCCAGGCCGCAGCGCATGACTGTCGTCCTGCCGCCCTCTTCCGGCTTGTCCTCTTGCCACCAGACTGTGTCGCCGATGATGGTCGGGTACGCGACCCTGTTCCGGCCGCCGGCGACCTGCGCGGCGGTGATTGGTGACGGCCAGGCGCCGTAAGGTACCTGTGGCAGGGCCGGGTTGACCTCGGACGGCGCGTCTGCGGCTGCGCGGCCTTGATTCGCGGCGTCGTCGGCCGGTCGCGCGGGGTTCACCGTTGCACCTGAATCGCCGGTCTGTGCCGATTCAGCCCTGTGGCCCGGTTCGCCCTTATCGCCCGGCGTCGCCGCCACGTTGTCCGTCATAGGGATATCGTGCCCTACCCGCCCACCTCGGTTCGCCGGGAATGCCGACAAGTCGGTGGCTGGGATGCCCTGAGCCGATCCATTCAGCCGCCGAACGGGAAAGTGGGCATGCCGCGAACGCCGGAGGCGCAGGCAAACAGCGCTCCGGCCAATCGGCCAGGGCCGGCCGCCGTGGTGATGTAGAGGATGTCGAGATCCGGACCGCCGAACGCACAGCTCGTCACGTTGGCGGCTGGCAGGCGCACGACGCCGGTCAGCCGTCCGTCCGCGTCGTACCGCTGGATCACGCCGCCGCCCCACACGGCGACCCAGAGACCACCCTCGGCATCGATTGCCATCCCGTCCGGCACGACGTCTTCTGAGCCGAGCGTGACAAACGGCCGCCGCTCGCCCATCCGACCGGTGTCCACGTCGTAGTCGAGCACGTCGACGCGGTAGGCGAGGGAGTCTATGTAGTACATGCGCCGGTCGTCCGGGCTCCAGCCGAGGCCGTTCGAGATGCCGATCCCGGTGTAGATCTCTGTGACGCTCAAGTCAGTGTCAAGCCGGTAGAACGAGCCCATCCCCGGCGACTCATCCGCGGCCATTGTCCCGGCATAGAAGCGGCCGGCCCGATCGCACTTGCCGTCGTTCATCCGGGTGCCGGGCAGGCCGGGCGCGACGGCAAGCTCGGCAACGGCCCCGGTCAGAGGGTCCAGGCTGAAGAACGCATTGCCAGCCGCCACGGCCAGCCCGCCGCTGGATCTTGGCACGACCGCCCCGGCCGGGTACCCGACATCCCAGGACGAGTGAACGCCACCTGGGCTGAGGCGGTGGACGCGTGAGGCCGGGATGTCAACCCAGTACAGCGACTGACTTGCGGCATCCCAGCACGGTCCCTCCCCGAGCTCGGCTGCCGGCACGTCAAGTTTCTCAGGCTCGAGGATGATCAAGTCTGCGGCATGCTCGGTCACGGCGGCTCCTTGACTGGTTGGCCGGGCATTGGCCTGCCCCTGAAGCAGCACCCCTAACCTCCGCTGTTGGGCGGAGAGGAGGGCACGTGGCGGGCCGCGGGGTGGACCGACGATCCCAGCCGGACGCCAGCGGTGTCAATGGCCCGTACGCTAAGGAGCATGCCTGGCACAGCCGGTGAGAGGACCTTCGAAATCCGCACCTACGGGTGCCAGATGAACATGCATGATTCCGAGCGCCTAGCGGGGCTTCTTGAAGCCGCCGGATACCGCAAGTCGGCCGCGGGAACTCAAGCTGACGTGGTCGTCTTCAATACCTGCGCGGTCCGCGAGAACGCCGACAACAGGCTGTACGGGAACCTGGGTCACCTGCTGCCGGTCAAGAACGCCCACCCCGGCATGCAGATCGCCGTTGGCGGCTGCCTGGCCCAGAAGGACCGGACGATCATCACCGACCGGGCGCCATGGGTGGACGTGGTCTTCGGGACCCATAACATCGGCTCGCTGCCGGTGCTGCTCGAGCGGGCCAGGGTGCAGGAGCGCGCTCAGGTCGAGATCGCCGAGTCCCTTGAACGGTTTCCTTCTGTGCTGCCCGCCAGGCGGGAATCGCCCTACTCTGCGTGGGTCGCGATCTCGGTCGGCTGCAACAACACCTGCACGTTCTGCATCGTGCCGAGCCTTCGCGGCCGCGAGGAAGACCGCAGGCCAGGCGACGTGCTCGCCGAGATCGAGATGCTGGTCGCGGACGGAGTTCTCGAGGTCACGCTGCTGGGGCAGAACGTCAATTCTTACGGGGTCGGCTTCGGCGATCGTCTCGCTTTCGGCAAGCTGCTACGTGCCTGCGGGGAGATCGACGGGCTCGAGCGCGTCCGGTTCACCTCCCCGCATCCCCGTGATTTCACAGATGACGTGATCGCCGCTATGGCGGAAACCGCGAACGTGATGCCGCAATTGCACATGCCGCTGCAGTCGGGGTCGAACGCTGTGCTCCGCCGGATGCGCAGGGCCTACCGTCGCGACTCCTACCTGGCGATCCTGGACAAGGTCAGGGCTGCGATTCCCGGCGCGGCGATTACCAGCGACATCATCGTCGGGTTCCCTGGCGAGACAGAACAAGACTTCGCCGACACGCTCGACATCGTCCGGCAGGCCAGGTTCTCCGGTGCCTTCACGTTCCAGTACTCGATCCGGCCGGGAACACCCGCGGCCACGATGGACGATCAGGTCCGCCCTGAGGTCGTCGCCGAGCGTTACGGCCGGCTGGTCGCGCTGGTGGAGGAAGTCGCTCTCACGGAGAATCAGGCCCTGGTCGGCAGCGAGGTCGAGGTCATGGTGGCAGATGGTGAAGGCCGGAAAGACGGTGCCACGCACCGGATGTCCGGTCGCGCCAAGGACAACCGGCTGGTGCACTTCACTCCGGCGTCAGGAGACTTGCCGCGTCCGGGAGACGTGGTGGCCACGGTCGTGTCCGCCGCCGCGCCGCATTACCTCATCGCTGACAATCCGCCGCTCGGCGTGCGACGGACCCGCGGGGGCGATGCGTGGGAGGCTCGCGCCGGGGGCGAGGCAGCCGATGCGGGTGCCAAGGAGCCGGTCCTGCTCGGCATCCCCGCGCTACGCAGCTGACAGCCCATGCCGCAGCCAGTTGTCGCGGTCGTGGGGCCGACTGCTGCCGGTAAGTCCGAGTTGTCGCTGCGCCTGGCCATAGCACTCGACGGCGAGATCATCAACGCCGATTCCATGCAGCTCTACCGAGGCATGGATATCGGCACCGCCAAGCTGACCAAGGCCGAGCGCGGAGAGGTCCCGCATCATCTGCTCGACATCTGGGATGTGACCGAGACCGCGAGCGTGTCGGAGTATCAGCGGCTGGCACGGGCAGTCATCGCGGACGTCCAGACCCGCGGCCGTACCCCAATCCTGGTGGGCGGGTCAGGCCTGTATGTCAGGGCCGCGATCGACAATCTCGACTTCCCCGGAACTGATCCCGTGCTCCGCGCTCGCCTGAGAAGAGAGCTCGCGACGCTTGGCCCGGCGGCGATGCACGGCAAGCTTGCCTCGGCCGACCCTGCCGCCGCCGCGGCGATCCTGCCGAGCAACGGGCGCAGGATTGTCCGGGCGCTGGAGGTTATCGAGATGTCAGGGCGGCCGTTCAGCGCGTCGCTGCCCGCCTACGACGCGGTGCTCGCGGCCGTCCAGATCGGCCTGGCGATCCCGCGTCCGAGCCTCGACGAGCGGATCGCGGCCAGGGTCCGCCGGATGTTCAGCGACGGGCTGATCGACGAGGTCAGGCGGCTGGCGGACCCGACTGCGCCGCGCGGCGGCCTGCGAGCGGGCCTCACCGCCAGCAGAGCGCTCGGCTACGCGCAGGTGCTGCGACATCTGGACGGCGACTGGACTGAGGCACAGGCTGAGGAAGAGACCGTGCGGGCTACCCGGCGGTTCGCGCGCCGGCAGGAATCCTGGTTCCGGCGGGATCCGAGAGTCCGCTGGCTGGACGGCTCAGAGCCGGTGCCGACGCCCGTGGCGCTGACCGCCGTCGCGGAGTCGGAACTAGCGGGTGGCTAGCATCTGAGGATGCGCTTCGCCAAAGGGCACGGCACAGGGAATGACTTCATCGTCGTTCCTGACCTGGATGACCAGCTAGAACTCGGGGCCGACGTGGTCCGCGCGCTGTGCGACAGGCGCACAGGGATTGGCGCTGACGGCGTGCTGCGGGTGGTCAGGACCGATTCGGCGTCCGCGCCGTGGTTCATGGACTACCGCAACGCCGATGGCAGCATCGCGGAGATGTGCGGCAACGGGATCCGGGTCTACGCGCGATACCTGCTCGAACACGGCCTTGAGGCCGGGCCAGACATCGCGATAGCGACGAGGTCAGGCGTACGGCCCGTCCGGTTGGAGGCAGATGGGGCGCTGACCGTAGACATGGGCCCAGCCAGCACGGGCCGGCCTGGCTGGACGTTGATCGCCGGGCGCCGGTATACCGGCGTTGCGGTCAACGTGGGGAATCCGCATCTGGTCTGCCTGATCGCCAAGTCGCTGGCGGGCATCGATCTGTCCGGATCCCCCGAGGTCGACCCCGAAGCGTTCCCCAGAGGCGTGAACGTCGAGTTGGCGCGGGTCACCGGAGACCACGCTCTGGAGATGCGGGTGCACGAGCGCGGGTCGGGGGAGACGCTGTCGTGCGGGACCGGCGCCGTCGCTGCCGCCGTAGCGGCGGCCGCCGCGGCCGGGGAATGGCCGGCCGCAGGAGATGTGTGCTGGATGGTGGATGTTCCTGGCGGCAGGCTGACCGTCGCGCCGAGCACGACGGCCAGCCTGCTGACTGGGCCAGCGGTGATCGTGGCCGAGGGTGAAACCAACCCCGCCTGGCTGGTGGACCCCGTGGTGACAAACCCCGTGGTCACGGCGCCCGTCACGGCCTGATTCGTCCGCATGGCTCGAGATCTACCGGTTGCCCGACTCGGCGAGCCGCAGGCCGATCGAGACCAGGGCCCATCCGGTCTGCCGGCGCAACGGCTTGGTCGCGGTGCGGCTTCGGCGGGCCGGCCTGGTCTGCCTGGTTGTGGCCTTCAGCTCACTGGCGCGCTGGCTGGCTAGCTGCTCTAGCTGACGTGAGTACATTTCTGGGTCCTTCCTGGCTGATACGGGCTGATGTGGTCGGGGGTTGTCGTGCTGCGGTCAGATCGCCATCTCCGTTGAATTGGCCCTTGCCACGTGCAGTGAGCCGCTGACGGTCCGGCAGACCAGCTGCAATTCGGCGTCGCCGTCCTCCTGGTCGAACGAGGCGAGGTCGCTGGTGACCCGGCCGGTGACCGAGGCGAGGTCGAGGAAGACGCCCGTGCCGGGGACGACCCTGACCTCGATGTCGCCAGACACCGAATTCAGGTCGCCGCGGCCACGGGTGATGCTGAGCACCCTGACCTGGCCGCTGGCAGTGCGCGCCGTGACCGACGCGTCGGCCACGCCGATCGCGATGTTGCCGCTGGCCGTCCTGGTCATGACGTCGCCGGTCGCGTGGCGGATGGAGATCCGTCCCGAGGCGGTCTGAACGGTGGGCTCGACGGCCTCCTGGAGCTGGACGCCGCCCGACATCGTGCTGATCTCGGCGGGGCCGCGGACGGTTTCTACGTCGATCTTGCCGCTCGCGGCGCGGATGTCCACCCCGCTGTACTCGCCGCGGCACGTGACGTCCGCAGAGGCGGCCTGGACGGCTGCCCGCGAGGCGGCCGGCATCGTGATCGCGACGTGCAAGTTACTGTTCCGCCACCCGAGACCGCGCTTGGGCAGCTCGGCGATCACCAGGTGGCGATCGGAGTAGTCGACGCTGACATCATCGGCAAGCTGGTCATCGTCATCGTTCGACCTGCCCTTGTGGATCTCCACCGTGACGACATCGGTCGGAGACGCCGTGACTGACACGGTGCCCGAGGCGATGCTGACGTTCGCGTCGATCGTTTCTGAGCAGGCGAATTCCCAAGTTGGCATGGTTCTCTCCAGTGCGGGTGGTTGTGATGATCGGGTGGTCTTGTTGGCTAGCTGCGGGCGTAGCCGGTGATCCGCTGGCCGACGCCGCCACGCGGGCCTGGCCCGCGTCCGGGCCGCGGACCAGGCCGCGAACCCTCTAGTGCGCGGATGGCAGCATGGGCGAGCCAGGAGTTGACCGACAGGCCGTCGGCTGCCGCCTGGGCTTCGACCCTGCCCTTCAGTGCCTCAGAGAGCCGGAGCGTCACTCTGGCCGTGCCCGCGTCGTCCGCCGTTGCGTCCGCGGCTGGTTCGGCCGGCTGCTCGGCGTGCTGCGGCACGGTAGTGATGACGAACTCCGGTTCACCGGCATTGAGCCGGACGTCGATCACGGCGTCATCGAGGCGCGTCGTGATCTCCGCCGCGGCCGCCGACAGCACCTCGAGCAGGGTCAGCCTGACCGAGGAATCGAGCGCATCGGCCAGCTGCCCGGCTACCTGGACGACGTCGTCGGAGGCGAAGCGAGTCAGCGAGCCAAGCTCTCTGCGCAGTCCCTCGACGTACGGTGACAGTTCCATGACATCATCATGACGTCATCTATGACGTCTGTCAAGTCCAAAGTGACGCCATTTGACATCACCTCGCTGTCATCCTTGCAACTGCCCTGGTCACAGCTAGCGAACGAAGGGCAGGTGACCCACTGCCGCGCTCGATGGATCCTCGGATTATCCGACATTCACGGATGGGTCCCTGGGATTCATCCGATCGATCGACGGTACGGGTCCGCGAGGGATGGCGTCAGGTGACGTCACATGGCGTCAGCTGATGTCAGAGCAGTGAGCTCGGCGGCAGGCCGCTGATCGATGCGTCCAGCACCTCGGCCAGGTGCGCCACAGGTATTGGCCGGCCGGCGGTGGCGAGCGCCGATGCGATCTGCAGCGCACAACCGGGATTGCCGGACACGACCAGGTCGGCGCCTGTGCTGGCGACCGACGCGGCCTTCCGCTCGCCGAGCTGCTGAGCGGCCTCGGGCTGGACCAGGTTGTAGATCCCCGCGGAACCGCAGCAGATTCCCGCGTCGGGCACCTCGGCGACGACCAGGTCAGGGATACCGGCCAGCAGCTCACGAGGCTGTGCGGTGATCCGCTGCGCGGACGCGAGGTGGCAGGCGTCGTGATAAGCCGCCGTCAGGTCGAGCGGATGCCTCGTCGCGGCGGGTCCTATCCGGGCCAGGAATTGGCTGAAGTCGGCGACCCTGGCAGCCAGCGCCGTCGCCCGCTCTGCCCACGCGGGATCGTCGCGCAGCAGGTCGGCGTACTCCTTCATGGCCGAGCCGCAGCCCGCAGAGTTCACAATGATCGCGTCGACACCGGCGCGCTCGAAGGATTCGATGAGCCGCCTCGCGAACGCTTGTGCCTCTGCCCGCCTGCCATCGTGCAGAGACAGGGCGCCGCAGCAGCCCTGGCTCGCCGGAATGAGGACATCGCAACCCTCTTGAACCAGCACACGCGCGGTCGCCCGGTTCACATGGGGAAAGAAGACCTGCTGCACGCAGCCGGTGAGCATGCCGACGACCGCTCGCCGCTCGCCTTTGGCCGCGACGAACCCCGGCATCCGGCCACGCGGCTCTTTCCTGGCCGGCCGGCTCGGGGCCACCCGCAACGCGGCGGCGACCTCGGGCGCAAGGCGTTCGGTGAGGCGGCCGCGCAGCAGCCGGTCTGCGCCGGCTCGCTGGGCGGCGCGCAACGGCCCGATCATCATCTTCAGCCTGCCCGGATACGGAAAGGTCGCGAAGATCGCGGCGCGCAGCGCGCGCTGCCTGGCTGACCGTGGCGGAAGCGACGTGACCGGCTGGGCTGCTTCGGCATCTGTTGCCCAGGTCCTTGCCGCCTCGATAAGCCGGTCGTATCGCACCCCTGAGGGGCATGCCGGAACGCAGGCCATGCAGCCCAGGCACCGGTCGAGGTGCGAGGCCGCGGCCGGGCTGGCCTCGGCTCCGTCGAGGAGCTGGGAGATCAGGTGAATCCGACCGCGCGGTGAGTCCATTTCCTCGCCCCACAGCTCGTACGTGGGGCATGCGGTGAGGCAGAACCCGCAGTGCACGCAGTCGTTGACGATGCCGCGAAGCTCGCCGGTCGGGTCGGTCATCAGATCCCCCCGGCGAATCGGCCGGGCGCCATCATGCGACCCGGATCGAACTGGGCCTTGAGGGCGCGCATCAGCGGCAGCGACGGCACCGGCCCGAACAGGTCAACCTGCGCCGCGACCACTGGCGGAGCGTGCTGAACGACGACGCTGGCCCTCGACGGGGGTCCCTCCGCCGGCAGATCCGGCCCGCTTCCGTTAGGACAAACCGCACCCCGCAGCGCTGTGACGAACGCAGCCACGGCGCCGGGGTCCTGGTCGGAGGCAAATGCCGCGCTCAGCTGCCCCGCGGCCGCGGAGCCGCTGATCATGGGGTCAAGCCCGGCCGCCCCGGCCAGTCTGCGCAACTCGACCAGGACCTTCACGAGGTCCCCGGGCCAGAACCCGATCTGCAGGACCGTGCCGCCCGACTGAGCGGCCGCGCCCTTGCCCCACCAGGCGGGAGGTTCGGCCTGAACGGACGCCGGCGAGTCCCCGCCGAGCATGCTCGACAGCGCTTCTCCCCGCGCGACGACGCCGGCCGGATCGCCTTCCAGGGCAATGCAGACACCGATCGTGGCGGTGCCAGACGGCCAGTGAATCTCGGCCGCCACAGGGTTGAACTCCGCCTCGGTGGCCATGCGCAGTGCGTGAGCCGCTGCTGTCGGGCCAGATCCTTCCGCGGCGACGTAGACGACCTGTGCGGGCAATGGATGCAGCCGGAAGGTGGCCTGCGTGATCAGTCCAAGCGTGCCGCGCGACCCGGCGAACAGCTTGCCGAGGTCATAGCCTGCGACGTTCTTAACCACCTTGCCGCCCGATCGTGCGATCGTGCCATCGGCGCGGACCACCGTGATCCC
>DATAEH010000198.1:0-3388 GCA_036258115.1 Streptosporangiaceae bacterium
GACGGCCGTCCCGTGAAAGCTGATGACCGCTGGGGGAATGGGCGCCACCAGCGACAAGATCCCACCGCGGCGCACCGGAACTGTCACGGCGACCCGGCCGTCAGCCGCGATGTGCCGGGCCTTCCAGCTGCCAGGCGCGACGCGACTGACCGCCGAGGAATACACCTAGTCCTGCTACGCAGCGTAGTCGTCGCGGCTGCGATCACTGGTTCGGCCCCGGCGCCGAGCCTCGCGCTTCGCCCCGGCCCAGCCCGCCAGCCTCCCGATGCGTGGATCCGCCAGGCGCTCGACAGCCTGCCCGCCGCCCGCATCGGCCTGATCCCCACCGCCCGACCCGCCTAGGCCCCTGCCACTGCTCGGCTGGATCGCCAGCGACCGGTACCAACGGCGTGACGCGGATCAGGCCGGCCGAGCGGGCGACGGACCGCACTGCGGCGCTCTGCGCGACGACGGTGAGGCTCGGCATCGACGAGCGGCCGTACGTGCGGATCGGCGAGGCGCAGGGGCAGACACTGGCCGAGTGCATCGACCGCATCCTGCGCAGGCTAGATATCCGCGACGACCCGCGCGTCCCCGTGGTCGTGCCCGAGGAGATGCGGCGCATGGTTGCCGAGGCGCGAATGCTGAAATGGTGGCCGCCCTGGGCCTGATGGGTGAGGATCGCGGATCGGTCACCATGACCGAACCGGAACGACGGAGACGTGATGACCTTCGCCCCCCCTTGCGTCGGCAGCCGCAGCCTGCGCACCTGCGTTGATCACGGCAGAGGCCGCACACCTGCGATAGGACCCAGGCGCTCGCCCTGAGCATGCCGTCAAGTCCTGGCGCCGCGTCTCGCGGTCAGCCGGTTACGGGGACGAGCGAGCAATGGCAGCCTTCGGTGTTGACCGGGAGGTAGTGGGTTCCGGCATCCCGGTAGGCGTAGCTGGCAACTGGTCCTCGCCCGCTGCCGAGCTCGTTGATTGAGATCCCGTTGATATCCAGGCTGCCGTCCGTGTTGTACTCCTCCACGATGAAGTTGGACTTGCCGCCGGGGCAGTCCCGATACTTCCAGGACAGATGCCAGCGGCTGGGGGTCGTGAACGCCGCCGTGTTCTGGGTGCCGGTGCCGCTGAACCGGGCGATGATCTGGTTCGCGCCCGACGCAGGGCCAGGCGAGGCGCCGCCCGGCGGTGCAGGAGGCGGTCGGTAGGCGGTCTTGGTACGCGTCGGACCTGGCGTGATGATGGTGCGCGTCGGACCTGGCGTGGTGATGGTGCGCGTCGGTCCGCCCCGCTCTATTCAAGATGCTTATTGCGGCGCACGGGTTAAACGAGATCAGCCGTTGCCTGACGGCTGCAGTGAGCGCCGCGCGCAAGGTCGCGAAGATCCGATTCATGCTCGAGTCGCTCACGACCTGCGACACCTTCCGGACGTCGCCGTCCAGCACGATTAGTGCCTTGCCGGCGGCACGCTGGCGCTCGATCTCGCTGTTCCACTTCCGGATCGTCTCGAACACCCCGGAGACGTGCTCTGCCCGCAGCCTTGCCAGCGAAACCTCGCCGAGCAACGGCACAAGGTAGTGGCTGATGTGCTGCTGGTAGGACCGGCGCACGGACGGCTTCAGCTTGCCCTTGCCAGATAGCCACGAGACTAGCCATTCCCCGGTGGTGATGTCCGGACTCGCCGGGTCACGGCCGACACCGACCTTGCGTCGGACCAATGGCCGTGTCGGGAAGCTGCCCGCCGCGCCGGGTGGCCGAAACGATCATGTCACCGACTTTGGCCCTCATCCTCGGGTCGGCGTCCAGCGAAGCGAGTTCGCTTACCTGTCGCAGCGCAGCGTCCGCCTCGCGCTCGAAGGCATAGCCGCCACGCCGCACGAGTTGCCTACCAGCGGACGTCTCCAGCCTCACGGCCCAGAACCATGAGCCATGATGCCGTTTACGAAGGTCTGGGCACTTGGATCCGTGCGGGCATCTCTTGAAGGTCGAGCCGGTCACTGGCCTGCTCTCGATTGCGACACCTGAACTTCCCCGCCTGCCTGGCGCAGGGCATGTGCGTCTCGTCGTTCCCGCACTCCAGTTTCACGAGGCGGGATCTTGCCGGCCTCGCGGGCGGCACGGATCAGCCGGGCTGCTTGCGACGTCTGAACACGGGACGACGCTCGGCCTTTGCTGCCCGGTATGCCTGCGCGGCCAGGTCAAGCTGGTCACCGCCGGCCTGTTTCCTACCTGCCGAGGGTCCGCCGAACACCTCAGTCCCAAGGCCATCGACAGTGAATGCACCGGGCCACCGATCTGCCCGAAGGTCCGTTCGACGTCTCGCCGCGTGGTCGACGGCCACGCGCAGCGCACCATCGTCGTTCTGTCGCTAGACGACTTGGCTGGCGTTCGCGATTCAGACGAACTCGTAGAACTCTGCCTCGAGAGACGATTTGAGCTTGAGACCTACGGGACCTACAGCTCGATTTGATCACCTCGAAACAGCATCGCGCCAAACAATTGCTGTCTTCGCGGCTTTTTCACTCTCAGTAATTCTTCAACGGTCCAGCGCCCGCGGCCGGGCCTGTGGCCGGCGCCAGCCTGCCGCAAGCGGCGTCGGCGTACAGCCCGTCCGGGGCGCCGTCACCCCAAGGTCCAGGCGGCAGTACTCAGGACCGCACAGGAACAGTCGCGGTCCTACCGGGCGGTCGGCCTCGAAGTCCTGCAGATCGAGCACTGCAAGGACCTCAGACGAGGTAGCCGCTGACGTGGCCAGAACGGCTCAAGTGAAGCCTGTCGAGGCATACCGAGCCGGATGGCTGTGTGAACCCCGCAGCGTAGAGGCGCGAGTTGGCTGCCGGCGTTGTCGGCAGCGTCGAAAATGCCAATTGACAAGTTGGGCTGCGGCCTCGCCATCAAGCTAGCGTCGAGACCAAGCGGCCGTGACTGCATACGACGCCGAGAAGTTGGCCGTGCTAGTTGGTCGCTCGATTGCGGCGGCGTGGAATACGGACGTTGCGGATTTGTCGGAATCATGCGTGCTTCAGAGAGCACGTTTGTCAGCCGATCTGGGTCTGCCTCAAGGGCCGCCAAGCTGATTTGAGCATGATCGCCCGCTCCGGCACGTCGCGCCGCATCGTGCATGGCCTTCACGGGAATCGCCGTCATGCATGGCCTTCAGCCTCCGCCGCGTGCCTCCGCCGCGTTCCTCGGTCTTGAGCAGGAGTCCTCCGGACGGACTGCCGCACGTCGCGTACAGACGGTCCAAGCAGCGCTTAGCGCCCCGCTGATCGATGCCGAGATCTCCAGCGTGATCCGAGGTTTGGCCATCACCACTAAGCCCACCGTGCGGATCAGTGAAGAACGCGCATTAGAGATGCTGCACGACTACGCCGGCTTGCGAATCGTGCGGCACGCGATGCAGC
>DATAEH010000199.1:0-9659 GCA_036258115.1 Streptosporangiaceae bacterium
AACAGGTATCCCTATGAGAAGTCAAGCTGGCCCGGCATGGCCAAGTCCACGGCGATGAACGCTGACACCGCCTATGCGATCTGGCGTGCCTGCTTCGTTGGTTACGAGACCTGGCTCAACACAGTCGAGCACGGCAAGACCTACAAAGCCGGTGACGCATGGGGCTGCATCGGCCGCTGGTTCGCCGGCCGCTGGCACACCCAGGCCGCCGAGCAGTACGTATCGAAGGTCCGGCAGTACCTGCGCGAGAAGATCTGGACAACCAAGAATTTCCAGCAGCCTTAACCGTCAGGCGGCGTAGCCGGTGGCTTTGTCGATGGTCATGCGGACGACCACGCGGACGGCGCCCGGCCGGTCAGGGTCGGGGTCTTTGCCGTCGTACTTCCACGACAGCTGCGTGTCGATCTTGCGGCCGATGTCTGGCGTCATCGTCACGCTGCCGCGAAGTTCGACGTAGTTCTCGGGGTCCGCGGCGTCGAGGACGGTCACGCTGACCCGTGGGTCGCGGAGCATGTTGCGGTGCTTGACCCTGCCTTCCACGGTGGAGAACAGCAGGTCGTCGCCGTCCCGGCCGACCCACATCGCCGAGGTCTGAGGGCTGCCGTCGGCGTTGAGGGTCGCCAGCACGGCATAGTTCTTGCCGTCGAGGAGTCTAAGCGTTGAGTCACTGAATGAGATAGCCACGCCCGCACGGTAGCAAGGACACGCAGGCGGAGCCCGGACGGTCAGGGACGGGTGCCGAAGGACGGCGGGCCAATAAGCTCAGGCAGAACGCGGTAGGCGTCCCGCACCCACTCGCACAGCAGCGGTCGGCTGTCGCGCGGGTCGATCATGTCCTGCACGCCGAATCGCTCGGCAGTGCGGAACGGCGAGGTGACCGCCGCCAGGGTCCGGCGGATCCGCTCGATCTCGGTTACGGCATCGGCAGCTGCCTCGATCTGTGCGCGGAATGCAGCCTCGGCGCCGCCCTGGACCGGTAGCGAACCCCAGTCGCCGGATGGCCAGGCCCAGCTGCGCCCGACACGGTGCCTGTTGATCATCCCGGCCCCGGCGACCCCGTAGACCCGGCGGACGATCAGCTCGGCTTGGGGAACCCTGGCCTGGTAGACGGCCGTGATGGCGCGCGCCGCATGCCTGATCGTGCCTCTCTCCTCGGCCACGCGGCCGATGGTGATGCCGCCCTGGTCGGTGAGGCTGACGAGCGGCAGATGGAAGGTCTCGCAAATATCGACAAGTCGAGTTAGCGCCAGTGACCCCTCCGGCGACATCGTGGTCCCGCGGTAAGGGTCGGTAGCTATCACGCCGACGGGGTGGCCGTCGAGCCTGGCCATGGCCGTGACCGTCGCACCCCCGTACTCCGCGTACCTGAACACCGAGCCGAGATCGAAGATCGCGTCGAGAATCGGCTCGATCCGGTACGGCAGCCTGGTATCGCGCGGGACAGCGTCGATCAGCGAGTCGGCCCGCCGGCTGGGCGAGTCGTCTCGCTCCCCCTGAACGCCGTCGGCGACGATGACGGGCGGCGTCTCGTGCACGCTGGCAGGGAGGTACGACAGGAAGTCGCGGATGATCTGGAATGCCTCGTCCTCGGAGGCGGCGAAGCGCTCGATGGCGCCGTTGCGCCGGTGTACTGCCGCGCCGCCGAGCTCCTCCTTGGTCAGGTTCTCCCCGGTGCCGCCGCTGACCACCGGCGGCCCTGCGGTGAACAGCTGACCCACGCCGGTCACCATCACGGCCAGATGAGACATGACCAGGCGAGCGGCGCCTAGCCCGACGACAGGGCCGAGGCAGGCGGCGACGACCGGCACGAGCGACAGGTTGCCAACCACCGCATCCCAGGCCGGGTTAACCGGGATGTAGGTGTAGCCGGTGTCGAGGGTCGTCTTGACGCTTCCGCCGCCGCTGGCGCCGTCGAGTAGCCGCACCACGGGCAGCCGCAGATCGGCCGCGTACTGCTCGGAGTAGATCTGCTTGGCGTGGATGGCCGCATCACCCGAGCCGCCCCGCACGGTGAAGTCGTCTGCCCCGATCATGACGCGGCGGCCGCCGATGCTGGCTGTCCCTGCGACGAAATTGGCGGGCTGGATCGCGACCAGATTCCCGTCGTCGTCGTAGCTTCCGAAGCCGGTCAGAGCTCCGATCTCGGCAAAGCTGCCCCGGTCGGCGAGCCGGTCAATACGCTCGCGCACCGTGAGCCGGCCGGAATCACGCTGGCGCCTGACCTTGTCAGGTCCGCCCATCGCCAAAGACATGTCGCGCCGGCGGGCAAGCTCCTCAACCTCGGGCTTCCAGCCATCGGCGTCCCTGGTCTCGTCTGTTGCCCCGCTCACCCGCGCCCTCCTGCGGCTCCCTGCCCGGCCTTGCAGTCTTCAAGCCGCACAGCGGCCGTTGGCCGTCTTCTAGCGGCAGCCTATGGGCAAAGGCGGCCTTTAGGGAGAATGCCGACAGGACACCAATGCCCCCAAACGACAGGCCGCCGCGCTGGCGCCGACAGCTAGCTGAGCGCTTTCTCGAACCAGTGGTCGGCGTAAGCCTCGTCATTGAACGCCGCCACCTCGCGATAACCCGAAGACGTGTACAGGCCGATCGCCTCATCGAGCGTCCTGTTGGTCTCCAGCCGCACCACGCGCGCACCATGCTCGACGGCGCGGCTCTCCAGCTCGGTCAGCAACCGCCGGCCGAGGCCCAGTCCGCGCGCGGCTTTGGACACCCACATCCGCTTGATCTCCGCCGGTTCGTAGCCGTGCAGCTTCAGCGCTCCGATTGCGACGGCCTCGCCTCGCAAAGTGGCGAGCAGCAGCAGGCCCGCGGGCGGGGCGAGTTCCGCGTCATCGGCAGAGATGCTCAGCGCTGGGTCAAACCCGGCGTCGAAGCGTTCCGCCAGCTCGGCGAAGTAGGCCGCCATGCAGGACCGAGCGGCCGGATCCCGCGGATCGGTCACTTTGATCTGCACGGCCGACGCGCTCAGCAGCTGTTCTACCTCCGCCATCGCGGTTACCAGCCTTGTGCGCTGCCTGCTGCTCAACGGCCCCAGGATGCCGGCCGCTGCGGCGTCGGAACGCCGGTCGAGTTCGGCTCGCTCTGTCAGCCCGCTGTCGGTGAGCCTGGCCGTTCTGACCCGGCCGTCGCCTTCGCTCGGTGCCACCACGGCCAGGCCTTCTCGTTCCAGCGAGCGGAGCAGGCGGCTGAGATAGCCCGAATCGAGTTCCAGCCGCGCTCTTAGTCGCCGGAGGTCGCACCCGCCAGGCCCGATCTCCCAGAGCACGCGCGACTGGCCGAGCGGCCGCCGCCGCGCGAGGAATGCGTCGTTCAGCGCGCCAACCCGCTGCGTGACCGTCCGATTGAAGCGGCGCACCTGGTCGATCATGAGATCATCAGACATTCTCTGACCTTAGTCAGAGAATTTTTCGCATTCAACCGACCGGCCGCGGGCGGGGATCGAGACGACTGCTAAGGGAGCAAGAACATAGCCCACACGGCCTTCTGACAGGCACCAAGCATCGCCCAGCCCCACGCGGCCGTCAGAGCGTGCACGACCTGGAGGCCCCGGCCAGACTCAGAGGTCGCGTCGGCCTCTTCGAGCACGGGCGGCGAGTCACTGCTGTCGGTGACGACGCATAGGATCCGGTCGGCCTGGCGCTGCCAGGCAAGCTGCACTGTCGGGGCAATGGCCGGCGAAACGGAGCACCGGGTTCCGTGCCGAATGGCATTTGTGATGAGCTCTGACGCGACGATGACGGCCTCTTCAGCAAGATCGTCGAGTTGCCAGTCACGAAGGGTTGCAGCAGTAAACTGGCGCCCCGCCTGCACCGATTCAGCGCCCGGATTCAAGACAAGTTCACAAGGACCGGCGGCCGTCTCATGCGGATCAGCGACTACCGGCAATGGCATTTCTCGTTGCCGCACGCTCATTGACTCGCGCAGGTCGCCTTTTTCGCGCAGCTCTGGGCTGCCATAAGTCAAGTCCCGTGCCTGCGCGGAAGTCACTATTTCGTGTCCCTTTGCATGAGTTATTACTCAAGCGAGGTTCCGGCCCAGTCCATTCGGGCCTGCTCGTCCGTTACGATGCCATTAATTGGTGTGCACATGCAAGTGCCATCGCACATCCGGTCGGGGGTGTTCGCACGAGTTCGTCCCGCTATGATGTTCTTGAGGCGTGCAGATGCACGTGCGCTTGCACATCATGCCACATCGGCCACTACTCCCGATCATCCCGGAGATGGGCTAGGCGAGATGGGCAACGGGTGGCGAAGGGATGACAAGTGGATCATGTTCGGAGCGGGGTACGGGCATCGCTGCTGCGCGCAGCGGCATGGCGCAAGAGCAGCCACAGTAACCCCAGCGGCAACTGCGTGGAAGCCGCCCAGGTCGGCGAGGGCGTGGCTGTGCGGAACTCCAGGTTCCCCGACGGCCCGGCACTTGTATTCACCAGAGCGGAATGGAACGCGTTCCTGCGCGGTGTGAAGGACGGCGACTTCGGGTAAGAGGCCAGTTGCCGCTCTAGCCGACAATGGCCGACAAGGTCGGGGTAAGGAACTTTCGGCATTTCACAGCGGTTAACGTCGCGCTTATGGCGCAATGGCCGCCGGCCGTGCGACACTCTTGGGGTTAACCTACGTCAGCTGACCAACGCAGGGGGATGCAATGGTCACAACAGCCGGACCCTATGGGGGCCCGGTGCAGAGCGTCATCGCGCCGCCGGGCTCAGGCAGCCCGACGGTGCTCCGCATACTGCTCGGAGCCCAACTGCGGCGACTCAGGGAGGCCAAGCGGCTTTCCCTCGAAGAGGCCGGCAATGTCATCCGTGCGTCTCACTCGAAGATCAGCCGGCTTGAGACCGGCCGGGTGGGGTTCAAAGACCGTGACATTGTCGACCTGCTGACGTTCTACGGTGTGACCGACGAGCAGGAGCGCGAGGCCCTGCGCTCCCTCGCTGTGAAGGCCAATTCGCCAGGCTGGTGGCACGACTACGCCGACGTGCTGCCGAGCTGGTTCGAGCCCTACGTCGGCCTCGAGGAGGCGGCGAGCCAGATCAGGGCCTACGAGGTCCAGTTCGTTCCCGGGCTACTGCAGACCGAGGACTACGCCCGTGCCGTCACCATGCTCGGGTACTCCAACCCGAAGGAGATCAACCGGAGGGTCAGCCTGCGGATGGCCAGGCAGGCTATCTTGGACAGGACAAATTCGCCGAGCCTGTGGGTGGTGCTCGACGAGGCACTGCTGCGCCGTCCGATCGGCGGCACCAGCGCGATGCGCGCTCAGCTAAGGCATCTCATCGACATGTCGCAGAGGCCGAATGTGAGCGTCCAGGTGATCCCGTTCAAGGCCGGCGGTCATGCAGCGGCTGGGGGGCCATTTAGCCTGCTGCGCTTCGCCGAGTACGACATCCCCGATGTTGTCTACCTTGAGCAGTTGACCTCGGCGCAGTACTTGGACAAACAGGACGTTGTCGACGGCTACCTGGCGGTGATGGAGCGCCTGTGCATTGACGCTCAGACTCCCGCTAACAGCATCAAGACGCTGAAGACGATCCTGCGCGAGGCTTAGCCGGCTTCCTCGAGCACGAGCCGGCTAGAGGGCTGTGTTAGCGAATCTCTGAGTTCCGCTATTGCCGCGCGGTCGCCGCGGATCGTGACGCCGATGCCGCAGTCGCACAGCTGCGTCAGACCCGCAAGCACCCCCGGACCCATCAGGCGCGTTGTCGCGAGATCCACCACTACGTCCGCGCGCACCGGCAGCGTCTCAAGCGCCAGCCAGAGCTGCGTGATGGCGTACGAGTCGACCCGCCCCTCGATATGCATGGCCTGCCCGTCAGAGAAGAGCCGGTACTGCGGCACTGGGCCTGACGCGGAGGACAGCGGGTGCACTGAAGCGATCTGGTTCAGCTGAATGCTGCCCACTTTCTCCTTGTTGAAGGCACACAGGGCGGTGAACTGCTCGTCGGCAATTGTGTGGTCGGCGGTGACTTCCCACTGAATCCATGCCTTCATCTGCTTCTCGTCGCGGATCAGCGAGGTGTTGTCGGCTGCGACCCTGAGCCCCGAGTACCCGGCAGCCTTGGCGGCGTCCAGTTCATCCGTGAATGTGGCTAGCTGCCGGAGCGGATCGACGATCCCGCTGGGGCCGTAGGTCTCTGCGATGCTGGTAATCCGCAGCTGGTCGGGTCCGACGATGGTCGCGAGCTGGGCCGTGTCCTCGGGCCGCGGCTCCTCGGCGACGTACATCAGCCGTTCGCCGAGCGCTGCGCCTTCGGTGAGGTACGGAGCGGCCAGCGCTGCGAACTCGCTGCGTCCCTCGAAGACCCAGCCGATGTGGTCGTGCGGGCGCATCCTCAGGAACTCGAACCGCACTCCTCGTTCCCGGTCAACTGGCATGACTAATCGATCCTGTAACTTGAAGCGCCCGAGCTTTCGCTCAGTCGCGGCTGAGGTGATCAGACGAAACTTAGACTGTCTCTCCATTCAGGCTAGCCACACTCCGACCAGAACGGAACACTAGGGGCGCTGCGCCACGCCGGCGGACGAGGCAGAACTAGCTCATTGACGCAAGAGAGCGGCGGATTGCGCGCAGATTGCGCAATCTTGCCTCATATGTCGCGCCGGACCACAGCAGCGCCGCCCCGCCTGCCGCTGCCGGGACCCAGCCGGGTAGCACATGCATCAGGCGCACGACATCGGGGGCTAGCCCGCGGGCCGCCTCGAGCACCGCGAGGGTGATGCCAGCCAGCAGTGGGGCCTGCGTCCTAGTCCGCGCTCCGATGATCGCGATACCTACGGACGCCGCCCCGACGGCCGCGGCGCGGACCCAGTTGGTGCCGTCCCAGGCCATGACCAGGCTCGGCAGCAGCAGCAGCGCCAGGCCAGGGCCGTAGGTGAGCCATGAGTGAAGCTTCAGCTCACGCCTGGAGGCCCTCCACCCGGCCGCGATCGCGCCCAGTGCGGCTGGCAGGGTGTACGGCTCTGGGATCGTGACACCGTTCGCCGCTAGGCCGATGCACCAGGCCACGTAGCAGAGGGCGATTCCGGCCCAGAACGTCGGGCGACGGTCGGCCCTGACGGCCATGCCCAGGCTTGTGATTCCGGCGATGGCCGTCGCAGCGCTGGCCGTGCCTGGGTGTCCGAGGCACTGGCCGACACCGGCGGCCGACACCAGCCAGCTCGTGACCTCGATCGCGATGTCGGCTCTCAGCGCAAGGCCGTTCTCGCCAGCCTCCTCAGCCGCGACGGACGACTGCTCGCTGATCTGCGCTCGCGCAACCGCCGCCCGACGGGAGTGGCGAGCGAGCAGGCCAGCGACCAGCTGCGCGCTGGCTCCGACGCCCAGTGCCGCCAGCCCCGCCTGCCAGACTGGCTGGCCAGCCGCCAAGACCACGGACTCGGCGAACGCCGCCGCTGCGACAACGGCAAGGCAACTCGCGGCGATCCGTGCCTCCGGCAGCCTGGATCGCCAGGCACAGATGCCATAGGCGATGCTCAGGCAGCCGAGGACCAAGATGGTCGGCAGCGGCGCCGCAAGGGCCCACGCGATAGTTAGCACCGAGCTGATCAAGGCGGCTCCGGCTGGCGCCAGGGTCTTCCCTGACGCCGCCCACGCGCTGAGCCCCAGCGTCAGGGCGAGCAGCGTCCCGACAACGGCCAGGTAGGCGAGCCCGCCGTTCAGGCTGGCCAGCCCGGCAGGCGCTGCGACCAGAGGCAGCGCTACGGCGATAACATCCAGGCTGGTGCGGCCGCTCCCCCGCCAGGCTCCGGCCGCGCTGGCCAGCGCCGCGATGCTCGCCGCGAGCACCATGACCGCGAACGGCAGCCCGACTACATGCGCAACGCCAGCAGCGACATCATGGCCTTGCCACGGGTGCGCGAGGATCCGCGCCGGGGCGAGCAGGGCCTGGCCAAGCGGGGGTCCCAGCGTCGTGAGAGCCGCTAGCGCGGCACACCCGGTCGCGATGACCGCGACGACCCGCCTCGGCCCGGTCCGCAGCCAGGCGGTCCCGCTGGCAACCAGGGCCGAGGCGACCGCCAGGAAGGCGAACATGTCCCGCTGACCGACCGTGACAGCCGCCGCGATCAGCGCGACAGGGATAGCACCCAGGTCAAGGACGGCCGATTGGACCGGACGGTCCCGGCGCAGCGCGGTGGCCGCCGCGACCGCCGCTATAGCCGCGCCCAGCGCCGCGAACGCTGCGTACCTGGCCGGCCAGCCCGCGGCGAGCGGCACGGCCCAGGCGAGTCCGGTCATCGCGGTGAGCGCGCCCGCTGTTGCCAGTACCGCGGGGACGACACGCCTGGCACGCAGCGCCACGACAGCGAAGATCGCTGTAAGGGTGCACAGCTCGGCGATGGTGGCCGCTGCACCGGCCAGCGACCATAGCGCTGCGGCCAGCGCGATTGTGCTGCCGCAGGCGGCCGCAGTGTTGGCAAGCAGAACGTCACGCGGCGAGGTGCTCGCGACGAGCAAGACCGCGGCCGGGACGGTCAGTGCGATCAGAGCTGCCCAGCCGGTCAGCTGGGCGGCAGCCGGCACCGAGCCGGCGGCGAGGGTCGCGGCAGCTATGCCGATGGCACCGGCCGGCGCCAGCGACCTCGCCGGAGCCGCCGCCGAGCCGAACCGGATGAGCAGGCAGGCCAGCGCGCACAGCACCAGCAACACGGTCGCTCCGGACAGATGCGGTCCGCTCAGCGGATCACTCGCTATCTGGCCGGCATGGCCTTCGCCGGCCCAGGCCGGCAGCACGGGGTTGGGCGGGATCAGGGCCACCAGTGCCGCGGGCAACGCGGCCACGGCGGTAACCGCCGCCAGTATCGTCGCCGACCCGGCAGCCACGTCCAGCCGTCGGCTGCGCCGCAGACCCACCAATCCGGCCCGCGACCCTGAGGGCCACGGAGTCAGCGCTGCGGCGCTGACACAGAAGCCGCACGCTCCGACGACGGCCAGCGCCCAGCTCGCGGGCAGCGCGATGGTCGCGGGGATGGCCAGGCTGACGGCGGCCAGGGCGCCAGAGATAACGGCCGCCGGTGTTGCCAACGCCGTCAAGGATGAGACGCTCGATGTCCCGCGAACGCCGACAACCGCAGCGGCCGCGAAAGCCACCGCGAGCCAGGCGCTATCGCTCCACGACAGGTGAGGCCCGGGGCCTTGCACGCTGAAGGCCAGCCCGGCAGCTGCCAGAACGACACCGCAGACCCACGCCGCGACCGCAGCGGCCACGTAGGCGCGTCCGGCGAGCATTTTAGGCTCGGCGTCGGCGGACTGGCTGCGTGCCCGCCCGGACCGAGCTGCGAGGACGATGTCACAGGCCGCGCTTATCAGCAGCCCGGTTGCGATCGGCCCGGCCATCGGCGCGCCGTGCCCGCCGGCCAATCCAGCGATACCGGCGGCCGTAAGCGGCGGTGTCAGCTGGGCAATACCTATCGCCGCCAGCCGCGGACCCTTGAGGCCGGTTGCGGCGCCATAGGCCGCCCACGCCGCTGACATCACGGCGCAGAACGCCGAAATTGCCAGCGCGCCCGGCCGCAGCCCGACAAATCGCTGGATCAGGAACGCGTCCCCGAGCGTGAGCACCAGGCCGATCGCCGCTACCGATTCGGCGGTCGCTGCCAGTCCCCTGCGGGCGATTGCGCGCGGCGCAGCCAGTACCAGGGCCGTCGCCGCGAGCAGGATGG
>DATAEH010000200.1:0-19319 GCA_036258115.1 Streptosporangiaceae bacterium
GTTGCCTGGGCAGCTGCCCGGCTCAGACAGTCAGTGTCGGGCCGGCTACTGCACCGGGCTCTTTGTGGCCGGCTTGATCTGGCCGTTCTCGATCTGAGTCTTGAGCGTGTTCAGCTCACTCTGCAGTGAGGATGGGATCTTGCTAGCGAAGTCGTGGAACGGAGCAAGCACCGCACCGCCGTTCTGCAGGGTGCCGATGTAGTTGCCACCCTTGAAGGTGCCGTTCGCGGCGGCGAGCACCGCGGTCTTCACCGACTCCGTGATGCCCTTCTCCACGCTAGTGAGGAAGTACTTGCAGTAGGCGGCCGCGCTGATGCAGCCGTCGGTGTCCACCCACATCATGTTGACGTTCTTGCCGCCGTTGTCGGCAGTCTGGACGGCCTTGGCCGAACCAAGACCGACGCCGCCAGCGACCGGGAAGATGATGTCGGCGCCCTCGCTGATGAACGTGTTGGCGATCCGCTGGCCCGCACCCAGGTCGGTGAAGCTGCCCGCGAACGTGCCCTTCTGGGTCTTCTCGTCCCAGCCGAGGACCTTGACGTTCTTGTGCTTCTTCTGGTTGTAGTACTGCACGCCGTCCCAGAAGCCATCCTCATAGATGGTCACGGTGCCGAACTGCTCGCCGCCATACGTCGCCACCTTGCCGGTTTTTGTCATGCCAGCGGCCAGGTATCCGCCAAGGAAGGCGTCCTGCACCGTGTTAAAGACCAGCGTGTTGACGTTGCTCAGGTCGTGCGGCGCATACGTGAAGTCCACAATCGCGAACTTCTGGCTCGGGTTGGTCGTGGCTGCGGCCTTCGTCGCGTCGCCCATGAGGAAGCCGACCGTCACGATAATTCCGCACTTCTGAGTGACGAACGTGCTGATGTTCTTCGCGTAGTCGGCGGTTGATGTTGACGGCAGGTTCTTGATCTGAATGCTCGAGTCGGCCTTCTGGGCCGCTTGCAGGCCTGCCCACGAAGACTGGTTGAACGACTTATCGTCGAGACCACCGGTGTCGGTGACCATGCAGGCCGAGAATGCGCTGGCACCGGTCGACTTCGATCCGCCGCCTCCCCCTCCGTTCCCGTTACCGGCGCTCGCGCACGCTGCGGTCAGCAGCGCCAGCACGCTGAGGCCAGCGGCGGCCTTGAATTTCCCTCTCACGGTACCTCCTCTGCGGTGGCGGCCCGCTGCCGCCGAATCACCGGCCTATGATCTTGCCCGGCCGGCCAAGGCACAAAGAGACCCCCCGGGATTCCCCCCCGGGATGATTGCCAGTGAATCTATTACCGCCACGGGTGTTGCGGTAGCGGGTAAACCAGGCAGTACGGTGCTGTTGTGAAATCGATACGCTAACAATCAGGCGTTAAACGCCCGATACCTTCTAAATCCATCTAATTCCGCTCATATCAACGAGACGCTGACATCGCCTACTATAAACCCCGGAGCATCCCGATGACGATCGATTGGCCAGCGTTGCGGGCGGCCGCCAAGGCGGTAGGGGGCAACGCCTACGCGCCTTATTCGCGGTTGCGAGTCGGCGCAGCCGGCCAGGCTTCCAACGGAGCCGTCGTGACCGGCTGCAACGTTGAGAATGCAAGTTTTGGTCTTACTCTATGCGCCGAGTGTGGCCTGGTCAGCGCCCTGCATGCGGCAGGAGCGGGGAGGCTGGTAGCCGTCAGCGTCGTCGCGGCCGACGGAGCACCGCTCGTGCCGTGCGGCCGGTGCAGGCAACTGCTGCTTGAGGCCGGCGGCGCTGGTCTTCTGATCGATGCCGAGCAAGGACCGCGCGAGCTCGGCAGTTTGCTGCCTGACGCGTTCACAGGTACCGACCTCGCCGAGCGTCGCGATACCAGCGACCAGGATGACGCCGATGCCTGACGTCGTCGACCTGATCAGGGCCAAGCGCGATGGCCTGTTCGTCGAAGAAGCAGACATCAGGTGGCTGATCGATGCCTACACCAAAGGCGACGTCGCCGACGAGCAGATGTCTGCGATGGCGATGGCCATCTTCTTCCGCGGGCTGTCTCCCGCCGAGCTGCGCACGTGGACCGACGCGATGATCGGCTCCGGACAGCGCCTTGACCTGAGCGCGGTCCCGGCGCCGACCGTGGACAAACATTCGACCGGCGGCGTCGGCGACAAGGTGTCGCTGATACTCGCTCCGCTGGTCGCGAGTTGCGGTGCGGCGGTGCCGCAGCTCTCCGGGCGCGGGCTCGGCCACACGGGCGGAACGCTGGACAAGCTCGAAGCGATATCGGGCTGGCGGGCAGGACTAGCCCCGGGCGAAATTGTTCATCTGCTATCGACAGTCGGTTGCGTTATCTGTGCCGCCACAGGTGATATTGCGCCCGCCGACCGGAAGCTGTACGCGCTGCGCGATGTGACGGGGACGGTCGAGTCGATCCCGCTGATCGCCAGCTCGATCATGTCCAAGAAGATCGCCGAAGGAACACAGGCGCTCGTGCTGGACGTCAAGGTCGGGCGCGGCGCGTTCATGCGGGAACGGGATGCGGCGCGCGAGCTCGCCGAGACGATGGTGCGGCTCGGCACGGAATCAGGGGTTCGGACGACTGCCCTGTTGACCGCCATGGACATGCCGCTCGGGCGCGCGGTCGGCAACGCGGTCGAGGTGGCGGAGTCGGTTCAGGTGCTTCGCGGCGAAGGCGCCGACGAGGGCGAGGCCAGCGGGGCCGGGCTCGGCGACCTGGTTGCGGTGACCGTGGCACTGGCGCGAGAGATGCTGGCGCTCGCGGGGATCGAGGACGACCCAGCGGAGGCGCTGGCCGACGGGCGCGCTCTGGCGAAGTACCGCGAGATGATCGCAGGTCAGGGCGGCGACCCGGACGCGGATCTGCCGGACGCCGACCACGTCCGGGTCGTGCCGGCCGCCGGATCTGGCTGGCTGAGGGACCTGGACGCGCTCGCGGTCGGAACCGCGGCATGGCGGCTCGGGGCAGGGCGGGCGCGGAAGGAAGACCCGGTCAGCGCGGGCGCAGGAGTGATCTGCCTCGCCAAGCCGGGGGAGCGGGTCGAGCAAGGACAGCCGCTGCTTGAGCTGCGTTCAGATGACCCCGCCAGATTCGGGCGTGCGCTGGACACGCTGCGCGGCGCGATCGAGATCGGGCCTGAACCGCCTGTGATCAGCCCGCCAGTGCTCGAGCGGATCTCATAGTCGAGAATGGTCGGCATGCCTGCGACCCTCGACCAGATCCGCCGGGTACCCAAGGTGCTGCTGCACGATCACCTCGACGGCGGGCTGCGCCCGGTGACGATCGTCGAGCTCGCGGAGCAGAACGGGTATAAGGGCTTGCCCACCAGCGATCCGGCCGAACTCGGCGGCCTGATCAGCGCCGCGGCCACGGCGCACGGCAGCCTCGAGCTCTACCTCGAGACGTTCAAGCACACGGTCGGGGTCATGCAGACGCGTGACGCGCTGATCAGGGTGGCGGCCGAATGCGCCGAAGACCTCGCGGCTGACGGCATTGTTTACGCCGAGGTCAGGTTCGCGCCTGAACTGCATGTCACGGCCGGGCTGAGCCTAGATGAGGTCGTCGAGGCCGTGCTCGAAGGGTTTGCCGCAGGCAGCTCAGGGCGCCCGATCCGGGTATACGCCCTGCTGACGGCGATGCGGACGGCGGCCAGGTCGCTGGAGATCGCCGAGCTAGCTGTGAAGTACCGGGACCAGGGAGTGGTCGGCTTCGACATCGCGGGTGCCGAGGCCGGCAACCGGCCGAGCCGGCATCTGGACGCGTTCCAGTACGTGGCGCGCGAGAACTTCCACATCACGATCCACGCGGGGGAGGGGTACGGGCTGCCGTCGATCTGGGAGGCCGTGCAATGGTGCGGCGCCGAGCGGCTCGGGCACGGGGTGCGGATCATCGATGACATCTCGACCGAGCAGGATGGCAGCGCGCGGCTCGGCCGCCTCGCTAGCTACATCCGGGACCGGCGGATCGCGCTGGAGATGTGCCCGACGTCGAACGTGCACACCGGCGCTGCGCGCTCGATAAAGGAACACCCGATCGGAATGCTGCGAGCGCTGTCGTTCCGGGTGACGGTCAACACCGATAACCGGCTGATGAGCGGCGTGACGCTGTCGTCGGAGTTCGAGGCGCTGACCGAGGCATTCGGCTACGGCCTGTCTGACGTGCAATGGCTGACGATCAACGCGATGAAGAGCGCGTTCGCGCCATTCGACGAGCGGCTCGCGCTGATCAATACGGTGATCAAGCCGGGCTTCGCCTCAGCAATGGCGCCCCCCGTCACTACCCGTCCACCGGTAGGCATCCAGCGTCCCTAACCCGCCCATCCGGGCTGACGACCGCTGATCCGCCCGGCGCCCAACGCCGGTCAGGGCTCTTTCCCCGATCTACTTTCTGAACGGTCGCCGTTTTGCGACTGTATGACCTATTCAACGGACAGCAGATCGGGGGAAGAGCAGATCGGGCTAAGAGCGTGGCGGCTGGCGGCGCACGGCAGGGTATTCAGTGCCGGTGGGGGCGAGGTAGCGTCGATGCTGTGGCAGTCGATCTGAGCAGCGGTGCGGACCAGGCGGTAGCTGACGGGCGTCCGGGACTGAGCTGGTCCCCGGCAGGATCATGGCTCGCCGACGTCGCGACGTCAGATGCGGGCCTGCGCCAGGTCCTGCATGGCCTGCCGGGCGTCGACCAGGTCGGCGCTGAGGCCAGGGCCGCCAGCCTCGCGACCAGGTCCATCAAGAAGGACGCCAAGCTTGCTGCGCTCGAGCTCGCGGTGCGCATGGTCGATCTG
Source organism: Streptosporangiaceae bacterium (assembly GCA_036258115.1). Taxonomy (GTDB): domain Bacteria; phylum Actinomycetota; class Actinomycetes; order Streptosporangiales; family Streptosporangiaceae; genus Chersky-822. Next base: position 4,756 of record DATAEH010000200.1, read on the forward strand.
ACGACGCTGGAGGGCGCGGACACGCCCGGTAAGGTCCGCGGCCTGTGCGCGAAGGCCCTGCAACCCGATCCGGCCGACCCCGCCGTTCCGCCGGTCGCAGCTGTCTGCGTCTACCCCGACCTGGTTACCGTCGCCAAGTCCGAGCTGCGAGGAAGCGACGTCGTCGTCGCCTCTGTCGCCACCGCGTTCCCGTCTGGGCGGGCGTCGCTGGCGGTGAAGCTGGCCGATGTGGCCGACGCCGCGGCGGCTGGCGCCGACGAAGTCGACATGGTGATCGACCGCGGCGCCTTTCTGGCCGGCCGGTACGGCCAGGTCTATGAGGAAGTGCGCGCCGTCAAGGAGGCGTGCGGATCCGCGCACCTGAAGGTGATCCTGGAGACCGGCGAGCTGTCGACCCTCGACAACGTCTCACGTGCCTCGTGGCTTTCGATGCTGGCCGGTGCGGACTTCATCAAGACCTCGACCGGCAAGGTCAGCCCCGCATCGACGCCGCCGGTCGCGCTCGTGATGCTGTCGGCCGTGCGCGACTTCGAGCACGCGTCAGGTCGGCGCGTCGGCGTGAAGGTGGCCGGCGGCATTCGCACGGCCAAGGACGCGATCCGCTACCTCGTCTTGGTCAACGAGACAGCTGGTCCCGCCTGGCTCACTCCCGATCTGTTCAGGATCGGCGCATCCAGCCTGCTCAACGACCTGCTCATGCAGCGCCGCAAGCAGCTGACCGGTCAGTACTCGGGCCCCGACTACTTCACCGTCGATTGACAGCGCGGTCAGCTCGAATAGTCGTTCTTTGGTAAGCGCCATTGGGCGGACGCAGAGGTTGCCCGGGGATGCCAGTAACGGGCGTTAGCGTCGGAGGCGGCCGTGGTTCGGCTACGAGCTTCTCAATCGCCGCAGCCACACGCTTTTGATTACTCCATCTAGCGCTGCGAAGTGATCGTTTGCCACCGCTCGGAACTTTTTGCCACGGCTCGGAACTTAATGTGATACCCCACAGCCGGACCTAGAGGCCGGCCTCAGCCTTGATCTGATCCCACGGAACGCCCGATCGGGGATCCGAGCGTGCCTCAAGTACTGCGGCCCGGTCAGCAAGATCTTCGAAGGCCTCAGCAACATCAGCCAGGCCGGCGTCGGCTGCAGCAGTCGAGATCTCTTCCAGTTCGGCAGCAGACATGCGCTCAATGACTGCGGCAATGTCCGCGGGCACGATGCCAGCTAGACGCTTCCCGCCCTCAGTGATGTAGATAACCTGACCCTCTGCGGCTTCACGGGCAGCGCCTTCGACGGCTGGCGCGCTTTCGACGGCTAGTTCGCTCATTATGGCCACGCCTCCTGCTGTGCCACTGACCAAATATTGATGGCACACGTTGCGAGTGTATGCCTGTGTGAAACCCACTGTGAACTGCAGTGAAGTTGTCGCGGATGCTGTCATTGAGCGTTGACTAAGTTCGAGAGTTCCGTATCAAGGTAGCGGACAGGGCATCGGGGGCCGCGCGCCTCGGCGAGCCGTTTGTCGGCGGTGACTAGTTCGGTCTCGAGGCGTTCGGCGAGCGCGACATACCAGGCGTCGTACACGGTGAGGCTGTCGCGGAGCTCCCAAACCCGCCGGGCGAATGGCTCGAACGGGTAGCTCAGCGTCCTGATCGACAAGATCTCGCTGAGAGCCGTTGCCGCCCGGATCGGACTCAGCGCTCCACGGTGAACGAGGCGGCGCAGCCCGGACGTGACCTCGGCCGTGAAGATCGCCGGCACCGGAAGCTCGCTGAGCTTGCTCAGCTCAGCGCGGCCGAGGTCACCCGGGCGACCTGCGACGACAAGGGCATCGACCACGACCGAAGTATCGAGCACGGGCACCGGCAGGCCTCAGTGCGATTCGCGGTCGGCGGCGATCATGTCGCTGGATGACATGACGCTGAATCCCTCGCCGCCCTCGCGGTGCAGCCGCTGGTCGACCTCGATGGCGATGTCGGCGGGCGTGCGCAGCTCGGCCCAGCGAACCAGCTCAGACCGCATGTACTCCTGCAGACTCATTCCGGCGGCTGCGGCACGGGACTGATACACGCGGTGAACAGGGTCCGGGATGTTGCGGATCTGCATGGTTGCCATAGCGCCATTATAGCGCTGATAGCGCTAACTCAGCGTCATAGCACATCGGGGTCCTGCGCCGCGGGCCGCAATAGGCCCGGTCTGACCCTCGATGTGCCGTGCGAGAATGAGGAACCTGACGGCGGGAGGCGGTCTTGGCTGACGATGCGGGACGCCGCAAGGCGGCGGCACGGCGCGGCGCGCCAGCGGCGCGCGGCCAGGCGGAGACTAAAGCTTCGCAATCGCCCCAAGGCCCGGGCACCGCGCTGACGTTGGAGCGCGGCTGGCAGTACGCGCCGGCACCCGAGTCGCGCGACATCGTGACCATCGAGCCGGAGTATGGCCTGTTCGTGGACGGCGAATTCACTCCAGCGCAGTCCGGCAAGACGTTCTCGACGGTCAATCCGGCGACCGAGGAGCCGCTGACCAAGGTCGCGCTGGCCAGCGCGGCCGACGTGGATCGCGCCGTCGCCGCGGCGCGGACCGCATACGAGACGACCTGGGGAACGATGCCGGGGTCTGAGCGGGCCAAGTACCTGTACCGGATCGCCAGGATTCTGCAGGAGCGCTCGCGCGAATTCGCCGTGCTCGAGTCCATCGACAATGGCAAGCCCATTAAGGAAACGCGCGACGTTGATATCCCGCTGACGGCCGCGCATTTCTTTTATTACGCCGGCTGGGCCGACAAATTGGAGTACGCGGGATTCGGGCCTGACCCGCGCCCGATCGGCGTCGCCGGTCAGGTAATCCCGTGGAACTTCCCGCTCCTGATGGCGGCGTGGAAGCTGGCGCCCGCGCTCGCGGCGGGGAACACCTGCGTGCTGAAGCCAGCCGAGACCACGCCGCTGACCGCGTTGCTGCTCGCCGAGGTATGCCAGCAGGCGGAGTTGCCGCCAGGCGTCGTCAACGTGCTGACCGGCGCCGGCGAGACAGGCGCAGCGGTCGTGGCGCACCCGGACGTCAACAAGGTCGCGTTCACGGGTTCGACCGAGGTCGGCATCGCGATCGCTCAGGCGGTCGCGGGCACGGGCAAGAAGCTCACGCTGGAACTGGGCGGCAAGGCCGCGAACGTTGTGTTCGACGACGCGCCGGTCGACCAGGCCATCGAGGGCATCGTCAACGGCATCTTCTTCAATCAGGGTCATGTCTGCTGCGCCGGATCACGGCTGCTGGTCCAGGAATCGGTGGCCGATCACGTCGTCGAGCGGCTGCGCCGCCGGCTCACGACGCTCCGCCTCGGTGATCCGCTGGACAAGAACACCGACATCGGCGCCATCAACTCGCCCCAGCAGCTCGACAAGATCACCGAGCTATCGGCTGCGGGCGAGGCCGAGGGAGCGCAGCGCTGGTCACCGCCCTGCGAGCTGCCGAAGAAGGGCTACTGGTTCGCCCCGACGGTGTTCACCGGAGTCAGCCAGTCCCACCGGATCGCCCGCGAGGAGATCTTCGGCCCCGTGTTGTCGGTGCTGACCTTCCGCACGCCGGACGAGGCGGTCACGAAGGCGAACAACACCCCGTACGGCCTGTCCGCCGGCGTCTGGACCGAGAAAGGCAGCCGGATCCTGTGGATGGCCCAGCGGCTGCGGGCCGGCGTCGTATGGGCCAACACCTACAACAGGTTCGACCCCGCGAGCCCGTTCGGTGGGTACCGGGAGTCCGGCTTCGGGCGAGAGGGCGGCCGGCACGGGTTGGCGGCGTATTTGGATGTCTGAAATCTCTAAGAAGAACAAGGGCGTTCAGGGTCGGTCGCCTTCCGCTAACAACTCGCCGGACGCGGCAGAACGCGCGTCCACCGCTCTGTCAGGGGTCGGCCGGCTCGGAGTGCGCAAGACGTACAAGCTCTACGTTGGTGGAGCCTTTCCGCGGTCCGAGTCTGGGCGCTCGTACCCCGTCTACGCGGCGAGGAGCGGCGAGCTTCTGGCCAATGCCGCGCGAGCGTCACGTAAAGACGTCCGCGACGCGGTTGTCGCGGCCAGGAGTGCGGTGGGGAAATGGTCGGGGGCGACGGCGTACAACCGGGGGCAGGTTCTTTACCGGGTCGCCGAGATGATCGAGGGTCGAGCTGGGCAGTTCGCGGAGGGCATTGTTAATGCCGAAGGGGTTTCTGCCGCGGTAGCCCGACGGACGGTAGCTGCCGTGATCGACCGGTGGGTCTGGTACGCGGGCTGGCCCGACAAGGTGGCGCAGGTCGCCGGCGGGTCCAACCCGGTCGCCGGGCCGTACTTCAACTTCAGCCTGCCCGAGCCGACAGGGGTGGTTGCGGTCATCGCGCCGGCGGAGTCGAGCCTGCTCGGGCTCGCCAGCGTGCTCGCGCCCGTGATCGCGACAGGAAACACGGCCGTCGTTGTCGCCAGCCAGGACAGGCCGCTGCCGGCGATCACGCTTTCTGAGGTGCTGGGAACCTCGGACGTGCCAGGCGGCGTGGTGAACATCCTCACCGGGCACACCGCGGAACTCGCGCCAGTGCTGGCCGGCCACTTCGACGTCAATGCCATCGACCTGACCGGTGTGCCGCCGGACGAGCGTGCCGACCTTGAGCGACTCGCGGCCAGCAACGTCAAGCGCGTGTTCAGCGCCGACGAGGACTGGGCCGCTGCGCCGGAGCCGCGGCGGATGCTCGCGTTCCTGGAGACCAAGACCGTCTGGCACCCCGTCGGCATCTGACGCGCGGGGCCGCCGCTCGGCAGCGCTCAGGCTGCCGTGATCGTGGCGATTTTTCAGCAGATCTGCTGAGAATCTTCCAAGATCTTCAGCCTGCCCTAGTCGGGCGGGGTGGTTGATAGCTGCTGGAGTGCGCGGAGGAAGCCGCGCCGGTCTGCGGGCGACAGACGCGCGAGCAGGCGCTCTTCCTGGCGCTGGATGTCCGCTTGCGCGGCAGCCCTGGTGCGCCGTCCGTCATACGTCAGGGAGAGCATGTGTACCCTACGATCGGCCGGATCAGGGGCGCGCGTGATCAGTCCAGCTTCCTGCAGGTCGTCAAGCACGCTGATGATCCGGGTCTTGTCCGCGCCGATGGATTCGGCCAGGGCGGCCTGAGTTCTTATCGGCTCTTCACCCAGCGCCAGCAGCACGACATAAGCCCACATCGTCAGCCCGTGATGGCGCAGGACTGGCAGCTCGGCTGCCATCAACGACCGGCCCAACGGCACGATCATGGCTGCGAGGTCCGGCCGGTCCGGCTCGGTCGCCTGCTCGCCGCCGCCCGCCCGGCTGGCCCGTATCTGCTCGGACTGCGGGGAGTTGGTGCCCGAGGCCGGGGTAGCAGCTGCCATGGACTCAAGATACGCCTTGATAGATCATAAGCATAGGCTTATGATCGGTGTCATCATACGGAGACGGAGTAGAGATGACTTCAGTAGACGTCCGCGATCTGGATGCCAGGGCAGTCAGGGCCAGCGTTGACGTGGTGGACAAGATCACGGCCGTGGACCTGACCAGGCCGACGCCGTGTTCTGAGTGGACGCTCGGCGCCTTGCTCGCGCACATGACCGTGCAGCACAAGGGATTCGCGGCGGCTTCGGCCGGTCGCGGTGCCGATCTGGCTGTTTGGAAGGCTGGCGCGCCGAGCCCGGACCCGGTGGCCGACTACGCAATGGCTGCCGAGCTAGTCATCGCGGCGTTCACCGAGCCTGGCGTGATGGAGCGCGGCTTCGCGATTCCGGAGATCGCGCCCGGGATGGAGTTCCCCGCTCCGCAGGCGATCAGCTTCCATTTCATCGACTACGTCGTGCACGGCTGGGATGTCGCTCGCTCACTCGGTCAGGCCTACGAGCTCGACCCTGATCTGGTGGAGGCCGCGCTGCCGGTCGCCGAGGCTGTTCCTGAGGGTGAACGACGGCTGCGCCCCGGCGCCGCGTTCCGGCCCGGTCTGCCCGAGCCGGGCGGCGCTGGCCCGATGGGCCGGATCCTGGCCATGCTCGGTCGCGACCCCGCCTGGTCTTCGCCCCAGTAGCAGCACGATCCTTCTGATCGCGGACACGGAGCGGTGAGCCAACGAGGCTAGATCTCGCCGTACAGGCGGTCGCCCGCGTCGCCAAGTCCCGGGACGATGTAGCCCTTCTCGTTCAGGCGCTCGTCGAGGCCGCCGGCCACGATCTTGACCGGGATTGGGAAGTCATCGCCGAACGCCTTTTGTACCCTGGCGATGCCCTCGGGGGCGGCGAGCAGGCAGATCGCGGTCATGGAGGCGGCGCCGCGCTCGGCGAGCATCTCGAACACGGTGACCAGCGTGCCGCCGGTGGCCAGCATCGGGTCGAGAACGAAGGTGTCCCGCCCGGACAGGTCGGCGGGCAGCCTGGTCGCGTACGTCGAGGCGACGAGCGTTTCCTCGTCCCTGGCCAGCCCGACAAAGCCGACGTCTGCCTTCGGCAGAAGCCTGGACATGCCGTCGAGCATCCCGATCCCGGCCCGCAGAACCGGAATGATCAGCGGCTTGGGCCTGGCGAGCCGGACTCCGACGGCCTCGGCCACAGGCGTGCGGACGGTGACTTGCTCCACCTTGATGTCCCTGGTGGCCTCGTAGGCGAGCAGCGTGACCAGTTCGTCGGTCAGGCTGCGGAAGACCGGGGTCTCGGTGCTGACGTCGCGGAGCGCGGTGAGCTTGTGCGCCACGAGCGGGTGATCTGCCACCAGAGTCTGCATGATCCGTAGTCTGACAGGCGCGCCGTCCTGGCGCTGGCGTGACGTGGATGAAGGACAGGCAGGCGCAGAACGCCGCAATCCTGCTAATCGGCCCGCTTGTCGGGCGCCCAGCCGTGTCTTGGCTGGTACCACGCGGCCGTGCAGCCCGGCGTCCCGCAGCGCACACACTGGTGGCCGCGCCCGGGATGCGTCAGCGCCCCAGGGCAGTCACACGGCGTCCAGCTGACGATCACCAGACCGGGACCCCACTCGTGGCCGGCCGGGCATCGCGCCGGATAAGGCCACCAGTCCGGCCGGTCGAGCCGCGCACCTTCGCTCACGCTCCCAGTAGAACACAAGTTCGATTTCGGTCTGATCAAGAGCCGGGCAATTGAGAGTCAGGCGCCCGCGTCTGGCCGTGTTGGAGGCGCGGACTCGTCCGCCGCGGAACGGGCTCGCTGCTCGGACAGCTCGCGTTCTCGCGCGTTGGCCGTCAGCTCGCTGGCACGCTGGAACTCCGTCTGCGCCTCGGCGGTGCGGCCGAGCTTCATCAGCAAGTCGCCGCGGACGCTCGGCAGCAGGTGGTAGTTCCGCAGCGCGGGCTCGGCCGCCAGCTGGTCCACGAGATCCAGCCCCAACTGCGGCCCGTACGCCATCGCGACCGCGACGGCCCGGTTCAGCTCGACGATCGGCGATGGCATGACCTCTGCGAGTGCTGCGTACAGCTGAGTGATCTGCATCCAGTCGGTCTCCTCGGGCCGGAACGCGCGCGCGTGGCCGGCCGCGATCGCGGCCTGGAGCACGTACGGGCCGCGAGTTCCACCGAGTTCTGCCGCCCGGTCCAGAGCGGCCAGCCCGCGCCTGATCAGTAGCCGGTCCCACCTGCTCCGGTCCTGATCGAGCAGCAGGACTGGCTTCCCGTCGGGCCCGGTCCTGGCCGCGAGCCGCGATGACTGGATCTCCATGAGCGCGACCAGGCCGAGCACCTCGGGCTCATCTGGCGCCAGCCCGGCCAGAATGCGCCCGAGCCGCAGGGCCTCATAACACAGCGCGGGGCGCATCCAGTCGTCCCCTGCCGTTGCCGAATAGCCCTCATTGAAGATCAGATAGATGACCTCCAGCACAGAGGCCAGCCTGGCCGGGCGCGCCTGCCCGTCCGGGGTCTCGAACGGCACTCCGGCGCTCGACAGCGTCTTCTTGGCGCGGACGATGCGCTGCGCGATTGTCGCCTCCGGCACTAGATAGGCGCGCGCGATCTCGGCCGTGGTCAGCCCGCCGAGCAGGCGCAGCGTCAGCGCGACCCTGGCCTGCACGGACAGCACCGGGTGGCAGGCGGTGAAGATCAGCCGGAGCAGGTCATCGTCGATGTCGTCCGCGATGGCCTTGTCGAAGTCCGCCGTCCCGTCCTCTTCGGCGCCCTCCAGATCGGCGCCGATCTCGGCGTATTTGCGCTCAAGATCGCGGTTTCGGCGGAACAGGTCGACCGCCCGGCGCTTGGCGACGGTCATCAGCCAGGCACCAGGGTTCTTCGGCACGCCATCGGCAGGCCACTGCTCAAGCGCGGCGACAACGGCGTCCTGGGCGAGTTCCTCCGCCAGGCCGATGTCCCCGCCTGCGTACCTGGCCAGGCCGGCGATGAGACGGGCCGACTCCATGCGGATGACTGTCTCGATCGCGGCGTGTGCCTGATGCGCTTGCGAGCCCGTCACGAGCACCGATCCCACCATCGGCCGCTCGATCCGGCAAATCACGGTCGTCCAGCATCGCCGGTCAGCGACCCGAAACGCCAGACGGGGCCTGACGGACGCTGATCAGCGTGCCGCCCGGCCCCGCCGGGAAGTGGCGGTCAGAAGACCGGCCGGATCGTGGACTCGCCGGGCCCGGCGATGGAGAGGAAGCGCTTTGTCCACTCGATCGCCTCGTCCTTGTCGCGAGTCTCCATCAGTGCCCAGCCGCCGACCAACTCCTTCGCCTCGGAGAACGGGCCGTCGAGGATCGTGAAGTTCGTGCCGTCGTACCTGACCCTGGTGGCGTCGTCCAGCGGCCCGAGCCCGCCTGTCGCCACCAGCACGCCTGCCTTGGTTGCCTCCTCGATGAACGCGCCCATCTTGGCGTACATGTCAGGGCTCGGCGGCGGGATCGGAACGGACGGATCGGCCAGGGTGTAGCCAAGGAATCGCATGGTGTGCTCCTTCGGTTCGCGGACCGGCCACGGTACCGGTCCTGCTCCTGCTGCCGCGTCGAGGCCCGCAGCTGCTGTTCTGCCCATGCGTCGAGCGGTGCTGCGCCAGATCGACATGAAACCAAAATCTTTTCCTTGTCCAACAAGACTCGCGCGCTGACCTGGCCCGATATGCCGGTCATGCGGGACAGCCCCGTGATCATTAGCCGTCACGCCCACGCCAGGCCTCGGCCCGTTTAGCTTGCGGTGGCGTGCGGCAAGATCGCGCGAGTGAACTTCGCGGTCGATAGTGCCGGCCGAAACGTGACCCAGCCCGGGGCTCCGGCTGCCCGTGCCCGTGAAATGAACAACAGCGACGGCCCATCAACCTTCTTCTTCGGGCCTCGATGTGCCATCACTGTTGAAAAGAGTACGAATCGGCACAGTGTTGCCGCAGTCTGTGTTCTGGTCTCGCGCCGGGATTTGGCGCTGGCATACTGTGCCTGACTCGCTATTTAAGTATGCGCATTTACGGAGCGGACAGTGACAGAGCCGGGCGTTTTCGATGTGCACGCGTATTATCCGCGTGCATTGTCGCATTCGATAGCTCCCGGCTATTGCCTCGCGCAAGGCAGGCATGCGGAGGCATTGCCGGTCGTGGGCCTCGCGGTGATGGCAGCTGAACCAGACGACGAAGCCGCTGGCTGCCTGGCAGGCGCCGATCCGGTCATCGCCGCACGCCACGGGCGTGCTGCCGAGCGATACGCGAAGCTGCTGGGCCGGTCCCGCGGACTGGTCATGAAGGCAAGCCAGCTGCTCTCGCTGGTGAACCTGCCATCGGCCGATTCGCCCGAGCCCACCGCGTTCTATCGCTCGCTGCTGGCCAGATGCGATAACGACACCCCGTCGATGCCGGCCGGGCTGGCCGCCGACCTCGTGGAGTCTGAGCTCGGGCTCCCGTTGCATGAGGTGTTCCTCAACTTCGACCCGCATCCGATTGCCGCGGCCTCGATCGGCCAGGTGCACGCGGCCACGCTGCCTGACGGGCGCGACGTCGCCGTCAAGATCCAGTACCCCGGCGTCGCCGGGGCGATCCGCACGGACCTGTTCGACAGCGACCGGCTCGCCTCCTTCGTGCGGCTCGGGTGCGAGATGACGTGCGTGCAGCGCGACATCGCCGCGATTTCCGGCGAGCTGTCGGCGCGGATCGTCGAGGAGCTCGACTACCAGGTCGAGGCGGCGAACCAGGAGGCCTTCGCGTCGGCCTATCGCGGCCATCCGCAGATCAGGATTCCGGACACCGTTCCTGAGCTGTGCACATCGCGGATGCTCACGATGGAGTTGAGCGATGGTTACTGCTGGGAGCGCGCCAAGACTGCACCCAAGCACCTGAGGGACCGCTGGGGCGAGGTGATCTACCGATTCGCGGCTGGGAGCCTGACCAGGCTCGGCCTGCTGAATGCCGATCCGAGCCCTCGGAACTACCTGTTCCACGCCGATGGCGGCGTCACGTTCCTGGACTTCGGCTGTGTCCGCCGGTACACGGCGCGGCAGGTCGGCACCGTTCAGGCGCTGATGCGGGCCATCGTGGACGGAGACGCCAGCCAACTCCTCGAGGTGCTCACGCAGGCCGGCTACGTCAGCCCGTCGAATCCGCCGCATGCGGCGGACCTTCTCGCCTGGTTCCAGGCCGCGCACGCCCCCGTGGTATCTGCACAGCCATACACATACAAGCCAGACTTCGCCGCCATGCTCCGCGGCCCAGAACTCGCCAGATCCGGCCGCTACGCGCACGTTATCGACCGGCTGAACATCCCCGCCGACTTCCTGGCGGTGGTCAGAGTCAACCTGGGTATCACGAGCGTCCTGTCCGGTCTCGGCGCGACTGGCGACTGGGCGACGATTCACCGCGAGTATTCCCGGGCCGGGTACCTGCCCGATTGCTCCCCGAACTACTGCGATACCTCCGATTCCCGGGATTCCCGGGATTCCCGCGATTCCTGGGATTCCCGCGGTTCCCTCGATCTGTAGGATTTGCCTCCAACAGGATCGACGCCGCATTTCTGCGTGCCTGGCCTCCGCAGATCAGCCAGAAGGGGAGCGGCTCATTGTCACGTCTTTATGCCTGGAAAAAGGGAATGCCGGCGGTCTTCATCGCCGGCCTGCTCGCGGCGGGCCACGGGCCTGCGCTGCCCGCGCAGGCCGCCTCGGATACGGCGGCTGCCCGCACTGCGCCGTCGCTGCACAAGACCGCCACGATCGCCCTCGGTTCGACCAGCAATATCTTCAAGAACATCTTCACGCAGGCGCCCGACGGCGCCGTGTTCTACTCCAGGGGCTCGGTCGTCTACGTCCAGAAGGGCAATGCCGCGCCGCAGGTCGCCCTGCACGCCAGCCGGGCAGTGATGGCGCTGGCTGCAAGCTCATCGAAGCTGTTCGTGCAGACGGGGCTGACCGTGACCGAGTACAACCGCTCGGGCGGGGCCAACATCCGGCACTGGACGCTCACCAGCCCCGTCACGCCGATCACGATCGCGGGCCTGCTGGTGGTCGGTCAGACCCTGTGGTCATGGACCGATTGGGGCACCGACAGCAGCGGCTTTGAGTTCGCGAGGCTGAGCCGGATCAATACGAGCGCCGCTGCTGTACACGTGGTCGACAAGCAGGCTTATCCCGTCAACGTCGCGGCCAACTCCTCAGGGGTGTACTTCGAGGACGCGCGCGGTTCGAAGAGCCTGGGCTACCTCGTACACGTGACGCCATCCGGCGGCGTGCACGCCCGCAGGGGGCCGGTCGGTGCGCTGCTCGCGCTTGCGGGCGGACGGCTTGAGCAGATGTCCTTCCACACCAACGGCCATCAGTACGTCGACACGTACAGCACAACGACCCTGCGCAGGCTGTCTTCTGCGCAGATCTCGGAGAACGACCGGATGTTCGCGGGCACCGGCCTCGGCCTGATCGTGCTGAATGAGCCGTGCACGCACCTGGTATGCGCGAAGGCGACAGCCAGGCCAACGATGGCTCCGGTGGCGACCATCCGCATGGCCCGCCACCGGAGCCGTGTTAGCGAGCCGCTATGACTTGCTGGTGCCCGAGCTGATCGGCTCGCTCGAAGCGGACTTCCCGGCGGTAGTGGCGGCGGCGTCGTCAGCCTGGTCGGTGTCCTCGGAGGTCGCAACGCGGCGCATTGGATTCGTAAGCGGGCTAGGCCAGCGGCTGGTTGCCGTGGTGTCACTGCCAACTCCGGCGCCGCTCAGCGGGGCGGTCTCATCCGTGTCGCGGACCGTCGCCACGCCAGGCTCGGCGACGGTGGCGTCTCGGGCCGACACCAGCGAAAGCCTGCCGAGGGCGATCGAGGCGATCAGGACGATCGCGACGCCGAGCCCCGGGAAGAAACCGACCTGCTCCATCGCCTTGGCGATATGCCCGCCGATCGGGAAACCTTGGGCGTGCAGATTGTGTGTCCACAGCGGGGCCAGCGCGCCGCCGACAGCGAACCAGGCACCACTCACGACTGCCAGCGAACCGCCAAGCAGGGCGATAGGCCGCAACCTGCTCGCGAGCAGGATCAGGCCACCAAGCAACGTTCCGGCGGCCGGCAGGAACTCGAGCCAGATCCGCCCCGACGTGATGGTCCACGTGTGGTTGGGCGTGTAGGCGTAGTGGACGTACGGCCCCACGAGCGGGATCAGCCCGCCCCAGATCCCAAGGAGCACAAGCAGCACACCGCTCATAGCGCCGCGGCTCCTCGAGACCCTCAGCATCCCAGCCATTCCGATCACTTCCTTTGCATCCGGAGGGCTTTCCAATGCCTTGTCGGAATCCTAATGTCGGAAAATAGATACCATATCCAATTTGGACCCATGCCGATCCTCAACACTGCCCCGGCCGCAATCCTCCAAACATCAACGACCGCGCGGCAGTCGCCGCCTGAAAACGCCTGGCTACACCCGGTTGCCAGCCGTCGCGCGGAGCGACCAAAGGCCACGCTCAGTTCATCGGCCTCCCGGCGGCCGATTGGCGGACCTATCCCGGGCACAATGACATCCAGCGAAAGCGCCGCGTCAGCCCGCGGCGCCGCTCAGCCAACGGAGAGGGCGTCGCCATATGCGCGTGGGACTGCAGATACCTGACTTCACCTGGCCAGGTGGACCGGCCAGTCTCGGGGCTGATCTGGCTGCCGTGGCTCGCACGGCCGACGATGCCGGATTTGAGTTCATCAGCGTGATGGACCATTTCTTTCAGATCAGGGGTGTCGGCCCGCCCGAGCACGAGATGCTCGAGGCGTACACGACGCTTGGCTACCTCGCCGCGTGCACGTCACGCGCGAAGCTGATCACCCTGGTGACCGGGGGTGTCTACCGGCAGCCCGGGGTGCTGGCGAAGATAGTCACCACCCTCGATGTGCTCTCTGGCGGCCGTGCCTGGCTGGGTATCGGCGCGGCGTGGAACGCGGAAGAGTCCAAGGGACTCGGCATTCCGTTCCCGCCGCTGGCAGAGCGATTCGAGCGGCTCGAGGAGACGCTGCAGATCTGCCTGCAGATGTGGAACGGTGACGAGTCGCCTTATCGGGGCACGCACTTCGAGCTCGACCGGCCGCTCAACTCGCCGCAAGCGCTCACTAAGCCGCACCCGCCCATCATGATCGGCGGCGGAGGGGAGCGGAAGACGCTGCGTCTCGTCGCACGGTACGCGCAGGCCTGCAATCTCTTCCCGACCCCAGACCTCGCGCACAAACTGGACGTCTTGCGGGCGCACTGCGATGCCGAGCAGCGGGTCTACGACGAGATCAGCAAGTCCTGCTACTTCATCTTCGATCCCGGCCGGGACGGCGAAAAGGCCAACGTGATCGTCGACCAGCTCGGCGAGCTCGCGGCGATGGGCTTCGATACGGCTATCGGCGCGGTAGCGAACGTCTGGGAACTTGCCCCGCTCGAGGTCATCGGCAGCCAGGTCATACCGCAGGTCGCCAGGCTGTGAGGCCGGTATCCGGCGCCGTCAGCTGGCTGACCAGCCGGTCCACCGACTTACCCGGATCGCAATAACAGGGCCCAGGGGCGGATCGACCTCGTACTGCCGGTAGCGCCTGGTCAGCAGCCGTAGCGGCGCCGTCATTCCGGCGGCATCGCTGACAATGACGGCGGTGCCGTCGGCGCGCACCCACCAGAGCGCTGACCAGTCGTCGGCATAGTGATCAGCGAGCAGGCAGACCTTCGGGTTCACCCCGATGTTGCTCAGCCTGCGCAACTGCCGCGTGGATTTCGGCTTGGCGTCGATGGCGGTATAGATCATGTCACCGTCGATGGCGAACGTCACAGCCACCAGATGCGGCTGGCCGTCCGCGGACACCGTCGCGAGCCTGGCTGCGCGCGCCCGGCCAAACCGCTGCCTGGCCTCATCCGCACCTATCCGCACGTGAACTCCCGCCCGGCCACGCTAGTGTCGTGTGATCGATGGCCGCCTGCGCGTCGCGCACCCCGGTCGCCGGGCGAGACTGACCGCGTGCTCGATGAGGTCGAGCGACAATTTCTGGCCAGGTTCGGGTCGCGGTACCCCGCAAAACGCGAAGATCTGACGGATCGCCGGCACGCTCAGCAAGACTAAACGCAACGGTCCGGTGCGTCCGCTGCGGGCAGTGCACTCATGGCTGTGCGAACTAACCGGGCGGACAAACCGCGCCGACCAACTGCCCGATAGTCAG
>DATAEH010000201.1:0-14830 GCA_036258115.1 Streptosporangiaceae bacterium
CATCCAGGCTTCCGCGAGCCGCATGGATCATCCCGCGGCAGCGACATGAGACGGCCTCGATCCAAGGGCGCGGCAGGGTCGCCGCGCGGGCCTCCAACCGCGCTACCAGCCGCTCGCCACGGTCCAGATCGCCGAGCCCGACCACAGCTTCCGCGTGGTCGGCCTGGAAGCGCTGGTTCGCCGGCTCCCGGTTATGCACCAGGTCGTTGATCTCGTCGGCCCTTGTGAGCTGCCGGTCCGCTTCGGCAAGGTCGGCGGCCTTCAGCGCTGCCAGTCCGAGCGCCTCCCTGGCCATGCCCTCCAGGACGACATCCGGGCGTTCGCTCAGGCGCTCCAGCACATCCGAGGCGCTGATCCTGGCTTCATCCAGCGCGCCGGCATACGCGAGGACGTGCGCCTGAGCGCACAGCGCAACATCCAGATAGGTCTCTTGCTCGGTCTGAGCGGCCAGCTCAAGTGCCTCGGCAGCCAACGCGCGCGCGGCGTCCATGTGCCCGGTCATGGCCTCGATCCTCGCCAGGTGCGTGAGCGCCGGCGCAACCTGCGCCTGATCACCTTGCTCGCGCAGTGCCTCGATGAGGTCCGCAAGCCGCTGTCTGGCGGTTTCGAAATCGTCGAAGTTCCGCGCCCAGAACGCCGGAACGGGGCTCATCACCCACCCAGCGGCCTCCTGTTGGAGCCGCATGCCCTTCTCGATCGCAGCATGATCGGCGCCGCCGCCGGAGTGCAGCCTGAACATCGCCACGACAAGAAGTGCGTAAGAGTAAAGGTGCGGGTCGGCCTTCTCGTCCATGAGACCGAGCGCCGCCTGGCCGTGTTTCACCGCGATGTCGGCGTCATCGGATCCGGAAGCGATCCGAGTGTGAATGCTGGCGAGCAGCGCCGGAGTCTGCGCCTCCGCTAGCGCTTGTTCCATGACCTTGAGGCCCGCGTCGGCCTGACCCAGCACCCAGCGCATTGTCCCGAGCCCGAGCAGCACCTGCGCACGGTCATCACCAGGCGGCAGGGATGCCAGCACGCTCTCAAGCTCGCGCATGGCCCCGTTCGGATCGCCAGCAAAGTAGCGGCGGTCTGACAGATCGATGCTCCGCTGTACCCGCGCTTGCTGATCCATCTCCGGCGTCAGCCGGCACGCCAGCTCCTGCAACTCGACCGCGACGTCGGCGGCGCCGCGAGCGGCTGCCGTCGCCGCAGCGCGCTCTAGTTCAGCGGCAGTATTCTCATCCTGGCCGCTCGCCGCCAGCGCCAGATGCCGAGCCCGCTCAACCGGGTCTCCCGCCTGGGCCGCCAGCCGCCCGTGCAGCTTCCTGCGTTCTGCCTCAGGCAGCGATGCGTCGAGAGCTGACCCGAACAGCGGGTGGCTGAACTCCACCCGCCCGCCAGGCTGCACCACGGCGATACCGGCCCGTTCGGCCGCCGCGAGTGCTTCCAGATCGATTTGGCCGATGGCGGCGCTGGGCATGGCGGCCAGTTCGGCCAGAACGTCGCGGGTCGCCCGAGGCAGCCTGCGCAACCGGAGCGTCGCCAGCTCGCGATGGTCGGCAGGCACCGGCAGCGGCTGGCCAGGCGATGGAACGCCGACCCGCTGCACTTCCCTGGCGATCTCGAGCGCGTAGAACGGGTTGCCGCCGGCCGCGCGGTGTATGCCTACCAGCAACGGCCGCGGGAACGAGCCGCCGAGCTCCTGCCGGAACAGCTGGTGGATCGCTGCCACGCTCAGCGGGCCGATATCAATGCGCGTGCTGGTAAGGGACGACTCGATCGCGGCGAACTCGCCGCCCCGCTGGCCAGCCTCGGCAACCCGCACCGCCGCGATCACTGCGATCGGCCGGTGCTCTAGCCGCCTGACAGCGAACGCGAGAGATCGCGCCGAGGCCGGATCCAGCCACTGGGCGTCGTCTATCCCCACGACCAACGGGCCGTCGGCGATCATCAGGTCGAGCAGCCCGGTCAATCCGCTGCCGACCGCGCGCGGGTCGAGGTCGCCATCGCCGGGGTCCGCCCGCAACAGCGCCACCTGCAGCGCACGGCGCTGCGGGACCGGCAGCGGCCCGAGCGCGTAGTCCGGCACGGCGCGCAGCAGGTCGCCCAGCACGACGTCCGGCAGCCCGGCGTCCGATGGCACCGGCCGTGACGACAGCACCCGGTACCCCATCGCGCCCGCCCGGCGGGTCGCCTCGCCCCAGAGGGTTGTCTTGCCGATGCCCGGCTCACCGGCGATAACGAGCAAGGCGGCATTCCCGGCGGCCGCGACCCGTGTCAGCCAAGCGTCGACGGTCGCCAGCTCCCCATCGCGGCCAAGTAGCGGCCGCACCTGCGGCTCCATGGTGGATACCGTACGTTCTACGCTAACTTCGCGAGCGGAAAAGAGCGGCGCTAGTCGGGGCAATCCACCATCAGACTTGGCTGCCGCGCGAGCGGCACCTACTCGCCGTTAGAAACGGTGCAGCTTTGCCTTATCAAGATCGGTTTCCGACAATGCGCCAGCTGGGACCCTGCTGGCCATCCGCCATCGCGGCCGCCGAGTTCTCGCCCGCCTCCTGGGCGACGCTCACGCCGCAGCTCGCCTCACTGCCCGCGCCGAGCCACGCAGGAACGGCCAGGCGCGAGACCGGTCCCTGGCGCGCCATCGTCCAGGCCTGGCCCGCGCATGTCAGAGCGATCCCGGCGATAGCCACGTCGTACCAGAGTGTCGTCCACCCGCCAGACGCAGTCGGGCCGACGGGCCTCATCGACAGGTGAGCCAGGAGCAGCAGTACCATCGCGCGGCCGGCGATGGCGATGGCCGAGATGATCGCCTCGTCCCGTCGCCCGCCGCGGTCCGCAGCGAGAGCGCGGAGCAGGACAAGCGCGCCGGCCAGGCAGATCACTTCGGCCGCGGCGAAGGGCAGCGTTATCCGGCGGGTCGCGGCGAGCATGAAGATAGTCCCGGCCAGCCAGCATCCGCCGCTGAACACACAGGTGGGTACGCGGCCGTGGCGAATCAGGAAAGTCCGCTTGCCGAACAGGGCGTCGCCGCGCACGTCTCGGAAATCCTTGAGCACGATCCGTCCGGTAAAGCCGAGATAGAGGCCGCCCAGCAGAGCGAGCGCGCCTGGCCCCGGGCGACCGCCAGCGGCGAGGACGCCAAGCAGGTACGGCACCGCTACGTAGCACGCCGGGAGCGCCATCGAGGCGACGGCTCCACGGTCGGCCAGCCGGACGGGTCGCAACGAGTACCCCGCGCTGACCGCCATCCCAGCGGTCACGACAGCCACCGCGCGCCAGCCGATCAAGGCACCGGCGGCCAGCGCCACAGCTCCCGCGGCGCCGCCGATGACGACGAACTCCCGTCGCCCGAGCAGTCCGGCGGCCAGCGGGCGTTTGCCCGGGAGATTGATCCGGTCGATGGCCTCGTCGGCCAGGTCGTTACAGGCCACAGAGAACAACAAGAAGCCCGCCACGCACATGAGCGCCAAGGCGAGCGGCACGCTCACCTGGCTTTGGCCGGCCTGCGCCGCACCCGTCGCGGTGAACATTGCCAGCAGCAGAACGACGGCCGGGCGCGCGAGTACCGTCACCAGGCGGATGCGGGTGATCACTTGTTGCTCCCGTAGTGCGACATGCCGACCACGAACACCAAGATCGCTCCGGCGAACGCCAAGCCACCGATCACCAGGATCACGGCGACCGCGATGCCCAGCGCGGACCACACCGTCCGACCTGGACGCACGGGCCGGCGAGCAGGCTGGCTCAAAGGGTCGAGTTCCATGCCCTCAAGCCTCCCGCACGTGACGTGCACGCACCTGAGCACTGCTACTCAGGAACGGGTGGCCGATCTACTCAGATCGGCCGACCTTCACTTTATGAGCCCCCGTAGTACAGGCTGCGCACACGCCGCCCAGGTGCGCCCGCCAGCAGGCTCAGGCCAGCCAGGCTCCGTCACGCATCAGCGTCCGGCCAGGTAGTTCGTTGACCTCCCGCCACGCTTGCATCCGGTACGGCACGATGCGGAAATACGCGTAGTCATCGGTCTCATTGCGCGGGTCCCAGCCATGCTTAGCGGCGAACGCGTCCTTGATCCGGTCGTCCAGGATCGGTTCGGCTATCCCGTCGATCATGGCGACGTCTCGCACTTGCCCGACGCCAATTCGAACCCGCCCGCCCCGACTCAGATTGCGCGCAGTTGTGCTGGACCGGGGCGTCGAGACGATCACACCCGTACCGTCCCAGAGGAAGGAAAGCGGCAGCAGATACCCATTGCCTGCAGTGTCGGCAGTAGCGATCCAGGCGTCCACATCGGATTCGAGCCGGCCGAGTGTGTCCTGCTTACGCTGCTGCAGGCTGCGTGGCGGTTCCATTTCTGCTCCTTCATAGACCCATTTCGGGGATTGGATCGCGGTCGACTAGCTCCGAGGGGTTCGCTTTGCGTCGGCTAGAACCTCCGCGACCGTGTACCGGCCAATGTCGCCGAGCACGGGATTGTCCGCCGAATATGCAGCAGCCCTCAACCCGAACTGCAACGCCCAGCCGCGGCCCCTCGACCAGGTCACATTGTCAACGGCCAGCACGCTGCGGAAGACATCACGAGCCTCAGCCGACAGGTATGTCCAGGCAACCACGAGATCACATGCCGGGTCGCCCACACCGAGAAGGCCGAAGTCGATCACCGCGCTGAGCTCACGACCCTCGACCAGGAAGTTGGCTGGATGAAGATCGCCATGCATCCAGACTGGTCGACCCGACCATGCCGGTACCGCAAGTGCTGCCTCCCAAACCTCCAGCAGCGGAGCGATATCGAGATTGGTCTGCAGAACTGCAGCCGAGGCTCTGGCGCTGTGATCGTGCGCGGCGAGTGACAGGCCGCGGAACTCATGGACGGAGCCTCCGGCCGGATCGATCGCCTGCAGAGCTCTAATGAAACGAGCCAGGCTCATTGCGGCACGACCCAGATCAGCGACGGGCGTCAGGGCCGCGAGCTCTCCAGTCAGCCAGGGACACACTGTCCAATGCCATGGATATCCGTCGCCAGGCACGCCGAGCCCGAGCGGAACAGGGACCGCCAGTGGCAGATGGGGTGCCAGGACCGCAAGCCAGTGATGCTCGTTGGTGACGTGCTCAGCGCTGACGTGGCGGCGCGGCAATCGGACGGTCAGGTCTGATCCCAGCCGGAAGATCGCGTTATCCCAGCCAGCGGACTCGACCGGCTCAACAGCCAAGCTCGCCCATTGCGGAAACTGCGCTGCGATCAGGCGGCGTACGAGCGGGACGTCGATCCGCACGTCGGCCGGAGTCCTGGTGCTTGGCACTGCATCCAAGGGAGACCTCCAAGCGGTCATAAGGGATGAAGATGATCGCCGTTTAGCCGACCCCGGAGTGCGATTCGCCTGGGGTGATGTGCGACGCATCGGAGTCGTGAGCGGTTCTGCGGCAGTACCTGCAGTGAGCAGCGATAGGGCGGACCGTGCACATCTACCCTGCTCAACGGAAGGTTCTAGTGGCCGCGTGCGCCAGCATTAGGCTAAACGATCTTGAGGGCAGCGCCAGCCATTTAACGTGCCGCCGCACGTTTTCAGCATCGTGATCGTCGTCCGGCTACCTTGTGCTCACATGATGGAAGTTCTCATCCGCCCGGCCGGCGAGCAGGACCATGCGGCAGTCGTCCGGTTGCGACGCGAGTGGACGGCGGAGCAGCTAGGCGACCGTACGGACCCAACCTTCGACCAGCGGCTGACGGCCTGGCTCGAGCGAGAGCGGTCACGGCGGATCATCTGGCTCGCGATCGCCGATCGCCGCCCTGTCGGCATGATGAACTTGGCAATCTTCGAGCGAATGCCACGGCCAGGGCGGCCTTCTAGCCATTGGGGATACCTCGGCAACGCTTTCGTTCTCGCTGCCTACCGCAACCAAGGCATCGGCAGGCAGCTCATCAGCGCTGTGCTTGGCTATGCAGACGAGAACAGTTTCGCCCGCGTGGTGCTGAGCCCGTCCGAGAGGTCGATCCCGTTCTACGAGCGCGCCGGGTTCGGGCCAGCGAACGGATTGATGCTCAGAACACCACCGCATACGACGACCAGCAATGCACCTAGACCAACCTGACCAACAGCGATCGCATAAGACAACCAGGGAAGCCAACGACTTATGGCTAACCGGCATTTCGGGAAACTCGCCGACGTCTGGAAACATGCCGCGCTGGCCGAGGTGCTGGAGCGAGAGCCTCCAGGCCGGTACGCAGAGACTCACGCGGGCTCGGGCGCGTACCCAGTCGTGCACGACCGGGAGCGAGAGTTCGGAATCCTGCGCTTCCTGGAGGTCGCCCCGCGCTTCGCCGCGCTAAACCAGTCGCGGTACCGGGCTATCACCGCCTCCTACGTCAAGGGCGAGCGCGGCCTGTACCCCGGCTCTGCGTTGCTGGCGATGACGATGCTTGGCGACGCCAGTAAGTACCTGCTATGTGATCTCGACCAGGAGAGCATTACCGACCTTCGCCACTGGTCACGTGAACTTGGCCTCCGCAACTGTGAAGTGGCCGAGACCGATGGGATGAGGGCCGTGGCAGCCTGGCTGGAAGGCGAAGGCCGCGAGCCCGGGCTCGTGCACATCGACCCGTTCGATCCGGATGTTCGCGCCCCGGGTGGGTGCTCAGCGCTCGAACTCGCCGCTCGCGTCGCCGACAGCGGCACTCGGCTCGTGTACTGGTATGGCTACGACGAGGCCGGCGCCCAGGCCTGGGCGCACACGAGACTGGCCGCTCTGACCAGAACACCGCTGTGGTGCGGCGATCTGCTGGTGACCGGGTCAGTTAACGGTCCAGGTGATCTAGGGCGGGCCACGACACCAGGCACAGGCTTCGGCGTCATCCTCGCCAACGTGCAGGCCGGCACGGTCGCTGCTTGTACAGCATTGGGGCAGGGCATGTCCGAGGCATACGCCAACGCCATACTTCCGGACGGAAGCACGGGGAACCTGGCCTTCACAAGCCACACAACCGGGAACGGTGAACAGAGCTAGCACCCGGGCTGCCAGGCAGCCCCTCTTGCTCTGGCCGTGGCACAATGCCTGCTCGTGAAGAAGGCGGACATAACTCCAGAGCTTGTCTCGCGGCTTGTCGCGACTCAGTTCCCCCAGTGGGCCGACCTGCCCCGCTCCCGGCGGTCGCGAATGGGACTCCGGATCGCTCCGAGCTGGTCGCTCTGGGCTTCCCCGGGGTGGCATCAAATCCGGGATCGTTCAGTCTGCCTGTGTGCGTTGGTGTGGCCGGCAGTTGCACCGTGACGTGGAGCCCGCCTCCGGTGCGCGGAGTGATGGCAAGCGTTCCGTCATGCGCCCGGGTGATGCTCTTGACGATCGCCAGGCCAAGGCCGACACCCGCATCATCAGTTCGTATGCGATTGGTGCCACGCTGGAACGGTTCGGTGAGTGTCGAGACCAGCTGCGGTGAGAGCTTCTCGCCGGTGTTTTCGACAGTGAGCATCACGCTCCCAAGACGGGCGCTGGTGCTGACCCGCACGGTGCCCTGTTCGGACAGGTTGTGGACGATCGCGTTGTGCACGAGGTTCGTCGTCATCTGCAGTAGGAGCGCGTGTGATCCGATGGTGGCGGTGATGTCACCGGACGTCTCGATGCTGACGCAGTGCTTTTCTGCCAGGGGGAGCAGTGTTTCGGTGGCTTCTTCAGCGATCAGCGACAGGTCGACGTGTTCCCAGGTGAAGGACCGCTGGTCGGCACGGCTGAGCAAGAGCAATGCTTCGGTGAGGTCGATCGCGCGGGCGTTGACGGTGCTGAGGCGTTCGACGAGCTCGCCGGTGTCTCTTGCCGGGTCGTGGCGAGCGACGTCGAGAAGAGTTTTCGTGATCGATAGCGGGGTGCGCAGTTCGTGGGAAGCGTTGGCTGCGAATCTCTGCTGTTCGGCGACGTGCGCTTCGAGCCGCGCGAGCATGGTGTCGAAGGCGTCGGCAAGTTCGCGGAACTCGTCGCTTCGGCCCGGTAGCCGGATTCGGTGCGAGAGCGATCCGGTCGCGGCCATGCGTGTGGCGTCTGTGATGCGAGCCAGAGGGGCGAGCATCCGGCCAGCAAGCAGCCACCCTCCGAGCAGGCCAAGTACCAGCAGGAACACCATCACGATGGCCGCCGCTGCACGGAAATCGCGCAGGAGAAAGGACATGATCGAGCCGGGGGGCACAAGACCCGGGAGGAAGACCCGCACGCCGGCGAGCAGCAGGGCGCCTGCGAGCATGAGGAAGCCCGCGTAGCTGAGGGTGAGTTTGAGGCGAACGCTCAAACCGGGGGGTCTATCCACGGTGCCCTCCCTCATGGCAGGCGTCTGATTGAGTGCTGATGCGGTACCCGACGCCGGCCACGGTGGCGATGATCCAAGGTTCGCCGAGGCGTTTTCGCAGTGCCGAGACCGTGATGCGTACGGCGTTGGTGAACGGGTTGGCGTTCTCATCCCATGCCCGCTCCAGCAGTTCTTCGGCGCTGACGACACCGCCTTCGGCGGCGACGAGGACGTCGAGCACGGCGAACTGCTTCCTGGTCAGCGCGACGTAGCGGCCGTCCCGGTAGACCTCGCGGCGAAATGGATCGAGCCGCAGGCCGGCGATCTCTCGTACGGGTGGCCTGTTGTGGACGCGCCTGCGGTCGAGTGCTCTGAGCCTCAGCGTCAGCTCCCGCAGTTCGAACGGCTTGGTGAGGTAGTCGTCGGCGCCGAGTTCGAACCCGGAGGCCTTGTCGTCGAGCCGGTCGGCAGCGGTGAGGATCAGGATCGGCATGCCGCTTCCAGAGGCGACGATGCTCTCGGCGACATCATCACCGGAGGGCCCGGGAATGTCGCGATCGAGGACGGCGATGTCGTAGGCGTTGATGCTCAGCAGCTCCAGAGCGGTGTCACCGTCACCGGCGATGTCGGCAGCGATCGCTTCTAGGCGCAGCCCATCGCGGATAGCTTCTGCCATGTAGGGCTCATCCTCGACGATCAGCACACGCATGCCCTCGATGCTACGAGCCGGGAGCATATCGTCGGCGTATCGAAAACCGCATACGTGCTGGTAACACCCGGCTGCCTTGACTGGCGGCATGCCTCGAGCTTCATCAGCACGAACAACGACCCGCAGGACTCTCGGGCCCATCGCCGTCGGCCTGGTCGTCGTCACCGCTGCGATCACGGGAACCCTCGTCTATCAGTCGGCATCGTCATCGGCAACATCGCTTCCACGGCCGGCAACAGCCCAGCCCAGGCCGGTCACGCCACGCAACGGGCCCCTGGGCACCATCACGTGGCCAGCATCCGGAGTCTCGGCCGCCAGCATCAGCGGCGTCGGCGTCCTGTCGGGCCCGGGCGCCAGCCAGGTTGTGCCCATCGCCAGCGTCGCCAAGGTGATGACCGCCTACATCATCCTCAGCGACCATCCGCTCGGCGCAGGTGAACCTGGACCGCGCATCGTGGTGCAGCCGGGTGAGGCCGCTGCCTACCCGACCCAGGCACGCAACGGCGACTCGCTGGTAGCCGTCGCTGCGGGGGAACAGCTGACCGAACGGCAGGCCTTGGACGCGCTGCTGCTGGCATCGGCGGACAACATGGCCTGGATCCTGGCCCGCTGGGACGCCGGCAGCCAGGCAGCGTTCATCGCCCAGATGAACACCACTGCCCGCCGGCTGGGGATGTCCGATACCCACTACACCGACCCCTCAGGGCTGTCCGCGTCCACCACCAGCACCGCCGCCGACCAAGTCCGCCTGGGCATGGCGGCGATGAGCGAACCCGCCCTGGCGCAAATCGTGGCACTGAGCAGCGCCGTCATCCCGGTGGCTGGCGTGGTGCGCAACTACAACACCCTGCTCGGCCAGGACGGGATCACCGGCCTTAAGACGGGGTCCGATACGGCCGCTGGCGGCTGCATCCTGCTGGCCGCCTGGTACCAGGCGCGTGGACACCACACTCTCATCGTCGCTGCCACGTTCGCCCAGCCCGGCACGATGGCGACCATGCTGCCCAACGCGCTGCAGGCCGGCCACCAGCTTGTGCTAGCACTGGGCGCCGCCCTCGCTGGCGCACAGCACACCAGCGACAAAAAAGCCGGAAGACAGCCCGCGGGCCAGCCGCCACAGAGCCGGGCAACGCACCTACTTCGACCGCAACGCCTACCTGATCATCCGCGGCGCGCCCAACCCCCGATGAGACTGCTCCCACCTCGACGTCCACCCGCCCATCCACGTAACCATGCCGCTAGCGTCAGAACCGGACCAGCCGACGGGCGTTGTCGGCAAGGATCGCCGGCAACAGTTCGGCAGGCAGGTCGGCGCCGCTGATCTCCCATCGACCCTGCGGCGGGACCTTCTCGCCAGGGCTGTACCGGAAGCACTCGTCATCCGTGTGCAGGAAACGCCAGTAGGTTCGCACTACATCAGGGTTGAAGGGGAACACGTCTGTGCCGAAGATGACGCGGTCCGGGTGCCGCACGGCGAGCTTGCGGAAACGGCGCGGCTGGCGGCCGAGCTCGGCCAGCCGTCCCCCAAGGTCGGCATGGAAGTTCTGGCACTCGTCCATCAGCGCAGCGACCCAATCCAGGTCCTCAGCCGCGCAGCCGACGTGCGCGCCAATGAATTTCGTCCCGGAGGCCCGGCGCACTACCGTGGCGAGCGCCTCCATGAGACGGTCGAACGTCGGATTCCCGTGCCCCCCGAACCACCAGTCCGGCCGCCTGGTCAGCTCCTCGAGCCGTTCGTTGTAGCGGTCCAGCGGCGCGAAGAAGGCCACCGGATCGCCGACGTGGATCAGGATCGGCAGGTCCAGTTCTCCGGCAGCGGCAAAGGCATCGGCGATCCGCTCATCATCTGGTAGTACCCGGTCGCCCGAGGCGTCCGTGATCGCCAGGCCCAGATCCTTCCAGATCTTCACACCCCGCGCGCCCTGGTCGCGAGCCCGTCGCATGTCGTCCACGAGCGCTCTGTCCGGGCGGTCCTCGAGCAGGCGGCCCCAGTTCAGGTGCGCGAATGTAGCGAACCGGCCGGGATAGGCGGCGTCGTAGCGGGCTATGTTCTCGTCCAGCTCTCTGCCCCAACGTCCGTCCAGGTTCACCATCGCCGCCAGGCCCACTTCATCCATGGTCTCGATGAGCTCGCCGACGTCCGGCGCCATCCAGCCGCCGTCTTCGGTCAGCCAGCGGCCAAGGTGGTTGTGGACGTCAATGGCAGGTATCGCCGGGAAGGGAACGTCAGTCAGCGGGCGCCGGATGCATGGTCGTGGCGCGTAATACCGGAGCGGCATCAAAGCGCCGACGGCGCGCCGCGCAAGCGGAGATTCGCTCATCAAAGTGCCCACCTTTGTTTCGGGTGTGCTCCATAGAGCCTTGTCGAAAACACTCGCTCCAGGCTGTAGCGGTGAGGCGGAAGGTCAGCTTGTCATATACCCGAATCTGGCCATGCGGAAGGTGCGTGCCGGTGGGCGGAGTGTGCCGTAATGGTCCAAAACGCCGACCAGCGAGCAGCTTTCTTTCAGTGCTATGTCGACTGACAATCCGACATCTCGTGCACGATGGGACCATTTTTCTAAAGGACGATGTAGCTCTGAGCTTGTGGTCTTCCCACTGGTCGGAAGTATCAGTGCCGTCACAGAACGCAGCCAGGTTCGCGCAACATCTCGCACTCGCACTGGAACCACGCGACCTCATGCGCCTGGATGCAGGCAGGGTCGCCAGACGCTAGCCCATCTTGCTGGTCGCAGACGCAGGTCTTGCCCAAGGGTGGCTAGGAGCGACCTTCGACCGCTCCGGTCCGAGGGCCCTGGCAGAATGGTGGCGTGATCAAGGGAATCCACCACCTGGGCTTGACCGTCCGGGACGCTGAGGCGAGCGCGGAGTGGTACGTGGAGGTTCTCGGCTTCCGCCGGGTAGGGGAACACCAGGCACCCGACGGCGCGTTCAGGAAAGTCTTCATCCGCCACGACAACCTCCCGTCTCGCATCGGCTTGACCGAGCACCGCGCCGGCAGCAAGGACGTGTTCGACGAGACGCGGATCGGCCTCGACCACTTGTCGTTCGGCGTCACCGACCGCGCCGAACTCGACGCGTGGGTCGCTCGGCTGGAAGCCGCCGGTGCCCAGTACTCGCGGATCGCGGCGGCGAACTCCATCTCGGGCGCCGCCGTGGTGGTCTTCCGCGACCCCGACAACATCCAGCTCGAGATCTTCTTCGACCCGGCATGGGCCGAACCCGCCTAAGCCAGCGGTTTCTGGACCTTCGGCTCAACTGCAGCCAATGCGCACCTCGCCACTTAAGTGATTTGAACCCCGCCCTACTACTTCGGGGTTAGGAGACCGCTCGTACGCGCCAAAACGTTTGGCGATGCGTGGGCGAAGGCACCAGCATGCCGATGCACGGCCTGCCAACACGCCCAGGCGTCGGTCTGACCGACACGCGCGACGGGCAAGGGCGCTGCAGCCTGGATCGGCGACTTTCTCACGACAGCTCGCCCGGATCAGAGACCAGGGGTGGCCACGGCGGACCAGGTCCGCCGTGGCTCATCGGGATCCGCCCTTTAGTGGCCGGCTAGCGTCCCCGGCGCAACTCCCGGCAGCGCCCTTGCGGCCGCCGCTACAGGTCGGAGAACATTCCGTGCAGGGCAGCGACGCCCTCTTTCTCAGCGCGCACATTGAGCACGACCTGGCCGGGCCCCGTTGTCACTGTCCACTGTGCCCATGGGCAGCATTTATTCTCTACGGCGACGAGCTGGCGCAGTTCGTCGTAGACGCCAGGTTCGGGAAGGAAAGCTATGCGCAGGCCATCGGCGGTTTCAACGCGCTCGTCCAAGGCTGTGGCGGCGAGCCGGTGCCAGCGGCCTGCTTGCGTCGCCAGGCCTTCGGATGTCAGCGAGCAGGCGACCGCGCCGTCGGCCGCATCAGATGTCATGCCTGAATTTGCCATCTCTACGTCCCATCGATGGGGTTTCTGAGTCAGACGCGGACATCCTTGCTGTTAAAGTCAGCTTGATGTCAAACTCTGGTCCTCCTGGTAACGCGACCCCGCTCTCCATCGGAGATGTCGCCGCTCTCACAGGCAAGCGCCCTTCCTCGATTCGCTACTACGAGGAGGTGGGAGTGCTGCCCGAGCCGTCCCGAATAAGCGGACGACGCGTTTACGACAGCAGCACTGTCCGTACGCTCGCAGTGATAGAAACCGCGCAACGCGCAGGCTTGACGCTCGACGAGATCAGGGCGCTGCTGTCCGCGTCACCAAATGACGCCGAAGCGGCACAACGGCTCAGGGAAGTCGCTGAACGCAAATTGCCGGTCATCGCCGCCCTAATCGAACGCAGCGTGCTTGTACGCACTTGGCTCGAGTGCGCCGCGCGATGCGAATGCCCGAACCTAGACGACTGCCCGCTCTTCGACGACGCTTCGCCGCCGCCTCTCTGATACCCGCATTCCCAGGGCTGGGCGGAGCCGTGAAGTTTGATCACATGCCGCCGTTGGTCTCCGGGACGCACCGAGACTCTATTGGAATGCAGAAATGGCCGATCACGCGCCGCAGTGGCGCCCGTGCTGGCGTCCGTCAGCCGCACCGATTCGGCGTTGCTGCGCGACTTGGCCTTGCCGAGCCGACCGTCGCATAGCGGGGTCTACTCGCACGTGCTACCCGAGCACACCACCGGCGTCGGAACATATTCGCCCAAGCCATAAGAGCTTCGGTTAGCAAATCCGTTAGCAAGCCGACGCTGCAGAGGCAATGAACACAGAGTTTTCGCTGGTCAGAAGAGCGGTCAGGGGCGGGGTCGAACCGCCCGGGGTCGACCGATGTTCGTCGGAGCTGAAGTGCCCCGGCCCATCGAGGATCAGCACAATCGCCGCAGCCACGACCGGCCGGTCCGGCCGCACTGATCGCCGAACACGCCGAGGCTGAGATGACCCATGAGATTGACCAACCACGGCCGCCGCTCGCACATGATCTGATGGACGCGAACCGCCCTTTAGCACTCAGCGAGAAATCGTGACCGTACTTGAAATTGGCGCGGCCGCGCGACCCAGGCAACACAGGAGGCAACCAGTGAGCATGATGGACCCGCAGACGATCGCTGGCTTGAGGGAACTCGTTGACCTCCCGGTCCCCGATGATCGACTCGAGCTAGTCGCCGCGGCGTTCGCGCCCCTGCTCGAAGCCGCCCGCGAGCTCAGCCGCAAGATGTCGGCGGATGAGATGCGCGCCGTGAGCCCGGCCGTTGGTTTTATCCGCTTTGCGCAGACCGACAGCCAGCCGCAGTGAACAAGGACACAGCGGCCGAGCTGACATCCATGTCGCTCAGCGAAGCCGCCACGCTGATTCGCGCCCGTGAGGTGTCCCCGGTCGAGCTCACCGAAGCTTGCCTCAATCGAATCGAGGCGTGGGAGCCGACCATTAATGCCTTCATCACCGTCACCGCCGAGCAGGCTCTGGACACCGCAAAGGCACATGAACGTGCGATCGCGGCCGGAGAATGGCTTGGTCCCCTTCACGGCGTACCAATCGGGCTCAAAGACAATATCGACACCGCCGGCGTACGTACGACCGCCGGCTCGAAGATCTTGGCCGACAACATTCCAGAGCATGACGCAACCGTGGTAGCGAGGCTTCGCGAAGCCGGGGCAATCGTGCTGGGAAAGCTCAACATGCACGAGTTCGCGTGGGGCGGAACAACAGCCAATCCGCACCACGGACCGACCAAGAATCCGTGGGACCCGACCCGGTTCCCGGCTGGATCTTCGGGCGGCTCCGGCGCGGCCGTAGCGGCTCGTGAGGTGTTCGCCGCTCTCGGCACCGACACCGGCGGCTCGGTGCGGCTGCCAGCAGCCGTCAACGGATGCGTGGGCATCAGGCCCACG
>DATAEH010000202.1:0-2812 GCA_036258115.1 Streptosporangiaceae bacterium
CGTCCAGGCGCCGCCGGGGTGACCCACCGAGACGGTGCCGAGGATGTCGGGCCGGAACTCCCGCCAGTCGGTGGGATCATTGGCCATCAGCTCACGCGCGCGGTCCGGATCGCTCGAACGACCCTGCATGACCTGCACGAAGCCGGCCTGCGAGGGGTCACCGGGAGTGTCGACCTCGACCGATGTGCTGTTGCGGAACACCGGCTCGCCGGTGAACAGCGCCGCCGTCTGCTCCCACCACGCCGTCTGCTCCGGCCGGTCACTGTTCTGCCGCGCCGCCTCGTCCGACTCAAAACGTGCCAGGGCAATCAGTGTTCCGTCGTCAGTAACCCCCGATGTGCTGCCAAGCCATCCCACGGCTCCAGGGGCTACCTCCTGGACCCATCTGTCAAGCTGCGCGCGCACCTGCGCGGCGTCGGACACATGGCCCTGGATCACCTGCACAAACATGTTGACCTCCCTTTTGCCCATCCCCCGGGCGGGTGCCGATCGGCCGCTTCGACGCTACTCCGGTCCGCGGGCACCGGGAACCTCCGCCAGCCCAGGCTCTCCGCTCGCGTGAAACGCGGATCCCCCGGCTACCCAGCACGCGCGAGGGCATCTCCAAGCGAACGCCCGATCTGCCGCGGATCGGTCGGCAGGGCTCGGTGGTCAGGCCGGATCTACCTCTGCCGGTCTTGAACCCTGGCGAGGACAACCGGACTGAGGCCCCTGGCGGGCAGGTCGGCCCGTCCTGCCAAGTCATTGCATTTTCTGCGGCGAACAATCTGCCGCGTGTTTCCCGGCGAAGGGCCGCAGGCGCCAGATCCTGGCCCGCCGCATGGCTGGCAGCGCTGCTCGGAACACCCACGATGGAGATCCTGCGCACCCGGCCGAAGATACCAGTCCCCCCGCAGCGGCACCGCGACCTGATCGTCGAGATCGACATCATGCGCGTACGGGGCGACGTCCGTGGGAAGGGCATCGGGCACCCGATGGGTGCCGATACCCCCTTCAAGGAGATCCTCATGAAGCGCAAGCTAAACCTCGCTCTGTGGATCGTTGCCGGAATCCTGGCCGTTGTCTTCCTCGTCGCCAGCAGCACTAAGCTGTTCGTGCCCAAGGAGAAGTTGGCCGGTATGGGCGGCGCCGCCTCGAGATGGGTTGAAGACTTCAGCCCCGGTGCCCTCAAGGCCATCGGAGCCCTCGAGTTCCTGGCTGCGGTCGGCCTGATCGTGCCCGCCGCGCTCGGCATCGCGCCGGTTCTGGTGCCGCTGGCTGCTACCGGTGCAGTGTTGCTGTTTGCTGGCGCGGTGATTATGCGCCTCCGCCGTGGCGAGAGGGCAACGATCATCGGCGACCTGGTCTATCTCGCCATGGCCGCCTTCGTGGCGTGGGGCCGCTTCGGCCCAGGGTCCTTCACCCGGCAGACCCAGCGGGGCGTCCTTAGCCGGGCTCGGCTACGTCGGATTCAGATGCCCTCCTAATGACGCAGGACCTGGGCAGACCGGCTACAGCACCGGGACTGCCAGCGGTGCACAAGCCAGAGCCGCGAAGAAGAAACCGGCAACTCCCTGCGCCACGGTCCCCGGCCCTCCGGTGCCAAAACCGGCAAGTTCGCAAGGCCTCAGACGACTCAACTGAATGCCTACGCTGCTCGGCCATCATCAGGGCCGTAACCTCCGAATCCACCGCCGATGATCTACCCAGTCACCGCGGGTTGAAGTAATAGCCTGGGGGTGCCGGTGGGCACACGATCAGTCCCGCACCGGTGTCGGGGAGGTCCAGATGCGTATCAGCGACGTACTTCGCGTCAAGGGCGGGCAGGTCGTCACCGTGACCCCAGACACGGACGTGCAGCACCTTCTCACGGTGCTCGCCGAACACCGAATCGGTGCCGTCGTCGTCTCTCACAACGGCACCTCGGTCGACGGAATCGCCAGTGAGCGGGACATCGTCCGGGCGCTGGCCCAGCGAGGCGCCACAGTGATGTCTGAGGCGATCACGGCTATCTACACAGCCGAGGTGCACACGGTTACGCCAGAGACCCCAGTTGAGGAGGTCATGCGCATCATGACCGAGCACCGGGTCCGGCACACGCCGGTGGTGGTGGACGGCGGCTTGCGAGGGATCGTGAGCATCGGCGACGTGGTGAAGAACCGTATCGACGAACTCGAAACCGAACGAGCCGCTTTGACCAACTACATCACAGGTACCCGCTAACCCGCCGGCTCAGCCTGCAGACGCCTCCAACGATCTCTCTAGACCCCTCGCAGAGACAACATTCGCAAAGGTCCCGATGAGGTACGTCCCTGCCAGCGAGCGGGCATTGACGATGTGGCCCATCGAGGTCGCCACCGCCTCCGGCCGCCCAGACCCCGTCGGTCACGTCAAGTGGCTTCGGTGCTTGGTCACTGAGCGTGGCAGCGCTTCCGGTAAGGCGGGCGCGCGTAGCCGCCTGATATGGACGGCGATGACGTCAGGAGCGTCCATGATGACGGTCGCTCAGATCAGGCTGTTCTGTTGTTCGTCAGTTTCGTCGCGATAGCCGGTGAGCTCGCCCACACCTCAGGCCGCTGGACAGGGCAGCATGACTGGACCGCTCGGGTGCCTACCGGGGGAGGATGGCAGCGTGGAGTCGCTGACCGAGCTGTGGGAGCGGCGGGCGTTCCAGTGCCGCTTGACGCCTGACCGGGCGCTGCGGTCAGTTGAGGAGGCGGATGCGTTCCTGCGCGACCGCGGGCTGCTGACGCGCACGGCGGACTGCGCGCTGCCGAGCCTGTATGAGGCGTGCCACGAGGATCCGTACAAGATCGGCAGCCCCGGCTTCGCC
>DATAEH010000203.1:0-13003 GCA_036258115.1 Streptosporangiaceae bacterium
CCTGCCCTTCTGCAGCCCCTTCTTCGACTTGATGAAATCGCGGAGCGCCCTGTCCAGGTCCCGGAACGCCTCCTGATAGGCGCGCTTGGAGTTCTCCGACCACCACGCCAGACCCGGATCGGCCTTCTTCTCCGCGTTCCAGAGTTTGTGCAAGCCAGCGCTCGAATACCACCTGCCCTCGGCGGCGTAACGTTCCCGGCACCTGGACAGGCCCCAGTTCCACGCGAACCGGGACGCGCCCGCATGCGACCGTAACGCGCGCTTCTGCGCGGGTGTGGGCTCAAGGGCGAACCTGTAGGCCTGGTTAACCACCCGACAATGCTCCCATCCAGCTACGACATCCAAGCAAAGCGGCAGCGCCGAATGCTCCGGCGCGGCAACAGACATCACCAGGCCCTCCCAGACAGGCCTGACACGGCGGCAGCCGACGACCCCGTGCGCGCTCAGGCACTAGGCTCAGATCCGTGACTGCAACCCTTCGCATAGCGAACTCCCCCGCGCGTGACGTCAGCGCCGACGCCATCGTGATCGCAGTCGGCCAGGGTGCCTCTGACCCTTCCGACGCCGCGCAGGCTTCCGACTCTCCGAACCTCGTGCTCGCTCCTGGCGCGGAAGACGTCAACGCCGCGCTTGGCGGCGGCCTGCTCGAGACCCTGACCGCGCTGGGCGCCACTGGCAAGGCAGAAGAGGTCACCAAAACTGTGTCAGGCGGCAAGCTGCGCGCCCCGCTGATCGCCGCGGTTGGGATCGGCACCGCGAACGCGTCAAGCCCGGGCAGCGCGGATGCCGAGGTACTCAGGCGCGCCGCCGGTGCGGCGGTGCGATCTCTGGCTTCGCCCAAAGTCAGGACTATCGCACTGGCACTGCCCGCTGCCGACCCCGTGAGCGCGGAGGCGACCGCGCTTGGGGCGTTGCTTGGCAGTTACTCCTTCGGCCGTTACCGGAGTAACAGCCATCCGGCCGCGGAACTTACCCTGATAGCGGGCGATGATGTCACTGCCGCGATACGCAGGGCCGATGTGCTCGCCTCCGCGGTCGGCCTGGTCCGCGATCTGGTGAACACCAGCCCGTCACATCTGTTCCCGGAGAGCTTCGCCGCTGAGGCCGGCCAGATCGCCTCGGCTTCTGGGCTCGGCATCGAAGTCCTTGACCACGCGGCGCTTTCCGAAGGCGGCTACGGCGGCATCAGCGGGGTCGGCCAGGGATCTGTGCACCCGCCGCGGCTCGTGCGGCTGAGCTACCAGCACCCGGACGCCTCGCGGACCGTGGTCTTCGCCGGCAAGGGCATCACCTTCGACTCGGGCGGCCTGTCGCTCAAGCCGTCCAAGGCCATGGAGACGATGAAGTCAGATATGGGCGGCGCGGCGGCGGTGCTTGCCGCATTGCAGGCGATCGCGGCGCTCGAGCCCGCGGTCAATGTCGTCGGCTACCTGCCCCTCGCCGAGAACATGCCGGGCAGCGGCGCACAGCGGCCGTCGGACGTGATCACGATCTACGGCGGCACGACCGTCGAGGTGCTCAACACCGACGCCGAGGGCCGCCTAGTGCTCGCGGATGCGTTGGCCAGGTCCGCGGCCGACTCCCCTGACCTTCTTGTCGACATAGCGACTTTGACCGGAGCGCAGGTAGTCGCGCTCGGGAACCGGGTCAGCGCCGTCATGGCCAACGATGACGCAGTCAGAGACGGTGTTGTGGATGCGGCGAGCAGGGCCGGTGAGGCAATGTGGCCGATGCCGCTGCCTGAGGAGCTGCGCAAGGGCCTGGACTCCAAGGTGGCTGACCTGGCGAATGTCGCGGCCGACCGCGATGGCGGCATGCTAGTCGCCGGGCTATTCCTGCGGGAATTCGTGCCGGACGGCGTGCGTTGGGCACACCTGGACATTGCAGGACCGTCGTTCCACGAAGGCGAGCCTTACGGCTACATCGCGAAAGGCGGAACCGGGGTCGCGGTCCGCACCCTGGTCCAGATCGCGCACGACGTCGCGGGCGGACGGCTCTGACCGCGAATGGTGACCGGGCAGACCATGTCAATGGCGACGAGGAGCAATCGGTGACGGAGACCGGCAGATACGACCTTGTCATACTCGGCGGAGGCAGCGGTGGGTATGCCTGCGCGCTGCGCGCCGCCGAACTCGGCATGCGGGTCGTGCTGATCGAACGCGACAAGGTCGGCGGTACGTGCCTGCATCGCGGCTGCATCCCAACCAAGGCCCTGCTGCATGCTGCTGAGATTGCCGATCATGCCAAGGACGCCGCCTCGGTCGGCGTGCGGACCACCTTCGACGGCATCGACATGCCCTCGGTCAACACCTACAAGGACAAGGTCGTCGACCGGCTTTGGAAAGGCTTGCAGAGCACGCTGGCCAACCGGAAGGTCGAGATCGTCTACGGCGACGGGCGGTTGATCTCACCCACGGCCGTGGCGGTAGGCGACGTTGTCTATGAGGGCGCGCACGTGGTGCTCGCCACCGGATCAGAGGCTCGCTCCCTTCCTGGCCTGCAGATCGACGGCGAGCGGGTCATCACCAGCGATCACGCATTGACGCTCGACCGGGTTCCTGCCTCGGCCGTCATCCTCGGCGGTGGCGTCATCGGCGTGGAGTTCGCCAGCGTGTGGCGCTCGTTCGGTGCCGACGTCACGATCGTCGAATTGCTCCCGCATCTGCTCCCGCCTGAGGAGGAGTCGAGCTCGAAGCTGCTCGAGCGGGCGTTCCGCCGGCGGGGTATCAAGTATCACCTGGGCGTCCGGTTCAGCGAGGTCAAGGAGACCGCGACGGGAGTCACCGTCAGCCTGGACAACGGCACCACGATCGAGGCCGAGGTCATGCTGGTCGCCGTGGGCCGGGGTCCGGTGTCCGCGGGCCTGGGTTACGAGGAAGCCGGCGTCAGCATGGACCGCGGCTTCGTGCTCGTCGACGATTACTGGCAGACGAGCGTGCCGACGATCTCGGCCGTGGGCGACCTCACACCCGGTCTGCAGCTCGCGCACGTGGGCTTCGCCGAGGGTATCGCCGTCGCTGAGCGGCTCGCCAAGCTGCCGGTGACGCCGATCGATTACGACGGCGTGCCGCGGGTAACTTACAGCGATCCTGAGGTTGCCTCGGTAGGCATTACCTCGGCGACCGCGGCAGAGCGCGGGATCGAGACGACCGAGGTCATCTACAACCTCGGCGGCAACGGGAAGAGCGTGATTCTCCAGACCCAGGGGGCGGCCAAGGTGATCGCGACCGCGGGCGGCGGCCCGGTGCTCGGCATACACCTGGTCGGCGCCCGGGTCGGAGAGCTCATCGCCGAGAGTCAGCTGATCTACAACTGGGAGGCGCTGCCCGCAGAGGTCGCCCAGCTCATTCACCCGCACCCGACCCAGTCGGAGGCGATCGGCGAAGCGCATCTCGCGCTCGCCGGCAAGCCCTTGCATTTCCATTCCTGAGCCGCAATCGGGAATGGCGGAGATCTGAACGAAGGAGTCAGCGCAAGCCATGTCGGTCTCTGTATCCATGCCGCAGCTTGGCGAGAGCGTCACCGAAGGCACCGTTACCCGCTGGCTCAAGCACGAGGGTGACCACGTCTCAGCCGATGAACCGCTGCTCGAGGTGTCCACCGACAAGGTAGACACCGAAATCCCCTCCCCCGTCTCCGGGATCCTGCGCGGGATCACGGTTGCGGAGGACGAGACGGTAGCAGTAGGTGCCGAACTAGCCATCATCGATGAGGACGGCTCATCAGGAGCGGGGGCCGGAGCGCAGCAGGCTGCTCCAGCGGCGGCCCCGCAGGACCAGCGGGAGCAAGCGCCGTATGGGCAGCCCCAATACGAGCAAGCGCCCGCAGGCCAGTACGAGCAGCCTCAATACGAGCAAGCACAACACGAACAAGCTGACTACCAGCAGGGCCAGTACGAGCAGCCCCAGTACGAGCAGCCCCAGTACGAGCAGCCCCAGCATGAGCAGCCCCAGCATGAACAGCCGCAATACGAACAGGGGCCGTACGCTCAGCCCGCAACCGGATACGAGGCTCCGCCGTCTTACCAGGACCAGGGTCAGCCGCCAGGCCAGGGCTATGCCGGGGAGCCCGCCAGCTACCAGGTGCCGCCGCCCGCCCCGGAGGCCGCGCCGCCCGCGACCGCTCCCACGCCGCCGTATCAGCCCGGCTATCCGGAGCAGGCGCCGGCCGCGGCCTACGCGACCCCGCCCGCTCCGGCGCAGCGCGAGCCGGCGCTGTCCGAGCCCGAACCCGGGCCGTCTGAAGGCGTCGAGAGCCCCTACGTCACGCCCCTTGTCAGGAAGCTGGCCGCAGAGCACGACATCGATCTAGGCTCGGTCGTCGGGAGCGGCGTAGGCGGCCGGATCCGCAAGCAGGACGTCCTGGACGCCGCGCGCCAGCGCCGTGGCGGGGAAGCCCCGCGGCCCGCGGGTGCACCGGCTGCGGCAGTTGCCGCACAGCCAGCCGGCGCCCCGCAGCCCGCGGTCGCCCCACAGGGCCCGCCCGCCGCGCAGCCTGCGGTGGCCCCTTCTGGTCAGGCGGCGCCTGCGCCTAAGACGATCCCGGCGCCATCGAACCTGCGCGGCACCACCGAGCGGCTCTCCCGCGCCCGGCAGGTCATCGCCCAGCGCATGGTCGAATCGCTGCAGATCTCTGCACAGCTCACCACCGTCGTCGAGGCGGACGTCACGGCGATAGCCAGGCTCCGCGACCGGATCAAGTCAGCGTTCGAGGCCAGAGAAGGCGTCAAGCTTTCGTTCCTGCCCTTCTTCGCACTTGCCACCATCGAGGCGCTCAAGGCGCATCCGAAGCTGAACGCCGTCCTGGACATGGCCAGCGGAACGGTGACCTATCACGACGCCGAGCATCTCGGAATCGCCGTCGACACCGAGCGCGGCCTGATGGTCCCCGTGATCAGGAACGCCGGTGACCTGAACATCGGCGGCCTGGCACGCAAGATCGCTGACCTGGCGCAGCGCACCAGGGCTGGCCAGGTCAGCCCGGACGACCTGACCGGAGGCACGTTCACGCTGACGAACACAGGCAGCCGTGGCGCCCTGTTCGACACGCCGATCATCAACCAGCCGCAGGTCGGCATCCTCGGCACGGGGACGGTCAGCAAGCGGGCGGTCGTGGTCGACGACCCGGATCTCGGCGAGGTGATCACGGCCCGGTCGGTCGTGTACCTGGCGCTGACATACGACCACCGCCTTGTTGACGGTGCCGACGCGGCCCGGTTCCTCGTCACGATCAAGAACCGGCTCGAAGAAGGCGCGTTCGAAGCCGAATTCGGCAGGTAGCGCTATGGTGCGGATCGCGGTCTCAGCCGCTTCCGGCCTGATCGGCACCGCGCTGGTGCGCGAGCTGGCCGGCGGCGGGGCCGATGTCGTGCGCCTCGTGCGACGCCCGCCGCGTTCTTCCGCCGAGATTCGCTGGCAGCCGGAGGCCCCCTCGGGAGGCCTGGACGCTGGTGCGCTGGCCGGAGTGAACGCCGTCATTCACCTGTCAGGCGCACCGCTGGCAGCCCGCCGCTGGACGCCGGGCAGGAAGGCGGTACTCAGATCGAGCCGGATCCAGTCCACCAGCAGCCTGGCAGCGGCGATGGCCGCCTGCGATCCGCAGCCTGAGGTCCTGATTAGCGCCTCGGCCATCGGCTACTACGGCGACACGGGCGATCGCGCCGTTGATGAGACCGCGCCACCTGGCGCCGGGTTTCTCGCGGAGCTCGTGCGGGACTGGGAGGCGGCGGCGGCGCCCGCGAAAGAGGCTGGCATCAGGGTCGTGCATATCCGCTCCGGCCTTGTGCTCTCACGGCGCGGCGGCCTGCTCGGCCAGCTGCTGCCGCCGTTCCGGCTCGGCTTCGGCGCCAAGATCGGGTCTGGCCGGCAGTACATGAGCTGGATCAGCCTTGCCGACGAGATAAGCGCGATCAGGTACCTGCTAGCTTCGGCGGAGGCGAAGGGCGCGTACAACCTGACCGCTCCCGAGCCGGTCACCAACGCCGAGTTCACCAGGTCACTAGCCGATGTCCTCCGCAGGCCCGCATTGCTCACATTGCCATCGCCCGTGCTGCGGCTGGCTCTTGGCGAAGTGTCGGGCGAGCTGCTCGGCAGCGCCCGGGTGACGCCAGCGCGCCTGCGGTCGGCCGGGTTCAGCTTCGCCCACCCCGACATTGCCACGGCGCTCCATGCCGCACTGGCGCGCTAGGCGGCGGCCGTTCATCCTTTGCGCGCTTCATTCTGGCCTTGATCAGCCTGGCGAGCGGGGTGCTGACCGTCGGGCCCAGCAGCGGGATCAGCCTGAGCGGAGGAACGGGGCCGCTCGTACCGCATCATCCGTCCGATCGTCAGCCGCAGCAACCTCCTGGCCATCGCGATCGCCAGAACCGCCAGCGGCACCTCGACCAGCAGCGCGGACAGCAGGCTGGCCAGGAATCCAGGCGTATCCACATCGAGCACCACATCGAACCAGGCATCGCATAGCAGCAGCGTCGCCAGGACGATCAGGCAGATGATGAGCAACTGGCGCCTTCGCCAGGCGGCCCACGCCGTCACCGCGAACGCGACGAAGAGCGCAACGTCGAACCCTACCCACGCGCCTCGCCAGGTGCCGGTGCGGTAGAACTTCGGCAGCGTGACAGCCAGCACGCCGATCCACGCGGCCAGGATTATGCAGGCCGCCACGATGACGACGAGGACCACATCCCACTTCCAGCTGCTGCCCGGTTTGGGACTCCTGCTCAAGCGCCACCAGCCCTTGAAGCAGCTTGCGCCGCTCGTCAGGACTGAGTCTCGCGAGGGTATCGGGATCGACCACGTTGTCCATGACAGGAAAAGGCTAGCTGACCGAAATAGCGGCCCTGCGACCCCGGCTACGCTGGGACCGTGGACCGCGAACTTGTCTTCATCAGGGCCGGATTCGGGGCCGCGGCGGTCGACTACCTGCGAGCCTGGGATTTGCAGCGTGAGCTGCATGCGCGCCGGGTGGCCGGCGAGATCCCTGACGCCTGCCTGCTGCTCGAGCATCCGCCTGTCTATACCGCAGGGAAGCGGACGAGCCCGGCGGACAGGCCGATCGGAGATCCTGGCGCCCCGGTCATCGATGTCGACAGGGGCGGCAAGATCACCTGGCACGGGCCTGGCCAGCTAGTCGGGTATCCGATCGTGGCGCTCGGTGAGCCTGTCGACGTCATCGGCTACGTCCGAGCTGTCGAGGAGGCCCTGATCAGGACCTGTGCGGATGCTGGCCTGCCCACCGAGCGAGTGGACGGCCGCAGCGGCGTCTGGGTCAGGACTGGTGGCGTCGACCGGAAGGTCGCGGCCATCGGGATCCGGGTGGCGCGCGGAGTCACGATGCATGGTTTCGCACTGAACTGCGACAACGATCTGTCATGGTTCGGAAAGATCGTGCCGTGCGGGATCTCTGACGCCTCGGTCACTTCGTTGTCGGCCGAACTGGGCCGGGCCGTCCGGATCGGTGACGTGCTCGAGAGCGCGCAGCGCCACATCGCCGAGGTTGTGGGTGCCAGCCGGACCAGGGATCTGGCGAGCGCGGAGGAGTTGCTGGCGAGCCCGGTCGGCTGACGGCTCGGGCTCAGCCGAGATCGTGCGGCAAGAAGATCGACCTGCCTGATTCGCGTGCCCTGAGCGCACCCCTGACCCTGGCCAGGCCGTACGCCGGGAGGTAGCGGGGCAGATCGGCGGCTGCGACAAACTCAAAGCCGTCCAGCTCGGCCTCCTGAATCACGATGCCGGACCCGTCGCCCAGCTGCCCGCCGTCGAAGACGAAATGCATAATCGGCCTCGCCTCGGCGCCGTACGGTTGCGACCAGTCCGTGACGAGCAGGCGACCCACCGGGATGTCCAGCCCCAGCTCTTCGGCTAGCTCGCGCGCGCAGCCGGCGTGCGGCGGCTCGCCGTGCTCGCAGATTCCGCCGGGAAGCGACCAAAGGTCGCGGTAGTTCGGCTTCACGAGCAAGACGCCGCCGCATGGGTCTGTGATCAGCCCGCCCGCCGCGATGACAACGCCTGGAAGGCTCGCGAACCACGTGTCCGGGTCGGCGACCTGTGTCTCGGTCACGTCGGTGTCGCCGATTTCAGCCATCGGCCGCCGTCCGGGCGGCGAGGTACTCAGCCACCTCGCCGGACGGCACAGCCTCCTGTTCGGCGCTCACCAGATCGCGTACCGTGACGGTGCCTGCCTCGCGTTCGGCGTTGCCGTAGATCAAGCACCAGCGCGCCCCCAGGTCGGCCGCCCAGCGCAGTTGCTTGCCAAGCTTGCCCGATGAGCCGAGGTAAACGCTGGCGCGCAGCCCGGCTCTCCTGGCCTGCGCTGCGAGCCCGAAGGAGGCCTCGGCTAGCTGAGGACCGAGCACCGTCACCGCGACGTCGACGGGTCCTGACCGGCCCGCGGCCTCGTCCGGCAGCAGCATCAGGATCCGCTCGATGCCGAGCGACGTACCCGTAGCGGGAACGTCGGGTCCGCCGAGCTGCTCGATCAGGTGGTCATAGCGGCCGCCGCCGCCGATCGATCCCGGTACTCCGGCCGCCACGAGCTCCCAGATAGGTCCCGTGTAATAGCTCAGGCCGCGCACCATCCGCGGCGAGAATGCGATCCGTCCCGGCGGGATCTGCGAGCTGGCGAAGGCAAGTACGTCATCGAGTTCCTCAAGGCCAGCCATGCCAGCTTCGCTCGGCTTCAGCGCGGTCCTGATCCGGTCGGCCGCGTCCTCGGCGGTCATCATCGCGACGAGTTCGGCCGCCGACTGCTCGGCCAGTCCGCGCTCGGTGAGCTCCTCGGTAACCTCGCGCGGGCTCATCTTGTCCAGCTTGTCCAGCGAGGTGAGCACGCCAGACCCGAGCTCATCGGGCACGTCGGAGACCTCAAGCAGGCCAGCCAGCACCTTGCGCGAGTTCACCAGGATGGTGAAATCGCGCATCCCGAGCGCGGCCATCGCGTCGTGGTGCGTGCAAAGGATCTCGGCGTCTGCCAGCGGCGAGGTCGATCCGAGGATGTCGACGTCGCACTGGGTGAACTCCCGGTACCTGCCGCGTCCTGGCCGGTCGGCGCGCCAGACCGGGCCGATCGCGTAGCGCTTGTAAGGCGTCGGAAGCTGCCCGCCGTGTGCCGCCATGACCCTGGCGAGCGGCACCGTCATGTCGTAGCGCAGCGCCAGGTCGGCCTCGCCGGATGCCTCGTGCTCCCCCCGGCGCAAGATCTTGAACACCAGCTTGTCGGCCTCATCCCCGTACTTGCCGAGCAAGACATCGACGCGCTCGAAGGCCGGGGTCTGCAACGGTTCGAAGCCGTAGCTGTGGAACACCGAGCGCAGCACGCCGAACGCCCACTCTCGCTTGGCGTAGTCGGCGGCGAGGAAGTCTCGCGTCCCGGACGGCGGATCGAACTGGCTAGGCATGAGTCCTATGATCCCCGATCAGGCGGCGTGCTTTCATCTGCATTACACGGTGCGCGGAGTCCACGCGCCCGCCGACATAGGCTAGGACCGTGGTACTGGCACCAGAAGAGCGCCGGCTGCTGCGCATCGAGGCGCGGAACAGCCAGACTCCGATAGAACGCAAACCCCCGTGGATCAAGACAAGGCTGCGGACCGGCCCGCAGTTCACCGAGCTGCAAGAACTGGTCAGACGCGAAGGATTGCACACGGTCTGCCAGGAGGCCGGCTGTCCCAACATCTTTGAGTGCTGGGAGGACCGCGAGGCCACGTTCCTGATCGGGGGCGACCAGTGCACGAGACGATGCGACTTCTGCCAGATCGCCACCGGCAAGCCGGGCCCGCTGGACACCGATGAACCCCGCCGGGTGGCCGAGTCCGTCGCAGCAATGGGCCTGCGGTACGCGACCGTGACCGGCGTCGCCCGCGATGACCTGCCCGACGGCGGAGCCTGGCTATACGGCCGGACTTGCGTCGAGATTCACCGGTCCGTTCGGGGGTGCGGTGTCGAGCTACTGATCCCTGACTTCAACGCCGAGCCAGCGCTCCTAGCCCAGGTCTTCGCCTCCAGGCCCGAGGTCCTGGCGCACAATATCGAGACCGTGCCGCGCATTTTCCGGCACATCAGGCCGGGATTCCGCTATGAGCGGTCACTCGAGGTGCTGAAGGCCGCGAAGGCCGACGGGCTGATCACCAAGTCCAACCTCATTCTCGGCATGGGCGAGAAGCGCGAGGAGATCAGCGCCGCAATGCGCGACCTCAGGGCGGTCGAGTGCGACTTGCTGACGATTACGCAGTACCTTCGCCCGTCGCCGCGGCATCATCCCGTTGACCGCTGGGTGACGCCCGCCGAGTTTGATGAGCTGGGCGACGAGGCCAAGGCGCTCGGTTTCGCGGGCGTGATGTCTGGCCCGCTCGTCCGGTCGTCCTACCGCGCCGGGCAGTTGTACCAGGCCGCAGTC
Source organism: Streptosporangiaceae bacterium (assembly GCA_036258115.1). Taxonomy (GTDB): domain Bacteria; phylum Actinomycetota; class Actinomycetes; order Streptosporangiales; family Streptosporangiaceae; genus Chersky-822. The sequence goes on from DATAEH010000203.1 coordinate 10,393, forward strand.
GGCCGGGACCGCGGTGAGCAGTCAGACCAGAGCCCTGTTACTCGTGTTAATGAGGCGCCTTCGGTGACAGCCACGTGACCGCGGTTCGCGTCCGGAGCCCCATGCTCGTATCCTCACGTGCATGGTAAGAAAGCCCGGCGGCGCTGCGGCGCAGGCACCCAACAAGGCGGCAAAGAACGCGGCAGCTGACCCCTCGACGGCGGGCCGCCTGCAGCAGATCAAGATGGCTGCCGGCATCATCCGCAAGTCGGACCCGCGCGCGATGCCGATCATCATCGGCAGCGGCGTCGCGGTGATCGCAGTTCTCGTCATCGTGGGCCTGCTGACCGGCATGGCGGGCATTTTGATTCCGTTTGGCGTCGTGCTAGGCGCGCTCGTGTCGATGATCTTGTTCGGGCGTTACGCACAGTCCGCGCAGTACAAGGCAATCGCGGGTCAGCCGGGCGCCGCGGCCGCAGTCGTGCAGACCATGCGCGGAAACTGGACAGTGACACCGGCCGTCGCCGGCAACAGGAACATGGACATCGTCCATCGCGTCGTCGGCCGGCCCGGCGTGATTCTCATCGGCGAAGGCTCACCTAATGGCCTGGCCAGCCTGATCAATGCGGAGAAGAAGAAGATCGCCCGGATCGCTTACGCGGTCCCCATCAACGAGATTCAGGTCGGCGACCAGAAGGGCCAGATCCCGGTCAGGCGGCTGCAGCGGACACTGATGAAGATGCCGCGCGAGCTGAAGCCGGCGGCCGTCACCGACCTGAACAACAGGCTGAAGGCGCTGCCCACGTCTTTGCAAGCGCCGCGCGGGCCGATGCCGCGGACCGGCAGGATGCCCAAGCCGCCCCGCCCGAAGGTGCGCTGACCAGCACAGCCCGAAGGTGCGCTAGACGCGGACCACCACCGTGTTCGCGGCGCGGTCATGCAGGCCGCGCAGATCCCGGTCGGACATCAACGGCGGGATGACCGTGAGCAGCAGCAGCGTCCGCACCAATCCCCAGAGCGGCCCGATCCTCGAGCCGTCTAGAGTCGTGACCCCTATCCGGAAGAGCAGCTTGCCGACAGTGAATCCGGTTAGCGACGTGAACAGGTAGTCCTGCGCGGCGAACAGCGCAAGCGTCCAGTAGGCCACGTCGGCCTGATAAGGCCTGATCGCAACCACCACGATCACCCAGCAGATCAACCAGTCGATGAACAGGGCGCCTACCCGGCGCGACATGCTCGCGACCGCGCCGGGGCCGGTCTCAGGTAGCCCGAGCTCACGGCCGGGGTAGCCTGGTTGATCTGCGGCGCCGGCCCGGGGTGCGCGGGGTCCACGGGGTCCGCCGGCCCGCTTCTGCTCCGTCACCCATTCACAGTACTCATATGGCCGGACCGAGCTAACGGCCGTGGCGGAGCGCACAGGTATACGGGGCGACGTAACGCGGGCGAAACATCGGGGACACGGACCGGAAATCGCCGGACGCTAGCCTCATGCAGAATCATCCGCCGGCCGAGGTAGCAGCGAAAGGGAGTACGGATGTTCACAAGCGGTGAAGAGGTCCTGCGGTACATCGCCGATGCCGATGTGCAGTTCGTGGACGTCAGGTTCTGCGACCTACCTGGCACGATGCAGCACTTCACTGTGCCCGCTTCGGCATTCGAGGAGAAGGTGTTCTCCGATGGCCTGATGTTCGACGGCTCGTCGATCAGGGGCTTCCAGGAAATTCACGAGTCCGACATGCTGCTGCTCCCTGACCCGTCGACCGCGGTGATCGACCCGTTCCGCACGCACAAGACGCTCAACCTGACGTTCTTCGTGCACGACCCGCTGACCGGCGAGCCGTACAGCAGGGACCCGCGGAACATCGCGAAAAAGGCCGAAGAGTACCTGCGCGGCAGCGGCATCGCAGACACGGCATACTTCGGGCCAGAGGCCGAGTTCTATATTTTCGACTCCGCGCGCTTCGCCACCAGCCCGAACGAGGGCTACTACCACCTGGACTCAATCGAGGGTGCCTGGAACACCGGACGGGACGAGCCCGGCGGCAACCTGGCCTACAAGCCCCGGTACAAGGGTGGCTACTTCCCCGTCTCCCCCACCGACCACTTCAGCGACCTGCGGTCGGAGATGGTCAGCAAGCTCATCGAGGTGGGCATCGATGTCGAGATGCAGCACCATGAGGTCGGAACGGCAGGCCAGGCCGAGATTGACATCAGGTTCGACAAGATGCTGCACATGGCCGACAAGCTGATGCTCTACAAATACGTGGTCAAGAGCGTCGCGCGGGCGGCCGGCAAGACCGTCACGTTCATGCCCAAGCCGCTGTTCGGTGACAACGGGTCAGGCATGCACTGCCACCAGAGCTTGTGGAAGGACGGCGAGCCGCTCTTCTACGACGAGGTCGGCTACGCGGGACTGTCCGATACGGCCCGCTACTACATCGGGGGCCTGCTCAAGCACGCACCGTCCTTGCTTGCCTTCACCAACCCGACAACAAACTCCTACCATCGTCTGGTGCCTGGCTTCGAGGCCCCGGTCAACCTGGTGTACTCCCAGCGGAACAGGTCGGCCTGCGTCCGCATCCCGATCACCGGTGCGAGCCCGAAGGCCAAGCGGCTCGAGTTCCGTGTTCCG
>DATAEH010000204.1:0-2093 GCA_036258115.1 Streptosporangiaceae bacterium
ATCCCGACCGCTATCACGGTCGCCACGCCAACGGCCGCCAGGGTGCCTGCCGCCTGCGTGATGCGATGCCAGCGGACCCGGCGCCTGATGCTTTCAAACCTGTTCACTGGTGCGTCAGGCTGACCGACCGTGAGCTCATCGAACAACTTGCGGACGGCGACTTCGTCGGGCACGACGTCCATCTCACGCACCTCCGGCCAGCGTTGATCTGTATCCATCGAGGGCGCCGTCGGCGCGCAGCTTGGCTAGTGCCTTTGCCGCCTGGCTTTTGACCGTCCCGACGGAGACACCGAGCAGCTCGGCGACCTGCCGCTCGGACAGGTCCTCGTGGAGCGCAGCACGAGAACGAGCCGTTGCCTGTGTGGCAGGGCGCCGAGCGCTGACTTGACAGCGTGCCGCCGGTCGACCGCCGCGTAAGGATCTCCTGAGGCGACGTCCGGCAGGGACGCCGCCGGCAACTCGCCGCGCCACCGCCTGCGCCACCAGGAGGACCAAGTGTTGACCATGATCTTCTTGACGTAGGCCTCCGGCGCATCGCTCTCGATCCGCGACCAGCGCGGGTAGGCGCGTGAGAAAGCAGTCTGAACGAGGTCTTCAGCCAGCGCCCAGTCGCTGGTCAGCAGGAAGCCGAACCGCTGCAACGCCTGACCGCGCGCGCTGACGAAATCCTCGAAGCCCTGCGATGCCGCCACAGCCGCCTCCCGCCGCCGGCTCCACTATCCGTCTGACCGGGATGCCCTGGCAAAAGGTTGCCTGGATTGCCGGATCGGGCTTCGGGCGGTGACGCTAGGCGTCGAGCTCTTTTGCCATAAATACACGGCTGTAGCCGCCCTCGGTGCGCCGTGCCGTTTCGCTATAGCCGAGTCTGGCGTAGATGGCCAGATTCTCGGTCATGACCTCGTTGGTGTATAGCGTCATCCGGCGCAGGCCACGGGTAATCGCTTGTCGCTCAGCGAACTCCATCAGCGCGCGGCCGAGGCCGCGGCCCTGAGCGGCAGTACTGACGGCCACGTTCTCCACAAGCATGCAGTCCTGCTCCGGGTCGAGCACGAGCACTGCGGCGACCGGATCACCGAGAACCCACACCCGGCCCGCAAGGACGGCATCGGTGTAGTCGGTGAGCACCGGCCCGGGAGGCTTGTCCATCCGATCCTGGTAGCGGGCGTAGGCCGCGACGATGAGACCCCTGATGGCGGGCATATCTGCTTCGGCCGCAAGCCGCGGTAGCTGGCTGACCCCGCTCTCGGGTCTGGGCCGATCAGGCTCCTCGCGCCCGTCAGCTCGCGTCATCGCGGGCGTCGGCGAGATAGTGGTTTCCGCTAGCTTCGTGACTCTCGCGATCGTCTTCGTACAGGTCATCGGCCTCGAGATCGTCGAGGACCAGCATGTCCATGTCGTCTATTCGCTCGCCCGCATCAGTCTCGCCGCTCGTGTCGGCTGCTGCCGCTCGGCCGAGCCAGTACCGCGACTCGTCTTCTCGACCCGCGTCGATCAGGGCGTCTGCGTATGCGTAGAACAGCCTCGCCGAACCGTGCCGACGGTGCCCGTCGGTGAGTTCGGGTATCTGCAACGCTACGACAGCAGCCTCCGGGAAGCCCTGGTCCCTGCGGATGCCTGACTCGACTATTCGCAGCTCGACCTGGATGTCGCGGCTAAGGCCGTGCGTCTCAGGGCCGGTCACCAGGTCAAGCGCCCGGTCGAGGCGGCCGAGCGCGCGCTCGCTGTCTGCCATCAGCGGCAGATAGCTGCCATCGCCGGTAAGGCGCCTCGCCGCTCGCAACTCAGCGAGCGCCTCTGCCCACTTGCCCGCTCGATAGGCCGCGATGCCGCATGTCTCGCGCACGATACCGACCCGTGCGGCCAGCTTGCGAGCGGCGAGGGCGTACTCGTAGCCGCGCTCCGGATCCTCCGCCAGGCTGGCGGCCACCAGGAACCTCGCGACCGACTCGGCGAGGTCCGCTGGCAGCGTCCTCAGCTCGGCTCGGGCCGCCGGATCCAGCTGATCAGCGGTGATGCTGGCCGGCACCGATGGCAACCGCAAGCTGGGCCGCTCGCCGTCTCGCCCCGCATCGCTCTGACGACGGCCATCTCGG
>DATAEH010000205.1:0-22405 GCA_036258115.1 Streptosporangiaceae bacterium
GCCCGCGCGCCGGTCTAGTTTCGTAAAGACACGCAAGAGGAGGAGATCTGATGACTGACCTGCGCAGCGTCCTTCAGACTCACGTCAGCAACGGATCGCTGCCCGGAGCTGTTGGCCTGCTTGCCCGTGGCGACTCGGTCGAGTTCGCGGCAGTGGGCTCGGCCAGCCTCGGCGGTCCTCCGATGACGCGGGACTCTATCTTCCGGTTGGCGTCGGTCACTAAGCCGATCACGGCCGTGGCGGTGATGCAGCTCGTCGACGACGGCGCGATCAGGCTGGATGACCCGGTGGACAGGTGGCTGCCGGAGCTGGCCTCGCCAATGGTGGTCAGGACGCCCGCCAGCGACCCAGACGACGTCGTGCCGGCGGTGCGCAAGATCACCGTCTTCGACCTGCTGACCTTCTGCGCCGGGTACGGATTCGCGTCCGATTTCGAGCTGCCTGCGGTCCAGCGGCTGTTCTCGGTCCAGAAGGACGGGCGCAATCCGCAGAGCTTCCCGCCACCAGATGTCTGGATGGCCGATCTCGCGCAAGTGCCCCTGCTGTGCCAGCCGGGCGAGGCGTGGCTCTACGACACCTGCGCCACCATTCAGGGCGTCCTGGTCACCAGGGTGACCGGTCAGTCGTTGCCCGACTTCATGGCCGAGCGAATCTTCGGCCCGCTGGGCATGACAGACAGCGCCTTCGTGGTTCCGGTCGCCAAGCGCGATCGGTTCACCAGCTATTACCAGACGAGCACTGATGGTGGCCTGGAACTGGCCGACGGTCCTGACGGCCAGTGGAGTACGCTTCCGGCGTTCGCGCTCGGCAACGGCGGCCTGGCCGGCACGGCCGATGACCTGCTTGCATTCGCCAGGATGCTGCTGGCCGACGGCGCAACGCCCGACGGCCACCAGCTGCTCTCGAAAGAGGCCGTGCACGGCATGACGACCGACCAGACCACTCCCGCTCAACGCGAATTGAGCCAGCTCTTCCTCGAGGGCCAGGGGTGGGGGTTCGGCGGTTCGGTCGACATCGCGACCATCGAGCCGTGGAACGTCCCTGGCCGTTACGGCTGGGTTGGCGGAACGGGTACCGCGCTGCACATCGTCCCGTCCGCAGGCTCGGTTGCCATCTTGCTCACCCAGGTCGCCGCGGAGGGCCCGGCCGCCTCGCGGTACATGAACGACTTCTGGGCATACGCTGCCAACGCAGGCTAACCGTCGGCGACGCCGCAACAGCGGCGGTGGGGAGGCGGCCGACCGTGACCACAGCGCCTTTCGACCTCGTGCTGCGAAATTGCCGCCTCGAGGGAAGAACAGGGCTCGCCAATATCGGCATAACGTCAGGCCTGATCGCCCAGGTCGGGAAGATCAACGGCGACGCGCTCGCCGAACTCGATGTCGAAGGGCGTCTGGTCAGCCCGGCGTTCGCCGAACCGCACATCCACCTGGACAAGGTCGGGACCCTGCCGCTGCTTGGCGAGAACCGCACGGGAACGCTCGCCGAGGCCATCGAGATCCTGCACCGGATCAAGCGATCGGCCACGCCTGAGGAGATCGCGGCCCGTGCGGGCGTCGTCATCCGCCAGGCGGTTGCGGCCGGCACGACCAGGATGCGGTCGCACGTGGACGTGGATACGGTCGGCGGCCTGGCGCCGTTGCGCGGTGTGCTGCAGGCAGCCAGGGAGCACGCCGACCTTTGCGAGATTCAGACCGTGGCCTTCCCGCAAGAGGGCATCGTCCGCGATCCTGGCACGGCCGACCTGCTGGACGCGGCCATGCGCGAGGGCGGCGACGTCGTCGGCGGCATGCCGCACTGGGAGACCAGTGACCAGTCAGCGCGCGAACACATCGACATTTGCATACGGCTCGCGCAGCGTTATGACGCCGACATTGACATGCACGTCGACGAGACGGACGACCCGGCGTCGAAGACGCTCGCCATGCTGATCGACGCCACGGTCAGCCACGGCTGGCAGGGGAGGGTCACGGCAGGGCATTGCTGCGCGATGGCAGCGTGGGACGACGCGTATGCCCGCGAAGTGATCGCGCGCGCCGCTACAGCCAACTTGCGGTTCGTCTCCAATCCCGCGACCAACCTGCTGCTCCAGGGCAGGCTCGACAGCGAGCCGAGGCGGCGGGGTCTGCCCCGCATCAAGGAGCTGCTCGCTGCCGGATTGGACGTCGCCTGCGGGCAGGACTGCGTCTGCGACGGCTTTTATCCGTTCGGCGCCGCCGACCAGCTGCAGGTCGCGCTCATCTTCTGCCATGCGGCGCAGCTGTCACTGCCGTCCGAGATCGACGCGGCGCTGTCCGCGATCAGGCACACCGCGGCGCGCATCATGGGCGTCACCGGCTACGGCATCGAACCAGGCTGTGTCGCCGACCTCGTCGTTCTCGACGCAGAAAGCATGCACGAGGCGTTGCGGCTGCAGGCGGCACGCAGCTGGGTCATCAGGAAAGGATCAATCGTTGCCTCGGCCAGCACCACGACGGCGATTCACAGATCGAGCGCTGACACCTCCGGTGTCGAGACCGCCTGACGGTGTTGCGCTGCGTGGTGGGCAGCATGGCCCGCTGGCAGACGACCGGCCCACGGTTGTGCTGCTTCGAGTTGTGACGCCAGCCGGATGAGCGTGGCCTCGTCGCCGAAGCGGCCCAGGAAGTGCGCGCCGATCGGCAGGCCGTCGTCGTTCCACCAGAGCGGGACCGACATCGCGGGGTTGCCCGTGACGTTGGCCACCACCCACGCGTAGCGGACGGTCTGACCGCTGATGCTGAGCGAACGCCATGGATCCTCCGGCGTCGAGTAGATGGTGCCGATCGGTAGCGGCGGTGCAGACATCGTGGGCGTGAGGAACACGTCCACGATGGTGAAGAAGCGCGCGACGGCCCGGGCGAACCGCTGGATGTCCTCAACGGCGAGAAGCCACTCGGCCGCGGTCACCTGCTCACCGGCCTGCCACAGTGCCCGGGTCAGAGGCTCAATCTCGCTGGGACCAGGTTCACGGCCGATGCGCCGGATCCAATAGCGCAGGATCCACGATGTGGCAGCGTGGATCATTACCCCGATGTTCGTTCCGAATTCGGGAGTGATGCCCGGCCAGCGAGCCTCGGTGACCTCGTGCCCGAGCGAGGCGCACAGCCGCGCCGCGTTCTCGACGGCGGCGACGCAGTCGGGGTGGCCGAGGTCGCCGTCGGGAGTCCGGGCCGTGTAGGCGATGCGCAGCCGGCCCAGGGTCGGCGCCGACCTCGGCCGCGAAGGGCCGGGCGGGGGGCGGCGCCCAGTACGGGTCGCCGAGCGCGGGACCGGATGTCGCGTCGAGCAACGCGGCGCTGTCCCTGACCGAACGGGTAAGCGCATGCTCGACCGCTGCGCCGCCGGCGACGTCCCCGTATTCGGGCCCGAGCGGGTTGCGCGCCCTGGTCGGCTTGAGGCGAACAGCCCGCACGCGGAGGCCGGATACCGGAGCGAGCCGCCAAGGTCGTTGCCATGTGTGAACGGGACCATGCCAGACGCCACCGCCGCCGCTGACCCGCCGCTAGATCCGCTGGTGGAGCGCTGCGTGTCCCACGGGTTGCGGGTGGGGCCGAACAACTCAGGTTCGCACGCGGGCGCCATTCCGAATTCTGGCGTGTTGGTCTTGCCCAGGATGACCAGCCCAGCTCGCCGCAGGCGCAGCACGAGCTCGGAGTCGAATGCGGATACGTGGCCGGCCAGGAACCGCGAGCCTTCGGTAAAGCGCACGCCTTCCATCTCGCAGGCCAGGTCCTTGAGCAGGTACGGCACGCCGGTGAAGGGCCCTGAGGCCGCGGCGTCTGCTGCATCGACGGCCTGGTCGAAGACCGGCGTGATGACCGCGTTCAGCGCCGGGTTCAGGTCTTCGACGCGCTTGATCGCCGCCGCCACTAGCTCGACCGCGGTGACCTGGCCGGTGCGGACAAGCTCGGCCTGGGCGGTGGCGTCGAGCAGGGACAGCTCGTCCGTCATGGCCGTGCCTCCAGCACGATGTTGAACGGAGCAGTCTCCTTAGCCACGCTGCGCACCCGGCTGTAGCCGGCCTCCGTCAGCACCTGGCGAAGCTTGCTTTCGCCCGCCATCGCGCCGAATGCTGCCGCGCCGGGCTGCGCGAGCGACGAAGGCGTGCATACTAGCGTCGAGATCGCGTAGCCGATGCGGGCATACGGGTTGGTGAAGTCGTCCTCAAGACGATCGGCGGCGAGCGGTTCGACCACCATCACGATCCCGCCAGGCGCCAGCGCCGAACGGGCGTGGGCAGCGGCGGCAACCGGATCGCCCACATCGTGCAGGCAGTCGGTGAAGGTAACTAGGCCGTAGCCGTGGCCCGGGAACATGGCAGCGTCGGCCACCTCGAAGCTGACCCGGTCACTCGCAACAGAATCGGTGGCCGCCTTGCGTGCGGTTGCGATCAGCGCGTCGCTGTGGTCGAAGCCGGTGAACGTCGAGGCAGGGAACCGTTCGGCCATCAGGATCGTGGAGGTCCCCTGGCCGCAGCCTATGTCGGCGACCCGGCCACCTTTTTCGAGTCGGGCGGTCATGCCGTCGAGGGCTGCCAGCCAGCCGTCGACCAGCGCAGCCCGGTACATCGGCCGGGTGAATCGTGACTGAGCGTCGTTCAGCGCGGGGTGGTGGTCCCCCCATCCCATCCCGCCGCCGGTCCTGAAGAACCCTTCGATCGTGTCAGCAAGCCGGGACTTTATCATTTTGACCGAGCAAGAATCAGCTACGTCATTGACGGGCAACACGGCTGGCAATACCAGAACCTTGACACGAGTTACCACATCGTCGATCCACCGCTGCCGGGCCCGGTGCCCATCCCTCGATCTGGCATCTGCGGGTAAGCCGGTTTAGAAGTCGATGCGCATGACGACTCTGCGCGGCGTGGGATGACTGACCTCGGTGAAGCCGGCATCGATGAAGACGCTGGTGGTGCCGACGTGAAGCTCCTCGATGATCACATCCGTCGTGACGATCGGATAGCCCTCGATCGCGCGGGCGCCGCATTCGCGCGCGAAGTCGGCTGCGACACGAGCGAGCGCCCGGCTGATTCCGCGCTTCCTGAAGCCCTTACGGGTGACAAAGCAGGTGACGGCCCACACGCTGGGATCGGCCTTGTCTTCGTCGCGTCCTTCCCATGGCACTTTGAAGACGCGCGCCAGGCCGGTGTAGGCCGAGCGCGGTTCGACCGCGCACCAGCCGGCGGGCTCGCCGTCGATATACGCGACGAGACCGCTCGTAATGCCTGACTCCGGGTGTCCGCTGTCGGCCTGCCGACGCAGCCGGTCCGCCCGTTCCTCCACAGGAATCGATCTGAAGGACTCGCGGGGAGCGAGCTTGTAGCGCTGGCACTGGCATCCGGCCGCCGCTCCGCGCGAGCCGAAGATCATCTGCAGGTCTTCCCAGCTCACCATGTTGGCGGGCATGACAGATATCTCCACCTCGGGTGCCGTCATGCAACCCATTCTGGCCCAGAATCGGTGCCAGTCTTACCTACCTCTACCAATGCCGACTCTATCCCGGCTGGCTCCTTAGGCACTCTGCGATGCTGGGCTGGATATAGCAATCTTGCGATTAATGCATAACGCTGCCAGCCTTGATCGGTGACGGCGAAAATAGATATTTACCAGCCGGGTGCTGTGCCCGAGTCGCTTGCCTGGCAGTCGCTTTCCTTTATGCGCTGCGAGTGGCCATGGCTGTTCTCCGGCGATGGCCGGCTGCGAGCTTCGCCCTTTCCTGCATCGCTGTACGTGGCCTGCACCGACGGACCTGTGCTGCTCAGCTACGCCGAGGTCGTCGAGACCACAGCCCTGCGAGACGGGAAACAGATCCAGGTCGCCGGGTTGAGCAATGTGTTCACATTTGCGCCATACCGACGGGAGGGTCACGCGTCGAAAACGGTCCGGGTGGCAAATTCGCTCATCGACGAACGGGCCCCGGACATGGCGATCCTGTTTTGCGAAGACGAATTGGTGCCGTTCTACACGGCGCTCGGATGGGCGGTCGCGCCCGCTGGAGGGATCGCGTCGGCCGCTGATGTCCCGCTGGCCATGGTGCGCCAGCCGAATCTAGACGGACCTGACCTGATCAGAGGGCTGCAGCGAGACCCGGTGATAGTCGCGACAGCGTGGTGATCGCTCGCGCCCGTAGCGGCTGGTCAGGCGACCTACTAGTTCGCGAACGGCCTGCGCGATGACGTCCAGCGCCGCCTGCGGCTTCCTGCGTTGCCTGGTCGCGGTCATGGCCCTGACCGCTTCTTTGGTCAGCTCTATCACCTCTTCTGCTGGCTCAGCGATCAGACCTCGTTCCTGAGGATCGTGCATGGCCATCACGGCCGCTCCTTGATCCGGTCGATGAGGAACAGGTTGCCCTCGGCGTCGAAGCGCCCGATGTCGCCGGTGTGCAGCCAGCCCTCCCGGTCGATGGTCGCGGCCGTGGCTGCGGTGTTTCCGAGGTAGCCGGTCATCATCGCGGGGGAGCGTACAAGCAGCTCTCCGGTCCCGCCATGGGGCTACATCGGCGCCGGTCTCGGGATCGACAAGCCGGGCCCGGACGCCGGGCAGCAGCCGACCCGAGGATCCCGGCACAGGCGGGGCGCCTGCCGGCCAGAGCGCGATGCCCGCGGTCGCCTCCGTTATGCCATAGCCCTGCCCGACGGGACAGCCGATCCGCTGGCCGCAGGCCTGCTGCAGGTCCGCGTCCAGGGGAGCGGCCCGCAGGCAAGCCACCGCAAAGCCGACAGATCGTAATGGTCGACAGCGGGGTGCCGAGCCAGGGCCAGCACGATCGGCGGCAATACGACGCTCTGAGTGATCCGGTGGTCCTGCAGTGCGGCGAGAAATCCCTCGACCTCGAAGCGTGGCAGCGTGACGAGTGTCGCGCCGGCGAACAGCGTTCGGCAAGCGAGCACGATCAGTCGACAGCGTGGAAGAACGGTGCCACAGCCAGGGCCCGGTCGGCTCGCGCAACGGGCCACGAGGTTCGCATCTGCACGACGTTCGACATGCACGCCAGGTGCGTGAGCGCCCGAGGCGCGCCGCGCCGAGATGGTCGAAGCGGGAGCGGCGATCGCCGTGAAGGACGGCCTCGACAAGGTCACCGCCCGGCGGGTCGCCGCGGCCTTGGGCGTGTTCCCCGGACTCGTTGACCACTACTTCACCGCCGACCAGCTCGTCGCGGCCGCGTTCGGACACGCGGCGTCGAAGGAATCAGATGAGCTCTTTGACGAGGCAGAGGCAGCCGCGGATCCTGTGATGCAACTCAGGCTGCTCATTGCGGAGTGGATACGACCTGAGCGCGACGAGATCAGCCTGCTATGGCTGGACGCCTGGCAGGCGAGCCGGCACCGGCCCGCGCGGCGCGAGGAGGTCGCCGTCCGGATGAACCAGGACATAGCCAGGCTCGCGCGCGTCATCCAGCGCGGGATCGACAGCGGTCAGGTGCGCGGTGAAACCTGAGACCGCCGCCACGCAGATCTTCAGCCTGGTCGACGCGGTGAGCGTTCAGGCCGCGATACGAGACGTCCTCGATTACAGCGAGGTCAGGGACCTTGTTATCGCTGTTGCCGGCCAGATCCTCGGAGTGCACCTCCGCGACTAGCGAGCCCGCTGAACGCAACCGGGATCGGGTACTTAGCTAGGGAGCGGACTCAGCAACAGAGGGAGGCATGGTGGGACCGATCCGAGTACACGAGTTCATCAGCCTTGACGGCGTCATCGACACACCGAGCTGGACGTTCGAGTTCGGATTCGACCCGAAGATGGGGGAGGCGATCGGCAGGGTCACTGCCGACAGCGACGGGATCCTACTGGGCCGGACGACATACGAGATGTTCGAGCCGGGCTGGTCCAACCGCACGGCCGAAGATGACCCGGGCGCTCCGTTCTTCAATGACACGACGAAGTACGTCGTCTCCTCGACCTTGCAGGCGCCGACCTGGCAGAACTCCGAGGTCATCGGGCCGTACGACCCCAAACGGATCCAGGCCCTGAAGGAGAGCGTGTCCAGGGGCCTGTATGTCAGCGGCAGCGGTTCTCTGGTCCGCGCCATGATCGCCGACCAGCTCGTCGATGAGCTGCACCTGTTCGTGTTCCCGGTTACCCGCTCCAGCGGCCAGCGGCTGTTCGAGGAGGGCATGCCGCAGCTGAAGTGGAACCGCGCCAGCGCGGACCTCTACGACAACGGCGTGACGTATTTGCAGCTCACACCGGCGAAGTGAGCCGCCCGGCGGCCGCGGGCGTAGCCCGGCTGGGTGAGCTGGAGCTGTACTACGAGACGCTAGGCACAGGCCCGCCGCTTGTTCTGATGCACGGCGCGCTGATGACGATCGGCCTGATGAACGACTATCCGGCGCTGCTCGCCGCGCATCGCCAGGTCATCGCCGTCGAGCTGCAGGCGCATGGGCATACTCCCGACATCGGCCGGCCGCTGCGTTATGAGCTGCTAGCCGACGACATCGCGGGGCTGCTAGATCATCTCGGCCTGGCGCAGGCTGACCTGCTCGGATACAGCCTGGGCGGCGCAGTGGCCATGCAGGTTGCGATCCGCCATCCTCAGCGGGTTCGCCGCCTGGTGTGCATGTCTGTTTCGTACCGAACCGAGGGCATGCACGCCGAGATGACAGAAACCCCGGACGTCGAGAGCTCAATGAAACAGCTCGAGGGCAGCCCGTATCAGCGCGCGTACGCAGCTGTCGCCCCAGATCCGGAACGCTGGCCCGTTCTCGTCCGCAAGGTGCTGGAGCTGGACGCTCAGCCGCAAGACTGGCCCGGTGAGCAGGTCACCGGGATCCCTGCGCCGACGATGCTCATCGTGGCCGACAACGACATCGTTCGGCTGGAGCACGCGGTTGAGATGTACCACCTGCTGGGCGGCGGGGTGTTCGGAGATGTACGTGGACTCCCGGCGTCGCGACTCGCCGTCATTCCGGGAACTACCCACACTGGCATCTCTGACCGCGCGAGGTGGGTCGTTCCGATGGTGGCTGAATTCCTGGACGTTGCTGGCTGATCACGTGCCACAGCCTGCGGGCCGTCCGCGGATGGCCATCGGCTCCTCGCGCGGGGCATATCCGCGCCCCGGTGGGATATGCCGGAGTTAGAAGCTCGAGCGCCTACGAGGGGACGCGGCGATGTCGCCTGCTCGGTACGGATCAGGGTCGGTCGGCCTCGGTGATCAGACTGCCTGGTCACCAGCCGTGGCAGGACCGCCCGCGGCGGTCGCGGGCCTGACGCGAAGCGACCCTCGCGGCGCCGGCATCGGGCGGGTGCGCCTCGCAGATGGCTTCCACTATGTCCAGGCGTCTGGCGCGGACGTCACAGATGCGGAGACCCTTGCGCGCATCAGAGCCCTGGCCATCCCGCCTGCGTGGACCAATGTCTGGATCTCGGCGGACCCGCTCGGGCACATTCAGGCCACCGGCCTCGACAGCCGGGGCAGAACCCAGTACCGCTATCACCAAGTGTGGCGGGCGCAGCGGGACGAGCAGAAGTTCGAGCACATGCTCCGCTTCGCCGATGCGCTCCCGGCGTTGCGGGCCGCGACGGTCGGTGACCTGAAACGCCGCCGCCTCGACCGGGGCCGGGTCAGCGCCAGTGCCGTCCGGCTGATCGACCTCGGGCTGTTTCGCATCGGCGGAGAGAGGTACGCCGAGCTAGATCATCACTATGGCGCGGCGACCCTGGAGAAGCGGCACGTCAGCGTGAAGCGTGGCGGCGTGCTGTTCGACTACGCGGCTAAGGAAGGCAAGGAGCGGGCCATTGTGGTGACCGACCCGGCGGTCGTATCCACCGTGCGCGCGCTCGCGCGCAGCGACAACGGCCTTGACTCGCTGTTTGCCTGGTCAAGTGGCGGTTCCTGGCACCCTTTGCACTCTCACGATGTGAGCGCCTACATCGCCGACGCCTCCGGCGGACACTTCACCGCCAAGGAATTCCGCACCTGGAACGCCACCGTGCTGATGGCGTTGCTGCTGGCGAACGCGGGAGCGTCGGCGACGGACCGGGCGGCGAAGAGGGTGATCAACGCCAGCATCCGGGGAGTCGCCGACTGGCTGGGCGACACGCCAACCGTCGCACGGTCGTCCTACATCGACCCCCGGCTGATCAGCCGCTATCAGTCTGACCGGGAGCTGGGGTCGATCCCGGTCGTGCCTGCCGAACTTCCGGCCAGTACCGAGGCCGAGATTGCTGTCGCGAGGCTGCTCAGCGACAGCGCCACCTCAGGCGTGACAGGCTGACACCGGCCACGCGTCGAACTTTCCGTTCACGCCTCTCAGGGCATTGCTCGCAACTCATTTTGCGGTGTGCGATTGCTCACTATGTGAGGTTGCCTGCCGACCTCTCGAAGTAGAGCAACGCGGCGGCGCCGCTCTGGGTAGCTGACGTCAGGCGCAAGTTGCTGGCGAGCGGAGTGGTGAACAGCTGCCGTCCGGTTCCGAGCACGATCGGGAAGACGAGGAGGCGGTACTCGTCGACGAGGTCGGCTTGCATCAGCTGATGCGCGATGCCGAGGCTGCCGATCACGACGATGTCCCGCTCGCCACGATGCCGCCGGACCTCATCGTTCAGCTCGCCGCCGATCAGCGAGGAGTTGTTCCATGCGCTGACGTCGGTCAGGGTTCGCGACGCAACCAGTTTCGGAGCGGCATTGAGCTTGGATGAGAAATCATCGGAGCGGCCTGGCCAGATCTTGGCGAACAGCTCCCAGGTCCGACGCCCCATCAAGATTGCGCCGCTCTCAAGAATCGGGCCGAGCCGGAACTTGTCCCCGGCCACCGCTTCGCGGCCGAACCGGAAAGCCCAGCCGCCAGCTTGCGTTCCATCTGAACCGTCGGGGTCCTCGATGACGCCGTCCAGCGTGATGAACTCGATGACGATGACGCGGTTCATGTTGATCCTTCCCGGGCCGGCTATCGCAGCCCTTGCGTATTTGCGGTCGCGTGTACATACCGCAGCGCGCCCGGGAACTCATCGGCTCGCGGCGATACGGTTTCGAAGATGAACGGGTGGCAGCAGCGCCGAGCGGCGGGTGAGCAGCAGTGAATGTGACGCTGCGCTCGGACTTCGACGCCGCGACTGCACCGTACCGGCGCGAGCTCGTGGTGCACTGCTACCGGATGCTCGGTGCCGTCCACGAAGCCGAGGACCTCGTGCAGGAGACGCTGCTGCGGGCGTGGAAGGCACGCGATCGCTACGACGAAGAACGCGCCTCGTTGCGCACATGGCTCTACCGCATTGCTACGAACGTCTGCCTGTCGGCGCTCCAAGGCCGGGAACGACGACCGCTGCCGTCTGGCCTCGGTGTGCCGAGCACCGATCCACATGCACCGCTTGTGCCGGACTTCGGGGTGTCGTGGCTCCAGCCGCTGCCAGATAGCTACCTCGGCGGTTCTGAGCTCGATCCGCAGGCGCGGGTGGTTCAACGTGACAGCGTCCGGCTTGCGCTGATTGCTGTAATGCAACTGCTGCCGCCGCGGCAGCGAGCGGTTCTCCTGTTGCGCGATGTGCTCGGATTCAGCGCTGCGGAGGTTGCCGGCCAACTGGACGCTTCGACAGCTGCCGTTAACAGCGCACTGCAGCGTGCGCGGATAGCGCTGGCGGAGTCGGCGCCGCGGCAACACGAGTATCGCGAGCCGGACGATCGCGCTGTCCAGGCGGCGATCGGCCGGTACATCGTGGCGTTCGAGGCTGCCGATGTCGCCACCCTTGTCAGCTTGCTGACCGAAGATGCTGTGCTCGAGATGCCGCCTGTCCCGCTCTGGTACCGCGGCCGGGTGAACTACGGCCTTTTCATCGCCCGGGTGCTCGCGATGCGGGGTACTGGATGGCGGATGATCCCTGCCGCAGCGAACGGCCAGGCTGCCCTTGTCGCGTACAGCCCCGATGGACCAGGCACCTGGCGGCTGCACACCCTCCAGGTAATGACGGTCACCCAGCGCGGAATCGCGCGCAACGTCGTTTTCCAGGATGCGCAGGTCTTCGAGGTGTTCAAGCTCGACCCGGTACTCGCGGGGTGAGTGGCACCACGCGGAGCGCTAGAACTTCCCGTATCTCTCGATCCGCGCACGCGCGTTGAGGGTCGGCACGAAGCCGAGCCCGACCGACCAGGACACGGATGTGCCCGGCACGGTCTTCACATCGCGCACGATCACGCGACTCTGACCTTTGACGAGGGCACCCGTCACCTTTGACCAGTGATGGCCGTCGTAGCGCAGATAGGTCGCCCGGTTCCCCGTTTGCGGACCAAAGTCGAAGATCCACAGGTGACCCGATGCATTGCCAGAGATCCCGGTCTCCTCGCCAAGAAATGGCGCTGTCAGGCCGGCTGGGACAGCTACCCGGCGCCACGAGGTGCCGTTCCATCGGTAAAGCAGCATCTTGGCAGAATTGTTCACCCCGCCGACCGCCCACGCGTTCGTGGCCGATGCGGCGAAGACGCCGGTCAGGTAGCCGAACTTGACGAATGGCACGGGAGTTCGTTGCCAGGAATGGCCGGTCCAGTGCAGCGCAAGGGGCCCGCCATCGGCGTTTGACGTGACGTAGTTCCCTACTGCCCATGCGTCGCCGCCAGTGCGGGCGACGATCCTGGTCAGATTGCAGAAGGTGTTGGAGCATGGGTAGGACTGCTGCTTCCAGGCCGTTCCGTTCCAGCCGAATATCGATGAGGAACCGGATTCCGCCGCGATCATCCAGGCCCTACCGCCAGGTGCCGCAGTGAGGCCGAGGTTGACGTAGAAGGCTCCCGGTGTGCCGGGAAAGGCGCTATTCCGCCATCCATGCCCGTTCCAGTGAAGCAGGTGCTCGGTCGACCCCGAGTGCTCTTGCCCCAGCGCCCATGCGTTGGTCGCCGACGATGCTGCGATAAAACCAAAACCACCGGGCCAGACCGATGGCAGCTTGGCCCGCGACCACGCCTTCCCGTTCCAGCGCTCAATGATCGGACGGCCAGGTCGGCTGCCGTTGCTGCTGAACCCTTCGATGCCGGCGGCCCAAGCTTGCCGTTTGCCCACGACGGCGAGACCATTCAGCACGCTATCCGGCGCTAGCTTCGGGCCGCGCACGATCGTCCATGTCTGGCTGGCCGCAGGCACGTTAGCGAGTGCCGACTGGGCGCCAAAGCTACCGATGGTGAGCGCGAAGGTTGCCGACAGCGAACTCGCCAAAACGATACGAATCCGGTGCCGTTGCCCAGCAGACGAACCAGCCATGGAACCTCTACCTCTCCCATGCCACACAGAACAAGACATAAGTGACGTACCTGACGTAGCTGATCTATCAGTATGACGTTGGATAGTGCGTCATGCGAGGGTTTCCAGCAGCGCTGGGAGGTCGGCGAAGGAGTCCAGGACGTAGTCAGGGGTTCCGCTGGCCTGGTGGTGAGTCCGGGGCAGATACTTTCCGGTTTTGACCAGCACTCCTGTGAGCCCATGCCGCTGAGCGGCAAGAACGTCGGTCTCGATGTCGTCGCCGATCATCACCGCGCCCGAGGCGTGGGCGCCGAGGTGCGCGAGCGCGGCGGCGAAAAATGCCGGGGCGGGCTTTCCTATGACTTCTGCCTCAGTGCCGGCTGCCTGCTCCAGGCCGGCGAGGAAGGCTCCCGTGTCCAGTTGCAGGCCCTCGCTTGTGCGCCAGTAAAGGCCGCGGTGCATGGCGACTAGCCTTGCCCCGCGCTGCAGGTGGGTGAATGCCTGGTTCAGCGCGTGGTAGCTGAACTCTGGACCGGCCCCGCCGGTGAGCACCACGTCAACCGGTGACGTGCCATCTGGCAGGACGAGGTTCAGCCCGGCCAGGTCCTCGCCGGTGTCGCCGCTATTCAGCAGCAGGCACCGTGCATCGGCGTGGTGCTCGCGCAGGTAGGCGGCGGCGATGACCGGGGCGGTAAGGATGTCGTCGGCGGTGACAGGGAATCCGACGTCAGCGAGCGTGCTGGCGATCGATGCCCGGCTGCGGGACGTCGTGTTCGTGACCAGAGCCAGCGGATAACCGTCAGCGCGCAGCTGGCGCAGCGCAGCGACGGCTCGCGGAAGCGGCTGCCAGGAGACCGTTAGCACTCCGTCAATGTCGATCAGCACTGCAAGTTCCAAGAACTTGACCCAATCTTGTTTAGACCATGAGGCTGCGGCGATGAATCAGATGGGTCAGCAGCCGGGGGCGCTCGCGGCCGCTGGCACGGCAAAGCATGAGGTGCGACCAAACGCTATTGCAAACCCCTCGGCACCATCGGGACGGCCCTGTAAATGAGCAACGCCCTGGCCTTCATGGGTCGCGATATGGCAGTTGACCTTGGCACCGCCAACACACTGATATATGTCCGCGGGCGCGGGATCGTGCTCAACGAACCCTCGGTGGTGGCGCTGAACGTAAGCACCGGCCATGTGGTGGCCGTTGGCGCCGAAGCCAAACGGATGATCGGCAGGACACCTGGAAACATCGTGGCCATCCGGCCGCTACGAGATGGTGTCATCGCCGATTTCGATGTCACCGAGCGGATGCTGCGTTACTTCATCCAGCAAGTTCACAAACGCAGCCATCTGGTCAAGCCGCGGATCGTGATCGCGGTGCCCAGCGGGCTCACGGGCGTGGAGCAGAGCGCCGTCAAAGAGGCTGCGCACCGGGCAGGCGCGCGCCGGGTTTACATATTCGAGGAACCTCTGGCAGCGGCGATCGGGGCCGGTTTGCCTGTCAACGAGCCCATGGGCAACATGGTCGTCGACATCGGCGGCGGCACCACCGAGGTGGCCGTGATCTCGCTTGGCGGCATCGTGGTCTCGCAGTCGATCCGCGTCGCGGGCGACGAGTTCGACCAGGCCATCATCACCTACGCCAAGAAGGAGTACTCCCTCATGCTGGGCGAGCGGACGGCCGAGCAGATCAAGATATCGATCGGCTCGGCTTACCCCGCCGACGACGAGCCGGAAGCCGAGATCCGCGGCCGAGACCTGGTCAGCGGACTGCCGAAAACGGTCGCGATAACGGCTGGGGAAGTTCGCCTGGCGATCAATGAGCCGCTCAACCTCATCGTCGACGCGGTCAAGTCAACGCTTGACAAGTGCCCGCCCGAGCTGGCCGGTGACGTCATGGAGCGCGGATTCGCGCTGGCAGGCGGCGGCGCCCTGCTGCGGGGCCTGGACGACCGGCTGCGCGACGAAACCGGCCTGCCGGTTCACCTGGCCGACGATCCGCTGCAATCGGTCGCGCTGGGAACTGGCAAATGCGTCGAGGATTTCGACGCACTCGGCCAGATCCTGCTGGCCGACGCCAGACGCTGAGGACATAGAGCCGCCCAGATCGGCTGGTTAGGGAGATTCGCCTTGCATGATGCCCGGCGCGCGCGCATTGCCCTTGCGGTGCTGCTCGCCGCGGGGCTCACCCTGATCGCCATTGACTCCCTGGGCGGGTCAGGGACGCTGCGCACTATGGGCGGAACGGTGTTCGGCCCGGCGGAACGCGGCGTCCGGTCGCTCACGAGCCCGATCGCCGGTTTCTTCGAGCGCGGAACGGCCGCGGGCGGGTCGACCGGGCGGCTGCGTGCGATGGAGCGTCAGCTGATCAGGCTGCGGGCCCAGCTGAACAGCGAGCGGGTCACCAGCCGCAAGTACGCTCAGCTCTCAAGGTTGATGCGGCTGCCGGGCCAGGGCAGGCACCAGATCATCGCCGGTGACGTGATCGGAATCGGTCAGGGATACCAGCAGTCCGTCACCCTCGACATTGGCAGCCGCAACGGCGTCGGGGCGCAGGAAACGGTGCTCAGCGTCTCGGGTCTGGTCGGCACCGTGACCAGCGTCAGCCCGTGGACGTGCACGGTCGGGCTGGCGACCGACCCGGCGGCAGCGGTCGGCGTCAGGCTCGCGGGCAGTGGTCAGCTCGGCTGGGTGACCGGCGCGGCAACCAGCCGCCCGGGTCAGGACCTGCTCGTGCTACATGTGCTTGGCTCCGGCAGCGCGCTAGCTCCCGGACAAAGGCTGGTCACAGCCGGGTCGATCAATAACAGGCCGTATGTGGGCGGTGTGCCGGTCGGCGTGGTGACCAGGGTCGACTCGGGCAGCGGCCTGACCAGGACGGCGCTGGTCCGGCCGTTCACCGATTTCTCTGCCCTCGACGTCGTCGGCGTGGTCGCCGCTTCGGAGCGCCCCCAGCGTGGCCGCTGGCCGCACGGCATGTCCGGGCGGCTGGGCCAGCCGGGGGGCGGGGGCTGACATGCGCCATGCGTTGTTCTGCGCCCTCGGCGTCGCCGCTGTTCTGGTGCAGGTCGTGCTAACGGACCGCCTGGCATTGCCGGGCGGCGTGGTGCCTGATATCGCGCTGGTTCTCGTCGTCATCGTCGGATTGATGCAAGGGCCGGTCACCGGCATGCTGACCGGTTTCTGCGCGGGGCTCGTGCTTGATCTCGCGCCGCCCGGCGGTTATGTCATCGGCGGATCGGTGCTCGTTTTCTGCCTGCTCGGTTACGGCTGCGGCCGGATAAGTCGCCGGCCGGAGGGCTCGATCCCGAGACTGCTGGCGGCGGCCGTGATCGCCGTCTGCGCCGGAGAGGTGGCCGAGGCCGGCTTCGCCCTGGTAGCGGGCGATTCCGGGGTGACGCTGGCAGCCGTTCGGCGCGGGCTGCCGGTAGCCGCGCTATATGACGTGCTCGTGTGCGCTGTTCTGCTCGCGGCCGCGCTGGCCGTCAGGCAATCGAGGGGCGGTCGGCCGCTGGCTAGCGAGCCGTCAATCAACGCGCAGTTTCAGCCGTCGACCCGACCTTCGTTCAGCCGGGCGTCGTTCAGCCGGCCGTCCGTCAGCCAGCCAGATGGCCAGGTGCCGTTCGGCCGGGTGATTCGGCCGACCGGCCATGCCGCGACAGGAGCGGTGGGCAATGGTGCCGACCCTGGACGGGGCCTGCGCATGGCAAATGGTGCGAGCGGCACGCTCCGATCAGCACCGCGGCCGGACCTCGGTGAGTCGGCCCTGCGCGCCCCGCCAGGTCTGGTTGCCAAGCCGGTGTGGTTGCGGCTTCGGGCGGCATCAACGGGTCTGCGCCGGCAGTCCCGCAGGCCGAAGCCGGCGAAGTTCCGCCCGAATCCAGCCGGCCAGGTCAGGTACCGCCCTGTCCGGCTGACCCGGAGCCGAGCTGGGATCGGCTCGCTACGCCTGGGCTCGCAGTCGCGGAGGACATCGGGCAGGCGGGCGCGAGGCGTGCTTAGCGTGCCGCCGGGGAGCGTGCTGGGCAGGCGGGCGCGGACATGGCGAGAGATGCTGCCCTGGATCGGCGGTCGCTCAGCGCGGCGCGGCGGAATGTCCGGCTTAGGGGGCCAGCGATGAACCGGGCAGCCCGATGGCGGCTGGCAGCCTTGTCGGTCGTCTGCACCGCATTGCTGGTCGTCCTCGCCGTCAGGCTCTGGTACGTCCAAGTCGCGTCCGGCAACGGCTACGTCAGCCTGGCCTCCCAGGAGCGCGCCCGGACCGTCGTGCTGCCGCCCGACCGTGGCGAGATCCTCGACGATACGGGCCGTCCGCTCGTCGGCAGCCGCCCGTCGCTGGTCGTCACGGTGAATCGCACGGTTCTCTCACGGCAGGCCGATGGTGGCCGCCCCGAACTGCACCGGCTGGCCGCACTGCTCGGTGTAAAGGACAGGTTCCTCGCCGACCGGCTGAGGCTGTGCACGGCGGGCGTGCCGCAGCCTTGCTGGCCGGGGTCGCCCTATCAGCCGATCCCGGTACGCCAGGACGTGCCGGAGCGAATTGGCGTGCAGATCATGGAGAACCAGCGCCAGTTTCCCGGCGTCGCCGCCCGGGTCCAGCCCGTAGTGAGCTATCCGAGGCGCTCCAGTGCCGCGCAGGTGCTCGGCTACCTGCAGCCCATCACCGCGGAAGAGCAGCGGCGCCTTCACCTGGCACTGACCGGATTCTCAGCAGCCGATCTTGCCGGGCAGTCAGGGCTCGAAGCACAGTACGACGCTGTACTGCGCGGCACCGCCGGAACTAGGCGCGTGGCGGTTAACGCGGCGGGAGAGGTGACCGGAACGATTTCGGCAACCAGCCCGCTGGCCGGAGACAACCTGGTCACGAACATCAATATGCGGGTCCAGGCGGATGCCGAGCGCGCGCTGGCCGACGCCATTCACCGGGCCCATGCCGAAGGCAATCTGGGTGCGACGACCGGCGCGGCCGTGGTCATGACCACCTCGGGCCGCGTAGTCGCGATGGCCAGCTACCCGTCCTATGACCCGGTCATCTGGGAGCGGGGCATCACCGAGCGCCAGTACCATCGCCTCTTCGACGCGGCGGACGGCGAGCCGATTCTGAACCGGGCAACTCAAGGTGAGTATGCGCCCGGCTCGACCTGGAAGGTGACCTCGACGGCCGCGGCCGTCGCCGCCGGCTACAGCCTGGCCGGTCCGTACGACTGCCCTGGTTCAGTCCGCATCGGCGGCCGGACGTTTTACAACGACACACGGGTCAACTCCGGTGCCATGAGCCTGCATATGGCCCTTGTTCAGTCCTGCGACACGGTGTTCTACGAGCTCGCCTACGACATCTGGCTGCACGACAATCGCATGGCGAACGTGGTGCGAAGCGCGCACGCGCCCGCGCAGGAGATGCAAAAGATGGAGCGCGCGTGGAGCTTCGGCCGGGCCACGGGCATCGACATGCCAGGAGAGTCACCCGGCACGGTGCCGACGCGGGCCTGGCTATACCGGTTCTACTCGGCGCACAAGAAGCTGTGGTGCCGGCTGGGCGATCAGAACGGCACCTATGCGCAGCGGATCGCTTATGAGGACTGCCATTACGGCAACATCTGGGAGCCTGGCCAGGCGGCGAACGCCGCGATCGGCCAGGGCTACGTGACCGTCACGCCGCTGCAGCTGGCCAGCGCCTACGCTGCTTTGGCCAACAGCGGCACGCTGTACAGCCCCCGGGTCGGCGCGGCTCTGGTCCGGCCTGGCGGACGGCTGGTCCGGCGGATCGTGCCACCGGTAGCTGGCCACCTGCCGGTTCCCGGGCATGTCCTGTCCTACATCAGGAGCGCGCTGGCTGGGGTGGTGGCACAGGGCACGGCCGCCTCGGCCTTTAGCGGGTTCCCGCTGCGCAAGGTGTGCGTCGCCGGGAAGACCGGCACCGCACAGGTGGCGGGCAAGCTGGCGACCTCCGTCTTCGCGTCCTACGCTCCGTGCGGCCATCCCAGGTTCGTCATCGTGATGATGATTCCCGCCTCGGGCTACGGCGCCGACGTATCGGCGCCCGCGGTGCGGCAGATCTGGGACGGCATTTACGGCCTGGAGGGTCACCGCGCGGCGCTACTGCGGGGCAGGCTTCCGTCGTGGCCATCCCGGCTTCCCCCCGCCGGCCTGGCGGCCGGCACCCAGGGGCACCGATGAGCCGCCGCGGCCCCGTCATCGGGCTTACTCCTGTGCGCGGACTGCAACCGCTTAGGTCGGCGGGCATCCTCCAGTCGCCAGCCACGACAGCGAGGAACCGGGTCATCCGCGTGGTAGCCCGGGCCGGACCGTTGCTGCGTTTCGACTGGATCCTGATGTCTGCGGTGCTCGCGCTCGGGGTGACCGGCGTCTTCCTCGTGTGGTCGGCCAGCCGCCCCGAATTGCTGCAGGCGGGCGCTGACCCGCAGACCTACCTGAAGAAGCAGCTGCTCAACCTGCTGATCGGCCTGATCCCCATGGCTGCCCTCGGATTGCTCGGCGAGTCCCGGTTGCGGGCCTTCGCTCCGCTGGCATATCTGGCCACACTTGTCGGCTTGGTCGCCGTCCTCAGCCCGCTGGGCACATCGGTTAACGGCGCGAGCGCGTGGATTTCGCTGCCGGGCGGCTTCCAAGTGGAGCCGTCGGAGTTCGCCAAACTCGGGCTCATCCTGATCACCGCGAGGTTGCTCAGCATGGTTGACAGGGAGAACGGGCGGCCGTCGCTCCGGGCGGTAGCCGGCGCGCTGGCATGCGCCGCGCCGGCCATCATCCTCGTGGCGGCTGAGCCCGCGCTAGGCGTGACGATGTTGCTTGGCGTGGTACTCGTCGGCCTCATCGTCCTGTCGGGCACGAGGCCGCGCTTGCTCGCGGCCCTGGGCGCCGCGGTCGCGCTGGCGGCACTGGCCAGCTGGCGGCTCCGCTTGCTGAAGCCCTATCAGCTGCATCGGCTGGCGTCGTTCATGCATCCGGCCGCCGATCCGGCCGGCGCTAGCTACAGCGCGGCGCAGTCGAAGATCGCCGTCGGATCTGGCGGCCTGCTCGGGCAGGGCCTGTTCCACGGTCAGCTCATCAACGGCAACTTCATACCGGAACAGCACACGGACTTCATCTTCGCCGTGGCCGGGGAAGAGCTGGGTTACCTCGGCGCCCTGACGATCATCGTGTTGCTCGGCATCGTGATCGCCCGCGCGCTGCTGATCGCGGCCCGCGCGGACGACCTGTTCGGCCTGCTGGTTGCCAGCGGCATCGCAATCTGGTTCGCGGCCCAGGCCTTCATCAACATCGGCATGACCGTCGGCATGGTGCCGGTGACCGGACTGCCGTTGCCATTGGTGTCTTATGGCGGTTCGGCTATGATCGCCGACTTGCTGGCCGTCGGCGCGCTGCAAGCCATTCGCCGTCGGCCAGTGACGCGCCGAGAACACCCTTCGCGCAATCAGCCGGTCAGCCTCACCTGATGAAGGAGCATGCGGCGGGTATGAGTGGTACCGCGATCACCTGAATCCGGTACGGAAGTGCCATCGGTACAGGCCGCGGTGCCTGGCGGCTAGGCCTGAACCGGTCATACCAGTCGATTCAGAACTTGCAGAAGTGGTTGCGGATCACGGAGGTGATTGCCATTCACCGTTATGCGATTCTCGAGGCACCGTCGGCGCTCGGTCATGTACCGGAGCATCTGGGCGTTGAACGCGCTCCCGGCGTGCTGCTGGCTGCCGGGCTGGCGGACGGCCTGGCGGCGCGACATGCAGGCACGATCGAGGCCGCGGGCTACAGCCCGGTGCGCGATCCGGCGACGCAGGTCATGAACCCGCAGTCGCTGAACCGGTACTCCCGGGACCTCGCTGACGCTGTCGGCGCGCTGCTCGATCAGGATGAGATCCCGGTTGTCCTGGGCGGCGACTGCTCGATCCTGCTCGGAACCATGCTGGCGCTGCGCCGTCGTGGCCGCTACGGACTGATGTACATCGATGGAGACGCCGACTTTTATCAGCCGGAGGTCAGTCCGCTGGACGGCGCCGCCTCCGCTAGTGACCTGGCGTTCGCCACCGGACGCGGGCCCGACGTCGTAGCCGACATCGAGGACCGCCGGCCGCTGGTCCGCGACGAGGACGTCTGCGTCTTCGCGTGCCGCGATGCCGCAGACCGGGACCGGCGGGGTTGCCAGCCACTGCCCGAGGACATGCTGGTCATCGACCGCGACCAGGTCCGTCGCCTCGGCCCCGACCAGGCCGCGCGGCGCGCCGCCGACTTTCTCACTCGGGACGCGGGCCCGGTGGACGGGTTCTGGATCCACGTGGACGCGGACGTGTTTGACCAGTCGATCATGCAGTCCGTTGACGACCCGAGGCCAGACGGCCTCTCCTGGGCCGAAGCCGCCGAGGCGCTGCGCATAGCTATCGGGTCAGGAGGCGTTGTAGGCATCCAGGTCGCCATCTACAACCCCGACATCGACTCTGACGGCTCCAACGGCCGGGGGCTGGCCGCAACCATGGGCAATGCCCTTGCACAGTAAGCCTTTGGCGCGTGGGTTCAGCAGCGGGCGTAGTGTCACAGATAGGCCATCACCGTCGGCGCCGTGCGTTGGGTGGCACGCGGTGCCCTGCGGCACCGGAGGCGCGATGTGAGCATCGGGGAAGTCCTCGCGGCGGCGCGGCTTGATGCCGGCATGACCGTGTCCGACGTCAGTGATCGGACTCGCATCACGCGCACGATCATCACTGCCATCGAAGGTGATGATTACGCGGGATGCGGCGGTGACTTCTATGCCCGGGGACACATCCGCAGCATCGCCAAGGCCGTGGGAACTGATCCGGAGCCGCTGATCCGCGAGTACAACGGCGCCCAGCAGGAGGAGGCCGCCGAGGGACAGTTCCCCGAGCAGCAGCAAGCCGCCGTCGGACGCGTCGCCGAACCGATCATGCCGGCCTGGAGAACTCCGCGCTCGCGGCGGCCCCCGCTCTGGAAGCTGGCGCTCGCGGCGGGGCTGGTGGTCGCGGTCGGATTGACGGGATACCTCCTCGCCAACCGGACGCACAGCGTCCCGCCCGATGCCGGGTCAGCGGGGGCAACGCCGTCTCCGACGGCCGCCCAGAGCGGCCGCCCCGCATCATCGGCGCCTGCGGCCGTCGCCCCAGTCCCGCCGCGCATCCTTCGTCCGGTCAGCGCTGCCGCGTTCGGTTTCGCGGGCAGGCCGGGCGACCACGGTGAGCTTGCCCGCCTGGCGATCGA
>DATAEH010000206.1:0-21921 GCA_036258115.1 Streptosporangiaceae bacterium
CGCCGACGGTCGTCTGTCGCAACTCAAGCGCCATTGCGACAGACGCTGCGCTATCGCATCCAGGTCCGATTATTGGCCGCGGAATCGTTCCGCGAAAGGGTGGCATCACGCCGCAGACGGCGGTGGCACCACCCCAGAAGTGGGGATGGTGCTACCTGTGCAGCAAGTCGCGGCTCAGCGGAGGAGTCGGCGGAACACCGCAGAGGCACAGCGGGTTACTGCCATCACATGCCACGGATTCAGGAGGCTGTGCGCACATGTCTGTCACTGACCAGCTGCTCGCCAATAACGCTGTCTATGCCCAGGAGTTCAACGAAGCGCTCCCGCTACCCCCGGCACTGGGAGTGGCTGTAGTGGCGTGCATGGATGCCCGGCTCAATGTCTATGGAATTCTCGGTCTCGAAGAGGGCCAGGCCCACGTCATCAGGAACGCGGGCGGCGTCATCACGGACGACGAGATCAGGTCGCTGGCTATCAGCCAGCGGCTGCTCGGAACCAAGGAGATCATCCTTATTCATCACACCGACTGCGGGATGCTGACCTTCACCGACGACAGCTTCAAGGCGAGCATCGAGGCTGAGACCGGCATCAAGCCGACCTGGGCCGCCGAGGCGTTCGGCGATCTTGATGGCGACGTGCGGCAGTCGATCGCGCGAATTAAGGCCAGCCCGTTCATCCCGAAAAAGGACGAGGTGCGCGGCTTCGTCTTCGACGTGGCAACCGGCCTCCTCAACGAGGTGAAGTAGACACGGCGCCAGCCCGGAAACGACCCACGGAACCCCCGCGAGCGAAGGCCCGGCCCGCGCCGACCAGCGCGGAACCGGGCCTTCGCAAAATCGGTTGTAAGTGGGCGGAGTCGGCTGCCAGCTTGGCGCGGTCAAGCGTGCCGAGACCCGAAGCGACGTTGTACGGAGATCTACGAAATGTGAGCACGGGCTGGCTTCACCGAGCCGCCGGCGGCGGCGGCCCAGACGGACTGGCCCAGGTAACCGCGAGCCACCATCGCGACGAACTGGTAGACCGCGTCCTCGGCCGGGTTCAGCGGCCCCGGCTTCGCGTGCGGCGACGCCAGCCCGCGCTGGACCGACTCACAGGCCGCCCAGTCCTGCCTGTTGGTCAGGTCCCAGAAGTCGATGGCGTAGCTCGGATCGAAGTCAGGCCTCGCGCTCGCCTCGGGCGCGAAGGACCAGCTGCATTCGATCATTGTCCTGTCGGCCGCCAGCGGGATCAGCCGGTGGATCATCACGTAGTCAGGGTGCGTGCTGATCAGCACGTTGGGGAAGACGTTGACGTAGATAACGGTCCGCAGCCCCTTTTCGTTGAGGCCGCGCAACGGCACGCCGTTGCTGGTGCCGTCCAGCGACATAGTCGCCATGCCGGGCCGCAGGTCCATGGTGCCGCCCACCCAGGCGCCCGGCAGGTCGTAGTTGTCCCCGCTCTTCGGCGGGCTGACCCGGCACAGCTCGGGGTGAATGGACGGGCAGTGATAGCACTCGTGGTAGTTCTCGGTCAGGATCTTCCAGTTGGCTGCCGCGTCGTACACGTGCGTTCCGGCCAGCGCCAGCCTGCTCATCTCATACGGCGCGAGGAACCCGTCCAGTGTCCCGAGCGCCTGGTGAAGCGGCGCGGCCTCGCCTGAGCCATCAACGAAGATCAGGCCGTGCCATTCGACGCATGGCAGCTCCGTGAGGCCCCACTGACTGACCCGAAAATCACCCTGACCTTTAAAGCCGGCCGCCGCCCGCAGGTCTCCGTTCAAGCTGTATGTCCAGGCGTGATAGGGGCAGATGATCACGTTCTGGCTGGCCGATGCCCCGCACGGCAGAAGTTCGTGGCCGCGGTGCCGGCAGGTGTTCGCGAACGCATGCAGGACGCCTTCCTCGTCCCTTGTCAGCAGCACGCTGCCGACGCCCGCAGATTCGGCGCGCTGATCCCCGGGGCTCGCGACCTGGTCGCTGCGCCCTACGCACAGCCAGCCTCCGCCGAAGAAATACCGCCGCTCCCACTCGAAGACAGCAGGATCGGTGTAGGCCGCTGGCGGCAGCATCCGGCTCTCGCCAAATGGCTTGAGCGACTCGGCGACCGCGGCTCGGTCGATCGGAGCGCGAGGCGCGGTCTGCGCGCGAATGGCGGGCTCAGAGAACTGCTGACTGACCATACAGTCAATGCTAGGGGAGTCGTTCTGGAGTGTCCAGCGCCAGGTTCGCGATTGAAACTCCGCAAGTCAAGCGTTCTGTGCAGCCCGCGGGCGCGAGCTGGAGCGCCACCTTCGCTCCCAGCTGAGGGCGAGCCCGGCCCCGGTCAGCTCCCGGCCCGTGAGCCTGAGCTAACCGCCGCTTTCCGGCCTTTACCCGGTGGTTCATCCGACCAGCAGCGCACGATGTCGCGCATCGAGAGCAAGCCAGTGACTTCGCCCTCATCAACCACGATTAGATGGCGGAAGCCGCCGGCGACCATGGTCTGCGCGGCGTGATCAAGCGTCCAGTCGGGCGTGGCGAAGATGACATCGCTGGTCCGGTGATTCGCGACGACCTCAGCGTCCGGATCCTGATTGGCGCCGAGTGAGTTCAGGATGTCGCGCTCGGTCAGGATGCCGATGCCGGAGCGTTCATGATCAAGCACGACGGCCGCGCCAACGCGCTGGGTTGCCATCATGCGCGCCGCCTGCCGCAATGTGTGGGCCGGGCCGACGCTCAGCACGACCTGGCTCATCCCGTCCTTGACCTTCATGGTGCGATCACTCCCCGTTTCTGGATTACCGAAGCAACTCCGTCGGTGGCGCCAATGCCAACGCAGCGGGCAAGTTTGTGAACTTGTGATCCTAACTCCAGCATCCTCGAAGAGGAAGCCCAGGGCAAGGCTGCTCGGCAGACCTGCGGTCAGCTTGGGGCGTGCTCAGAGCTGCTGACGCGCGCTGATCTTGCCCGAGTGGACCGACCACCGGTGCCGGCTCCGGAGGACCGACCGCCGGAGCCACCGGCGGTCTCGGCCCGCTCGGCCGTATCTTGTGGCACGGACAGCAGGCTGAGTACCTTATCGTGCAACTGGCCGTTGCTGCACAGCACATTGCCGCCGTCTGGCGCTGGCGTTCCTGACAGATCGCTGAAGATCCCGCCAGCCTCGGAAACGATGATTTGCAGCGCGGCCAGGTCCCACAGTGAGACCTCGGCCTCCGCGGAGATGTCCACCGCGCCCTCGGCGACGAGCACGTGCGACCAGAAGTCGCCGTAGGCCCTGGTCCGCCACACCGACCTGGCGAGCCCGAGGAAGGCGTCCAGCCGGCCGGCTTGCTCCCAGGTGGCGAGATCGGAGTAGGAGAACGATGCGTCCTCGAGCCTTGTGACCTCCGAGACGCGGCATGCAGAGGCCTTCGTCAGCGACCGCCCCGTCCAGGCCCCGCCATCCCTGGCCGCCCACCAGCGCCGGCCGAGCGCCGGCGCGGACACGACACCGACCGTCACCTCACCTTCTGCCATCAGGCCCACCAAGGTGGCCCACACCGGCACGCCGCGGACGTAGTTCTTGGTTCCGTCGATCGGGTCGATAATCCAGCAGCGCGGGCTCATGCCCGTCTTGCCGAATTCCTCGCCCAGCATTGCGTCCCGGGGCCTGGCGCGTCGCAGCACGTTGCGCAGGGATTCCTCCGCTGCCAGGTCGGCGTCGGTGACCGGGGTCATGTCGGGCTTGGACTGAACGCTCAGGTCACGGGCTCGGAAGCGGCGCATGGTGATGTCGTCCGCGGCGTCGGCAAGCACGTGGGCGAACCGCAGGTCGTCATCGAAACCCGCCATGCGGCCAAACGCTATCGCTATTCAGCCATAGTGACCATGACCGGCCGGGCCGCCAGCATGTTGCTCAGTCGGTGTCGGTGCCTTCCCTGCTGCGCAGCAGCCGGCGCAGAGAATCAAGCCTGGCGGCCAGCGCGCGCCTGGCCGCCGCGTCGCCTGCCTCGGCGATCCAGCCGTCGAGCGCGCACTCAGGACCAAGGTGATCGCAGCCCGGCGGGCATTCCTCGGCTCCGTCGGCCAGGTCAGGAAATGCCTGAACGACGCGCTCGGGTGACATATGGCCGAGGCCGAAGCTGCGCAGCCCGGGAGTGTCGATGATCCAGCCACCGCCGGGAAGCGGCAGCGCCACGGCCGATGACGACGTATGTCTGCCCCGGCCGGTCACCGGGCTCACCTCGCCGACGGCGCGCTCGGCCGCGGGAATGAGGATGTTCACCAGCGTTGACTTTCCGACGCCGGAGTGACCTACCAGCACACTGAGCTGGCCGGCGAGCAGCTGCCGCAGGTCGGCGAGCTTCTCATCGGACAGCGGCTGGCCCAGCACCACGCTGCGCAGCCCCAGTGGCTCGTAGACAGGCAGGATTTCCTCTGGCCCGGCCAGATCGGCTTTGGTCAGGCAGAGCACCGGCTCGAGCCCCGCGTCGTAGGCCGCAACGAGGAACCTGTCGATCAGCCTCAGCCGCGGCGGCGGGTCGGCAAGCGCTGAGACGATTACAAGCTGGTCGGCGTTTGCCACGATCGCTCGTTCGACCGGATCGCTGTCGTCGGCCGACCTGCGCAGGACGCTGCGGCGCGGTGCGATCCTGACGACCCTGGCCAGGGTGCCGGGCTCGCCCGAGACATCGCCGGTGAGGTTGACCGTGTCGCCGACCACGATGTTGCCCCGGCCCAGCTCGCGGGCTTTCATCGCCGTGACAACCCGGTCCCCGACAATGCACCGGTACCGGCCGCGGTCGACGGCTGTAACGAACGCGTCGACGGCTTCGGCGTGCGCCGGCCGGCGCCGCGTCCTGGGTCGGGAGCCGCGACCGGCCCTGATCCGGACGTCATCCTCGTCCAGTCCGCTGTACCTAGCGTTTGGGGTCATCAAGACGCGCTTTGCGCCGCCGGCGTGAGGATCTCCGACCAGCGCTGGCTGAAGTCGGGAAATGTCTTGCCGACGGTCGCGGAGTTCTGCACCCGCACGCCGTCCGTAACGAGTCCGAGTACAGCCGCGGCCATCACGAGCCTGTGGTCGTCATGACTGTCGAACTTGGCACCGCCTCGCAATGGCGCCGGCCTGATGCGCAGTCCGTCCGCGAGCTCTGTCACATCTCCGCCGAGCTTGCCGATCTCGCTGGCTAGCGCGGCGAGCCGGTCGCTCTCGTGCCTGCGCATATGACCGATCCCGGTGAATTCAGAAGGGGAGCTGGCCAGCGCGGCCAGAGCGGTCAGCACTGGCGCGATCTCACTGACCTCACTCAGGTCAGCGCCCACGCCGAGGATCCGGCCCGAACCGGAAACCCGGAGGCCCTCGCTGGTCAGGCGCACGTCCGCTCCCATCGACTTCAGCAGCCCGATGATCCGCCCGACGGGCTGCAGGCTGTCCGCTGGCCAACCCGCGACCGTCACCTCGCCACCGGTCGCGAGCGCGGCGGCGAGGAAGGGAACGGCGTTGGACAAGTCAGGTTCCACCGCGATCTCGCCGGGACGGATCGGACCGGGAAGGACGCGCCACATGCGGCGCGTCGTCGCGACGGTGCTCGGGGATCCCGTAGTGCCGCCGACCGGCGGAGCCGCATCGGCGCTCTGGCCGCTGGTCGCAAGCGGCGCCGAGTCCGCACGGACGTCCACGCCCGCCGCACGGAGCATCCTGATGGACATCTCGATATGCGGTTCGGATGGAACCCTCGGTCCCTCGTGCCTGATCTCCGCTCCGGCCCCGAACCGGGCAGAGGCGAGCAGCAGGGCCGATATCAGCTGAGAGGACGACGAGGCGTCCAGGGTCACCGTGCCGCCAGGTACCTGGCCTCGACCGCGCACGACGAACGGAACCGCGCCCGTGCCGGTGTCGGAAATCGTGACGCCGAGCGTCCGCAGTGCGGTCAGCAGCTGCCCAACCGGTCGCCGAGCTGCGCGCGGATCACCGCGGAACGTGACATCCGCACTAGTCAGCGCGGCAACCGGCGGGACGAAGCGAAGGACGGTCCCGGCGTTGCCGACGTTAATTCCGATCCCGGCGCGATCAGCCCAAGGCCGCAAGTGCCTGGGCGGTGGTTCGACTAGCCACGCATTGCTGGCCTCCTCGATCCGGCAGCCGAGCGCGCTAAGCGCGTGCGCCATCAGCAGGGTGTCACGCGCGACCAGCGGGCCTGAGATCACGGTGGGCCGGTCGGAGAGCGCGGCCAGTACGAGCGCCCGGTTCGTCATGGACTTCGAGCCCGGCAGCTGCACGACGGCCCGCACCGGACCGCTCGCCCGCGGGACCAGCCACTCGGGAACGGCGGCATCGGGCATACCGTTGCGCGGCTCCTCCTCCGAAAGGTCGCTGATCATGACAGCAAGACTATTTGCCCGGCGCAGCGGCGGCGCGGTCGCCACGCCCGCTCTGCCGGCCGGGACGCAGCATGTCAGCGGCCCGGAGGAAGCTCATTGGATGACTAATGTTTGACGACCTCCTGACTTGGCTATGAACAGCGTCAATCCGTTGTTCGGAAGAAGGCGGGCCTGCCCTGTGGCACCGCCTTCTGACAGGTCACCTGAACGGTGACCAACGACGGCACCTCGGCGTAGCCGAGACGCCGCCCCCCGGTCTCGACGACGCAGTGAAGGTGGATTCGAACGTGTGTGGCCGGTACGCATCAGCGCGCTCACGCATCGAGCTCCTTGAGGAGTTCACGGTGCAGCGTGATCGCGTTGATGAGCCACTCAAGCCGGACTACAACGTCGCGCCGACAAAGCCGGTCTACGCGGTGATGACCCGCACGTCACGTGAGGAAGTGGCCAGCGCAGACGCGCCCTCAACCGATCGGGGCAGCGAGGAAGGCAGCGGCCAGGCGTCGGGCAAGCCAGACTCCGCGCATTCGCCAACCCGGCAGCTGCGTGTCGTCCGCTGGGGCCTTGTCCCTTCCTGGGCCAAGGACATCTCCATCGGCAGCAGGATGATCAACGCGCGGGCAGAGACTGTCAGCGAGAAGCCCGCGTTCAGGAAGGCGTTCGCCAGCCGTCGGTGCCTGCTCCCGGCCGACGGTTACTACGAGTGGCAGCCCCCGCCAGCAGGAACAAAGGCTCCCAAGCAGCCGTACTTTATCTGCCGTCCCGACCATGGAGTCCTTGCCTTCGCCGGCATCTACGAACTGTGGCGGGACCGCTCGATGCCCAGGGATGACCCGGCGGCCTGGCTCTGGACGGCCGCCGTCATCACGACCACGGCTCCGGACGAGCTCGGCGAGATCCATGACCGCATGCCCATGGTGATCTCACCGGCTAGCTGGGCGGACTGGCTCGATCCGGGCAACACCGATGCCGCCGACGTGCGGGCGTTGCTCGCGCCTGCCGCGAGTACGGGCCTGATCTCCTATCCGGTCTCGCTCGCGGTCAATTCGGTGCGCAACAACGGGCCTGAGCTTGTCAAGGAAGCTGAGCCGGTGTCGCCGGGGTCAGGAGGTAGGAGCGATGCCTGAGATCTTGCTGGCAGAGCGGAGTGGCACGGGAGGTGTGGGCCGGTTGGATATCGCAGCGGCTCGTAAGCGCCTTGAGGATGTACGCGATGAGCTCGACAGGTCGGTTGCCGTCTTGAATGTCGATCATCAGCTGCATCCGATCGTCGCCGATTATCCCCAGGATCCGGCGGACGCCGGCAGCAACCTCGCGGAGTCAGACCGCGCCGAGGCGATCCTGGCCGCGGCCAAGGCCAGGCGACTGCTGGTGCTCGACGCCCTGGTCCGCCTCGATAACGGCAGCTACGGAGTCTGCGTGGATTGCAGTAAGCCTGTGCCTGAAGGCAGACTGGAAGTTAAGCCAGAGGCGGCGCGATGCCTGAGTTGCCAGGCAAAGCGGGATGGACGAGACAGGCTGCGGCGCTGATCGTCCGCTCCTGAGCCCGGCGGAATGAAGGCGGGTCACGGTGTGTTGCAACGCGCGTGCCCACTGCATCTACTGGCCGGTGCTTGGAGCGGCCGCGCGGCGGTGAAGCCGACGCGCGCGTTCAGGTCAGCATTCAGCGGCCGCGCGGCGGTGAAGTCGACGCGCGCGCTCAGGTCAGCACTGAGCGGCCGCGCGGACGGCGTGACACGGTCGCGCCCTCGGACACGGCGACATCCCGGTCTGGTGATATTCGGGTAGCCGTGCGATCAGCACGTGCACCCGGCGCGGTATTCTCCGCCGGAGACGGCTGGCATCCTGGCCGGAGCCAGCCATGCACGGCGGAGGGGGTGGGTCCGGTACCTGAGACACTCGAGGGGCGCAACGAGCGCTTCGAACGTGATGTCCTGCCGTACCTGGATCAGCTGTACGCGGCAGCGATGCGGATGACGCGCAATCCAGCTGACGCCGAAGACCTGGTACAGGAGACGTTTGCCAAGGCGTACGGCTCGTTCCACCAGTACCAGGACGGTACGAACCTTAAGGCGTGGCTGTTCCGTATCCTCACAAACACCTTTATCAACACCTATCGCAAACGCCAGCGCGAGCCGCAGCGGTCGGGCACAGAGGAGATCGAAGACTGGCAGCTTGCCAGGGCGGCCTCGCACACCTCGTCCGGCCTGAAATCAGCCGAGGCTGAGGCGCTTGAGGGCCTCCCTGACTCCGATGTGAAGGAAGCTCTTCAGGCACTCCCCGAGGAATTCAGGATCGCGGTATACCTGGCAGATGTCGAAGGGTTCGCCTACAAGGAGATCGCCGACATCATGGGAACCCCGATAGGGACGGTCATGTCCCGACTGCACCGGGGTCGCAGGCAGCTGCGAGAGATGCTGCAGGACTACGCGGCCGACCTTGGAGTGGCGGCCGCTGCGTCGCAGCAATCGCAGGCCCAAGCGCCCGGGGGGGATGCGTGATGAGCTGCGGAAAACCGCACGATGTGCCGTGTAGCGAGGTACTCGAGTTGGTGTACAGCTACCTCGACGGCGAGATGGATCAGGTCTCCTACGCCCAGGTCAAAGTCCATCTCGACGAATGCGGCCCGTGCCTGCGCGAATTCGGCCTGGAAGAGGTCGTCAAGCGCTTGGTGCACAGGCACTGCGGTCACGAGCAGGTCCCAGCGGACTTGCGGCAGAAGGTCCTACTCAGGATCCAAGCGGTTCGCGCCGAGATCGAAACCAGCTGACGTAGCACATTTACATCAGGCTGCCAAAGCGTCCTGTCCGTTCTTTCCGCACGTGCCGATTCGCATGCCGCTTTCACGCTGATCTGCTGGCAATACGCGGGACTCCGACGCTGAACGGCACGATGGCGTTACTCTAAGTCGCGGCACTGCTGAGGAGCGAGGTGGCGGCGACGACATGACCAGGCTTTCGTTGGCCACCTGGCTATATATCACCGCCGTCATCGCGGGAGCCGCTGGCATTCTCAGCCAGGTACGCCATCAGCTCTACTTCGTGCCGCCTCACCAGCTGTCTGGCGAAGCTGAGCGCGGATTCTGGGTCGTTTGCATTGGGCTGGCCGTGCTCTTCCTCATCTGCGACTCCATGCCGACGGTGCTCAGCGACAGGCAGTGGGCATGGTCCCCGAGTTCCGCGGCGACGCTCGCGGCCGTGGTCCTGCTCAGCTGCCACGGTGCATACGGCGCCGCGATGGTTGGTGCGGTCGCCATCTTCAGCATCCGCCGGCATGTCCCGCTGGTGGAGCGTCTCTTCAACGGAGCGATGTACGCCATCGCGGGTTTTGCGGCGGGTGTCACGTTCAGGCACATGGACGGCAAGGGGTTGGTGGCGCTGCGCCGATTCTGGCCGATCTTTGAACAGCACGCGCATATCGCCCGGCACGTGCAGTTGAACTTTGAGCATGCACTGCTTCCGTTTGCGGCGGCGGCGGTCGTCCACATGCTGGTGAACCACGGCCTGCTGTGGGGCATGCTGCTGGTCGACAGGCGAAACAGGACGGTTCCGCAAGAGGCGGGCCCATCATGGAGCACGCCGCTGCTGATCTTCTCTGACCTCGGATTCGCAGCCCTTGGCCTGGTCATCGCGGCGCTGTGGGTGATCTTCGGACCGATTGCCTGTGTGATCGTGCTCGTGCCTCTCTACGTGGCGCGCTGGGCGATGGCACAGTTCGCTGCGCAACAGCATGCGCATACCGCCACGCTTCGTGCGCTCTGCCAGGCAGTTGAGACGAAGGACTTCTACACCAGGGGTCACAGCGAGCGGGTTGCACGCGGCGCCGGGATGATCGCGCAGCAGATCGGCATGCGGTCCGACCGGGCCGAGGCGGTTCGCTTCGCGGGCATGCTGCATGACGTCGGCAAGCTCGGCGTGCCGACCAAAGTGCTGCAGAAGGAGGGGCGGCTCACCGA
This sequence comes from Streptosporangiaceae bacterium, assembly GCA_036258115.1. GTDB lineage: Bacteria > Actinomycetota > Actinomycetes > Streptosporangiales > Streptosporangiaceae > Chersky-822. The sequence goes on from DATAEH010000206.1 coordinate 10,279, forward strand.
AGAGGAATACGCCGCCATCCAGCTACATCCGATGCGCGGCCTGGAGATTGTCAAGGACATCGGGTTCCTGAATGAGGCGCTGAACGGGATCATGCACCACCACGAGCGGATCGATGGCCGTGGTTACCCGATGGGCTTCGCGGACGACGAAATCCCCGAGTTCGCGAGAATCATCGCTGTGGCCGACGCGTTCGACTCGATGACCTCAACCCGCTCCTATCGCCAAGCTACGAGCATCCCCGGGGCGATTGAGGAGCTGCGCCATGGCGCAGGTACTCAGTTCGATCCCAAGATTGTGGACGCGTTTATCGCGGCCCTGAGCCTAACCGGGTGGAAGCCGCAGGAGCCGTCCCGGCTGCTGCGCGGCCACGAGATCGTGACGTCCCAGGATCACGACGACCCAACGTCCCCGCTGCGCGTGGTGGAACGGCTATGACTCCCTGCACGCGCCCTGTACAGATGGTGGCTTGCCGATGACGACGGTCAGGGTCACGGAGATGCGATGGGCCGGCTGGCAGACGGTCGACACCGGTCGCATTGTGTTGGTTTCCGGTACTGCATTGATTGTCGTCGCGGCTATCGCATTCACGGCCACCCAGCCGCACGCGAAGTTCTACGAACCGCAGATCGCGTTTGCCTTCGGCCTGTACATCGCCTTTGGCGAGTTGCTCAGGCTAGCGCTGCCGGGCGGCAGGGAGGGCGCCCCCATCGCGATGTCCGCAGCGCTCTCGTACGCGATGGTGCTTGTAATAGCGCGCCAGCCGGATGAGCTCGAACCCCCCATTCATGTGGCCCCGCCGAATCAAGTCGTGTTGGTCGCGGCCGTCGGAATGGTGATCGGCTCGCTGCCGCATGTCGCCGCGGGCCGTCGCGCCGGCCTGACGGGCATGTCGGCCCGGCTTGTCGCGGTCACCTGCGTCGCGTACGCGTTCTCTCGGCTGCCCCCTCTGCTGCACCTGATCAGCAATCGCTGGCTGGCTCTGGGTGTGCTCGCGGCGCTGGCAACGTTCGGCTGCCTGATCGAGACCGTGATCTCGGCCATTATCCGTGCCGATGACCTGCGGGCAAGATACTCGGTCACCCTTGCCGATGAGATCAGGGTGCAGTGGCGCCTGGGCCTGGCGGTCGGCATGTCCGTGATCATCACCGTGTTCGGTGCCGAGGTCATGGGTCCCGCGGAGCTAGCGATCTTCGCGGCGCCGCTGCTGGTGATCCAGCTCGCCTTCCGCAGGTACGCGGGCATCCGCGCGACCTACCTGCAGACGGTGCGGGCGCTAGCCCAGGTCACCGAGGTGGGCGGCTACGTCGATAGCGGCCACTCCCGGCGGGTCAGCCGTCTCGCACTCGCCATCGGGCGTGAGTTCGGCATGCGTGAGCCTGACCTGCTGAAACTCGAGTACGCGGCGCTGATGCATGACATCGGCCAGCTATCACTTGCCGAGCCGATCCCTGGCGGTGCCACCTTGCTGGTCTCCCAGGAGGAGGCGCGTAAGATCGCCGAGTTCGGGGCCGAGGTCATCAGGGAGACCGGTGTCCTCGACGAAGTTGCCGAGCTGGTCAGGGACCAGTGGCTGCCTGCGGAAGGCGGGCCGAAGGTCCCGCCGCTTGGCAGTAAGGTCATCCGGGCCGCCAATGCCTTCGACGATATGATCGGCGGCTCGCCGGACCGTGACAGGACCGCAGCCGCGATCGAGCGGCTGAGGCAAGTAGCCGGCGAGTATGACCAGGAGGTCGTCACGGCGCTCGCTTCCGTCACTGACCGGCTGCCTATCACCCGGCTGTAGCTAAGACTGGCCAGGTCGCGAGCCGGTAAGCTGCCCGGCGTGCCGGCATCTGTCTTGATTGCGAACCGAGGCGAGATCGCACGTCGTGTCGCCAGAACGGCCCGGAGGCTCGGGATCAAGGTGATCACCGTCTACTCCGAGGCCGACGCTGAACTCCCTTTCGTGACCGAGTCCGATGAGGCCGTGCTGATCGGGCCAGCGCCCGCGGCCAAGAGCTATCTGAATGCCGATGCCATCCTGGCTGCCGCGGCGCAGACCGGGGCGCAGGCGATTCACCCCGGCTACGGGTTCCTGGCAGAGAATGCCGAGTTCGCCAGGCGTGTGATCGATGCCGGCCTGACCTGGATCGGCCCGTCTCCTGACGCGATCGAGCAGATGGGCGACAAGATAAGCGCCCGCAATCTGATGGCCAAGGCCGGCGTGCCGGTAGCCAGCGGCACCGCAGAGCCGGTGCACGATGCCGATGCAGCGATCGCTGAGGCCGAGCAGATCGGCTACCCGGTCATGATTAAGGCCGCGGCCGGCGGCGGCGGCATCGGCATGACCGTGGCCGCGGACGCCGATGCGCTGCGTACGGGCTTCGAGACAACGCGGTCGCGCGCTGAACGATTCTTCGGCAGCCCATCGATCCTGCTCGAGCGCTACATCACCAGCGCCAGGCACGTCGAGGTGCAGATCCTCGGGCTGGCCGACGGGCGGGTGATCGCGCTGGGGGAGCGCGACTGCTCGGCGCAGCGGCGGCATCAGAAGCTGGCGGAGGAAACCCCGTCACCCGGCATCGGCGACGAACTCAGGCAGCGGATGCTCGCCGGAGCCGTCAGGGCCGGGGAGGCGGTCGGCTACCGCGGCGCGGGCACCGTCGAATGCCTGGTCGACACCAAGACCCGCGAGTTCATGTTCCTCGAGATGAACACCAGGTTGCAGGTCGAGCATCCGGTCACCGAGATGGTGACCGGGATCGACCTGGTTGAGCAGCAACTCCTGATCGCCGACGGCGCAGACATCAGCTTCGACCCGGTCGCCGTCCATTCGCGCGGGCACGCTCTCGAGCTGCGGGTCTACGCCGAGGATCCGGTCAGCTTTCTCCCCGGCCCCGGCACCATCACGCAGTGGGACGAGCCTTCAGGCCCCGGAGTACGCGTCGACGCGGGCTATGCCGCCGGCAACGTCGTGACGCCGCATTACGACCCGCTGCTCGCCAAGTTGATCACCCACGGCTCGGATCGCCAGGAGGCGCTGGCCAGGATGCGCGCCGCGGTCTCTGAGTTCGTGATAACCGGGCCGAAGACCAACCTCGCCTTCCACATCGAGCTGCTGGACAGCGATGAGTTCGCTTCCGGCATGTACGACACGGGCATAGTCGGCAGGTTGCGGCCGTAACGGCGAAGATGATGATGCCCAGCCGAGAATCTACACAGCTGCCGATGACGGGCTCGCCCGCGGCGATGATTGACCCCGAGCCAGGGAGGTGCGCGTGACCGAGATCCGTGCGGAGATGGTCGCGAACGTGTGGAAGGTCGTCGCTGCCGAGGGAGACACCGTGGCCGACGGCGACACTCTGGTCATCCTGGAGTCGATGAAAATGGAGATCCCGGTGCTCGCTGAGGGTTCGGGAATCATCTCCAGGATGGCGGTCGCCGAAGGCGATGTGATTCAGGAGGGCGACCTCATCGCCGTCATCGAATGAGCGGGCTGGAAGCCGGGCTCCGCGCGACCATCACGGCGGAGGTCACAGAGGCTGACACGGCCCAGGCGCTGGGTAGCGGACAGGTGCCGGTGCTCGGCACGCCGCGTTTGCTCGCCCTGGCCGAGGCCGCCTGCGTCGCGGCAGTAACCCCGCACCTGGCCGAAGGCCAGACCACCGTAGGCGTCGCCGTTTCGCTCGAACACAGGCGGGCGAGCCCTGTGGGAGCCTCGCTTGAAGTCGAAGCGGAGCTGACCGGACTCGAAGGCAGGAAGCTGAGCTTCAACTTCATCGCCTATGGGCCCGGCGACGGTGACGAGTCCGTCGTGGGCGCCGGAACCCTCGAGCGGATGCTGGTCGACACCGAACGCTTCCTGGCCAAGCTTCGCAACCCGAGCTGACCAGGGCCGCGCGGTCAGTGCCGTCAGACGCCGGTCGTGGACCGCGGGTAGGCGATCTGCGGATCGGTAGCGATGTTGACCAGGTACGGGACGCCGGACGCGAAGGCCCTGCGCAGCGCCGGCCCGATGTCCTCAGGCCTGGTGACGAGCTCCCCGGCCCCGCCGAGGGCGGCGACTACCTGGTCGTAGCGGCACTCTGGCTGCAGGTCCGCAGCGACGTCATAGCCGTAGAGCGCCTGCATCGGGTGTTTCTCAAGCCCCCAGATGCCATTGTTGCCGCAGATCATGACCACCGGCAGCCCGTGCCTGACGAGCGTGTCGGCGTCCATCAGGGAGAACCCGGCCGCGCCGTCACCGAGCAGCAGCACGACCTGAGCCTGCGGGCGGGCGACCCTGGCCGCTATGGCGTAGCCGAGGCCGGTTCCCAGGCACCCGTAGGGTCCGGGATCCAGCCAGCCGCCCGGCTGACGAGGCTCAATGTACTTACCCGCGTAGCTGACGAAGTCGCCGCCGTCGCCAATTACCACTGCGTCTGGTTCCAGCAAAGGCGCCAGTTCGCCGTAGATCCGCATCGGGTGGATCGGGTACGCGCCGCTCGCCAGCAGCCCGGCATCGCTGGCGACCGCCGACTCGCATGCCTGCGTCAGCGCCGGAAGCCAGTTCGCGGTCCAGGCCGGGTTCAGCCCCGAGCGCTGAGCCTGGCTGACCAGCTCGCTGAAGAAAGCGGCTAGCCCGCCGGCCGCCGACGCCGCCAGCGGCCGGTGCGTGGCCACCTGGCTCTGGGCGTCCGCGACATGGATGACTTGCGCGGGCGGCGCGCCGTTCTTGCCGCCGTACTCGCCGTAGCCGAGGCGGAAGTCCAGCGGCGTGCCGACGACGATCACGAGGTCGGCCTGTCCGAAAGCAGCTGACCGGGCCCTGGTGACCAGCAGTTTGTGGCCCGGCGGCAGGATGCCGCGGCCCTGTCCGTTGGCGACGACGGGCAATGCCAGTTCCTCGGCCGCCGATCTCGCGGCCTCCTCGGCACCGTCCAGCCAGACGTCCGAGCCGAGCACGAGCACCGGTCGCTCCGCCCTGGCGAGCAAGGCGACGACCTCGGCGATGCTGCCGGCGTCGGGCGCGGTGTACTCGGTCAGGACGCCGGCGTCGGCCGGCTGACTGCCGGCAGCCTGGTCTGGAGCAGGCGACCCGAACAGCGCCTCGAGGCTGACGTCGAGGAAGACCGGGCCGCGGTGCCTGGCCGACGCGAGAGTGAACGCCTCGCTGACGGCGCGGCCTACCCCGGCACTGCTGTGCTCGGTCCACGCTCGCTTGGTGATCGGAGCGAGCAGGGCGGGATGATCGAACTCCTGCAAGCTGCCCGCGCCCCAGCGGTAGTCGGGTGCGCGGCCGCCGAGCACGACGACGCTGGATCCGTTGAAGTGCGCGGTCGTGATCCCGCTGATCCCGTTCGTGACCCCCGGGCCGGCCGTCAGCACCGCGAAGCCTGCTGTCCTGGTCAGGCGGGCGGTCGCCTCGGCGGCGAAGACCGCGGTCTGCTCGTGCCTGACGTCCAGGATCGGCATCGGCGGATCCGCCTTGACCGCGCCGTCGTAGACCGGGAACACGTGGCCGCCGGAGAGCGTGAAGATCGTCTGCGCCCCGTGAGCCCGCGCCGCCGCGACCGCCTGCGCGCCGCCATGGGTGACTGCCTGCCGGTCGGTAACCATGGCCGCGACGTTACCAGGCAGTACGGGAGCGCAGGGAGAGCGTCAGCGTGCGCCCGACCGTACAAGTCAGTCCCGCCAATGCGCGATGATTCGGATATGCCCACGATCAATGACCTGGCCAGGCGGGCGCACATCGCGCCGCCTGACCTGGACTGGCTGCACGCGCTGGTCTCGGACTGGGAGTTGCTTGCCGACTTGTCGTTCGCTGACCTGTCGCTGTGGGCGCCGCTCGATGCGGACCACTCCTGGATCGCGCTGGCGCAGGTGCGGCCGACGACCGGCCCGACCGCGCTGCCGCACGACATCGTGGGTACGGTCCGGGCGCAGGGGGAGCAGCCGCTGCTCGCGATCGCCGTCCAGGAAAACAGGATCTGCAGGGAAGGCGACCCGGAATGGCGGCGCGGCGTTCCTGTCAGGCACGAGACGATACCGGTCTGCAGGGACGGCAGGCCGTTCGCGGTAATCGAGCGATCTACGAACCTGGACTCGGCCAGGACGCCGAGCCGGATGGACCTGGCCTACCTCAACGTGGCCGACGATCTCGCGCAGATGATCGCCGCAGGCCTGTTTCCCTGGCCGGGGAGCGGCCCTGCGAACCTGCACTCGCCCAGGGTCAACGACGGGATGCTCAGGCTCGGCAGGTCCGGCAAGGTGACGTACGCCAGCCCGAACGCGCTATCGGCTTACCGTCGACTGGGACTGACTGCTGACCTGGCCGGACGCGAACTGGCGCCGCTCACGGCGCGGTTGTGCGCGAGCGCCGGGCCGAGGGACGACTCGCTGATGCAGGTCGCCAGCGGCCGGGCACACCTGGAGATCGAGATCGAGGCCAACGGATCGGTCGTGCAGATGCGCTCGATCCCGCTGACGGTTGACGACGCGCGGGCCGGGGCGCTGATCCTGCTCAGGGACGTGACCGAGCTGCGCAACAGGGAACGCGAGCTGATCACCAAAGACGCCACGATCCGCGAAATCCATCATCGGGTGAAGAACAACCTGCAGACCGTGGCCGCGCTGCTCAGGCTGCAGGCGCGGAGGATGCAGGTCCCCGAGGCCGCGGGGGCGCTGCAGGAGGCTGTGCGCAGGGTCGGGTCGATCGCACTCGTGCACGAGACGTTGTCGCACGCGACGGCCGAAGTGGTGGAGTTTGACGACATCGCCAGGCAGATCGCCGCGACCGCGGGAGAGCTTTCGGCGCCAGAAGCCAGGATCACACCGGTGCTGTCGGGAAAGTTCGGCATGCTGCCGGCGGCGGTCGCGACCCCCCTCGCCCTGGCGCTCACCGAGTTGCTGCACAACGCCGTCGAGCATGGCCTCGCCCTGCCTGGCGGCCCGGCCGTCGGGACCCTGGAGATTACGGCGTGCCACGGCATGGAACAGCTCACGGTGACGGTGGCCGACAACGGAGCAGGGTTCCCCGACGGGTTCGATCTGGAGCAGGCGACGAGCCTGGGGTTGCAGATCGTGCGGACGCTGGTCGTGGGCGAGCTCGGCGGAACGCTCTCGATCTCCGCCCGCCCTGAGGGCGGCGGCGCCTGCGTACGGGTTGAGCTGCCGCTTCCCGTCCCCGACCAGCCTGGCTAGCTAGGAGCGCGGATCAGGCGCTGGCTCCCACGCGGACGCCACGGCGCTTGAGCGCCCTGCGCTCGTCCTCGCTGAGGCCGCCCCAGACGCCGGAGTCTTGACCGCTGTCGAGTGCCCATTGCAAGCAGGCCTCGGACACTTTGCACCGGGCACAGACCTGCTTCGCCTCATCAATCTGGAGCAGGGCCGGGCCAGTGTTCCCGATCGGGAAGAACAGCTCCGGGTCGACGTCACGACAGGCGGCGTAACTGCGCCAGTCCATGCGGTCCACTCCTCTTCGAGGACCAACGGGCCTAGCCGAGGCCCGCTACCTCCGTCGCGCTTGTGAATGAATTCACGAGCTATACCGTATATCAAGCCCGCATGGGGCTTGAGTCGCGCACTTCATGTTCGGCTCGGAACACATGCTCCGGGCCGGGTATCGGACGACCTGAGACCACGCCCCCGTGGAAACAGTCCGCGCTGGCATCCCCGCTCGTCCGCCCCGTCGCGGCGCACGCGTACACACCACAACTGGGACCGGTTATAACCCTCCCAAGTTAATCGATCAAGCGCAAGACCTCGAGGCAAAGGTTAGGACGGATTTCGGTGTCAGATGAGTCACATGGCGGGCATGGTCCGTGCGCCAGGTACGGTCGCTGTCCGGCCGCCTGTCCGCCTTAGCGGGGATCGCGGAGATTAGGCCGCTAGGCAGGGCTAGGTCCATTGGGCAAATCCGGACGCACCGCCGTCGTGGCTAAGGCGATGACCCGCATCGCCTTCGGGACCGAGCGGAACGTGACGAGCTCGCGCTCGCCAACGTACTCGCCGTCGATCTGGAACGCCACCGGGCGGCTGGCCCGCATCGTCAGGCACTGCTGGTCGTGATAGGCCAGGACGCTCCTGCCCCGCAGCGTGCCGTTGTCCGACGCGTTCAGCATCTTGCCAATGGCCCCGAATGTACTGAACGTCGACATTTTCCGCAAAGCGAACACATCGAGCCCTGTATCGAATCCCGCTCGCGGATTCGCGTGCACCTCCCGGGTGCCGAGATAGGTCCAGGGAGCGGTGTTAGAAACGATCGCGATGAAGACCGGGTCTTCCGGCGGCTGATGGTCGCACTCGATCGTCAGCGAAGGATTCCGCCGGTCGGTTTGCCGGTAAAACTGGCGAAGCGCCATCCGGACATAAAGGGCGGGGGTCACCGGCTCGCCGTGCGCGCGCAACCCCTGGACGGCGCGGACGACCTCGGCATCGAGCCCGAGCCCGGCGTTGAACGTAAAGTACCTGCCGTCAGCGACTCCCAGGCCGATCGTGCGCATCCGGTGCTCGGCGACCGCCCGCAGGATCTGCCCGGTCGCGTCGATCGGATCGCGGGGCAGCCCGAGCGCGCCGGTGAAGACGTTCGCGCTTCCCCCAGGCAGCGCGGCGAGCGCAGGCAGGTCTGCCGGTGAGTGACGGTCGGTACCTGAATGTCCGTCTAGTGCGGCGACGCGCTCCTGCCTGGCGCCGAGGATGCCGTTGACGGCCTCATTGACGGTTCCGTCGCCACCCAGCGTGAGCACCACCTCGTAGCCCTCCGACCGGGCCGCCGATGCCAGCTTTGCCGCGTGACCCCGGTAGCGTGTCTCGGTGACGTCGAGTTGAAACGCTGACGCCAAGGCGGATGCGATGACGTCCCGGCGCAGCCGGGTCGTGGAGGTAGCACGTGGGTTCACGATCAGCAGGGCGCGCACGCGGACAGGGTAGCGTCGGGCCGGATTCCGGCCAGCAGGGGCGTCCGCTGTCGATCTCGCTGGCCGCCGTGATAGAGGCCGTTCAGTCGGCGGGCGTCTTCGCCGCCGCGGTGGCGGCAGGCATCTCGGCCGCCGAGGGCAAGTCGTATCAGAGCTCCAGCGGGATCGCGCTGACCATCATCGGCGCCGGCACGGCGGTGCTGCTGGCCCTGACCGCGTTCGGCCTGCTCAGGGTCCGCCGCTGGAGCAGAACCCCCGCGCTGCTCACCCAGCTCTTCACCGGCATCGTCGGGATCTACTTGGTCCAAGGCGACCGGCTCTGGCTTGGCGGACCGGCGATCGCCCTGGCCGTCGCCGGGCTCGCGCTGCTTCTCGTGCCGCCAAGCCTGCGAGCGCTGACGTTCGCCGCCAAAGAACCCGCCGCACCCGCGAAATAGTTCATAGGGGCAATAACCGGACGCGCCTGCCGGTGTCTCTGCCGCCCGAATCGCTGCGGGCCGAAGGACGTCAGTCCTCGCTGGTAAGACCCTCGCGAAGCTGGGTGAGCGTCCTGGCGAGCAACCTGGAGACGTGCATCTGCGAGATGCCGAGCTCGGTGGCGATCTGCGACTGGGTCATGTTGCCGAAGAAGCGCAGCAGCAGGATCCGCTTCTCGCGCGGTGGCAGCCGCTCGAGCAGCGGCTTCAGCGACTCCCTGTACTCGACCCCTTCGAGCGCTTCGTCGACAATGCCAAGCGACTCGGCGACCGCTGGAGCGTCCTCGTCGCCGGAGTCAGGCGCGTCCAGAGAGACGGTCGAGTACGCGTTCGCGGACTCGAGGCCCTCCAGGACGTCCTCCTCGCTCATCTGCAGGTGGTCGGCCAGCTCGGCGACCGTCGGGGCCCTGCCGAGCCGCTGCGCCAGGTCGCCGATGGCCTTGGTGAGCGCGAGCTTGAGTTCCTGCAGCCTGCGCGGCACCCGGACCGCCCAGCCCTTGTCCCTGAAGTGCCGCTTGATCTCCCCGACGATCGTCGGGGTCGCGTAGGTCGAGAACTCCACGCCGCGGCTCAGGTCGAACCGGTCGATGGATTTGATCAAGCCGATCGTGGCTACCTGCGTCAGGTCATCGAGCCACTCACCCCGGTTGCGGAACCGCCTGGCCAGGTACTCCACCAGCGGCAGGTGCAGCTCGACGAGCTCGCCGCGGATCCTTAGCCGCTCGGGATCGTCCTCGGGCAGCTCAGCGAGCATTACGAAGAGCTCCCTTGCGTGGCCCCTGTCCCTGACGGCGTGCTGGATCCTGATCGCGCCGGACAGCTGCTCGGAGCCGTCCTCGTCGAGTTCCTCCGCGATCAGGCCCGCAACGGCCAGGACCTCCTCGGTGTCGGCAAGCGCCTGCCCCCCGGCTGGCGCCGCCGTCATCGTCTCGAACTCCTCGGTCAAAGCGACCTCAACTTCCCCCGACTTCGATGTCATACCGACCTCGATGGATCACGACTTTTTCGCAGCGCGATCGTGAGTACATCGCCCGGGCCGGCCTGAGCGTCCACGCTGCCGGCGAGGGCGGTGAGCACGGTCCAGGCGAACGTGTCGCCGGCCGGTACGCGGGGGGCAATGCAGCGGACCGACACACGGACGGTCATCGAATCATGGCCGAGCGCGAAGTCGCATGTCAGGTCGCTGCCGGGGATTGCCTGGCTGAGCAGCATGGCGCACGCCTCATCGACAGCAATGCGCATGTCTTCGATCTCGTCGAGGGTGAAATCGAGGCGCGCGGCCAGTCCCGCGGTAGCGGTGCGAAGCACCGACAGGTACGCGCCGTCAGCGGGCATTTTGATGGTGACCTTGTCGCGGATCTCCTCCTCCGCTGCGACTTGGTGAGCTCCTGCCGCCTTGTGCCCAAGTTCAGGCTGGCTGCCGCCAGCCGTGCCCGCGCGACCGCTGAGCACGTCAGCGGCGAGCGTCCGGCTTGCGGATGAACTTGCGCCTTCCTCAGTCACCTGAGCCCCCTCCGGCGACGATCTCCTCGTCGCCCCGTCACGGCGGTGTCGACTGCTTATCTGCAACTTATCCTGACGTGCGACCTAGGACGACCGACCGTCGCCTCCTGCATCCGCCGGAGGGTCGCCGGGCCTGGCCAGGTCGCACTCGCTTACTGCTCTTACGAATTCGCCCTGCATGGCGCCGCATGAAAGGCCGCATCGGTGCAAGTTCGGCGAGCCCGCACCCGCGCGTCCTGCTCGCTGAGCCCGCACGGGTGCTCAGCCTTGCTTGGTCTCCCAGAAGATCTTGGAGATGTCCTCGATCTTGGCGAGCAGGGCGTCGGCGGTGGCCGGGTCGGTGCTGCCCTTGGTGCCGCCGGCGCCGGCCAGCTTGGTCGCGTCGTTGAAGAGCTGGTGCAGCTGCGGGTACTTCTCGAAGTGCGGCGGCTTGAAATAGTCGGTCCACAGCACCCAGAGGTGGTGTTTGACCAGGTCGGAGCGCTCTTCCTTGATCAGGATGGCCCGGTCGCGGAATTCGGCGTCGGAGTTCTGCTGGTACTTCTCGCAGATGGCCTTGACCGACTCGGCCTCGATCCTGGCCTGTGCCGGGTCGTAGACGCCGCACGGAAGGTCGCAGTGCGCGAACGCGGTGGCCTTTGGCGCGAAGCCGCGTGCGAGGAGCCTCATGGTGTCCCTTCTCTCTGCAGTGGGCTCTCGGGTCGGATCAACCGATCACGGAATCTGACAGTACCGCGTGCCGCGGCAAGAGCCGCGGCCACCACCCGCACTGCGCGGTGGTGGCCGC
>DATAEH010000207.1:0-47554 GCA_036258115.1 Streptosporangiaceae bacterium
CGATGCCGAGATCTCCAGCGTGATCCGAGGTTTGGCCATCACCACTAAGCCCACCGTGCGGATCAGTGAAGAACGCGCATTAGAGATGCTGCACGACTACGCCGGCTTGCGAATCGTGCGGCACGCGATGCAGCCGCTGCAAGCCCGTGCGTTCGAGATGCGCAACAACTTCACCGCCTACGACGCGATGTACGTCGCCCTCGCCGAGCGCCTTAACCTACCCCTACTCACCGATGACACCAAGGTCGCCAGCGCCCCCGGTCACCATGCCGACATCTGCCGCTACCCGGCCTTACCCAGCTAGTTGTCGCGGCTCTCTGGGTCCTTGCGACGGCCCGCGTCATCGCCTGCCGTTTCCACTACGACGACTAATGACGGCTTACCCTCCGCCTCGTCCGGCCTGACCGCGAACACCGAATCTGTAAACCCGGATACTTCATGCGCATCTACGACATGGCTAAACAAATGGAGCGAGCCGTGGTCCGTGCAAATTTGAAGATCACGCGCCGGCATGGCACATGGGGGCTGGTCCTGCACTGGAACGGGAGCCGCTGGACCCAGGTAGCGACCCCGGATCTTGGCGATTTTCCAGGCCCGAACCTGTCGGGCGTTACGACCGCACCAGACGGTGCGGTCTGGGCAGTCGGCACATTCTTCAAGGGCGGTCCTCAGCTGTCGTTGGCTATCCGCTGCAGTTGACGCGGCTTTGACAACAGCGGTGCGATCGACCGTGCCTGGCAACATGCCGGACCGTCGATCGCACTGCTGTGCTCTTGGGTCGAGATTGTCGGGGACCGTCAGATACCGGGCCCTTTGGTGACGACCACCGATCCGTAAACCGCGAGGCTGAACTGCCATCCTGCCGACACCTGCACCGCAGTGGTCATCCCGGTGACATGGACCGGCCCGGGCGGAGTGACGCGGTCGCCGTCGCCGAGAGGGCCGGTGTCGTTGAAGCCGAAGGCCAGTACGGTCCCGTTCGACTTCAGCGCGAGGGTGTGCTGACCGCCAGCCGACAGTTGGACTATCCCGCTGCCAGGACCGAACGTCTCCACGGGCCGCGTCACTCTGCCGGAGTGCGGGCCGTTTCCCAGCTCACCGAATGTGTCATCGCCCCAGCCCCACACCGATCCGTCGGTGCCGAAAGCGAGCGCGAAGCTTCCTCCGACGCTGATGTCCGCGAAGCTAAATGCGTCGATCCCGGTGACCTGCTGGACGGGCTGGGTCGGATTGCTGAAATTGCCGCCCCATTCCCACAGCGTGGTCTGGCCATAGGCGGCAGAGCGGCTGGCGAGCGAAGAGTCTGGGCCCCGCGGCAATTCTGGTCACATGGGACAGCCCCGTGACCTGACGCGGAACGGTGCTGTCGGCGGTCGTGCCGTTCCCGAGCTCACCGACTTGGTTTTGGCCCCAGGCCCAGACTGTGCCGTCGGATCGAAGAGCCAGGTTGAAGTTCCCGCCTGCGGCGATCTTTGTCACCCCAGTTAGCCCTCGCACTTGCACAGGGGTCGGCTGAGAGTCGGCAGTTGTCCCGTTGCCGAGCTGGCCGGACTGGTTCTCGCCCCAGTCCCACACGATCCGTCCGAGCGCAGCGCCAGGCTGTCTTTTATCCCGGCCGCCACTGCGACAACCCCGGTGAGTCCGTACACCTGAACGGGCGTGGTGCTGCTGCTGAGTGTCCCGTCACCGAGCTCGCCGTGGGTGCCCTGACCCCAGGCCCAGACCGTACCGTCTGAGCGCAGCGCCAGGCCGTGCGTATTCCCCGCCGCGACCTGCACAACACCGCTGGCCAGTCCTACGACCTGGCCGTAGAGCGGGTGGACGGCGGCAGGGTTCTTATATCCCTCGGCGGCGCCGATACCGAGCTGGCCGACAGGGTTATAGCCCCAGCTCCCGGCTGCCTGCGCGTTAGGCGCCGGAAGAGTGACCGCCGCGCGGCCGCCAACATCGGCCAGAGCGCCCTGCGTTCCGCCAGCCATGACGCATGCCGCGCCGATCATCAGTGCGGCACAGCCAGATTGCCATGCCAGCCGCCGTATTCTGCGCGCAATGTTCATAACGTCCTCCTACCGCCAGCCGTGCCGGCCAATGGGCCCGTCACATGGACCGCAACAATGGTCGGAGCAGACGCTATGAACGACGAACCCGCAGGTCGATAGGGACCCATCCCCACGAGGCGGAGAAAGGGGAGGGGTCCCCACGGGGAAAGTGCTGACCAGAGCGTCAGGACCAGCTCAACGTGCCAAGCTCAGCCGAGGGCGCGACCGTTGGCCGTCAATGTGACTTCGATGTTGCCCCTGGTTGCGTTGGAGTAGGGGCAAACCTGGTGCGCGGCCTCGACGATCCTCGCGGCCTCGGCCGCGTCTTGCACTTGGGGCAAGCTGACGTCCAGGCTGACGCTCACTGTGAATCGCCGGTCGTTACCGGCGATCAGGCTCACCTGGCTGAAAATCGACACGTCACCGAGGTCGACCCGCTCGCGGCGAGCAACCACGCCCAGCGCGCCTTCGAAGCAGGCCGCGTAGCCGACAGCGAACAGTTGCTCGGGGTTGGTGCCGCCGCCTTCGCCGCCCATCTCCCGCGGTGAACGCATTTGGACGTCCAGAGCCCCGTCGTCCGTGCGCCCGTGACCGTTGGCGCGTCCGCCGGTGACCGTTGCCTTGGCTGTATAGAGCACCTTCGACATCGCGTCTCCCCGCATCCGCAGACTATGGGCGAAAGGCATCACGGATACGGCGGATAATTTATCAAACGCCCCTTTCGCTCCCGTCGAGCCGAACTGATCTGGCCAGAAGAGCGCTTAACCGAGGCAGCAGGCAGGCCTGGCAGCCAGCGCCCCTTAGTTGGCTGGCCGGAGCTGGGCGTTGCCGCGGTGCTGCGGGCCGCGGGGTCCGTAGTCGAGCTCTGCCCAGCGTTGCTGCTGCGGATAACCGGCGCAGGAGCGTCGTAAGGATCCATCACTGATCCGACGAAGATCAGGCTGTCGTTGGGTGCGGCGAGGGCTTTTCCAGATCGGCGACAGTGTTGACCACGAACGACCGCGCTGTGGTGTCCGGACGGAACACCTTTGGCAGCTCGGCGTAAGCCCAGCGCGCAATGTCGTTGTAGTCCGAGGTCTTGCCCATGTAGCCGCGCTCGATGGTGTATCCGCCATTGTTGATCAGAAAGATCACGGGCTTGTGGTCGTGCCGCAGTATGGTCGACAGTTCCTGCGCCGACTCCTGGAACGAGCCGTCACCGATGAACAGCAGGTGGCGGCGTTCAGGCGCCGCGGTCAACGTGCCCAGCAAGGCCCCAACGCTGTAGCCGATTCCGCCCCACATGATCGACGCGAGGACTGTGCACTTCGGCGGCAGCCGGAAGCCGAAGATCGCGTACGACGTCCCGTTATCCGTAAGAAGCACGTCGCCAGGCTGGAGGTATCCCTAGATTGTCTCCCAGTAGGCGGCCTGGGTCAGCTTGGCGAAGCCGTCAGCATCGGTTCGTGCAGCTGACCTCCCAGGCCAGCCATCGCCGCCGCGAAATGAGGCGTGCTGCGGCTAGTTACTTGCGGGACCACGTCGGTGAAGTTGCGCAGGACTTCCCTGAGCGCGACCGCCTGGTAGTTATCCTCGCCGACGTCCACTGAGTGCCCACGGGCGCAGATCGTGTTGGCAGGCAGCAATCCGGTGAAGCCGCCCGTAGTGTCGTCGATCGGCCGGTAGCCGATGGACAGCAGGCAGTCGCTGGCCTCGATGGCCTCGCATGTCTGCGGTGCGCTGGCCTTGCCGTTGTAGATGCCCGCGTAATACGGGAACGTCTCGTCGATTACCGCCTTGGCCGGCCCGGTCACAGCGACCGGTGCCTGCAGTTTCTCGGCTAGACCCATGACCTCTGTCGCGGCAACGTACCGTTCGACGTCCTCATCCACCGGGATCAATGGTGACTTTGCCTTCGACAGCTGGTCGGCGATCGCGGCGGCGCACGACCTTAGCCGCTCGGGGGTCGCTGCTCGGCTCGGCGAGCATCAGCGGGGTGGCCGGGACCTCGATGTCGAGGTAGGCGGTGTCCGATGGCAGCTCCATGTACACCGGGAGCTTCTCCCGCCAGGCGGTGAGGATCAGCCGGTCGATCTCCATGGCCGCGTTGTACGGGGTCAGCCTGGCCTGCGCAGCGGTCACCTGCCCGAGGGCGCCGAGGAATCGATCCCACGTTCCGTCGCCCGTCGTGTGGTGCATACCCAGGCCACGCTCGATCGACCTCAGCGGTATCGACCCGGCGATCAGGATCACCGGGACATGGTCGGCATAAGAGCCGACGATCCCGTTTATCGCGATCAGGGGACCAACGCCTGCGTCACGGTCAGGGTGCCTATCCCATTCAGCCGCGCGTACCCGTCTGCTGCCTAGGCCGCGTTGGGCTCATTGCACGTGCCGACCCCCTTCAGGTAACCACCGTCTTCGTTGTGCTGCAGCAGCTCGAGGTTGAAGTCACCCGGAACACCGAACAGGTGCCCGACACTCGCCCCCCGGGGTTCCCAGGCTGTCAACGCCGCAAACAGATGTTGGCGGACCTCGAACCGTGGCCTGCCGCCGGCGTTACGGACGCGCTTCGTATCCGCCAGCTAACGGCGCTCCGCCGATCACCCAGGCTGGGCGATGCGGTAGCGCCCGCCGACTGGGACCGTTAACGAGTACACAGAACAAGTTTGCTGACCGGGCCGATAAGGAGGCAGGCGTGACGGGCTATCCCAACATCAGCGATCACGGCATCATCGGCGACCTGCAGACCGCAGCGCTGGTGACGACCGACGGCACGATCGACTTCTTCTGCTGCCCCCGGTTCGATTCGCCGAGCGTATTCTGCTCGCTGCTAGACGCCGGGAAGGGCGGATATTTCCGGATCAGTCCGACCACAGATAACTTCGTCACCAGACAGCTCTATTTGCCGTACACGGCGATGCTGATCACCCGCTTCATGACACCCGATGGCGTCGGCGAGGTGCAAGATTTCATGCCGGTGATCGAGGGCGGGCCGACGGATCGCCATCGGCTGGTCCGCCAGCTGCGGGTGGCGCGAGGCCAGATGCAGTTCGAGATGGAGTTGCAGCCTCGGTTCGACTACGGCCGGGCCCATCACACCGTGGACATCACGGACGCAGGAGCTGTCTTCCGCACCGCCGGCGGGATGGAACTGACGCTGCACACGTGGGGCCGGCGGGCAGCAAGTGAGGGCGGCGCGACACCGGAACGGGTCGGTGACGGGCTCCGCGCTGTGATCACGTTGCGCGAGGGTCAGACCGGCGGCGTAGTGCTGGAGTCAATGGGCGGGCAACCGCAAGAAATCTCGCCCGATGAGGTGCAGCAGCTGGCCGATGACACAGGCGCGTACTGGAAGGCCTGGCTCGACCGGTCGACGTACCAGGGCCGGTGGCGGGAGATGGTCACGCGGTCCGCGATGACCCTGAAGCTGATGACGTACCAACCGTCGGGTGCGCCGGTCGCCGCTGCCACCCTCGGGCTTCCCGAGCAGGCAGGCGGCGAGCGCAACTGGGACTACCGGTTCACCTGGATCCGCGACGGCTCGCTAACCATGCACGCCCTGTCGAATCTTGGCTACCTGGACGAGGCAGCCCGGTTCGGCGCCTGGATGCGCGACCGGGTAACCGAAGGTGCGGCGGCCGCCGACGGCGCCAGCCCGCTCAAGATCATGTACCGAGTGGACGGATCCTCAGGCCTCACCGAGGAGATCCTGGACCACTTCGAGGGATGGCGCGGCTCCAAGCCGGTGAGGATCGGCAACGGCGCGGCTGACCAGCTCCAGCTCGACATCTACGGCGAAGCCGCCGACGCGATCCTGGCCTCTGACGACGCCGGGATACCGATCGCCTACGAGGGCTGGCTCGCCCTCTCGAAAATCATGGACTGGGTCGCCGACAACTGGGACCAGCCCGACGAGGGAATCTGGGAAACCCGCGGCGGCCGTAAGAACTTCACCTACGGCCGGTTCCAGTGCTGGGTCGCTCTGGACCGGGCGATCAGGCTGGCCTCGCGGCACGGCCGGCCCGCCAATGTCGCCAAGTGGGCGGTAGCCCGCGACCAGCTGTACAACCAGGTCATGACCCGCGGCTGGAACGACAAGGTCAAGGCATTCACCCAGCATTACGACACCGAGGTGCTGGACTCCTCGCTGCTGTTCATGCCGATTGAGGACTTCATCTCGCCCACAGATCCGCTGTGGCTGTCGACCCTGGATGCCATGAACACGGAACTGGTCTCCGACAGCCTGGTCTACCGCTACAACCCGGCGGCCTCACCCGACGGCCTGCACGGCGAAGAGGGCACCTTCTCGCTCTGCACCTTTCTTTACGTGGACGCCCTCGCCCGCGCGGGGAGGCTAGACGACGCCGTACTGACCTTGGAGAAGATGTTCACTTACGGGAACCACCTCGGCCTGTTCTCCGAGGAGATCGACTCGACCGGCGGGCAACTCGGCAACTTCCCGCAAGCCTTCACTCACCTTTCGCTGATCAACTCCGCCATTACGCTCAACCACCAACTCAACCGGCGCGGCGCCGGAACTCACGCCTCAACACTGGCCATGACGCAGCATCGGTAGGCGCGACCGCATACCCGGCCCTATCTGGCCATCTCACATCCATGCTTAGCGGCCATGGCGGTCAGCCACGGTGCCAGAAGTCACTCCTCGGGCCGTCCTTCGGCTCGTCCCGATGGCTGCTGCCTGGCAAGGCCCGCCCGCCATCGACGCGGCCACGGCAGAGGTGACGGCAAGCTGACCCTGACGGCGGAACGACCGGGCTTGCCGGCCCCAGTATCCGGTTAATGCGCGGCTGTGTACGTAGTCAGCGATGGCTGGCTCTTGTGAACTCCGGCGGCCGTATAGCACGCGACGTCGCGTACGATCACGTTCGTCCCGGACGTCGCCCACAAGCTCAGCAGGTTGCAAAAGCCGGGTCCGACGCGGAACGGCGTGACCAGGACCGTGTTCGGCAGCGCGCCAACCCGCGGGAACTGGACAAGCCGCAGCCCGGTACCGGCAGAGCGCACGTTGTTGCTCGCGGCCTGGGAGTTGAAGTTGATCCCAGCGGGCGCCGGGGAGTAGGGCCCGGCGAGCGTCGGCTTGTTGTCGAAGGTGTACGCGAATAGCTTCGGTTGCGCGCCGGTGATCGCGCGCTTGCACTGATAACTCAGTGTCCAACCGGTCTTTAGCGGCATCGAACCGCCGTCGAAGCAGGCGACGACGAACATCTGAGCGGCCGCTTTCCAGCTCCAGGCCGCGACTTCGCACTTGGCGGCAGCAGCGGGATTAACAGCAGTAACCTGTATCCCGCCGACTTGGACCTTGGAGCCGATGCCGGCCATCTTGACCTTCCAGACGCCGGTCGGCCCGGGTGTCACAGTATTCGCGCCCCCAGCCGAGTTGAAACTGGTGACCACGCCGGATCCCGGCTTGAAATGCACGTAGCCGTACGCTTGCCCGGCCGGCACCGAGCCGCCTGAGCTAGTCGTGAACAGCACCGTAAACTGGGAGAATGTCGGCGCACCGCCCGCCTTGAAGCAACGGACGGTGACCACTTCGCTGAGTCCTGACGGGCCCCACTTCTGTGCCTGGCACCAGACCGCGCCGCCGTTGATTGCGGTCACGTGCACGATCCCGTGCTTGGCCGCCAGGTGCGGGAACTTGACAGTTACCTGACCCGGTGCACCGGGCGCGGAAATGGGCGTGCAATGGCGCCGGCCACGTTCCTGCCTGATGATTCAGGTCGGGTATCCCGGCAACTGTGGGCTTATCGATGAAGGCGAAACCCCACTTGGCAGGAACGGCTGCTTGCGCGTTGACCGCCGTTGATACCGCTAGCCCTGCCAGCACCACGACTGCGCCAAGACCTGGCCCAGCCGCCGCATGCTCGATCGAACCATCACTCTCACGGCCCTCCCGCACGCGGCCTTCAGCATTCCACGCGCCATTCGCGCGCGCTTTGTTCCGCGCTGGCTGCAGCGTAACCCTTCGGCATTAAGCTGGAAACAGCGTTGCGAAGCCGCCATGGGCCGATGCTGTTCTCCACGTCTACGCCGCTCGTTTGGCGCTCCAACGCATGGCCCGCAGTTCGGGCTGCAGCCCGGAGCCCCGGACCGCCAATATCTGGCTGGAGTCAGTGTCCCCCGCCGGCCGTCACAGCGTGCTGCGGATGGCGACCCGGTATAGCTCGGGCAGCCTTGATTCAGCCGCGCTGGCGGCGATGCGCTGACCGGCCCAGGCCAGCACGATCCCGTACCCGGCCGCACCGGCGAGCAGGACAGGGATCCGCACAGCCGTAGCTGCCGAGCTGGTGAGCCCGACCGCGACCACAACGGGCACGACGCAGACGCCGACGCCGAGCAAGGTGCCGAACGTGCCGGCGAGCGACTGGCCCACGTAACCCTCCGCCGCCCTGCGAACCGGGCTGCCGATACGCCTTTCCATCGGGTACGGGACAGCCGCGCTGAAGATATTGCTCAGGCCGAGGGCAGCTCCCAGCGCCGCGAGCCCCACGGCCAGCGCGAGAAAGCCTTCGACCGGATGGCCGGCAATGGCCATCAGAACAAAGGAGAACAAGGTCAGCAGTGGTATCCCGACCACAGCGAGCGCGATGTTCTGCCCGCAGAAGTAGGCACGCAGGTCCCGGCTGCTCGTCAGCGCAACTGCTTCTGAGCCGAAGCCAGGCCCGGTCACGCCCACCGAGTTGGCGTGGAACACGCCGGTCATCGCGGCACCCAGGCCGATGGCGAACACGACTCCGCCCAGGTATGACGGCGTGGTGACAACGCGGAAAGACACCACGATCATGACGACGGCGATGATCCCCCAGTAGATCAGCGAGGTCGGCTCGCGGCGCTGGTAGATCAGGAACCTGGCGGCCACGGTTCCGGTCAGGCCGTATCCGGGGAAAGGCAGCGCAGCTGCCCGCACCTGCGACCCCTGGCTTGAGGTGTCGGCCGTCACCAGGGCTTTGTTCAACGCTCTGATCCAAAGACAGCCGAGGACCGCGGTGACGGCGGCGAGGAAGAGCAGCCGCAGCAGGGAAATGCCGAGGCGCCCGCTCGAGGCATCCTGGATCGCGTGCGCGGCCAGACCGGGCGGAATCCAGCGGATCCAGTGGTCGGTGCCGGTGAAGCTCCCCGCTCCGAGCTGGTGCTGTGCCGCGGCTCTCGGCACCACCTGGATGAAGAACTCATACAGCGCGAAGATCGGCAGGACGAGGAAGGCCGCGAGGTCCCTGCCGCGGCGCGAGCGGAGCACTCTGGCCAGGGTCGTGATGAAGAACCGGGCAAGTGTGATGCAGAACAGCACCTGCAGCAGCACCGCGAGCACCGCCACGATCACGCCGGCAGCGCCGTGTGCCAGCCCGACGGTCACCCCCATCAGGCCGATCACGTTCGCGAGCGGCCACGCTCCGGTGGCCGAGGCCGCGAGCAGGCCGAGCGCCAGCGGGCGGGTCCGCAGCGGGTACAGGGCGAGCGCCGCCGGGTCGAGCGTGCCGTCGAGGCCGAACACGAGAATCGGCAGGATCAGCCAGCCGAAGGCGAACAGGGTGAACACCACGGTCGTCTCATCCACGGCGGCGGCCTGGCCGCGCAGCTGGGACAGGATGAGGAAGGTGCCGGCCGCGAGCAGGACCGCGAATGTCGTGCTGATGATGAACGACACCTTGGCGCGGGTGGACGCCCGCAGCGCGTTGAGCAGGATCCGCAGTTTCAGCTGGACGAGGAGCCGAGCCACGACAGTCCCTCCTCCTGGCCGGCCCGCGGACCGACGAGGTCGACGAACGCCTGCTGCAGGGTCTTGCCGCCGCGGACCTGGTCGGTGGTGCCCGCGACCACTATCTTGCCCTTGTCGATGATGCAGACGTGGTCGCACACCTGCTCGACGAGTTCCATGACGTGGCTGGAGAACAAGATGGTCGAGCCCGACCGCGCATAACGGGTCAGCAGCCGGCGGATCACGTCCGCCGAAATGGGGTCCACGCCCTCGAGCGGCTCGTCCAGGAACAGGACCGAAGGGTTGTGGATCAGCGCGCAACCCAGCGCGGCTTTCTTGCGCATGCCGGTCGAGTAGTCGGCGACGAGCCGCTTGGAGTCCTCGGTGAGGTCGAGCACGGACAGCAGCTCGGTGGCCCGCGAGCGGGCCTCGCTGGCCGGTAGCCCGTGCAAGCGGCCCGCGTACTCCAGCAACTCCTCGCCACTGAGCCTGTCGAACAGCTGGGACTCGGCCGGCACCACGCCGATGATCCCTTTGGCGGCGCGGGGATCCTCCCACACGTCGATGCCGTTAATCCCGACCATCCCGCCGTCCGGGCGCAGCAAGCCGGTCATCATCGACAAGGACGTGGTCTTCCCCGCTCCGTTCGGGCCAACGAGGCCGGTGAAAGAGCCTGCCTCGACGTCAAGGTCGATTTCAGCGACCGCCAGCTTCTGGCCGAAGCTCTTCCGCAGCCTGCGGACCACTATGGCTGGCTTGCTCATATCACCCTCTCCCGCATCGTCACCGCTGCCACCCGGCCGCGTGTAAGTGACGACCTGCGGCTGAGCCCAGCCCGACCTTATGTCAAACCGCGCAGACGGTTCGCTCTGGCGCAGGCTCAGCAGCCATACCGGGCCGGTAATGCCATCGGCTCGCCCGCCTTTGCGCTCGGGACCTTCGGCGGGACTTGCGGCCCTGCCAGCGCGAAAGGCGGATCGCGGATTGTCGAGGCAAAGGTGACGCTGCCACGTGAGGTACGGCCAGCGCATCTGTCAGGTGAGGAGAGACCATGTCTGGAATCGTGGTAGGTGTCGACGGGTCAGCCAATTCGCGCCCGGCGCTCGGATGGGCGATGGAAGAAGCGGCCGTCAAGCGCGCGCCGTTGACCGTCCTGACCGTCCATGAAGTCGCGGCCAGCTTCTGGACACACCACCCAGTGACAGTCCCCGCCGATGAGGCGCTGCTCGAAGGCTCGCGCCAGGCAGCCGCCGAACTAGTCGCCAAGGTGGCGGAGGAGCTTGGCACGTCACAACCCGCATCCGTCACCATCCGGGCCGTGAACGGGTTCGCCGCCGCTGAACTCATCGACGCGTCGCGGGACGCCGACCTGATTGTCGTTGGCGCTCGTGGTGGCGCGCACCCCGGCGGACTGGCCCAGCACATGCCGATCGGGTCGATCAGCAACAAGGTGCTGCATCACGCGGAATGCCCTGTCGTGGTCGTGCCCGCCCGCACTTGAGGGAAATCCCTGATCACAACGGCCAGGTGTGGACGGGCTGCGCCGTCGCCGCGTTCTCCAGGTAGCGCTGGAACATCCGCGCTGCGGCGACCCGCCGATCGGCTCCTTCCTTGGCAGCGGCCAGCGCGGCTCGCTGCCATGCGGCACCGGTCTGGCCGGTCGCGGCGCGCTGGGCGATTACGCCGAGCAGGCCGTCGGCTTCCTCCGCTGTCACGCCGACAGCAAGCAACCCTTGCCGCGCCGGTGGGATCAGCTCGGGGATGAGTTCGGCGGCCCGCACCACGCGCATCCGGTCCTGGCCCATCGCCGGCCAGCTGATCTCGGCGGACAAGCCATGCTGGGCGGCCCGGAGGAAGCTCTCGTCCGCGCGCTCGAACGAGACCGCGTAGGTCCATCGTTCGTCCTTCCCGGCGAGCCACAGCGACAGCCCGATGAGAAAGGCCGCGTTTGCGAGCATGTCGATGACTGTCGGGCCCGCGGGCAGAGCCCGCATCTCGATGCGCAGATGTCCGCCTGCCGCCGGATCGTAGATGGCCCGGTTCCACCGCCAGACCGTGCTCTGGTGCAGCCTGAGCTCTTCAAGCGGCGGCACGTCAGCCGGATCACCTGGCTGCTGCTCGCTGAGCACGGGCAAGACGGGCTGATGCAACCGAACGCTCTCGGTGAACAAATCGAGCGCCCCGCCGCGCAACCAGCCCGTTCCCAGCGCCGTCCTGGACATCTGGCGATGCGGCCTGGTGCCGGGCCGGTCGTCAACCGACTGCTTGTAGAGCGAGATCCGGGTCTCTTCCCACAGCCGGTGCCCCAGGAAAGTAGGCGAGTTGCCCGCCACGGCAAGGGCGGGCGCGGTCGCCAGCTGGACCGCGTTGTACACGCGCCGGAAGTCCCTCGGACTGACCCGCAGGTGCACCTGGAATGACGTGTTCGCACCTTCAAGGCCAATGTCATTGCTGACTACGTGCAGCGGGTCAGCGCCCGCGATCTGGATGTCGAACGGGTCTTGGTGCATCCGCCGGAGGCCGCGGCTCAGCGCACGGTAGCGCGGGGAATCCGTCATCATCTCAGGGGTGAGGTGATCCTTACTGAGGGTCGGCAATATCCCGATCAACGCCGGCTGGCCGGCGTATGCCCCGGCCGCAGCGGAGACGCGCTCAAGCAGCTGCGTCAGCTCGTCACCAATTTCCGTGAACGGGCGGCCAGCCAGCAGGACCGGAGAGGCATTGAGCTCCAGGTTGAACCGGTGCAACTCGAAAGTGACCCGCGGGTCCGCAGCCTCGGCATGCACAGCCTGGTTCCTGGGCAGCGGCAACCCCGAGCCGTCCACGAGCACAAGCTCGAGTTCGGCGCCAATAGTCGTCGGCCCCTCCCCGAAGCCGGGCCGATCGAGCAGATGGCCGAGGACATCCAGGGACTCCTCGAGCCGATCCCGGAATCGCGAGAAGTCCCGCTCGTCGAACTCGTCGACGTCGATGCGCTGTCCCATCAGCACCCCCGGCCTCAACGCGCCTGTTGCCGGGTCACGGCCCGTTGCCCTGGTTGTCGGCGACATCCGGCAACAGGATCCGTCGGCCAGTGACCGCAGCGGGCAGGATGCGCACGACATGGCCCTTGCGGCCGGGAGCCCACGGCCGCAGCGGCAGCTTGCTCAGCCGGTCCACTTCCAGCCCGTCAGTGACCTCGATGGCCTCACCGCGAATGAGCACGCTCCAGGCCGACCCAGTTGCCGCATCGATGGCGTCAGCCTCGAACGCGACCCGCCCGCCATGCCTGGCCAAGGTGAGCTTGGTGCCCTCGTCGGTCCGGATGATCACCATGTAATTGTCGAGGACGAAGTTGACGGGAAGCACGATCGGCCCGCGGTCGTCAACAAAGGCCAGTCTGCCCAGCTGCTGGCCGCCGAGCAGCTCAAAGCACTGGCGCTTGGATAGCTCGACCTCGCCTGCCTCGTCCAGGCCGTTCACGTCGCCCGCTCAGCATGCTCTCGTAGCCCGCAAGCAGCCGCTGCCTTGTTCATCTCGGCTATCTTGAGACACCGATGCCCTCCGCTGTTCTGGTCAGTACGTCTTCGACTGGCCGGCGCGGGGTGCCGTGCATCTCCCTGCCGTATCCGAATCTGATCAGCATCTGCGGGTTCTCACTCCACGGCCAGGCGGGTGCCTTCTCGCCGCGCATGTCACGTAGTTCGATCGACTGGTACAAGAACGACGCGGACAGGCCGCGCGACGTGGCGGTGAGCAGTACCCTCTCGAGCGCTTGGCCTGCCCGCAGCCAGTCAGAAGCTCCATCGCTACCGGTGACTAGGACTGCGAGCTGCGGAGCCTCTTCGTAATCGGCGGCCGGCCTGACTACGGTCGGCGATGCGCATGTCAGATCGGCCCGGACTGGTCCGGGTTGTTCCCGTGGCTCAGCCGGCAAGGCATCGGCCGGGATGCCGTCGTTCCTGTTCTGCGTCGCGATCCAACTCTGCAGTTCGATCCGGTGGTCCACATCCGCCGCAAGCTCGGCGCTTGCCGCGGCGGCCATCTCGAGCACGGTGGCGCACTCTGAGCTTCCGAGCCACCGCAGCGTCGCGAACTCATACCGCGCCGCCTGTTCCAGCATGTCACGTAGTGATGCGGAGACGGGCTCGGCGGTGAACGGCTCGCGGTCGGTGTGCCGCCGCCAGATTGCCTCATAGAGTTCGAGCTCGCCGAAAGACGGTGGCCGCCCTGGCTCGGCCTGGACTGCCGCGATCACGGTCGGCCCGAAGCTCGGCTGGGGAAGCGGCCAGACGAGCGGATTGAACCCGGTCATCCGGATCGCGGTCCTGATATTGAACAGAGCAGCGCCACAGCTCAGGTACAGGGCTCTCGCCAGCGGATCGCCGATCCACAGCGCCCGGTCCGGATCGGCACGAACTTCGAGCAGGTCATCGGCCATCACTGTGAATTGCCAGGGCTGCGTGTTATGAATCGATGGGGCAGCCGCGGCGGTTTCAACGATCCGCCGCAGGATCCCGTCGTTCGACAGTAGCTTCAGCATCGCCCGTGCCTCCCATCATCAGCCGCAGGCCAACAGTCGCCTCCAACACTCCGCCTCGCGGCCGACGGTTCCCAGGGTCGTTGGCAGCAACTTTCACAGGTCGAAGGTCCCAGACTTGTCCTCGGAATACGGCCGGTTCCTGCTCGCCGCCGGCGGCCGGACGTGCAGAAAACAGGATGGCGATCCGCAACACGTCGAGGCTCAGCCGCGCCACGCGTCTGCATGTGGCGTCCACCTCGGCTCGCTGATCATGGCGTGCGGTTGCCGGGGGAGGTCTGGGAGCATGATCGCGCTGCAAGGATAGAGTCGGTTTTGTGATCAGGGCGCCGCGCATTGGCGATGCCCGCAGCTCAGACGGCGTGAGGCTGGCTTGTGAGTGTGTCGGATCAAGGGACTCCTCCCAGCTGGAGCTGAGACAACCGACATGACTTCGAGAGCTACGGACACACCGAGATCGGATCGGCCACCAACGATCGACGGGCGCCCGTCGCACACGCTCGATGCCGACCAGGTCCTTCGCTCCGAAGGAGTCGAGAAACAGCGCGGTCTCAGCTCGGCCGAGGCGGCCGAGCGCGCCCGGCGCTTCGGCACGAACACCTTCGATGCCGGGAACGCCGAGCCTCGGTGGCACTCATTCCTCCGGCAGTACCGCGACCCGATGCAGATCGTGCTGCTCGCCGCAGGCATCTGCAGCCTGTACCCGCTCAAGCAGCTCGGCACGGGCCTCCTGCTGATCCTGCTGACGCTGGCCAACGCTGTGATGGGTCTCCGCCAGGAAGGAAAGGCCGCCGAGGCCATCGCCGCCCTGCAAAAGAGGATGATCATCACGGCCAGGGTGAGGCGGGACGGCCAGCTCGCGGAGATACCCGCCGAGCAGCTGGTGCCCGGCGATATCGTCACGATCGAGGCGGGCAACATCGTGCCGGCGGACGGACGGCTGGTCAGTGCGGCCACGCTGGAGGTGGCGGAGTCCGCGCTAACCGGGGAGAGCCTGCCGGTCACCAAGTGCGCTGACGCCGTAGCGGGCGCCGACACGCCCCTCGGCGACCGGACCGACATGGTGTACATGCACACCGACGTCAGGCGCGGCACGGGCGAGTTCGTGGTCACCGCGACCGGAATGGCCACTGAGGTCGGCCATATCTCCGGGATGCTGCAGGAACAGCCGGATGTCAAGACCCCGCTCACCCGTCAGATGGACCGGCTGACGTGGCAGATCCTGGTGATCGCGGGCATCGCTCTGGTTGCGTCCATGGGGCTGAACCTGGCCCATGGAGACACGTTCATCGCCGTGTTTAACGCCGCCGTCGCCTTCGCCATCGCCGCGATCCCGGTTCAGCTGCCCGCGGTGGTCACGGCCATCCTCGCCTACGGGACGCAGATGCTCGCCAAGGCCGGCGCGATCATGAAACGGCTGCCGTCGACCGAGACGCTTGGCTCCACATCGGCGATCAACTCGGACAAGACCGGCACGCTCACCCTGAACCAGATGACCGCGGTCCAGATGGTGGCCGCTGGCCGCCGGTACGCGGTCGACGGGAAGGGCTATTCGACCGTCGGCCGCATCACCCGGGTCGCTGGCGAGCCGGACATCCCGCGGGATGAGTTCCTGATGCCGATGGTGCTGGCCTCGGACGCCGTGGTCAGGGACGGCGAGCTGATCGGGGACCCGACCGAAGGCGCGCTGGTGGTACTGGCCGCCAAGGGCGGCATCGACGCGGGCTGCACCAGGGAACGGTACCCGCGGATCGCCGAGCTACCTTTCGACGCGGCCTACAAGCTGATGGCCACGTTTCACAACATGACGGACGCGTCGGGCCGCGGGGTGATTCGCTGCTTCGTCAAGGGCGCGCCCGATCAGCTGCTGGCGCGGGCAGCGACGATATTCGACGCCGACGCCGGGTCGGTGCCAGCCTCCGGCGAATTCCGGCAGCGGTACCTGGCCGAGAACCGGCGGCTGGGCGAACAGGGCCTGCGCGTGATCGCCATCGCGCGCAAAGACCTCGACCCGGCGTTCTTCGACCCCGGTGCCGACCTGCTCAGCCTCGTTACCGGGCTGGAGCTGCTCGCGGTGGTCGGGATCGTCGACCCGCCCCGCCCCACTGCCAGGGCGTCGATCGCAAGGGCGACAAAAGCCGGCATCCGGGTCCGGATGATCACCGGCGATTACGCGGTGACCGCAGCGGCCATCGCCCGCCAGCTGGGCATCGAGGGCACGGTGCTCACCGGCGCCGAGTTCGCCGCGATGCCCGATCAGGAGGCCATGGCCAGAATCGCCGACGTCGGCGTGATCGCCCGCGTCGGGCCGGAGCACAAGGTCCGCCTGGTTGACATCCTCCGGAAGCAAGGCCAGATCGTTGCCATGACCGGGGACGGCGTCAATGACGCGCCGGCGGTGAAGAAGGCCGACATCGGGATCGCGATGGGCACCGGGACCGAGGTGACCCAGGAAGCCGCCGTGATGATCCTGACCGACGACAACTTCTCTACGATCATCAGGGCCGTGGAGCTTGGTCGCGGGCTTTACGACAACTTCGCCAGGTACGTCCGGTATCAGATCGCCGGCCTGTTCGGCTACATCAGCACGTTCCTCGGCGCCAGCATCCTCAACATCGCGGGCGGGGAACCACTCGTTCCGCTGCAAACCCTGTGGGTGAGCTTCACCACCCTGTTCATCCAGTCCATCGGGCTCGGGTATAGCAAACCCGCAGCCGGGCTGATGGAACGACCGCCGCGGCCGTCCCGCCGGCCGGTCCTGCCCCGCGGGCTCATCATCTGGCTCGCCTTCGTGGGCTTGCTGATGGCCATCGGCACCCTCAGCGTGATCCGCTGGGCAGACGACGCACACGGCCTCGCCACCGCCCGGACCATGGGCATGGTCACGTTCGGCCTGTTCAGCTTGTTCTTCTCGATCGAGCTGAAAAACGAGCGCGAGTCGGCGTTCTCCTTCGACACGTTCGCCGACAAGACGTTCGCCATCACCACCGCCGTGTCTCTCGTCCTGCTGGTCCTGTCCACCGTCCTGGGCATATTCCATACCGTGATGCAGACCACCAGGCTCGACCTCCGGCAATGGCTGATCTGCACCGCTGTGGCCCTGTCGATCGTCGTTGCCGCCGAGATACGCAAGGCCGTGCGCCGGCCTGAGCACGCCTAGCTAACGGTCGCTCCTCATGCGAGACCAGATCTTCCCGTCTGTGTCCATCAAAGGGCCTACCGGACATGGACCGAAGATCCCTTGCGAATACATCGGTTCGCCCGTCGCGCGCGTGTCCAGGCCACTTGCCCGGGGCACGGCCCACGCCCGCCGCTGCCTGGGTGTCCGCCACTCCGGGGATTCCGGGCATATCAGGCAGGGACGTGACCGGCTGATACCTGGCGGCACTGGACAGTCGGAAACCGGCAAGACGGACATTGGATCTGAGGTCCTACGGCTTGCTGCATCCAGCCCGTGTGCTGTGAGGCATATCACGGATCCAGGTAGCGGCAGGCAGCGTCATAGTTCATGACACGCAACGCGACCGGCGCCGGAACCAGTGCAGAGCCGGCCGTGACCCGGGCAGCCTGCACTGGCTAAGACGGTGCTAATCGAGGCCAGTGTCTGGGGCTAACCGCGGCTGTCGTGGGCGCGGTTATCAAGGCCGACACATCGGGGGGATCCATGAGAGACCTGCAAGCTCGCAAAGTGTATGCCGGACCGGTTCTGACCCGCCGTGGCTAGGGTCACCGGGCCCTGGATCGGGCGCCTCGGCCTGCGGCTGACGCTCGTGTTCGTTGCCGTCGCGCTCGCGGCGGTCTCGGCGGCGGTCATCTTCGGGTCCCTAGCTACGAGCGGCAATGTCGATCAGCTGATCAAAAGGCAGCGCGCCGATGCGGTCCTGGCGACAGCCATCACTGCGGCGGCCGCATATGATCACGCAGGCTGGCAGCGGGCCGACCTGTCAGCCCTGACCATGGTGCTCAGCAAGGCGGGCGCGGCGGTGCGGGTGCAGAACATGGCTGGTCAGGTGATTGGCGCCTCAGCGGATTTCGCCTCCAGGCGCGGCCAGCCTGAGCTCACCGAGCCGGTCCGCCTGCGAGGGCAGCGCGTCGGCAACGTTACCCTCAGGTTCGGCCACACGGGCCTGGCCGGCGCAATTGAGCAGTTCCAGTCCCAGAGGTGGCCCGCCTGGATCATGGCAGCCGGGGTGGCGGCGCTCATCGCGCTGACCGCCGCGCTGCTCCTCTCCGGGCGGATCACCGGGTCCCTGGACCGGCTGATACGGGTCGCCAGGGCCAGGGGCCGCGGCGATCTAACTGTCCGCGCTGGCGACGTCGGTGGATTCGGCGAAATCCGCGAACTGGCCGAGGCATTCGACCAGACGGCCGACGCGAGGGACGAGCAGGACCGGCTGCGCCGTAACCTAGTCGCCGACGTCGCCCACGAACTGCGCACCCCCATCGCCGTGCTGCAAGCCGGGCACGAGGCTCTGCTCGACGGCCTGACCAGGCCGACGCCGGCAAATCTCGCATCCCTGCACGATGAGACCCTGCGCCTGGGCAAGATGGTCGACGACCTGCAACGGCTCGCCTCAGCAGAAGCAGCCGCCCTGCAGCTCAGGCTCATCCCGTGCGACCTCGCCGCCATCGCCCAAGACGCTGCCGACAGCCTGGCCGACGCCTTCGGCAGCGCCGGCATCTCCATCCGCCAGCGCGTCGCCGAGGCGCAGGTCATGTGCGACCCGGCCAGAATGCGCGAGATCACCACCAACCTGCTCACCAACGCGCTGAAATTCACACCCCGCGGAGGGACAGTGCTCATCGAGACCGAACCGCCAGAACCAGGCCGGGAGCAAGCCCAGCTCGCCGTCACTGACACCGGCATCGGCATCCTCCCCGCAGACCTGCCCAGGGTGACTGAACGGTTCTTCCGCAGCGGGCGGACCTCCGGCATCGCCGGCGCCGGAATAGGGCTGACGATTGTGGCCGAGATCGTACGAGGACACCACGGCAGCATGGAAATCGACAGCGAACCAGGCACCGGCACGACGGTCACCATCACGTTGCCAGCCCGCCGACACGGCGACGCTCTCTGATCCCTAGGGATCGAGGCGGCATCTGACGGCGGCCAGGCGACGGAGTTTCTTGCGTTCGACGCGCCAAGCATTTGAAGCTGGGGCTGATCGTGCAGATCGCTGGCGACATCTGAGGCGAACGACGACCGCCGCGAGTGTCGATTCTCTACCCCGCGATCCGTCGAATGAGTAGCGGCGCCAGTGGCGTGCCGGTGGAGAGTACAGAGGAGCAGCTCATGTCCAAATACGTGTTCGCCTTCAGGAACGATCCAGATCGAGCCGCAACTCCGGGCGAGGAGGAGGCCTGGGGCACGTGGTTCGGCGAGCTCGGCGGAGCCGTCGCTGACTTCGGGAACCGGGTCGGCCGGGCCGCTATGGTAGGCGCCAGTGGTGCGAGCCCGTATCCGGATGCTTTGTCCGGATACGTAGTGATCAACGCCGACAGCCTGGAATCGGCCATGCAGCTGGCGCAAGGCTGCCCCGGGCTGCGTGCCGGCGGTCAGGTCGAGGTGGGCGAGATTCTTGAGATGTGACAGGCAACGTCTGCGACACGCTGCGTGCCCGTGGTCAGCCCACCGAAGCCGATCCCTGCGGCCATGTGTCGGCGAGCTTTGCCCGATAGCCCTGGCGAATCAGGAGTGAAGGCACTTTCGTAGCCGTCGTCTTGGGAACATCGACCGGTATCAGGTCAGATCATCACGAGGCAGACGGATCGCCTGGTGCCAGTCCGCAGTGCCGGCGCCCGAGATTAACGCGCCCGTTCGTTTTCTCAGGCTCACGTGGTCACTGGCACACGTTCGCCCGTCGTGGAATCGGTGATAAGCCAGCCGGGCGGCACTCCTGGCGGGTTAGCGCTGAGCCGGCCATCCTCATCTGCCGAGGGGCGCGTCGCTTGCGCGGTGCGT
The DNA here is from genome assembly GCA_036258115.1 of Streptosporangiaceae bacterium. Lineage (GTDB taxonomy): Bacteria > Actinomycetota > Actinomycetes > Streptosporangiales > Streptosporangiaceae > Chersky-822. The sequence continues at coordinate 20,220 of DATAEH010000207.1, forward strand.
CAAGGCACGGTGCCGCGAGGCACGACCCATTGCATGGCTTGTCGGGAGACTTCGGCTATCAGGTCGTAGTCGCCGTCGTAATGCAGAAGTGTGACCTGCTCCCGCTCAGCGACGGCTGCGATCAGCAAGTCGGGAAAGCCGACTGCTCGGACTCGCCCGCTACGCCACAGCTCGGCTTGCACGGCAAGCGCGCGATGCCAGTCCTCGTCATGGATAGCCAGCCATTCATAGCCTTGTGCCCGATCGGCTCGGACCAGGTCGAACTCTGCGCCATTGCGAGTCGCCCAGCCGAGCTCGAACTCGATCACGCCGCAGGTCGCGACCAGCCCGGCCTCGATCAGCGGGCCTAAGATGGCCGCTACCGCAGGCCTGTGCAGCCGGGCCAGCGCGCTCGTGTCAGCCAGATGGCTGGCTACCGCTGCCATGCGGCGCGCATCACTTCTTCGTCTGCCAGGTCGGGCAGGCCGCCGGAGACGAGCCGTTGCAGGTCCCGGCGGCGAGCCGCCAGCGCCGTGACCTGGCGCAGGGCAGCGTTGACCGTGTCTTTCTTCGTCGCGGTGTTCAAGACCTTCTGGGCAGCGGCGAGCTGTTCCTCGTCCACGTCAATCAGTGTCTTGGCCATCAAAGCCCCTTCCGCCTCACTCAGTATATCTCGATCAGACAACTGTGGATATACGGACAGGCGGACGGCATGCCGCGCACGCGCACTCACTTGGCGCGTTGACCCCGCACACCAGCACGGATCGCGGATAGCTAGAGTGCCGAAACGCCTGGGCTGATTTGAGAGGCATCGATGACCCGGGACCCGCAAAGATGAGCGTCAACGACACCGGCCGAAAGCAGGTTCGTGGTCGAACTGCCTGAACTGCCACCTGCTCGTCGATCTGTGCCAAACCAGCGGGCCAAGGACGTCCCAAGTCGTCGGCTGCTGCCGAGCGCTGACGAGCCTAGGCCCTCTCATGGCATGCACCCACGTCGCCAACGAATTGAACCGGGCGGGCGGCGTAGCCTCATCGCGGCTGGTCAAATGGACAAGCGCGAGGCGCCGGGCATAGGTGCGCGCTTCATCGTTCCGCCGACCACCCCACCTCTTCTGGCCCTAGGTGGCTGAATGCCCTGCCCACATCTGAGCCCTGGTAGACGTTGTGCAGGTTGTCCTGCATGACGTGTGCCAGGTTGTCGGAGTTGGACGTGACCTCCATGTCCTGGTCGAGTATCTGCGCACGGTAGCCCCAGCCGGCGGGGAGGTCGAGCCGTCTGTAGAGATGGGCGAGGTTGTCTTCACTCAGACTCGGCTCCTGGTGCCGGGACTGCATGACGAACACCTCGCCGTCGGGGGCATCGAGTAGGTAGACCTCGCTGCCTTTGTTGAAGGTGAAGGTGAAGGCTTTATTGCGGTGCACGTAGCCGGGGTCGTAGCTGCCCTGAACCGTGGCCCGCATCAGCGTTTCGGCGCCAACCACTCCCATCCAGGTACCTGTGATCCCCCCGAAGGTCCTGTCCTCCCCTGTTTCCCAGACATCGAGCCGGTCGAACATCCACCGCCTTACCGGGTTGAGCCAGGCGCCTAGGGCTCCGTTTTCGCGCGCGATTGCGTCGGCGTCTAGTGCGTCGAACTGCTCAGGTGTCGGGTCGCACGCGCCGGTCGTGTTCCAGATGTTCGCGATGGCGTTGTCCTGGGCGGTGCCAGTGATCAGGCCCACTTCGCAGAACCGGTAGCCGCGCATGTCTTGCATGTGAATCTCGCGGCCACGAACCATGTGTTCGCGGCGAGCCACCGCCATATTCTGCTCAAGGCTGGCTTCGGTCATGGAAGCTCTCCCATCGCTGACCGCCTCAATGCGGAATTCGTTCAACGGTAAGACGTCAGCTTCCCGGCTGGTCATGCGGGTGATCACCACAGCTGGACATCGTGAAACTGTTACCCCGAGTCGCCATGTTGGCGTTGGCGGCAGTCAACCTGCTAGCCCGGAAAGCTCGGTCACCGCCGTGGGCGAGTTAGTCCGCCGACGTTCAGGCGACTCGCTCGCTGGTCGATGTGAGCGATCGATGTCGCGGCTGCCGCCCGCGTGGACTGGCGCCTGGCCGGACGCGCGGAGATGGTCACGTTCGGCCTGTTCAGCCTGTTCTTCTCGATCGAGCTGAAAAATTAGCGCGAGTCGCCGCTCTCTCGACACGTTCGCCGACAAGACGTTCGCCATCACCATCGCCGTGTCTCTCGTCCTGCTGGCCCTGTCCACCGTCCTGGGCACATTCCACACCGTGATGCAGACCACCAGGCTCGACCTCCGGCAATGCCTGATCTGCGCCGCTGTGGCCCCGTCGATCGTCGTTGCCGCCGAGATACGCAAGGCCGTGCGCCGGCAAGCACGCGCAGCGACTGGTCGCTCCTCATCCGAGACCAGATCTTCCTGTCAGTGTCTACCAAAGGGCGTACCGGACAGGTCCGCAGATCCCCCAGCAAATACATCGGTTCGCCCGGCGCGGCGTTTTCGAGCAGGTCACCAGGCCAAGCAAATGCCGATTCTGCCCGCAATGCTCCTGGCGCGGGTGTTGCCGGAACGTTTGTGATCATGGTCGCGCCGCGAAGATAGAGTCAGGTTTGTGATGATGGCGCCGCGCATCAGCTATGCCAGCGGCTCAGACGGTGTGAGTCTGGCTTTCACAGTTGCCGGTGATGGCCCGGCCCTGATCTTTGTGCCGTGGGTGCCGTTCAGCAACCTCCGGAAGGAATGGCAGAACCCCGTCCTCAACAAGGTCTTTGACCAGCTGGCGCGCCGGCTCACCCTCGTCCACTATGACGGGCGGGAACGGGGCATTCGCAGCGGGACGTCACCGATCTTTCGCTGGGGGCGATGGTGTCAGACCTTGAAGCCGTTATTGAGCGAGCCGACCTGGGCAAGGTCAGTTTGCTGGGGCAGTACAACTCCTGCCCGCACGCCATCGCCTACGCCGCACGCCACCCGGAGAAAGTCAAGCGGATGGTGCTGTTTGCTGGCTCCGCCCGCGGCTGGGACGCGATGAGCGCCAAGCAAACCCAGGCGCGGACCTTGTGTTGCGGCACGCGGCCCGCGAACGAGCGGTTCCGGTCCAAGCGCCACTCGGGAACGGCGGCTCTTGCGGTGGCAGGCGGACCTTCGTGCCAGCGCTCTTGCAGCCGTTTGCGGGCCGCGAACCCAGGAAATGGCGCCGGGCGGTCGCCAGAGTCATGCTGATCGCGCCACCGAGCGAACTCGCGCCAGGCTTCGAACGCGTCTGCCAGCTTCTGGTGCTGGGTCCAGACCTGGTACTGATTCGGATAGTCGTCAAGCTCCTCCGAGAAACGGCAATCGAAGAAGTTCGGCTTGCCCCCAACGAGCGCAACGCCTGAACGGGGACAATCCCACCAGCCCAGGTAACAGATCACATCTTCGAATGCCACCCTCGGCGCTGCTTTCCGCCACGACGTCAATCGTCGCAAGCTGCGCCCTCGGCGGAGTAGCCTGCAAGCCGCATCTGATCCGCATAAAACGACCTCTTTCCTTTGTGATGGACTTACTCCCAATAGCGGCGATATGAACTTAAATGTGCTGCGAGACTATCTAAATGGTCATGCAGCAGTACATACTTGGTTTGCATGGTCGCCGTTCATTAGTTCCGGCGGGGGGAGAGCTTGAAGTTTGACGCGAATCACGACGACGCCGTTATGTCGGGCCGGGATGTGGTTCTCGGCTTTAACGGCGCATGGGGGTTCGCCCCGGCTGACCTGACGAGCCCAGCGCTGGCGGCCGCCGCCGGGGCGCTTGTCGACGTCACACTCGCCGGCGGGCCCGGTTCTGGACTGCCCGAGGCAGGGCGGCAGGTGACTGAGCTGCGCGTCCATGGGGTGTCCGGATCTGATGGCTCGACGATGCTGGAGCATCCTGCGGCGCTGCAGGTCGCTGGCGACAAGGTGACCGGCTTTTACCGGCGGTGGAGCCCGGACGGCCCGGGACGACCCAGTGTTCCGTGGCTGCTTGAGGCGTATTCGTGGGGCGGGCTTACCGAGGCGCCGTTGGCATCGGCTACGTGGCTTCTTCTGGCTCCGTTCATGTTCTACAACGTTGCCCATTTCGCGCTGCCGCCGGCTGGATCGGCGAGAGGTCATGCTCCACCGGCCACGGCCGGGCCCGTACCGCATCTGGCTACCACGCCCGGCCACCGGCTGGCCAGCGGCCTGCTGCGGCTGCTGGCCTTGGCGGCCACTATTCAGTTCGTGACCGGGGCGGCGGTCGTGATGATCAGCACGGTGGCGTGGCAGGCGGCCGGTCGCGACGGCATGCTGCCGACCTGGATGGGCTGGTTCGGGAGGTGGGCCGCTGGCTGGCGGGTGGCCCTTGCCTTGGCGGCGGTCGCGGGGATCGTCGCAGGGCTATGGTGGCTGAGCGTCGCGACCGGGCGGAAATACGAAGGACGTATAACAAGGGCTCAGCAGGAACTGAATTCACGCTGGCCATTGACGCAGCCCGGGTTCTGGAAGGGCGAGTTGCTGGTCGGTCGGCAACGTGCGCTGCATTCTGCGGCGGCTCTTGCTGCGCTGGCCATGATCGGAGCGATGTCGGCCGGTCACGCCTCCGGGGCCAGGTGGGTGGCTATCCTACTCGCCGCCGCCGTGCTGGCCGCCGCGGCGGCATCGGCCATAGCACCGATGGCCGAGCGCCATACGGTCTCGCTCGTTAACGGTGGCCGGACGCAGCGCAACCTGGCCGGTAAATGGTGCCTGGTGGTGCTCGGGGCCGCGATCGCCGCACTCGCTACCGCAGCCATGGTAAGCGGCTTTACTGACACGGCCCGCGGACCCCAGCCGACAACCCTTAGAGGGCTCACCACCTTCGCTGGCGTGCTGCTAGCGGCGCAAGCTTGCCTGCTTATCGCGCTGACCAGCACCGTTGCCGTCCTTGCGGCGCGGGTTCGCTCGAACCGGGCCGATCGACGTCGCCGCCAGGATCTGCCCTACCTGGGTGGCATGCTCGGCGCACTCTTCCCGACGCTAGGCGTTCTGCTCGGCGGGATGCTTACTGCCATCGTCAGCTTGGGCGTGACTCGGTTGCTTGGCACGCCGCTTCCGAGCGGATTCCGGTTCGGGGCCATGTCGCCGACGGCGATCGAGGTGCCGTGGCCGATTTATGCGTTCGGCGCGGAACCTGTCGGGCTGCTAGCTGGTGCTCTCGCGGCGGCGACAGTGCTCTGGTTCGGATACCGCGGCCGCCGTCGCCGCTTCGAGGCGGCCGAGCAAGGCAGACCATCCATAGTTGTGTCGGCCTATGGCGCTCGAGGGCGACAGTCAGCCCCGTTCGACGTTGACGGCGACAGCCAGGACTACCGGAAAACTCGGCGCGCCATCGCTCGAGCTTGGGCAGTTGGCTTGCTTGCCGAGGACGCCGCTGCCGCGCTGGCGTGGGTGGTGATCTGCGGTGCGCTGGTTGTATTCGCCGTGGCGATCGCAGCGGCGGCGCTGGCCGGCTCGGCGCGCCATCCCTCACCGCTGGCTGGGGGGTTGCAGGGAATCGCGTCCCTCATCGCGTTGCTTGGTGCCGTGATGACTGGCTGGTTCGTGTCGCGGCTGCGACGGGCGTACGCAAGCGTGACCTCGCGCAAGAACGTAGGCATGCTGTGGGACGTCTTCACATTCTGGCCGCGGGCTGTTCATCCGCTGGCGCCGCCGTGCTACGCGGAACGAGCAGTACCCGAGCTTGTTGACCGGATTCGCCTGCTCACCGGGCACGGTAGCCGCGATATCGACGACGCCGTTCACATCGGCGCCGAGGCAGAGCGGGCCGACTTGCGGCGCACACGCGGGCTCACCGTACCACCAGGCCCAGTCTTGCTCACTGGCTACAGCCAAGGCTCAGTGATTGCCGCGGCCGCCATCGCCCAGCTACCGCCTGAGGTTCGCCAGAATGTAGCGCTGCTCACACTCGCCTGCCCGGCGCGCCGGCTCCACGGACGGGCGTTCCCGGCATTCTTCGGCGCACAACAGCTCGGCGCGCTCGGCGATCTATTGGACATTGGCCCAGGTCAAAGGGAACACGGCCGGTGGAAGAACCTGTGTCGCCGCAGTGACTACTTCGGATCTTGGGTATTCGCCGAACCCGAGCCGCGGCTGAACAGCGATGACCTGACCACCCGCGTCGACCAGCCGTGCTGGGATCCCGTGGTCATGGTCCCAGACGCAGACCCGACACCTCCGCCTATCCATCGGCACGCCGCGTGGTGGCCTGACCCGCGCACCGGTGAACTCGGAGCCTACCTCGTCACATTGCTGGCCGGCCGATCAAGTGACCGGGCACCTGCCGCCGTAGCAGCGACTCCCTCGGCCGAATCATCGTCGAGTTCGACCGTTGCGAGCCGCGAGAATGTCTAACCATCGGGCGTGTAGGACCGTGGCCACGCGCTCTTGAAGTCGGTGTGCAGCCGTGGCGAGTTCGAACTGGCCGACACAAGCGAGTCGATCGCCCGCAACCTCATCGCACTCGAAGACGCCTACGGGCTCTACATCATCGGCGGCGCACCAATCGTCGACGAGGCGGTACGCCAGATCCTCTCTTTCGCCAGCATGGCAACCCGCTGCGACCTGCGCTGATTCGCATCACGAGCGCCGCTCAGCCAACGCAGCACTGGAAGCGGGGCCATCCAGGCAACTGATCGCACGAATTATCCGCGACCACTGGTCCTAGGCCGAAGCAAGATCTTGGCAGCACTGGTGCTTGCTATGCGGGACGAGGTCCCGCCAGGGCCTGGCTGTGGCCCGCGGTAATTGCCGACCGGCTCCGCGCAATGCTTCGACGTTATAGCTAGCGGAGGCTGCGAGCGGGCCGGGTCCCTTCCGCCGCTGCCCTGATGACGGCGCGAACCCGTACCTCCGGGAAGAACACGGTCAGATTCCTCGCCGCCGCAAGCGCCCGGTCGCGGGCTTCGCCGCCAAGCTGGCGTGTTGCCCGCACGGCATAGGTGGCCGCCCGGCGGCGGACGTCAGCGCGGTATTGCCCGATGTCCATGCCGATCCTCACGCCGTGAGCGTCGGCCAACTCCAGCGCCTCGGTCGTGATCTTCTTGCCCTTGGCCGAGTTGCACTCCTGGTGCAGGAGCTGCAGGTTCCAGCGGCGATGCGGCCCGCCGTAAACCCTGGGGATGATGTGATCGACCGCGGTACCGCGCGGTGAGTCCGGCAAGTAATCCCCGCACCACCGGCAGCGCCAGTGTTGCTGCTCCACCAGCTCGGTCATGAATGCCAGGCTGTGCGATGCCCACGGCACAACCTCATCGTCGTGCTGCCCCTCACCAGCCCCGACGTCAAACGGCCAGCGGCAGAACCTCTCCCCGGCAGCCACCGGCAGCCCGCACACACCACACCAGCCAGGCTCCGCAGACATGAGGTCACGCTAACCCGACGGTCGGACACCGCGGCAGTTGCGCCTGATCGCGCGCCGGCCAATTCCGAACCTGGCTATGTGCCATCCCAATGATCGCCTTACCCCCTGCCGGTCGTGTTCGCATCCTGGATCTACCGGCCGCCGACGTGATTCACGCCGGATCGCGGGATAGACCTCTGCGGCTTTGCCATTGAGCCAGGATGAGGCTTGCCGCGACGCCGATCGTGAGGCCGCGGGCTGGCTGCTGAGCGAGCAGTTCCGCGGAGCCTAAGAGGCAGACCGCGTCGATATGCCACGGCCGGGTTGAGGGGCGCGACCTTGCAGCGTGCGCTCGTGCCCGCGTTGCAGCCGCCATGTTTGGCAAGCTTGGGTCTCGTGACCGATGACTACGGTGATTTCGCGGTCGACTACGACTGGCTCTTCGACGACGACGCGCTGGCCGGCGGGGTCGCGATCACCCGGCCGGCGGTGGCGGACCTGCTAAGGCGGGCCGGTCCCGGTTGCGCGGTGCTCGATGCGGCCTGCGGCACCGGCGTGGATGCGGCGGCGCTTGCCCGCCAGGGCTTCCACGTGCGGGCGAGCGACGGAAGCGGGGCGATGGTCGAGGCCGCGGCGGCGCGTTTCCGGAGGGAAGGGCTGGCCATCGCGGTCCAGCAGTGCCTGTGGGCAGATCTGCCCGAGACCATCGAGGAGCGGTTCGACGTCGTGCTTTGCACGGGCAACGCCCTGGTGCACGCCGCGGGACAAGACGCGATGGTCCGGGCGCTCACCGGGCTGCGGCAGGCCGCCCACCCCGGTGGCCACGTGGTGATCCATCTGCGCAACTGGGAAAAGCTCCATGCCGAGCGCCGGATCGTGCAGGTCGCGAACCGAGTCAGAACGCGCGGCGGGCGCAGGTGCGTCGTGTTCTACGCCTGGGAGGTGCCGGATCGCCTGGATCAAGAGCACATCGCCCACGTCGTGTTTGTCTTCGAGGACAGTGACCGGATCGAGCCGCACGAGTACCGGGTCCCGCTCCTTCCCGTCACGCTCGGCGAACTGCGTGAACGACTCCAGCTCGCGGGACTGCGGGAGATCAGCACTGACTTCAGCCAGACCGCGGACGATTATGTAGTGATCGCAACGGCGACATGAGCGGTGACCTAAGGAACGAGGTGCGCACCGCGACACCGTGGCCCTCGCCATCCAGGCTCTACCCGGGTAACGCTGGCTCGGTTACAGATCCCCGATGGTCGCTGCGCCCGATCGGCAACCGGGTGTCCCGCCTGATCCATCGACTTGCCGCGCTCGCTGCTCGGGCCAATCGACCGTCCGCGCCGACGCCATCGCACAACTGCGCGGATGGATGCACGGCGTGTGCCGCAACGTCGTCCTCGGCCTCGTCATTCTGTATCTAGCCGGCTCGCCGGTCTGGTGGTACGACGGCAACGGGGTGTCCGCCGAACATCCTCACGCCACGCCCATCAACAAGCCTGCCGGCACACCACTCTGCTGAACGTAATTACACGCAGGTCGATCCATTGGCTGACAACTTGCTGGGTCACACTCAGGCTCATGCGGACAAACGCCCGAGGTCAGCGGTGAACGCGGACGCCTTGCGGAACATAAAGTTCCGCAAGGGCATATACGACCAATCAGACGTCAACGAGCTCCTCGGCCGGATCGCGTCCGAAATCGATGCCGGACGGCGGGCGGGGCGGCTCATAGCGAACGCGGCATTCCATCAGCGGTCCATTCGCGGCTATGACGCCCGCGCTGTCGACTGGTTCCTGGTCCAGCTGCAGCGCCACGAGGACCCGGACGCGGTGGCCCGCATCAACGCGGACCCATGGCGCGAGCTCGCCGCCGATCCCTATCACATCCACCGTGATCCCGAACCCGCTTGTGGTGGGCACGAACCGGAGCCATGCGCCACGAGCTGCGCACAGCCGAGCAGCACCCGCTAGTGGCCATCCGCCACGGACTCCCCGCAACGCTGACCACCGGCGAGCGAACCTTCAAGACACGAGCAAGCCGATCACCGGTGCCGGGCATCTCCGAGGCGATCAATCGCGACCGGCCGGGATCGCCAGCGCGCATCATGAGACGTCCCACCGACATCTGGCGCCCGTCGCTGCGCCACACTCTCGATGAGAGTGGCCTGCCCATCCTGTTCTCAGGCGGCGCTCATATCGGCCGCGACGCTGGCGCCTACATCATGTTCCCCAATCAGCGGTGGCTGCGTTTCCCGGTCCGAGGAGCTCGGCGGGCAATCGCCATCATGACGGCAGTGGACCAGGCCGGGAACAAGGTTGCCCGGTACCGCCTCGCCCGCGATGAGGCCACTTCCCGCAAGGGCATCGAGATAAGCGTTCATCCCCGCCAGCAATTGACCGAAGAGCTGACGATCGCCCTGGCGCTATCGGCTCCCTGGCTCGGCTCGTACTTCAGATCGGAAGGCGGAGGCTAATGACATGCCAACCCAGGTTGCGCTAGTGCGCGGGGTCGATTGTCACCGTTCGGGACTCGGCCACTGCTACCCCAGGTTGTGATGGCGGCCGATTGACGCAAGAGCCTCCGACAGGGCTCGCACATCGTCGTCGTTGTTGTAAGCGTGGAGCGACACACGGATCCCCCCGCCGCGCGAGCTGGTGATGATCTTGTACTCGTCTTCCAGCACGGCCTGGACGTCCTCAACCGCGGCATCCGGGTGCCGCAGCGAAACAATGTGGCCGCATGCGGACCGGTCGCCTAGAGGCCGGTATGGCGTCCAGCCAAGCGGCGCGGTCCGCTCCGCGAGGCTAGCCGCCAGCCGGTTCGCGTGATCGCGGATCGAGTCCAGCCCGACCCCGGTCAGCAGCATGATCGAGGCAAGCAGCCCTGAAGCCGCGCTGTATGACATGGTGGACAGCTCGAATCGCCGTGCATCTGCGGCGAGCGCGAGTTCCTGCGGCTTGAAGTCAAACGGCGTGGCACTGCCTTTCCACCCCACGAGAGGCGGAACGACCGCGGCAAGGTCCTCGGTGACCGCGAGCAGCGCGACGCCGCCGGGTGCCGATAGCCACTTGTACCCGCTGCACACCAGCGCGTCGGCTCCCCACCCGCTCATCGTGACCGGGAGAGCGCCGGCCATCTGCGTGACATCAACCACGACCCGGGCACCAGCGCTCCGGGCACGCGCCACCAGGGCCGCGACATCGACCTGCGTCCCGGTTGAGAACTGGACCGCGCTGACGCACACGACCGTCGTCCGATCACTGATGGCCTCGGCGAGCGACTGCGTGAGATCCGAGGCCGCGACGTCGGGAACCCACCGGATCTGCATGCCCGAGCGCTCACGCGCTGCCAGCCACGGGTACGTCACGCTCGGGAAGTCACTCGGCACCAAGACCACCTCAGCGTCCGGGCCAGACAGCATGGCGCCAAGCTGTCCCAGCCCTTCACTCGCTCCGCCCACCACCGCGACAGACGCCACCGGTGCGCCGAGCAACTCCGCCGCAGCGGCCCGCAGCACATCGAGGATCTCGGCCTCGGCCTGATCCGATAGCCGGAGATTGCCGTACTGGGCGACATCGGTCATGAAATGTGTGCTGGCCTCCAGCGAGACACGAGGGAGCAGACCGAGCGAGGCCTGATTCAGGTACGTGCAGTCGGCGAGACCGGCATACTCGCCGCGATCGATCAGGGAATCCATGTCATCCTTTCTTCGCCTGTCTCGCTGGTGCTGCTTCAGGCCCTGACCGTGGACGAGACGCTCCGTCCGCTCCGGTCGGAGCCCGCTCCGGCAATCGTCTTAGCGCAAGCCGGGTTGCCGGGCATCATCCCGCGATCAAGCCGCGCCACTGCATGACATGCTCGCGGGCGTTGTCCTGAAGAGATGCTCAGCCGGCCCGGACGGCGATCCCGGGGTAGTCAAGCACTAGGCCGCATTCGTCGTAGACCAGGAGGGCCTCGAAACCGAAGGCTGGAGCGGCGTATTCATAGCGCTGGCGGGCAGCGTCGTCCGCCGTTCGGGCGTAGGTCTGCTCCAGCCTTTCCACGGCCAGGCCGACGGCCCGGACATAGGCTGCGGGAGCGGCCGCCACAGCATCTACCGGCAGGCCCAGCCGCCGCACGGGCAGCGCATTAGTCATGGCCGAGGCTTCCAGATCCACGTCCAGGCAGCCGTCCAGGTGGCGCGCGGGATTGCCATCGACTAGCCAGTGGCCGTTGCCGTCGGCCTCCAGCACGGTCGAACACAGCCCAGCCGCCGATCGCCCGCGGATCGCCGCGCTGCTGGTTGCCCACGCCGCATCGACGTCGATGACATACTCGACCGCCCAGGACACACCGTCCTCGATCGCGGTCGTCCAGCCCTCGATCCGGCACCCGTCCCCGCGAGCGCAGAAGTACACGACCTCAAATCCAGACCGCGCAACCCGGTGCTGCCACGCCGCGGTCACGGGCAGCGCGGCAAAAGACATGGCAGCTACCTTCCCACCGACGTCACCGGGTGCTCAAGTTTGCACGCCTAGGCCTGCGCAACGATGCCCTATTTGCCACATTACGTCGTTCGGTATATCGTGCCGATATATCAAATCGATACATCGTCAACTGTACCGCGTGGGGGGCGGTGTCGGCCAAGGAGGCAGCGGCATGTCCAGTGGACAGTTGTACGACACCATCGGGGCCACTTACACCGTCACGCGGCGCACCGAGCCCCGGATCGCCGCCAGGATCTGGGCTGCGCTCGGCGATGCGCGGACGGTACTGAATGTCGGGGCTGGCACCGGTTCCTACGAGCCCCCCGGCCGTGACGTGACCGCGGTGGAACCATCTGCGCTCATGCGTGCGCAGCGGCCTGCAGGCGCGGCGCCGTGCTTGGATGCGGTCGCGGAGAGCCTTCCGTTCGAGGACCAGTCCTTCGACGCTGCGATGGCAGTTTCCACCGTTCATCACTGGCAGGACCCGATCGCGGGGCTGCGCGAGATGCGGCGGGTGGCTCGCCGCGTGGTGGTGTTCACGTTCGACGAAACCGGATGGCGTGACCGGTTCTGGCTGACTCGCGATTACCTGCCTGAGGTCGCGGCCCTCCTCGCCGGGTGGCCCACGCTGACCGAGCAGGTCCGCGCAATCAGAGGCCGGATTGAACCTGTACTCATTCCGTGGGACTGCGCTGATGGCTTCTTCGAGGCCTACTGGCGCCGGCCCGAGGCATACCTGGACGAAAATGTCCGTCGCGGAATATCGGTCTGGGCCAGAGTCGGGCTGGACGCAGAACAGAGGGCAGTGCGCAATCTCCGTGATGACCTCGCATCCGGGCGGTGGGCCGAACGCAACCGTGACATTGCCGATCTCGAGTCAGCTGAACTTGGCCTTCGCCTGCTCGTTGCCTGAACTCCGCCACTTCTAGGCACAAGTTGCTGCCCGCAGGGCAGCGCTAACCTAGGGCCGCGCTCAGCCTCGGATACGGCCGAGGAACACACGTGGGCGTTCGCTTCATGTGAGCGCGAAAACATGCCCTTGTCCGATACAGAACGGACCGCTGACCCTAAGGCCGACTGTCAGCAACTCGGCCTCATTGCGTTCCCCGCGCTCGATTAGATCGCGGGATTAGTCAAGCAGCGCTCCGAAACGTCTGGCTGCCTTCTCACCGGCGTGCTGCATTATCAGCCCCTCTTTGGCCGCTCCGCGGATGTGCAGGTTAGTGCCGCCGTCGGCCGCACAGGTCATGCTCACCGTGATCACGGCTGGATTGAGGTTCATCGCTCCCGACCCCACAACGGCGCGCACGAGAGCTTGTCCGTCACCTGGACCTGTCCGCGCCACCACCATCCCGGTTGACTCGAGCAAGCTGGCCACGGAGGCAAAAACCTCGCCGAGAGGTACGGGCACGGTCTTGTCCAACTCATACACGTCCTTCCGCAGCCGGCGCGCGGTCCACGCCGCTCCTCGCCCGCCGAGTTGGCTCACTCCCAACACCAGCAGCTGATCTTCGTCAGGGATCACTGCGAACTACCTCCAGTCATCGCACTCCCTGGAGGTCCGGCCGACGGCTCGTGCAGCGACTGGAACTGATCGACCAGCGGCCACATGTCCTTACCCATCTCTACTTGAGTGAGGAGGACGCCGACTGTACCGTCCGGGTCGACGAAGAAGTCTGTACCCAATCCACCGGACCAGCCCATGCGGCCGCACTGTGGTCCCTCGGTCTTCACTGCCACTCCAAAACCCCATCCCGTGCCGTCCCAAAAACCCGGGAAGAAGCTGTCCTCGGTCTTGCACGCCGCCGCCACTTGGTCGCTGGTCATCTGCTGTAGATGATCAGGTGAGATCATCGGCTGCCCGTTGACTCGCCCTCCGTCGGCAACCATCCGGGCGAAGCGGTGATAGTCCCGGGCCGTCGACACAAGCTCGCTGTGGCTGACGTCGAATGGCGGCGACCCTGCGTAGAAACCGCCACCGGCAGGCTCGATCTCTACGAGTCCCTCGTCACCGTGCCGGTAAGCCGCCGGCAGCCGGTCCAGCTTGCCCTCCGGCACCCACAGCGCGGTGTCGGTCATCTCGAGCGGCCCGAGAACATCCTCGGCCAGATGCTCACCGAGCGGGCGACCCGTCACCCGCGAGATGAGGATGCCGAGCACGGCAAACGAATGGTGATAGCGCCATCCTTCTCCGGGCTGGAAGGCCAGCGGAAGTTCCGTCAGCCGACGCAGCCACTCGTCAGCGCCCATCGCCGGTGGCTCCGGACCTGCCTCAGTGCCGTTCGCGGCCATCGCCTGCTGCAGTGGCGAAGCCTGCATCACCATGCCGTACCCGGAGGTATTGGTCAGGAGGTGGCGAAGCGTGATCGCACGGCGAGCCGGCACGGTGTCATCAAGCTCAGCTGTTGGATCGCGCAGCACCTGACGGTCAGCCAGCTCCGGCAGCCAGTCCACCAGACTCCGGTTGAGTTCGAGGCGCGCCGCCTCCACGAGACGAAGCGCGGCGACCGACGTAATCGCCTTGGTCATGGACTGGATCCGCATGATCGCATCCTCGACCATAAGACCGCCACCGACCGATGCCACGCCCGCAGTGACCACCTCGGCGTTCCCAGCACCCAAGAGCGCAACCCCGCCGGGAATCGTGCCGGCGGCAACGTGATGAGCCAACAACTCCTGCAGCGCCTTGTTCACCTCGGCGATCGTGCCACCCTTGACCGCGAGGATCAAGCCGCCGCCATCACGATCGGTCATGGACGAGGAGCGTCCCCTGAGCCCGGCAAGATCGATCGGGCCGCAGCGCGTGCCGTTCAATGCTGGTCGTGGATCACCTAGTTCGGGTGAACTGCCAGACCACGTCGGTACCGACCTCAGCGGGCGCGGCCGGCCACAGGTCCCGCGGCGGCCGCTCGCCGAGCCTGGTGTAGCCCAGTTTCGCCGGAACCCGCCCGCTCGCCACGTTGGCAGCATCGTGGTAGATCTCCACCCGGTCGATGCCCGGCAGGGCGAGCGCGGCTTCGGTTAGCGCCGCGGTGGCGTCGGTCGCGATACCGCGACCGGTCCACTCGCTGTGCACCCAGTAACCGATCTCCAGCCCGCCGTCGCCGACACGGTTATGCAGGCCGACGCCGCCAACGATCTGACCGCCGACGACGATCGCGTAGGTGAAGCTGTTGCCCGACGCCCACTCCGTGTCGCCATCGCGCAGGAACTCCGCTGCCCTTTCCTTGTCATAGGACTCCGCCCACGGCATCCATTGCCGCAGGTGCTCCTGCGACTCGACAACCGCGGCCAGCAGCGCAGCTTCGTCATCCCGGCGCCATCTCCGGAGGGTGACCTGGCCGTAGTTAAGAAGCTCCGGAGGACTGGTCATAGGCCCAGAATGTCTGGCATCTCGGCTGGCAGCAACGGAATACGCTTTGGATGCTTCGATCATCCACCCAAGCGCACCGGATCAACGCAGGGCCATGAGGATACAAGTCTGCCTGTTTGGCTGGAGTCCGAGAGGGCATGAGCCTGCGCGGAAATGGAGTCGCCCCCGGACTCCCCGGACACGAGGGGGGAACCAGTGCCACCGAGGACGTCCACTGCTGCAGGCCGGCGATCGCCCAGGGCTGCATCACGGTCCACATCTACATCCCGGTCAGCATCTACTTCCCGGTCGACACGCCGACCGCGGGCTGCCCGCCAGAGTGCATCGACCGGCAACGGTCATGCTAAGGGACCGGTCTCAACTCAGCCTTGGCTGCACCAGCGCGGGGCGGAGGTCCAGGCGTTCGGGACGGTCCGGCAGTTCCCGCTGGCGTTGTCTTATGACGCGCGGATGTACTCCTGCGAGCGCCTCAATAAGGTGCTGGCCGACACGCAGATCCTGCACGCGCTGTACAAGAAGCATCACTGGCTGATGCGCGGCCCTACCTTCTATCAGCTGCACCTGCTGCTCGACAAACACGCGGGCGAGCAACTGGAGCTGGTCGACATGCTGGCCGAGCGAGTGCAGACGCTTGGCGGCGTGGCCGTCGGTGATCCAAGGCACGTGGCTGAGATCACCTCGATTGCCCGGCCGCCGAACGGGGCCGAGGAGGTTCCGGCGATGCTCTCCAGGCTCCTGGAAGCGCACGAGCTGATCCTGACCGATGCGCACGACGCTGCGGCCAGGACGGCCGAGATGGGCGATGACGGAACGAACGACCTTCTGGTCTCGGATGTCATCCGTACCGGCGAGCTGCAGGCATGGTTCCTCGCCGAACATCTGGTGGACACGCCACTGGTTCACGCCTGAGAAGAGCGGCTGGCCCACCCGGCATACCGGAGATCACTGCCGCACACCTGAGTCAGCCGTTTCAGCCCTGACGTCGTCGGCGTTCGGTGAACTCAGCGCGTGTTTGAGGCGCGCATGGGTTTGCCGCGCATCCGTCAGGAGTGCGTAAGTATCCCGTCGGGGGCGGGTCAGCGGACCGCAGCAACCCGCCAACGGCATACCGGTCGCACACTGCGCTCGCTGACCAGGGCCAAGGCTCGGTAACCGTCATCCCCCGCCGATGATCTTCCGGATAGTCGCTGTCTTGGCGTGGGTGGCCGGACATGGGCCGGGGTAGCTACCACAAAGCACGTCGCGAATGCCTGGCACGTGTTCAGGGCGGGCTGTGATCGCCGCGGTGACGGCGGTACCGCCCGCCTGACTTGGCGAGAACTTCCGGAGGCATAGATGACCGATCTGAGCGTCCCGAGCCGCCTCCCCGCCGGAGCGACTGAGGAAGGCGACGGGATAGTGATCGGGAAGGGCCCGGTCCGCGTCGACGCGTTCATTGACTTCATGTGCCCGTTCTGCCGGCGTTTTGAGTTGTCTGCCGGGCCGGCGCTGGCCGACCTCGTGTCCGACGGACAGATCAGCCTGATCTACCACCCGATGAACTTCTTGGACGAGGCGTCAACAACGAACTACTCCACCCGTGCGGCTGCGGCCTCGGGCTGCGCCGCCGACGCGGGGCTGTTCGCCGAATATACGCACGCGCTGTACGTCAGTCAGCCGCCTGAGGGCGGACCAGGGCTGAACGACGCCAAATTGGCCGAACTGGGCGGCGCCGCCGGGCTGGACATCTCGGCGTTCACCGCTTGCGTGTCCGACGCGCCGTATCTGGACTGGCCAGCGTATGTGACCGCGCGAGCCACCGCGCTGGGAGTAGAGGGGACGCCTACTGTCCTGGTAGCCAACGCTTTTGTCAGGCCTGAGGCCCGAGCCATCGGCGCCGCCGTCGCTGCGGCGAGCGGCCGCTAAATCGTCCGGGAAGGTACCGATACTTAAGCCCGGCAAGTGCGCAACGTCGCCGCTGCCAGGCGATTTCCACCATGCCGGGCCTGCCGGGCTGTCCGCTCTGCGCCTGCCATTCCGAAGCTGCTGGCGGTAGCCTCCTGGCAGGGCCGTGGCGAGGCTCTGCTTAGGACTGGTGAGGGAATCCAGCGAAGCATGAGATCACTCAGCAAATCCGCCAGCATGGAGCGCCGAATCTTCCGGCAACTGCGGAAGGAACTGTCTACGGTTAGCGGCTTTGACGCTTCGCGCACACCGCGGCACAAGCCCAAGGACGTTCTGGGCGCGATCGTGACGCTCGCCATCCTCGGCGCGTTGCTCTTGCAGGTCACCAATGGCCTCGCCAGCCAGTGCCGACCAGGTCCCTATGGGAGCGCCTCACGTGCCTGTTCTGGCATCGCGGCTATTGCCGATCACTCTCAGCACGCAGTGACCCGGAGCGTCTGTGTCTTCGCCGCGATGGCTGTGGCCGCCTTCATCTGGTACGTGACCTGGGGTTATAAGACAAAGGCCAAGTGCTAGGAACCGGGCCTGATGGTTGATGACTACCGCCGGTTGTCAACTGAATCTGACCGTATCGACGATTCTCAGCACGGTTGCTATGGCGTTCGCTGCGTCGTATGTCTTCACGGTGATGATCGGCGTACTAGTAAGACCGTGAGCGTAGGCCGTCGCGACGAATATCGTCGGCGCTCCTGCCTTGCCGGGCAACAGCACCACCGCGGCCGTGGCCGCGGACTCATTGGCAAAGCCCTAAGTCCCAACTCTCCGAAATGCTGCCGACGGTTGCGTCAAGCCGCCGTTACCTGGGGAAGCGCGCTCCCGCGAGACCGTCGTGAGACTTGTCATGCTCCTGCCGCGCCACCCATGCCGTCGCTCACCTGGTCGGCGCCTCCCGACAGGTGATCAACTCGCGGTTCGCTCGCGGAGGTCAGAGATCTCTAATGATGTCCATAGTGGGCTGGCGGACGGACCTGATCACGCTGGCTCCTGCGACGTCTACGCCATCGTCGGCAATAGTGTCGTGCCCATCTCGACCGCGACCAACACCGCGGGCAAGCCGATCACGTCGGCCATTGGGCCGAAGGACATCGTCATCTCCCCCAACGGCAAGGAAGCCTACGTGCTGTCCCAGTGCTACAAGATCAACGGCGTCTGGCACGGCACCATCACGCCGATCTCCACTCGGACCAACCAGGCGGGCGCGTTCATCCCGGCCGGCCACTACCCGATCGCGCTAGCCATCTCAGGTGACGGAAAGACGCTCAACGTCGCGGACGACCCGGCCAGCACCGTCACTGCCGTGAGCACCGCCACCAACAAGGCCCACAGCCCCATCCCGGTCATCATCGGCGCCCCTATGACCTGCGCGGGACCCGGTATCGCTCCGAGGCATCAAGCTCAATGACGGCGCCCACAGCACGACGCTCGGCGTGACCTTGCCCGGCCAGGGCCCGTGACGATCGAACTTCCTCGTATATCTGCCATCGCCGCCGACCTCCTTTAGGGGGGCGATGTGTCCACGCCCCGAGGGCAAGCCCATGAGTCATGTCGAAGACGGACGCCGGGCTCCGTCCTAGCTGGTAACAGAGCTGTTCTGCGACGCGAACGCGGAGCGGCGGACAAGGACCGACAGGAGGCCCGCATGCGAAAAGTGATCGCGAACGAGTGGATGACGCTGGATGGGGTGGTCCAGGCTCCCAGCTATGCGGATGAGGACGTGACCGGTGGCTTCGGGCACGGTGGCTGGCATGCCGGCTACTTCGATGAACTGTCCATGAACTGGGTGATCGAGAACGTGCGCGGCGCAGGCGGCTACCTGCTGGGGCGCGGCACATACGAGATCTTCGCCGCGCACTGGCCGAATGCGCCGCAGGAGCAGCAGGTGCTCGCCGAGCCCCTGAACGCGTTGCCGAAGTATGTCGCCTCGACGACTCTCGACGAGCCGCTCGGCTGGCAGAATTCGAGGCTGCTGCGAGGCGATATCGGTGCGGCGGTGCGCGCGCTGAAGGCGGAGGACGGGAATGAACTCCATGTGATCGGCAGCCCCGGGCTCGTCCAGAGCCTGATCTCCCTGGGCCTGGTGGACGAACTCCAGTTGATGATCGACCCGCTGGTGGTGGGCGGCGGCAAGCGCCTCTTCCCCGACGACGGCGGGCTCCTGCCGCTACGGCTGGCCGACAGCCAGATGACCAGCACGGGCGCGATCATTGCGACCTACGCTACCGCGGATGGCTGACCGGGCGATGGTCGGAGGAGCATTGCAGGGACCTGGAGGTCACGGCTAAGGACCTAGCCGGCTTGTCTCGTACGGGCCCGGTCAGGGAATCCTGATATGTCCCTTGACTACCTGTCGGCCATCTACCTATCGTAGGTCGCATGGCATCTGTCGCGGCCCCAATGCGGGAGCCGACGTACTTTGTGTTGGCCTGCCTGCTCGAGGGTCCACTGCACGGCTACGCGATCATCAAGCGGGCTGAGGAGCTATCCGGCGGCCGGGTCCGGCTCGCCACCGGAACCCTCTACACCGCACTGGACCGGCTGACCGCCGAGGGCTACATACGGCTGATCAGCGACGAGATCGTCAGCGGCCGCGTCCGCCGCTCCTACGGCCTAACCGATTCCGGTGCAGCGGCCTTGCGAGCCGAGGCCGTGCGGATGGCTGAGGCAGCGCAGATCGTGACCCGCAGGAGCCGTGCCAAGGCTGCCCGGCCTCCTCGCCCGGCGCGAGCCGCGCGGAAGCCGAGGACGGCATGAGCCGTCTGGAACGCCGCTGCCGCGGCTTGCTCCGTGCTTACCCCCAGTCCTACCGGGCCGGCCGAGGCGAGGAGATCCTCGGCACCCTGCTCGACGCCACCCCGGCCGGCCGCAGCTGGCCACCCGCGCGCGACAGCTGGTCGGTGATCACCGCCGGGCTGCACGCCCGGGCCGCTAGGAACCGCGTCCCCCTGGCCACGAACCTGCGGCTGGCCGCCCTCCTAGCCGTCGCCCTGTGGCACGGCTTGGCCGTGGCAGCATTCGCCGACGCCGTCGCTTACCCTGACACCCTGACGCCTGAGCACTCCGCCGCCTCCCGGCTGCCAGCCTCGGGCGTCATGCTCTTCGCAGCCGTTTGCGCTGCCGGAGCGTGCCTGGCCATAGTCTCCGCCTGGTTCTGGCGGCGCGGCGTCACGGTAACCCTCGCGCTCGCCGTGGCGGTGGCGTCTGCGCTCGGCTTGAGCCTGATCCATGCACAAGGCGACCTGCTGATCGACCTGCGGCTGATCTGCCCGCCGCTGGCGCTGGCTGCCTTGGCGACGGGCAGGTACCGTCCGCCGCGATCCTGGCTCTGGCTGCCCGGCCTGTGGCTGGCCGCTTCTGCCCTCCCGGTGGCACTCTCCGCCAACTGGTGGTCCACACCCGACTACCCGCTCTACGCAGGGTTCTTCATCATCCTCGGCATCACCGTGCTCTGGCTCGCCATAGATGCGCGTCCTGCGATCGCGGTCGGCCTGTGCTTCGAAGTGACCTACCTAACCAACATCCTCCTGCTTGCGCCCAGCCACACCCCGGACGTCGGCGAGGCACGGACCATGGCGCTGATAGCAGCGGCGCTCGCCGGAGCAGCACTCCGCTGCGCGCCACAGAGCCATCACCGAGTCCCGCAGCTAGAATGCCCGAGACCGGACGCATACAACTGCTTTGGGGTCTGCAGCCCTCAGCCGGATTGTGCAGGCCGGAAGTTCGCGGCGAAGTGTGTTGTCAGCATCTGAATACTGACCACCGTGCCGCCAACTGATCAGTTTTCGGATGCCGTTGAGACATCGTCCCGATTAGCTTGCATGGGCCCTGGGTAACCAGCGTTAATGGCCGGCGGAGGATATACGAATTCACCATCTAGGCTGACGCCCTGAGCCGACGATGCGCATACACACCTGCCACCACACCGATCAGCGTAAAGAGATCAGTAGCCGCGCGGCCGGTCACCGGTATTTATCCGACCTAGCGCACCCGGTTGTGGCGAAGTCATCCGATCTGCCTGCGTCGACTGGATAGCAGGGTCAACGAAGGGAGGCAGGCGATGGCTGAGCCTGGTCTCATCCTGGTGACGGGCGCGGGCGGGATCGGCGGCGTGGGCGGCAAGGTTGTGGCGTTGGTGCGTCAGCGCGGCCTGTCTGTCCGAGCGATGGTGCACCACGACGACGACCGCGCCGATGCGCTGCGCGCGCTCGGCGCCGATGTCGTCGTTGGTGACCTCACGCGGCCGGCAGATGTCGCGGCGGCCCTCGACTCGGCCCGGCGGATGTTCTTCAGCATGAGCCTGGCGCCGTCCTACCTCGAGGCTGCCGCCACAGTTGCGACCGTGGCCCGGGCCGTCGGCGATTTGCAGGCGCTCGTCGCGATGTCCCAGATGACCGTGTCCCAGATGGACGCGCTCAGCATGTGCGAGTCACACCATCAGCGGCTGCACTTTCTGTCCGAGCAGGTGCTGAACTGGTCCGGGCTTCCTGTCGTACACGCTCGCCCGACCCTCTTCTTGGATAATCCGCTGTTCACGACCGTGGCCGCGCGTTCTATTGCCGATAGCGGCACGATCCGGCTTCCGTTCGGGACCGGGCGCACCTCGCCAGTCACGACCGGCGACGTCGCGCGGGTCGTCGCTGCTGTCCTGGCCGACCCGGAACCGTACGTCGGCCGCGTCCTCGAGCTGACCGGCCCCCGGTCGCAGGACATGAATGGCGTGGCCGAAGAGTACGCGCGCGCGCTGGGCAGGCCGGTTTCCTACGTCGACGTCCCGCCGGAGACGTGGGCCGAGCAAGTGCTCGGACGCGCCGGGCTCGGACCGTACGTCGACGAGCACCTGCTCACCGTGGCCCGGCTACATCGGGAAAATCGGTATGACCGCGCGACCACCACGGTCGAGGACGTCACCGGCCAGCCCGCGGAGACCGTCCAGGAGTTCGTCGCGCGGCAAAAGGGCCTGTTCGTCGAGTGACTGACAGCAGCCAAGTACTGCAACCAGCCACGCCCACCATGCGTTCACGCGACCGGCACAGCCTCTCCGGCCGCACGTGTGAGCAGCACTATGGTGACGGAGATGGCTGAACACCCGGTGACGTCGTCGCGGCAGCGGTGGACCCTGGCGCTGGTGTGCACGGCGGCGTTCATGTTGCTGCTGGATATCACCGTGGTGAGCGTGGCGCTTCCATCGATTCAGCGGGATCTGCGGGCGAGCCTGCCGGACCTGCAGTGGGTGAGCGCCGCCTACGCCCTGGTGCTGGCCGTGCTGCTGCTGCCGGCGGCCACCCTGGGTGACCGGCTGGGCCGGCGCCGGCTGTTCCTGATCGGCCTGGTCATTTTCACCGCCGGGTCGCTGACGTGCGCGCTGGCCCCGACGGCGCTGGCGCTCGAGCTGTTCCGCGGGCTGCAGGGAGTCGGCGGCGCGGTTCTGTTCGCCACCGCCACGCCGCTGCTGCGCGCGGAGTTCTCCGGCGCCGCCCTGGCCCGTGCGCTGGGCGCCTTCGGAGCCACGCTCGGCGGCGCCACCGCCATCGGGCCCCTGGTAGGCGGAGTGCTGACCGACACACTGGGCTGGCGGTCCATCTTCTTCCTCAACCTGCCGATCGGCGTGGCGGCGTTCGCGGTTGGGATGGCCCGGCTGCGCGAATCCCGCGACCCGGCTGGCGGCCGGGCTGACTGGGTGGGCACGGTCCTGATCACCGGAGCGCTGACCGCGCTGATGTTCGCGCTGATCCGCGGCCACGCGCTGGGCTGGACGAGCCCAGCGATCGTGGCTCTGTTCGCGGCCGCGGCCGTGGCCTTTACCGGGTTCGTGATATTCGAGTTGAGAATCGCCGCCGCGCCCATGGCTGACCTGCGCCTGTTCCGGCGGCGTAGCTTTGCCGCGACCGGGTTCGTGGCGTTCGCGATCTCGGCGACAGTCATCGGGATGATCAGCTACCTGTCGCTGTACGTGCAGAACACCCTCCGCTACTCGCCGGTTCAGGCCGGGCTGCGGTTCCTGCCGCTGTCGCTGGTCTCCTTCGCGGTCGCCCTCCTGACCGGGCGGCTCATCGGCAAAGTGGCGATGCGGGTGCTGCTATGCGTGGCCATGGTCGCGGCCGCAGCGGGGCTGGCCTCGATGGCCCACCTGACCGCCACCTCCACCTGGCTGGTGCTGCTGTCCGGCTTCATCTTGGCCGGGATCGGCCTGGGCATTACGTCCACCGGCCTGGCCTCGGCCGCACTCGCGGCGGTAGAGCCGGCCCACGCAGGGATGGCAGCCGGCCTGGTGAACACGCTCCGCCAGGTCGGCACCGCCACCGGCGTGGCCGTGCTCGGCGCCATCTACGCCTCCCGCGTCACCACCGCCACCCTGCACGCCCTGGCGGGCCTGCCTGCCCCGCCCGGCGCCGTCCACCGGCTGGCCGCCGCTGTCGCCTCCGGCGCCGGCACCCGGGTAGCCGCCGTCGTCCCGCCGGCCGCCCGCGCCGCGGTCACCCACGCCGCCCGCGGCGGCACCGCCAGCGGGCTCAACGACGTCCTGGTCGTCGCGGCCGCGTTCGCCGCGATCGGCGCAGTAGCTGGCTTCGCCTTCGGACCCGACCCAGCCAGGCAGCCGCCGCCCAGCGCCACCCCCGGGGGAGCTGTCCGCCCAGTCGGCCGCCGCCAGCACCAGGCCCAGCGACCAGCCGGGCCCGAAATAACGGCACCATAACCCATCAATACATCGGCGCAGACCCGCTGTCTCGCCGCTCGATAAAAGCAGCCGACCATCCCGGCGATTCATGGTCCGGATCCCCTCTCGGCAAGCAGGACCACATCGTCCGCCTTGCGATTCCGCCTTGGCAGAACCGGCCACTGGCTGGAACCGGACACAGGCGATGTTGGTGCGCGGCGGGCGGATGCCCGTTGCGCGACAATTGGACACTGGCCGCCAGCACCTGGAGATGATGAGGGGGAATGAACAAGACAACATCATGGATGTTTGTCGACTGCGAGGCACGCGGCGTCAGTCCGGTGCACGGTGTGCTGACGGAGTTCGGTGCCGTCCACTACGACACGCGTGACACGTTTCACGGACGCCTGTTCGACGCGACGCCAGATCCGGATAACCCGGCCGTCAGCATCGTCGGGGACCGGATCGCATCCGACAGGAAGTTGCCGAGAGCTTCGCGGCCTGGCTGCAGGATCACCTCGGTGGCAGACGGCCTGTTTTTGTCAGCGACAACCCCGCTTACGACTGGCAATGGATAGCGGGCATGTTCGACCGCGCTGGAATGGATAATCCATTCGGGCACTCGGCGCGCCGCATCAGCGATTTCTGGGCCGGCTTGAACCGGAACTGGAGCGACACGCAGAGCTGGAAGCGATTCAGGCAAACACCGCATGACCACAACCCGGTCAATGACGCCATGGGCAACGTTGAAGCGTTCGATCAGATTATGCGCATCGCTCACGACACCCAGGGCTAGTCCTTAATGCCGATCGCGAGGATGTTCTCGCCATCCAGGACCCGGCCGGTGTCGGTGAAGCCGTAGCGGAGATAGAACCCGCGCGGCGAGCCGGAGCCGTCCGAGCAGCTGGTGTAAAGGACATCGCCGCCGGGCCGCGTCGCGACGTAGGCCGCGACGGCATCGAGCGTCGCCGCGCCGTAGCCGCGGCGCTGGTGCTTGTGGTCGATGAGCAGCTTCCACAGGAAGTACGGGCCGACGAGGTCATGGTCCATCGGCTCCGGGATGTTGTCGCTGATCATCGCAAAGCCGACCAGTGCGCCATTCTCCGCGTCGTGCACCGCCCACGGATGCGGCATCGCGCGCTGCTCCTCATCGGCTTCCTCGAAGATCGACTCCATCGAGTTGAGGTACTGATGCTGGCCGGGGCCAAGGCACAGGCCCATCACCGCCGCGCGATCCGCCGGACTCACGATGTCGCGCAGCTCGACCCTGGCCATTGCTGCCTCCCCTACCTGATTGCTCATCAGCCGGCTGGACCTGGCCAGCCGTACAGGAGCCCCAAGCCGTCAGACGGACCATATCCCGTCAGGCAGGCCGTTCGGGTCCGGTGAGGTAGTACTGCAGGTGTACGAGCTGGTGTTGATGAGCACGGCGTCGGCCTGCTGCTCGCTGGAGAACTCGCCAGAGCTGAGCTGGAAGATGCCGATGCTGAGCTCGGTGCCCGCCGGGATGGCCGCAGGGTCGATCGTGATCGTGGGCTGACCGACAGGTTGCGACGTTGCCGTACCTGGTCCCGGCAGAGCCGTCACGACCCGAGAGAAACCGGGCGGGAGCCCGCGCCGGTCCGACAACGCCGGTCAGGCCGAGGACCAGTGCGGTACCGGCGGCTGCGCCGGCAACCGCAACGTGGCATCGAGCCCGCGGTCGGGGTCGCCGGGCGCCGTCATGTCGTGGTCGCCCAGCGGCAGTTCGCCGCGACGTCGCCGCCACCAGGAAGCGCCTGTGTTCAGTGCGGTGCGCACTACCCACGCCCGCGGCGCTGGATCGTGGCGAACCTTCCGCCACGACGTCCACGCTCTCGCGGTCGCTCACAACTTCCTAACTCTGCTGCGCGCCGATCCGCATACTTCAACAGCAGAATTCGCTGAACCGGACGCATTCGTGTCTCGGAGTCGCAAGCCCAAGGCCGCGCGTCAGATGAACTCCCCGGCCTGGTCTGCGACCCCGGCCGCACATCGCGCGGCGAGTTCGGCGACGGCGGCGCGGAGTTCATCGCCGCCCTCAATGCTGAAAGCGAACGGTATGGCCGCCAGCCACTCTTGCGCGTACATGGCGGGGTTGCGGGTGCTGCCGACCAGCACGCAACCACTGGCGTGTGCCTCGAGACGTCCCATCGGCGGACGAATCCACGGAGCCACATCGGGAAGCTGCGCCTTGAACACGACGCGAGTGGGAAACTTCCACCCCTCGCCGAGGTTCTCCTCCAGCGCCGCCACCGGGTCCAGGCCAGCGGGCGGGTGGAACGACTGGCCCGTGTGTTCGACCATCTGGACCCGGTCGACCCGGTAGCTGCGTGTCGCGCCGACATGGTGGGAGTGGCACAGCAGATACCAGCGTCCATGGCGGACCACGACCGCCCACGGGTCGACCTCTCCTGACCACTCACTGCCCGACTCGCCCCGGTAGCTCAGCCGTACCCGGTGCCTCGACGCCGCGGCCACGATGAGAGCGCTCGTCACAGCGGGATCCGGAGGAGACGCGCGGCGGTCGGGTGCCGCGGAGGCGTGGTCGCGCATTGCCGCTGCCTGGCGGCCGACGTTCTCGGGCAGCGCCCGGATGACCTTGGCGAGCGCTGAACCGGCCAGCTCGCCGGTGTCAGACGCAACAGGGTGGCTTTCGAGCACAGCCATCACCAGAGCCAGCGCCTCGTCCTGAGTGAACACGACGGGAGGCAGCCGGACTCCCCGGCCGAGCCGGTAGCCGCCGTACCGGCCGCGTGACGACTGGACCGGCACCCCTGCCTCGCGCAGGATCGCGATATACCGGCGGGCCGCGCGCCCTGTGACGCCGAGGTGCTCAGCGATCTGGTCGGCGGTCACGCCGGGCTGGAGTTGGAGCATCTCGAGTGTCTGCAGCGCCCGAGCGGTAGGGCTGACCCTAGATTCCACGCCTATGAGCGTAGAGATAGTCGGTGGTTAACAGGAAGCCGAGCGTCCGGTTATGCCTCTACGGTCTAAAGCGGACCGTACGCGACCGGGAAGGACCAGCTAGAACAATGGATGTCATCCTCGTTGCCGGGTTGTGGCTCGACGCTTCCGCGTGGGACGCGGTCGTTCCGCGGCTGCGGACGCTGGGCCATCAGGCCGTGCCCGTCTGGCTGCCTGGTCAGGGAGCGCCGCCCGCCGCGGCCACGCTCGACGATCAGCATGCGGCCGTGCTGGCGGCCGTCGATGCCGCCGCCGGCAGCGTGGCGGTCGTGGGTCATTCCGCCGCCAGCACACTCGCCTGGATGGCCGCCGATGCCCGGCCGGACAAGGTGGCGCGCATCGTGATGATCGGGGGCTTCCCGTCCGGTGATGGCGCGGCCTACGCTGATATGTTCGATCTGGCAGACGGCGTCATGCCGTTCCCGGGGTGGGGGCCGTTCGAGGGTCCGGACTCTGCTGACCTGGACGAACAAGAGCGTCGGCGTATCGCGAGCGCCGCGATCCCGGTCCCGGAGGGTGTCGCGAAGGGCGTCGTGCGACTGCGCGAT
>DATAEH010000208.1:0-1563 GCA_036258115.1 Streptosporangiaceae bacterium
AGCCAGGTGCGGGAGGGCTTTCCGGACCGGCCGCTCACTCTGTACGGAGCGGGCGTGGATTCCGGCACCTATGACTACTTCACCCAGGCGGTGGTCGGCGAGGAGGGTGCGAGCCGCGGTGATTTCACGGCCAGCGAGGACGACAACGTGCTGGTGCAGGGCATCGCATCGGACCCGAACGCGCTCGGCTTCTTCGGCCTGGCCTACTACCACGAGAACCAGGATAAGCTGAAGGCCGTGCCGATCCAGCCACCGGCGGGGGGCGACCCAGTTGGGCCCAGCGTCGAGACCGCCCGCGACGGCACCTACCAGCCGCTGTCGCGGCCGATCTTCATCTACGTCAGCAAGAAGGCGGCCGACGAGATGGCGGCCGTGGAGCAGTTCGTCGAGTTCTACCTCGATCCGGAGACCGCCGAGGCTCTGGTCGAGGAGGTCGGCTACGTGCCGCTGCCGACCGAGGCCTATGAGCTGGCGCAACGCAACTTCGAGGAGCGTCACACCGGCACGGTGTTCGGCGGCGGCTCGCAGATCGGCGTCGCCATCGAGGATCTGCTCCAGGCGGAGAGGACCAACTGAGCGCGGATGCGGACAAGGATGGAAGGGCCTCGCGCCCTTCCACCGTCTGCCGGGTAGGTAGCAGCCATGCTTGACCAGATGGCCGCCGGGCGGCGCCCGCTGGCCTTGGGAGTGGCGCGTGGCGCGGGCGCTTGAGGCGTCCGGCGCCGGCGCACCGGAGGCGTTGCGCCCGAGCGCGGCGTTCCTGCGCCGCCGCCGCCTGTTCGACCGTCTGGTTCGCCTGATCCTGTTCGCTGCCGCGAGCCTCTCGGTGTTCGTGACCGCGGCGATCGTCTACATCCTGATCAGCGAGTCCGTGGAGTTCTTTCGCCATGTCTCGCTGGTCGACTTCCTGACCGACACCCAATGGACGCCGCTGTTCGCCAACCCGCGGTA
This sequence comes from Streptosporangiaceae bacterium, assembly GCA_036258115.1. Lineage (GTDB taxonomy): Bacteria > Actinomycetota > Actinomycetes > Streptosporangiales > Streptosporangiaceae > Chersky-822. The sequence goes on from DATAEH010000208.1 coordinate 952, forward strand.
CGGCATTCTGCCGCTGCTGTCGGGCACGCTCGTGATCGCGAGCATCGCTCTTCTGGTCGCGATCCCGGCCGGAACCGCGCTCGCCATCTATCTCAGCGAGTACGCGCCGGCGAACGTGCGGGAAACGATCAAGCCGCTGCTCGAGTTGCTGGCCGGCGTGCCGACTGTGGTCTACGGCTACTTCGCGCTGCTGTTCGTCACGCCGCTTCTGCGCAACTTCATTCCCTCGCTGCCGGGCTTCAACATGCTCGCGCCCGGCCTGGTCATGGGCATCATGATCCTGCCCTACGTCACCTCGGTCAGCGAGGACGCCATGCGCGCAGTGCCCAGCGTGCTGCGCGAAGGTGCTTTCGCGCTCGGCTTCACCCGATTTCAGACGGCGCGCACGGTGGTCGTGCCGGCCGCCTTCTCGGGCATCACCGCCGCTTACATCCTCGGCATGTCGCGCGCCGTCGGCGAGACCATGGTGGTCGCCATCGCGGCCGGTCAGATGCCCAATCTGACGCTGGACCCGACGCAGCCCGCGGCCACCATCACCGCTTACATCGTGCAGGTCAGCCTTGGCGATCTGCCGCACGGCTCGATCGGCTATCAGACGATCTTCGCCGCCGG
>DATAEH010000209.1:0-82873 GCA_036258115.1 Streptosporangiaceae bacterium
GCACCGAACGCATGGCCGGCCAGTGCGGCTCGATCGCGACTGACCAGTAGTCGCGGAGTACGTCGGCGAGTACGTGCGGGCCGCCGACGCCCGCCTCGATCAGCTCGGCGATCCGTGGCGGGGCGGCCCGCCGCGCCAGACCGACTTCAGCTCGGGCGCGAACGCCTCGCTCGGAATCGCGCGGAGCCGCTCGAGCTGCGAGTCGATAGTGGTAGATGCGTCTTCTGCGCCGATGAACAAGAAGTCGGCGATCCACGACCGCGGCGGAACCACGGCGAGCAGCAGGTCCATGTCTACCGCGCTCAGTCGTGGCGAGATGTCCGCCTACCAGCCCCGGTGCAGACCGTAGATGCTGCCGGACGACAGCAGGTACAAGCTCTCGCCGACCTCGGCGAGCGGCGAGAAGCGAACCGCGTTTTGGCCAGATCGCTGACCTTGAGCCGCACGTGAATCACATCCGGAATCGTAGGCGCGCTGCCTGCCGGTACGAACGATTCGCCCACCGGCGAATGGTCGGTGCCGTTCAGACAGCCCGGCGTTCACCCTTATTAAGTTCCTGGCTTGCAGCACTGACGCGATGTCGGATGTCGCTTTTAGGCTCGATGAGGCGAGCCGACCACAGGGTGCGTTCCAGGGGCATCTCAGGTTTGCGAAGGAATGGTCATGCGAGTTGAGCTCAAAGATGCGGGCGCGAGCTTCGAGTTCTGGGCGCTCGAGGTTGACCCCCAGTTCGACGCCGCGATGGCCGCGCTCGCGTGGGAGCGTTCCGGCCACGGCTGGCTGCGCCGGATTGCGTGCTCTGCCGAGGCGGCCGAGACGGCACTCCCGAACATGAACGGGTTCATGCCGCCGCTGCTGCGTCAGGCGGCCGACCTTGACCCGGTGCCCTGGCAGGACGCACTCGATGAGGTGTGCCGCCGATTTGCCGCCGCGGGCGGGGTGGACTGGTTCCTTGGCGGCAGCGCGGCGCTTGCCGTCAGGGGCGCGCCCGTCCGGCCGCACGACCTCGACCTCATTGTCTCGGACGCGGACTCGGTCAGGGTCGGTGAGCTGCTCGCGGATGGCATCCTCGAGCCGGTTGCGAAGGGAGAATGGCCGCTGAGCGTCTGGTGGGGCCGGGCGTTCCTGCATGCGAGGGTCGAGTGGGCTGGCGGCATGACGCCAGCCGCTGATCAGCCTGAGATCACCGACTTCGGCCCGACCGCCGAGAGCCTGCTCGAGACCGTAACCTGGCGCGACTGGCAGTTGCGCGTCCCGCCCTTGCATTTGCAGCGCGCCGTCAGCGCGCGCCGCGGCCTCGCCGATCGCGTCGCCACCATCGACGCCCTGACCACCGGCACCTGACCGTCCATTTCCGCGCCATCCGTCCGGTTGCCATCGCAGCTCCATCCGGATGGATCCGGGGATTGATCCGAGATTCACGGATGGATCCCGGGATCCATCCGATCGTGAGACGACGGTCGGTGCTTCTTCCGCCCGCCACGGCGACCCCTGTTGCTTCAGGTGCTGGTGTGGTTAGTGGGGCTGAAGAGGATCGCGGCAAGTTGCTCGGCGGGCAGTTGGCCGACCCGGTCGAAGATCCGGTCGCTGATGACAGCCAGCACCGCGTCCACGGCAAGCTGTTCTGTTCGGCCGGACAGGTCGAAATCGGGATTGACCTCGCAAAGATCCATGCCGATCAGGCTGCCGGCGTCGGCCACTACCGCCAGCGCGTCGACCAGGGCCCTGGCCGAGATCCCACGGAATCCGGGAGCCGACGTCGCGGGTGCGTCGCTTGAGTTGACCACGTCAATGTCGACGCTGACGTACAGCGCATCGGTAGCGTCGAGCAAATAGTCGAGCACCCTCGTCATCGCCTCGCCAGGTCCAACTGTCTCGACATAGCTGGCTGTCGCGACCCTGAAGCCGCGCTCGTACATCACTGCGACTTGATTTGGCTGGGTCATCGCGTTGACCCCGAACCACGCCATCCGAGCGAGCTCGGGAATCTCGGAGACGCGCCTGGCCGCAGAGCCGTGATGGAAGCGACCGCTCTGATGGTGGAAGTCGACGAAATCGGTGTGCGAGTCGATATGCAGATATCCGAGCCTGATGCCTGCGCGCCGCTCCCGCAGGCCGGTGATCACGCCGAGCGTCGCCGGATAGGCGACGAAGTGATCGCCGCCGAGCGTGATGGTCAGCCCGCTCGTACGGCTTGCGGCCGCGAGGTGTTCCACAGCCGCGGCCACCTGCGCCGGAGTGTCGTTCGGCAGCACCGGGACGTCACCGGTGTCGACTAGGCGCAGATGGTCTGGCCACGCGCGGACAACTCCGGTCTGGAAGTCGCTGATCCCGACATCTGCCTGGATGCCGTGGTACCCGGCAAGGAACAGCGAGGCCTCCCTGATTTTCCTCGGGCCGTGCCGCATGCCGGTGTGGCCGGCCGTCGTCGCATACTGATCCACCGGCATGCCAGCCACAGCGATGTGTCCGTCGGGGACTGCCGTAGGTGCGACCCAGGGAGCCCGCAGGAACGACGCGCTGCCGGCGTACCACGGGGCCGCGAGGTCCCGTATTCCATATCGATCTTGCAGCATGCCGCCTCCCGTGACACGGGTGATCCCGCCACTAGTCAGCGCAGCGGGTCGAATGGGGTGAGATCGAAGGGCTGGTCGACACCGAGCGCGGTCTTCGCGGCGATCGCACCGGTTAGCGGGCCCAGTGTCAGCCCTGAGGCACCGAGCCCGGTGGCGATCACGAGGCCGGAGTTCCCTGGCGCACCCGCGGCACCGGGACTCCCGCCGGCTGCCACAGAACCAAGCAACGGCCGGATATCAGGACCCGCCGGGCGCAAGCCAACTCTCGTCTCCAGGTGACTGCCGCTCGCAAGGCCGGGGGCCACGGCCAGCGCCTGGTTCAGCACCTCATCCAGCCCGCCCGCTGTCACCCGGGCGTCGAATCCCGAACCGGTCTCGCGGGTCGCCCCGGCCACCACGCGCGAGTCGTCGAATGCCAGCAGATAATGCCCGCTGTTGGCCGGCAGGACGACGGGCCAGCGGCTCGTGTCGGCCGAGTCAATGCGCAGGTGCACGATCTGTCCGCGCTGCGGGGTAACCCGGACGGTCAATCCTGCGGGAGCCACCAGGGCCGCCGTCCACGCCCCGGCCGCCGCAACCACGCAGTCAGCGCCGACGAACTCGCCATCGACTTCGACTCCCGTGACCCGGCCATTTGAGACCGCCAGTTCCGCCCGACCAGACGTCACAACCGCGCCCCTGGCCAGAGCCGCCCTGACCAGCCCCGATCGCAGCCGCCTGCCGTCGACTCGGGCCGCGCCGCCCATGTAGATGCCTGCCGACCCGGGTCGAAGCGGCGGGAACAGTTCGCTCGCCTCGGACGCATCCAGCACGCGGATCTCGCCCATCTCAGGCGCGGCAGCCAGTCTGTCGCGGAGCCGCTGACTCTCGCGCTCGGCCTCATCGGCGTCGCCCGTCACCATCAGCGCGCCAACCTGGCGGTACGACACGTCGGCACCGTTGGCGATCTCAGCCAGCTCGGCGACTAGCGCCGGATACTCGCGAGCCGCCTGGCAGGCGAACGCGTACCAGACCGGGTCGTCGATGTGGGAGTCCCAGGGGCAGATGATCCCGGCACCGGCGGCGGTGGCCTGGCCGGGGAGATCCGCGTCGACCAGCACGACCTCGGCACCAAGCCCTGCTGCGGCATACGCGCAAGCGGCGCCGACAACGCCGCTGCCGACGACCACCAGCCTCATTGGGTGCTCCCGGCCCGCTCCCTGGCCTGTTCGGCCGCCAACAGCCGTACGTCCAGGCCGTGGTCAGGCAAGGCCGGGGAGAACACCCAGAGCACCGTGGTCGGCCCTGCCGACGGCGGGACGGCGAACGTGTGCTCGGTCCTTGACTGAAAGGTGAACGCGTCGCCCGCATTAAGCGTGAGCTCTTCGCCAGCGACAACGACGCTGAGCTCACCGGCCAGGACGATGGCGAATTCGACGTCGGTTGGCAGCGAGTACGGCTCGTTGCCGCTCCCGCCGCCAGGCTCGATCTCACTGAGAATGGCCTGCACGCGCTTTTCACCGGCCGGCGTCAGCAGGTACTCCCTGATCCCCTCGCCGCCGAAGTTGATCGGCGGGTACTGACCCTTCCTGACGACCTCGCCTTTGGCGGCCTCGAACAGCGAGCCGACCGAAATGCCGAGGGTGTCACAGAGCCTGATCAGCGACGCGACGGACACGTTGGTCAGGTCTCGTTCCAGCTTGGACAAGAAGCCTTTGGTCAGCCCGCTCTGCTCGGCCACTTCAGCCATGCTCATCCTGCACGCCTGCCGCGCCGCCCGCAGCTGCGCTCCGATTCGCGGTCTCTCGTCGGAGTCTCCGGCATCGCTGGCGGCCTCGCCGACTCGCGCACCGACCGTCCCGTCGGGTATGCCGCCCAGGTCTCCAGCGCGTCCAGCTGTGAGCATCGCCCTCCTTCGCGCACGTCAAGCCGCTATGTCGCCATTCCACCTATGGGATACCAGAAACCTCCAGGAAACAAGGGTTGACATCTATGAAACGTACCGTCACAGTCAGGACTAGCTTCAGCGGGCAGTCCCGGGATCCCTTTGCAGGAGGCGAAATGACGACTGGCGCCCGGACGGACACCCCGATTCAAGAGGTAGAGAGCGCACTCCTCGGCCAGATCGAAGTGCACTCGATCGACTGGATCCCAGACCCTGAACGGCACGGCAAAACCTGGCAGCAGACGATGCTGTGGTTCCTCGGAAACTTCCAGTTCTTCACGATCCCGATTGGCTTCGTAGGCCCAGGACTTGGCCTATCTCTTGGCTGGTCAATCCTGGCCGGCTTCCTCGGCATCGCATTCGGCACTCTCTTCATGGCCTTTCACGCGACACAGGGCCCGGTGTTCGGCCTACCGCAGATGATCCAGACGCGGGCGCAAATGGGCTACCGGGGCGTGGTGGTCGCGCTGTTCGCGGTCCTCTTCACTTATATGGCCTTCAACGTTGCCGACCAGGTGATCATGAGCAACGGCCTGCACAGCACCTTCGGCTGGAGCGCTGGCCTGGTTGCCATTGGCACCGCCGTGATCGCTGCCCTGCTTGCGATCTTCGGCTACGACTGGGTCCACCGCGTCTTCAGGTTCTTGCTCGTCATCTCGTTCCCGTGTTACGCGATCATCTCGGTCGCGATCCTGATTGGCCACGCAGGTGGTACCGCACCTGCACACGCTGGTGGCTTTGTCTTCGCGGCATTCATGGCTCAGTTCACCGTGGCCGCGGCTTACAACATCACATACGCGCCTTATGTGTCGGACTACTCGCGCTACATGCCGAAGTCGACCAAGCCAGCAGGCATCATCTTCGCGGTGTTCTTCGGGGCGTCGGGGTCAGCCATATGGCTGATCGCACTTGGCGCCTGGCTCGCGACGCGACTCGGCGTCAGCGACGGCCTAGTAGGCCTGCAAAAGGTCGGAGACAACATCGCGGCGCCGCTCGGCTCGGTGACCGCGATTCTGTCGGCGACCGCCCTGATGGCAACGATGGGCATGAACGCCTACGGAGGCATGCTCAGCGTTCTGACGGGGATCGACTCGTTCAAGAAGATCACGAGCAGCAGGCTCTGGAGAGCATCGACGATCGTGGTCCTGGCTGCCATCTGGTATCTGCTTGGCCTGGCCTGGAGTTCAGCGACCGCCGTCACTGCCGTGCTGGACTCGCTGACCCTCATGCTGTACCTGCTAGTTCCGTGGACCGCGCTCAACCTCGTCGACTACTTCTTTGTCCGGCACGGGCACTACGCGATCACGGACATCTTCCGGCTCGATGGCGTGTACCACCGGTGGGGCTGGCGCGGTCTGACAGCGTATGCGGTGGGCTTCGCGGCGGAAATCCCGTTCATGGTGATCTATCCGATCGGCAACTTCAGCTACACCGGTCCCGTACCCGCGGACGTCACAAGCGGGGTGGACTACGCCTGGGCGGTCGGCTTGCTCGTCTCAGGTCTGCTGTACCTGTTGCTCTGCCGCTCGCTGGATACCGGCGCCGAGCAGGCGGCAATCGAGGCCAGCGAGCGCGAACTGCAGGCGATCGATGCGGCTACCGCCGCTACCTGAGCGCTGGGTAGACATCCCGCGCACAGCCGGCCGCTCGCCGGCGGGCCGTGCGCGGGATGATCGGTGCGACGTGGAGGGATGAACGATGAGCGGAGTCAGATGACCGAGCCTGTCCCCAGGATCACCGAAGGCGGCCTTGTCGGCCAGGTCGACGCGATGAAGGTGCCGAGGTTCGCCGGGCCTGCGACGTTCGCGCGGCTGCCGAGGATCGACGAGGTTGACAGGGCGGACGCAGCGGTGCTTGGCGTGCCGTTTGACAGCGGGGTGACTTACCGGCCAGGCGCGAGATTCGGCCCGACACATATCAGGGAGTCATCGCGGCTGCTGAGGCCGTACAACCCGGCTCTCGACATATCCCCGTTCGCCCGGCTCCAAGTTGTCGACGCGAGCGATATCGCTGTCAACCCGTTCAGCATCGACGAGGCCGTCACGGCCATCGAACGCGGCGCACGCGACCTGCTCGAGCGCGTGCCGCACCTGCTGACGCTCGGCGGCGACCACACGATCGCACTGCCCCTCTTGCGCGCGTTCGCCGCGGTCCACGGCCCGGTCGCCGTCGTGCACTTCGACGCGCATCTGGACACCTGGGACACCTATTTCGGGGCGTCTGTCACGCACGGCACGCCGTTTCGCCGGGCCTCAGAGGAGGGCCTGCTCGACCGGTCGGGCTGCATCCATGTCGGCATCCGCGGGCCGCTCTTCGCGGACACGGACCTGCGCGATGACACCGGGCTCGGATTCCAGGTCGTCTCGGCACCGGAGGCCGACAGCCTGGGGATCACCGGCATGGTCGAAGCCGTCGCGGACCGAGTCGGCGCGAGGCCCGTGTACGTATCGGTCGACATCGACGTGCTCGACCCCGCACACGCGCCGGGTACGGGCACCCCGGAGGCAGGCGGGCTGTCCAGCCGCGAATTGCTCGGCATACTGCGGTCGTTCAGCAGGCTCAACGTGGTCGGCGGCGACATCGTCGAGGTCGCTCCCAGCTACGACCACGCGCAGATCACCGGCATCGCCGCCGCGCACGTCGGGTACGAACTGCTGTCCGCGCTGGCCGCCGGAGGTAAGCCCTGAGGGCCAGCGGACCGACGGCCACCCGACGCGCCGCCGGATTCGCCACCGCAGAGGCGGCGTACCGGTAACCTGGCCGCCTGCCGTCGATGCCCGACCCGCGGCGGGCGCAGTACACGAGGAGGTGCGCTGATGCCAGCCGACCGCTACGACGTCGCTGTCGTCGGCGCCGGGATCGTCGGGCTTGCCGTCGCCCGGGAGGTGCTCACGCGCCGCCCGGACGCGAAGGTCCTCGTGATCGACAAGGCGAATGCCGTCGCACAGCATCAGACCGGCCATAACTCCGGCGTGATCCACGCCGGCGTCTACTACGCGCCGGGGTCGCTGAAGGCGCAGCTCTGCGTGCAGGGCGCCAAGCTCATGTACGAGTTCTGCGAGCAGAACGCGATTGCGTTCGAGCGGTGCGGCAAGCTGATCGTCGCCGTCAAGAAAGACGAGCTGCCACGCCTCAACGACCTCGAGGCCCGCGCCAGGGCCAACGGTGTGCCCGGACTGCGCAGGATCGAGGCCGATGAGATCAGCCAGATCGAGCCGGAGTGCCACGGCCTGGCCGCGCTGCACTCACCGAACACCGGGATCGTCGACTTCGCCGCCGTGGCCAGGGCCATCGAACTCGAACTGCGCCGCAACGGCGTCGACTTCGCGCTAGGTTGCGAGATCACAGCGATCCGCCGCGAGAACGGGTCGGCCACCGTGCTGACCCACGCCGACGGCGAGTTCCGTGCCAGTTGGGCCATCGCGTGTGCTGGCTTGTGGTCCGATCGGCTGGCCGTCTCGGCCGGCGCTCCGGCCGAGCCCCGCGTCGTGCCGTTCCGCGGCGCGTATCTCCGGCTGGCTGACCGGCAGCCGCCCGTGGTCCGCGGGATGGTTTACCCCGTGCCCGACCCGGCGCTGCCGTTCCTGGGCGTGCACGTCACCAGGCACATCGACGGCGGCGTGATGCTGGGGCCAACCGCGCTCCTGGTTGCCGCGCGTGACGGGTACCGCCGTCAGGTCTCGCGGGCGGCGGTGCAGGCCGCACTGCGCGACGCCGGAGAGACGCTGCGCTGGCCGGGAACATGGGCGCTGGCGAGGGATTTCTGGCGCACCGGAGTCACTGAGCTAACAATGGCGAGTAGCCGGCGGCTTTTTGTTAAAAAATGTTCGCGATATGTTCCTGCGGTGGCGTTCATGGAAATAGAACGCCGTTCTGTACGAGGCGTCCGGGCTCAGGCAGTCGATCGTCGCGGGCGGCTCGTCGACGACTTCACGATCTCACAAACACCCGGCGTCACGCACGTGCGAAACGCGCCGTCACCCGCCGCTACCTCGTCTTTTGCACTTGCGGTTCGGATCGTGGACGAAGCAGACACCGCCCGCACCTGAACCCCTTCCCGGTCGTCTTCACATTTCGTATGCGGTCACGTCCAGAACGTGATGAACTGCAGTACACGTCTTTACGTCAACTTAAGTAATGCGTCGAGACGGTCGGTGCACAAACTCGGGGTGGATCGAGAATGCCCGTTGTAGCCTTCATCACGTGGATCGTCACAGCTTTGGGCGGACTCTATCTGCTCGCGATCTGGCTGATCGAATACGATCCGGACTTCCAGCGCGCCGCGGCAACCAGGCTCCCCGTGCCGGTCATCTCCGGGCACGTCCTGTTCGCGATTGGCGGCCTTGTCGTCTGGCTGATGTACCTGATCACAGACGAAGACATTTTCGAGTGGGCGACGGTCGCCATCCTTGCCTTCGTTGCGACCTTCGGCCTCACGATGGCCGTGCGCTGGATCGGCGTCTACCGGTCCTCCCCTCTCCCGTCCAGGTCGCCGCTGCTGGACGGACCGCAGCCGGGTACCGCAGAGGCCGCACGGGACGCGTGGACGCCTCACGATTACTACGTCCCGACCAGCACCCGGGTGTCGTTCAGCGATCAGGTCAGGCCCGGCGAGCTAGCTGTTCCGCCGGAGCGGCACTTTCCCGTCTCCGTCGTGATCGGCCACGGCGTTTTCGCCACCGTGACGATCGTGCTCGTCGTCCTCACCCTGCTGGGCGTCGGCGGCAGCTGACGCCGGCGGGATCGCATCGGCTGACGCGGGCGGGGCCGCATAGCCGGAAGCCGGGACCACGTCAGCCGGCTGCACTGGCGCCGTGGCGCTGTCCTGGATCGTCTCGCTCGGGATGTCGCGCATCTTCCTGAGCGGTGAGAAGAAGACCCAGAACGCCGCCGCCCAGCTTCCGATCACGCCAACCCAGAGCGTCGGCCTGATGCCGATCAGGCTGCCCAGGACGCCGCCGAGCAGGCCGCCGAGCGGGATCGTGCCCCAGACGATCCAGCGCATCGCGGCGTTCATCCGGCCGAGCAGTTGCGGCGGGCAGATGAGCTGGCGGTAGCTGAGCTGCGCGATGTTGTAAAGCACCACGGTGAAGCTCAGACCCGCGATCGCGATCGGGAACAGGACTAGCCGCGGGCCGGGCTCGGTTAGCGGCATCAGAATCGGGATCGCGCCGAACACCCCAACCGAGAACCAGATGATCCTGGCCGTGCCGATCCACTTGGAGAGCCGGCCCGCGAGTATGCCGCCGAGGATCCCGCCAAGGCTGCCCACGCTGATCAGCAGGCCGGTATCGGCCGGGCGGACATGTACCACCCGGACCAGGAACAAGATCTCCAGGGCACCCGAAATCGAGCCGAACAAGTTCGCCGTCCCGGTACACGCCGCGATCTTGCGCAGCACCCGGTGCCCGAACACGAACCTGAGCCCGGCGAAGATCTCCTTGCGCAGCCCGGCGAAACCGGCCGGCGCTGGCGTCGCCGCTGCTTGGTCTCCTTGCGCGACCGCGTCAGCTGACCGCGGCTCGCGGGCCCTGATCAGCATCAAGGTGAGCGTCGATACCGCGTAAGAGATCGCATCGGCCGCCATCACGCTGGCCTTGAACAGGCCAAACAGAGCGCTGCCCAGCCCGGGACCCGCGACCTGCGAGAACGCCTGGGTTGCGCCGAGCTTGCCATTGCCGTCATGGAGCTGATCGCGAGCGACCAGTTCGGGCACGTAGCTCTGGTACGCGACGTCAAAGAACACGGTGGCCAAGCCGGTGAGGAAGCCGACCGCGAACAACTGCGCCATTGTCAGCACGCCGAACGCTGCCGCGGCGACGACAGAACCCAGTATCAGCGTGCGCGCGATGTCACAGATAATCATCAGCCGTCGCTTGTCGACCCGGTCCACGATCAGGCCGGCAGGTAGCGCGACGATGAGAAAGCACACCGTTGTCGCCGCGGACAAGAGCCCGACCTGGAACACCGTCGCCTTCAGGAGGACGACGGCGACCAGCGGCAGCGCGACAATCGTGACCGCCGAGCCGATCTCGCTGATCGCCTGCCCGGTCCAGAGCAGCATGAAATCCCTGTGCCGCCACAGGCTCCTGCTGCTGGTCGGTTCGGGGGCGTCGTCGCCAGTGGCTGCGGGGGTCATAGGTCCATCTTGTCGTGGATTGCGGAACTAGATGAACTCACGCCAGGCGCTCAGGCGACATCGCGCAGGTCAATCCCCTCCAGCCGGCCCATGGCCAGTGCTCCCTCGGCGGTGACGCGTATCGCCCGGCTGCCGCTGACCCGGCTCACCCAGCCTTCGGCGAGGAATCGCCCGCACAGCGCGGCTCCGACGGCTCCGCCTAGGTGCGGCCGGCGCTCGGTCCAGTCCAGGCACGACCTGACAAGAGGCCGGCGACCGGCGCGGAGCGCCGCGACGTCGACGCCTATCGCCGCATCGAGCCAGTCCACGCCGGCCGGCGTCAGCGCGAACCCGCCAGCCTGGTCGAGCAGCCGCGCGTCGGTCAGGGCGTCGGTAATCCGCACGCCGAGCCGGCCCGCGAAGTGGTCATAGCAGGTTCGCGCCCTGGCCATCGCCTCCGATGCCCGGACCGCCCGCAGCGAGCGGCCGCGCTCCAACGGCGTCGGCGGGCCAGGGGCCGCGAATTCAGCCAGGTCCTCGATGAGCTCGGCGGTCGCCGGGTCGGCCAGCCGGACGTAATGGTGCCTGCCCTGCTGGACGCCAGACAGCAGGCCGCCGCCAGCCAGCTTGGCGACATGCTGACTCGCGGTCGATGGCGCAACTCCAGCGTGCCGGGCCAGCTCGCCCACCGTCCAGGCGCGGCCGTCGAGCAAGGCCAGGCAGATGGCCGCGCGGCTCCGGTCGGCGAGAAGGCCGGCCACTCCGGCTAGCTGTGCTGCTGTCATGGCTCCATCATGGCGCGGCGATCTGACGGTAGCCGCCGACACGTTCGCAGCGTTCGCCGCGACCTAGGCGTCGGGCACAGTCAGCTCTCAGGCCGAACGTCCCCCGATGCCGGGGCCATTATCCCTGACGGAGATAACCCTTGGTGGTATGGCCTGATGGCATGGAACGCGAACTGAACCAGCTGCAGGTCAGCTTCATCACCGGAGAGTCCTACGAGATCGCGGTGCGCGGCCACCGGATCGTGGTTGATCAGCCGGTCGCGGCCGGCGGAGCTGACACGGCCCCCACTCCGACTGAACTGTTCGTCGCGTCACTCGCAAGCTGCGTGGCGTTCTATGCCGGGCGATACCTAACCAGGCACGGGTATGACAGGACAGGGATGACCGTTTCGGCGGACTTCGACCTAGCTACTGACCGGCCTGCGCGGGTGAGCATTATCCGGATCAGCATCAAGGTGCCGACGGACCTGCCCGAACAGCGGCACGCCGCCTTCCTTGCGGTAGCAAGCGCCTGCACTGTGCATAACACGCTGCATCACGCACCCGAAATCGTCATCGACCTGACGTGACCCAGCCGCAACAGCAAAGGCGTCGCACTTGTGGGCTGGAGGACTCAGAGCTAGATGGCGTCTCTGGAGTGCTGGCTATCCCAGTCGATCAGCGGGCCGTCTGGGACGATCCTGGTCGGGTTGATGGAGCCGTGCGTGGTGTAGTAGTGGCGCTTGATGTGGTCGAAGTTCGTGGTCTCGCGGAACGCCGGGCAGGAGTACAGATCCCTCGCGTATCCCCACAGATTCGGATAGTCGGTGATCTGCCGCAGGTTGGCCTTGAAGTGGGAGTAGTAGACAGCGTCGAACCTCGCCAGCGTCACCCATAGCCGAACGTCGGCCTCGGTCAGCGTCGGCCCCACCAGGTACCTGCTGCCGGCGAGTCGCTCCTCCAGCTGGTCGAGCACGCGGAAGATCTCGGTAACAGCCTCGTGGTAGGCCTGCTGGGCCATCGCGAAACCTGACCGGTATACGCCGTTGTTGATCGAGGCGTACACAACCTCGTTGATCTCGTCGATCTGGGGCCGAAGCTCCGCCGGATACAACCGCACGTCGGGATTAGCCCACTCGCCGAACTGGGTGTCCAGATCGATCGTGATGTCCGGGAAGTTGTTGCTGACGATCCTGCCCGCCTTCTTGTCCCATAGCAGAGGCACCGAGATGTGCCCGTCGTATCCGGGCTCGGTCGCCTCGTAGGCCTCGCGAAGGAACGCGAATCCGTTCACCGGATCAAGCCCGTGCCCTGGACCTTCGCGGAACGCCCAGCCCCTGCCATCCCTGACCGGGTCAACGACGCTAAGCGAGATGACGTCCGCCAGGCCGAGCAGCTTGCGCACGATGGCGGTGCGCTGCGCCCAGGGGCAGGCCCACGAGATGTACAGGTGATACCGCCCGGCCTCGGCGGGATAGCCGCTCGAGCCATCGGCGGTGATCCGGCCCTGGAACGGATAGGCCGGCCGGGAGAACTCGGCGGGCTTTTCGTGCTTCGCCGCCGCCTTGGGCCTGCCGCCGTAGTCCCCGTATGCCGCGAAGTCGACCGGGCTAGCCCCGGCCGTCCGGCTCGTCGCGCCTGTTGTTGTTGTCATGTGCTCAGTTAACCGTTGCCGAGTGAATGTGATCTAGTTTCATCAGCCAGCCTTCCGTTGTCGGGAGGCGGTCCCGGTCTTGCCCGATGGCGCGGTGCCGGGTTCCTGCTTCACCCCGCTGTGCCCGGCGCGGCCGGTTCGGTGTCGTAGCGTTCCCTGCACTTGGCCAGGCCCCAGTTCCACGCGAACCTCGACGCGCCAGCATGCGCCCGCAGGGCACGCACTTCGGCAGACGTCGGCTCAGGAGGCGAACCGGTAGGCCTGATGGACCAACTAGCTCACCCCTGGCAGACGGCGCGCAGCGCGGCACGACTAGATGATCCCAGACGGGTACGACAGAGCCTAAATGCTGACTCGACATGGCTAGGGACCGCTGGACATCTGAAAAATGCCAATTCCCTGTCGCCAAGCTCAGTCCGACGTCAGGTGACGGTCTGCCCGGTCATAGCGTTCGTAGGCGCGCTGGTCCTGATCGGTCGGCGGCGGCCGCAGTCCCCGCGGCCAGAGCCGCCAGGAACGCACCGTGCACACCTCGGCCGCGTACAACGTGATCTGGGCCTGCAGGTAGAGCCAGGCGAGCAGGCCGAGAACGATCCCGAACACGCCGTACAGCGCGGAGCTGCGCTGCAAGGTGCGGCCGACGATGAAGCCGCCGAGCAGCTGCAGGACTTGCCACGATGCGGCCGACAAGACCGCGCCGAGAAAGAGTTCGCGCCAGCTCACCTCGGACGCAGTGGCCAGGCGGAACGCCAACCAGAAAACACCAATATTCAGAACAAAGGCGAGCGCGATGGTCCCGACCTCAGCCGAGACTCCGGCCAGGAGGTGACCAAGCCCGCCTGCTATGCCGGACAGGGAGACCGTGACGATCTGGCCGATTCCGATGACGGCGATCAAGGCGACGCCGCGCAACATCGACCAGGGAAAGGCTGGCCTGCGGTCCTGCGGGACGGCCCAGACCGTGTTGAGCGCGTTCTGCATGGCCATGGCGATTCCCCTGGCGCCGAACGCCGCGCCCGCGACGCCGACCGCGAGCGCGATGCCGGTGCTGTGCAGCGGGCTGACGTTGCTCTTGATCTGCGGTCCCAGCACCGGGTATGCGCTCAGCGCCGAGCTGATCAGGTTCTGGCGCAACTCGGGATTATGCCGCAGCACCACGTCCAGGAGCGTGAGCAGGACAAGCAGCAGCGGGAAGATCGCCACAAACGTGTAATAGGCGATCAGCGCCGCAAGATCGCCGGCCCGGTCATCGGTGAACTTCTTCCAGACGGCCAGCGGGAACGCAAGCGCGGGCGTTCGCCGCTGGATGTCATCAGCGCGATCGATCAGATTGTCCAGGAGTTTCATCGACCTATGAGCTACCCACTCCACCAAACACTGCCGCCGTGAACATGGTCCCGGTTGGCGATGGCCGGTGAACGTTGTTCGTGACGACCTGATTGAGAATTTACGCAGCTGACGCGATACCGGCCTCGAATCCAGGCGAGAAGATAGTTAGCCTATGAAATAAGTTGAGCTCGCGTCCGGTTCAGATCTTGAGTACCGGCCCACCACCCACCGCAGTGAGGCGTCCAGACTTGGCTACGACAGACCGCAGGCAGGGCAGCGGCAACGCAAGCCGCGCGCAGGATGCGGGCGGCAAGCGGGGCCTGCGGGCCGGGCATTACAAGTGGGTCGCGCTGTCGAACACCACGCTCGGCATGCTCGCGGCGACGGTCAACGCCTCGATCGTGATCATCGCGCTGCCGGCGATCTTCCGCGGCATCCACCTGAACCCGCTGACCCCCAGCAACATCAGCTACCTGCTCTGGATGCTGATGGGCTACCTGGTCGTCTCGGCCGTGCTGGTCGTCACGCTCGGCCGGCTCGGCGACATTTACGGCCGGGTCAAGATGTACAACCTGGGGTTCGCGCTGTTCGGGCTCGGCGCGCTCGCGCTGCCGTTCGACCCGCTGACCGGCCCTGGCGGAGCGCTCTGGCTGATCGGTTTCCGAATCATCCAGGCGGTCGGCGGCGCCATGCTGATGGCCAACTCCCCCGCGATCCTGACCGACGCGTTTCCGTTCAATCAGCGCGGGATGGCCATGGGCATCAACCAGGTGGCCGGCATCTCCGGCCAGTTCATCGGCCTGATCCTGGGTGGCATCCTGGCCGCCGTGAACTGGCGGCTGGTCTTCCTGGTCTCGGTTCCGATCGGCATCGGCGGCGCGATCTGGTCGTACATGAGCCTGCGCGAGGTGGGCGCCCGGACCCCGGCCAAGATCGACTGGCTGGGCAACATCACTTTCGCGGTCGGCCTGATCGCCCTGCTCACCGGCATCACCTATGGCATCCAGCCCTACGGCGGGCACTCGATGGGCTGGACCAGTCCGCTGGTGCTGTCCGGCTTGATCGGCGGCGTCGCGCTGCTGATCGCGTTCTGCTTTATCGAACTGAGGGTTCGAGCGCCGATGTTCGACCTGGGGCTGCTAAAGATCAGATCGTTCTCGACCGGCGCTGCCGCCGCGCTGCTCGCGTCGATCTCACGCGGCGGCATGCAGTTCATGCTGATCATCTGGCTGCAGGGCATCTGGCTGGTGCTGCACGGCTACTCGTTCATCGACACACCGCTATGGTCGGGCATCTACCTGCTGCCGCTGACGGCCGGGTTCCTGGTCGCGGGACCGATCTCCGGCTGGCTGTCTGACAGGTACGGCGCCAGGTTCTTCGCCTCCGGCGGGCTGTTGCTGTCGGCAGCTTCGTTTGGCGGGCTGCTGCTCTTGCCCACGAACTTCAGCTATCCGGCGTTCGCGATCCTGATCTTCGTCTCCGGCGCCGGCATGGGACTGTTCTCGGCGCCGAACGCCGCGGCCGTCATGAACAGCGTCCCGCCCCGGCAGCGCGGCGCGGCCTCCGGCATGCTCGCCACGTTCACGAATTCAGGCTTCGTGCTGTCCATCGGCATCTTCTTCTCGCTGATGATCGCTGGCCTGGCGTCCACGCTGCCGACCACCTTGACCAGGGGCCTCACCGGCCAGGGCGTGCCGGCAGCTGTCGCGCACCAGATCGGCAACCTGCCGCCGGTCGGCAGCCTGTTCGCCGCGTTCCTCGGGTATAACCCGGTGCACCAGTTGCTCGCACCGACCGGAGTGCTGAACCACCTGCCAGCGCGCAATGTGCACGTGCTGACCGGCAAGCAGTTCTTCCCGCAGCTCATCTCGGGTCCGTTCCATCACGGCCTGGTCATCGTGTTCATCATGGCCATGAGCGTGCTGGTGATCGCGGCGCTCCTGGCCCTGCGGCACGGCGGCCAGGAGCTGGTCAAGGAGCGGGCAGCCGCAGAGGTCGCCGCCCGCGCAGAACAGACCGAAGAGACCATTCAGGCCTAACCTTCCGGCGCGGGTGTCGCGAAAGCCCGCCTGAGGCCGTCTTGGGATGTCGGGGTGTCAGTTGAAGGCTTCCAACGTCGTCGCTGACGATGCGGACGCTGCCGGCGGGGCAACCCAGCGACGATCAGGTCGGGGCTCGCGATCAGCCGCCCAAGTCGTCCAACAGGACGACGGCCCGCCCAGCTGCATCAGCTGGCATCCCGGGCAAGGCGAGCATACGGTACAACTCGGAGAAGGTGGCCGCGCGCTCATCACGGGCCGGCGCGGGCAGCGAGTCGTCGGGAATCAGGAATTTCTGCAGCAGGCCGACTGCGAGCGCCGGCGCCGGTGGCGAATCCGCAGCCAATCGCACCAATCCCGCCATCGCCACCGCCTCGGGCTCGGCCACCTCGGTGCCCGGCGGGCCACGCAGCGCCTCGGCCAACCGACGCTCCGTGCCGGTAGCGCTGACGATCAGCTCAGCCTCGTCCTCGCTGCACGGCTCGCCGTCGAGGCTTATCCAGGCGTCCGCCGCGCGGCTCGCCTCCAGGTCCAAGTCCACAAGTGCGGCCACGGCGCTCAGCCGCAGCGCACCAGCATCCCCACCGGACATCGGACGCCTCCAGCAGTGACGGAACGACATGGCTTGCGTCCCGGTCCTGCCCGCACGACCGGCATGCACACCTCGCCTCCGCTGCCAGAATGCGTGTGCCGCCGGCCACCGGGCTTCATCGACCTGGAAGCCGACGATTTGCAGCATGTCGGCGAGGTGGACGTGGTCTTCGACGGCGACATCCTGGAGCGATCGACCTGACTGGTACGCCCAGGCGGCACCCTCATCGCCGTCGCCATGCCACCGACCGTGCAGCCGAAGGACGGGCGAGCGCTGCTGATCGGCGGCTCGCCGCCTCACGGCGCCTCTGGCCAGCACCGGGCTAGGTCAGGGGGACCTCGCGGGCCACTAGGTCTTCGAAGGTCTCCCGGCGGACGCCGAGCCGGGCGGTCCCGTCCGCGCAGAAGATGACCGGCGGCCTGAGGGCGGCGTTGTAGTTGTTCGCCATCGTGAAGCAGTACGCGCCTGTCACGGGGACGACGATCAGATCGCCGATCCGGGGGCTCGCGAGCTGCACATCGGGGGTGATCACGTCGCCTGACTCGCAGTGCCTGCCGACGAGGTCAGCGAGCACAGGTTCGGAGTCCCATTGGCCAACAACGAGGGGCGTGAACCGCTGACCGTAGAGCGAGTGCTCGAGGTTATCGCCCATGCCGCCATCCACGGCCACATGCAGGCGGCCCGCCGACTTCACGGTGACAACCCGGTACAAGGTCAGGCCGGCCCTGGCAACCATCGAGCGGCCGGGTTCGATCAGTATCTCGATGTCCTCGCCCAGATGCTTATGAGCCGCAGCGACCAGCCGATCTGCGTAGTCGGTCAGAGACGGCGCTACATCCGCAGGCGCATATCGGACGCCGAGGCCGCCGCCGAAGTCGTAGACCCCGAAGCGCTCGAGGCTGGCGAGCGCGTCGACGGCGGCCTCGAACTGCTCGGTGTTCAGGATCTGGGAGCCGATGTGCGCGTGCAGGCCTTGCAGGTCGATCGTCGGGACCGACCGCATCCTCGCGATCGCGGCTTGAACCTGCTCCACGGGGACGCCGAACTTCGATGCCCTGCCGCCGGTCGCGAGCGCGGCATGGGTCAACGACTCGACTCCCGGGCTCACCCGCAGCAGCACGGGAGTGATCCGGCTGGCGAGCCGCTCGATCCTGTCGATGTCGTCAAAGCCGTCCACGACGATGTAGCCGATGCAGGCGTCGATCGCCGCCTGGATGTCCTCGTCTGACTTCGCGTTACCATGCATGACGATCGTGGCTGGGTCGGCGCCCGCGGCCAGCGCCAGCCTGAGCTCCCCGGCCCCGACGACGTCGCAGCCAAGCCCGGATTCGACCAGCACCCTGATCATCGCCGCGGAGGGGAACGCCTTGACCGCGAAGCATGCCCGGCTGCGCGGATGCCTGGATGTCATCGTCTCCAGGTACTCGGCCGCCCGCTCGCGCAAAGCCTGCTCGTCAAACACGTAGGCAGGCGTGCCGAACTCGCCCGCGAGCTCTGAGAGCAGGCAGCCGCCGATCCTGAGGTCTTCGCCGTCAATGACAGCCGACGGCGGCAGCAGGGACAAGTCAGGCATCCGTATACCTTCCGCGCTCATGATCAACCACGGGAGCGTGAATCAGACAATGCCCAACAGATTATGCGCTAGGGCACGGAGGACGGACCTACGGGCATGTCCGGCTGGCCAGGCCGCGATGGCACAGGACACGTGCTGAAGTGCAGGACTCGATTACCTCGCCTGGCCGATCTCGAAAGTGACGGTGCGCTTGGCAACGATCTTCGAGCTGCATCTGCTTGGCCCGGACTTCTTGAGTCGTCCGTGCAACCTAGACGTGAAGTGTCCCGACTCATGCAGACCGTGATACTTGCCTGTCGCCCGCTTCACAGAGAACGTGCCGCGCTGCACGATCGTGAACCGGCACGTCTGCAAGTTGGGGCCGCTATAGGTGGTCTTCTCCACGTGGCGGCGGACGACGATCCTGCCCTTCGGGAAGGTGATCGTCGCGGTCTTCCTGATGAAGTGGCCTGAGGCCTTAAACGCGCCCCACGCCTGGACGGTGGCGTGTCGCGGACCATGCATCCTCGCGACGATCTTGAAGACCTCCCGCCCGGAATAAGCGGGGCCGACCGCCGTCGCACCACGACTGGCCGGCGCGGCCCAGGCAGTCTCGGTCGTCTGGATGATGCAGCCCGTCATGGCGAACAGGGCCAGGGCGAGCATCGCCAGTCGGGTCTTGGATGGCATCTGTCCTCCGCTGTTGTTCTCAGGGCGCTAAATGAAGGAGTGCCCGAAGGCAACGGCCGCCGTCCCGGCGACGGCCAGCAGCACGGCACCGTCGAACCGCCGCCAGTAGATTGCCTTCAGCACCATATCGAGGTGCGTGGGTACGGGGACTGCGCTTACCGCCGCTGGAACGGTCGCGGCCGGCACGATCCCGGCCGGCACCACGTTCAGGTCCAGCACATCGCGCAGCAACGCCAGAGCCCTGGCCGTACCATGCGCCAGCCCGATCCCGGCTCCTAGGGCTACCGCTGGACCGATCCCCGGCATGGCGGTCACCGCGAGCGGCAGCAGGCCAAAGCCGGCGAAAGGATTCCTGGTCGCGAATCCCGGTCCCAGCAGCACGCCCCACACGAGGATGCGTCGTCGCGGCCCCGCCTCGATCAGCATCGCCTGCGGCACCTGCCATGCCCGGCCAGGCGGTGACAGGCCGCGACGGCCCGACAGCTCGATCGCTCCGTAGTAGCCGCCGTAGCCCGCAGCCGCCGCCAGCGCGATCCAGCGCACGGCAGGAAAGGCCACTGCGAGCCAGCCAACTCCGAGCCCGAGCAGCCCCCAGATCACGACGGCCGGGATCGCATATGCGGACAGCACCTCGCTGCGCAGGGCACGTCTTCCGACCGGAAGAGCGCCGGCCAGGGACGCGGCCGAGTTCACGCCTCATGGCGAGTAAGCCTTCGCGTAGCCGTTGCCGCTCGCCAGCAGCAGCGCGAGGATCGCGAACGCCGCGGGTATCGCGATCACGATGACTGATCGCGGGAGAGGGCGTGCTGCAGGCGGAGCTGCTCGGCGCGGACGTCAGCTGGGCTCGCGCAATGGCAGCAGATGCAGTCGCTCAGGCACGTGCACCAGTTCCGGCAGCCGCCGTGGCCGATGCAGTCGTAGCAGACCTTGTAACCCATCCCGCGGCCGAGGTTCATGCAGGCGATCCAGCTGCCCGACGGCCACTCGCAGCGATAGCCCTGGCGGTTGAAGCAATGGCTGGTGAACGAGCCCTTGCACAGGTGATGCCGAGGCGGACACCCGACATGGGGGCAGTTCGAGCACCGCCTGGTGGGCCCGCAATCGCACGTCGCGGCCTCCGCCGGTGTCGCGCCCACGGCAAGCGCGGCGATTCCCGCTGTGCCGCCCAAAACGACGCGGCGCAGCGCGTCACGCCTGCTGACTTTCCTGGCGATCCGCTCGGTGATCGCGCTGATCCGCTCGTCCAGGCTCGCCCCGCTTCGACGACTCATGTCACGCCCCCTCCAATGGCAGTCGCTGCCGGAGCCCCGGCGAGAACGCCGCCTCGGGCGTCGGCGGCCGGCAGGCCGCGGCGAACGCGCGGACATCGTCGGCCTTGGTCACCGAACCCGCCGCGCGCACCACCCCGCTGGCGTCGATGGCGACAAGCAGCGGTGTCGCCGAGACCCGGTACAAATCAAGCCCGTTGCGCTTGGACGGCCGGCCGATCTCGAGTTCCGATCCGCTGAACACGTCCGATATCCGCAGGTAAGAAGGCGGATCGGAGATCAGCACCAGGGCCCGGATCCCGTCCAGCTCGCCGCCGGCGGTTAGCTCGCCGACCGCACCGACCAGCTGCTCACAGGACGGGCAGGTCGGATCGGCGAACGCAACAAGCGAGGGGCCGTCTTCTCCAGGAGCGAGCCGCCGCTCCTGCCCATCCGCCGTCGAGATGTACGTCAGCGCCGGTGCCTGCCCCTCCACTTCCGGGCCCAGGTCATCGGCCTTGTCGCTGCCAGTCAGCAGCCGGCCGAGCTGGCGGTACATGATCACGACGAGCACCGCAAGCGCGCCGAGCAATGCCCACTGCGCCGCGAACAGGTAGACCGGAATCCTGATCACTGCGTCCACCCCAGCGGAGCCGCAGGCATGGACCGCGCGTCGCGCCCGGCGCCCATGGCCGCGGCGGCGGTAAAGGCGCACCACGCGATGAGTGCGGCCCCGGCGACTAGGCCGAGCCTGCCGAGCGTTCCCAGCCGGAGCAGCGAAGGGCCGACAGGCAGCGCCGCCGCCGCCGCGGCGATCGCGAGCAGCCCCGCCCTGGCCACACTGGCGCCGTCGAATGAGCGGTCGGTCAGGGCGCCGAAGCACCGGCATGCCCGACCGGGATAGGCGAAATAGCCGACCGCAGAGACGACGACGAAGGCGCAGCACAGTCCCAGAACGGCGTAATTCACCCAGCCGGCCAGCGGGCTGGACAGGCTCGCTGTGCCCACCGCTATCTCAGTGCAGGCGATCATCGCCGCGATCGCCCGCGCGCCGACCGCGAAACTCGCGGACCAGAACAACCGAACGGTGCCTGCGAACCCCTCAAGGTCCGCGAGCTTGGCTCCGCCAGCGGCGACGAGCAGCACGGCGATCGCCACCTTGGCTGTCAGCGTCAGCTCGGCCATCTAGAACTCACCGCCTTAGCCCGCCGACGCCGCGCTGGCCGTCGCAGCCACCGCAGCAGCCGGGTACTGATCGTCACCGGGCGGGATCGCGGCCACCTGCCGCAACTTGACCAGCTGCCAGTCGTGGTTCACCAGGCTGGATCCGCGCACCAGGCCGGCCGAGTCAACGAAGATCACGAACGGCATCACCCTGACGTTGTAGTTCGCGTAGAGCCGCGGGGAACCAGACAGCACAGGCACCTCGCCCAAGCCGAGTTGCGCCAGCGCCAGGGACGCGGGCTCGGCGGGGCCTCGCGTCAGGATCACGATCTCCAGATCAGAATCGCCCAGCAGCGCCCGCAGCCCGGCCGCTACTGAGGGAAACGACTTCAGACTGTGGTCCGCGAACACAAGAAGCTGAATGGGCCGGACCGGCGGCGACGCATGCGCCTTTCCCTCGGCGTCGGTCAGCGACCATGACGGTGCGCGCTCGCCCCTGGCCAGGCCGTCTCGCTCGAGCGCGTCAGCCCCGGACAACATAAGGTGCGCCACCCTGAGCAGCGCCAGCAGCGCGGCGGCAGTCAAGACGGTCGCAATCACCACGAATCCGATTGCGAGCGCAGTCATCGACCGGCCTAGTGACTTCGACCAGCCGTTTTCATGTGCAGAACCAAACCATCCGGCGTCCGCAGAATCAAGCAGGACACGGCACCACACGCCGTCCGGTGCTCGAGGCGCCGCTGTTCGCTCCCGGGGCGCGGGACCTACGGCCCTAGCGCGAAAATGTGGGTACACAGAGGGTGGCAGCTGCAAGAGATCCGCCGAACCGCCGCCGAAACCGGCACAGCACGGACAGACGAGGCAGACATGACCACAGCTGGCACCGCTACAGAGCCATCTGCATCCGGCGAGCCGATGCCGACGAGCGGCCAGGAGGTCGTCATCGTGGGGGTTGACGGATCACCGTCATCGACCGCAGCGCTCGCATGGGCGGCACGATATGCCAACGCGATCGGCGCGACGCTACGCGCGGTCCTCGCGTGGCACTATCCGTCCGCCGCCGGCCTCCCGCCCGTAGGCCACACTCCCGAGCCAGTCACATCAGAGGTCGAGCAGTCCAGATACGAGATACTCGACAAGGCGATCGAGTCGGCCTGTCGCGACCTGCCAGCGATCCAGGTCGAGCGCAAGGTGGTCTACGGGCACCCCGCGCAGGCGCTCATCGATGAATCGGGGAGCGCTGACCTGCTGGTAGTGGGCAGCAAGGGTGACGGCGGGTTCACCGGCATGACGCTCGGCTCCGTCAGCATCCATTGCGTGCATCACGCGTCGTGCCCGGTCACGGTCGTCAAGCACAGCTGATGTACCAGCCGCCCGCGGCAGCACCCGGCCGCGCGATGGCAGCTCGCTCCCCCGCAAGCCCTCCGCCCGCAATCCCGCTACACACCCGACAGGACGCACCGACATGACAGCCCCGCCCGCGCTTTCGCCCGAACACCTCACCGCGCTCAACGCCTACTGGCGCGCGGCCAACTACTTGTCGGCGGGCCAGATCTACCTGATGGAGAACCCGCTGCTGGCCGAGCCGCTGCGACCCGAGCACATCAAGCCCAGGCTGCTTGGTCACTGGGGCACCACGCCGGGGCTGAACTTCATCTGGGCACATCTGAGCCGCGCGATCACGCTTGGCGATCTGAACATGATGATCGTGGTCGGGCCGGGGCACGGCGGTCCGGCAACTCTGGCGAACACCTGGCTTGAGGGCAGCTACTCGCAGATCTACCCCAGCGTGTCGCAGGATGCTGTCGGAATGGGCAGGCTGATGCGTCAGTTCTCGTTTCCCGGCGGAGTTCCCAGCCATAACGCGGCCGAGACGCCTGGCTCGATTCACGAAGGCGGCGAGCTTGGCTACTCGCTCTCGCATGCTTATGGCGCGGCCTTTGATAACCCAGACCTCATCGTCGTGTGCGTCGTCGGCGATGGCGAAGCTGAAACCG
This sequence comes from Streptosporangiaceae bacterium, assembly GCA_036258115.1. GTDB lineage: Bacteria > Actinomycetota > Actinomycetes > Streptosporangiales > Streptosporangiaceae > Chersky-822. The sequence continues at coordinate 23,647 of DATAEH010000209.1, forward strand.
GCCCGCTAGCCACGAGCTGGCACTGCAACAAGTTCGTCGACCCGGCCAGGGACGGCGCAGTGCTGCCGATCTTGCATCTGAACGGCTACAAGATCGCGAACCCGGCGCTGCTGGCCAGGATCGGCGACGACGCCCTCGACCAGCTACTACGCGGATACGGCTACGAGCCCGTCTATGTCAGCGGTGACGATCCGCTGGTCATGCACGAGCTGATGGCAACAGCCGTCGATGGCGCGATCGAGCGAATCAGGCAAATCTGGTCTGAGGCCAGGAACGCCGCAGGAGATTCGGCAGGCCAGCCGCGGACGGTGCCGCTCCCGGCCTGGCCGATGATCGTGCTGCGCTCCCCGAAGGGCTGGACTGGACCCGTGACCGTCGACGGGCTTCCGGTCGAAGGCACCTGGCGTTCACATCAGGTGCCGCTCCCGGAAGTCAGGACCAATCCCGAGCATCTGCGCCAGCTCGAACGGTGGCTGCTGTCCTATCACCCGCGCGAGCTGTTCGACCTCGCCGGGCACCCGCGCCCTGAATTGCTGACGCTTGTCCCGCAAGGCGACAGTCGGCTCGGCATGAACCCGCACGCCAACGGCGGCCTGCTGCTGCGCGAACTTGAGCTGCCGGGGACTAGGGAGCATGCGGTCCCAGTTCATGCGCCGGGAGAAGTCAACGCCGAGCCGACCAGGGTTCTCGGCGGGCTGCTGGCTGAGGTCATGCGGCGCAACCTCGCGACCAGGAACTTCCGGGTCTTCGGACCGGATGAGACCGCATCGAACCGGCTTGATGCGGTGATCGAGGTGACCGGTAAAGCTTGGGAGGCCGAGGTCAAGCCGGTTGACGTCAACCTGCGTCCGGACGGCAGGGTGCTCGAGATCTTGTCCGAGCACACTTGCCAGGGCTGGCTTGAGGGTTACCTGCTCACCGGCAGGCACGGTCTGTTCTCCTGCTATGAAGCCTTTATCCACATCGTGGACTCGATGCTGAACCAATACGCCAAGTGGCTGAAGGTCAGCAGGAAACTGCCGTGGCGGCTGCCGATCGCCTCGCTGAACTACCTGATCACCTCCCACGTCTGGCGCCAGGATCACAACGGCTTCAGCCATCAGGATCCCGGCTTCATCGACCACGTGGTCAACAAGAAGGCCGAGGTGACGAGGGTCTACCTGCCACCCGACGCGAACTGCCTGCTATCTGTCGCCGACCACTGCCTGCGCAGCCGCAACTACGTCAACGTGATCGTGGCCGGCAAGAATCCGTCGCCACAGTGGCTGGACATCGACGCCGCCAACCTGCACTGCGCGCGCGGCGCCGGGATCTGGACCTGGGCGAGCAACGACGGCAGCGGGATCGGGAAGCAGGCCGAGCCCGACGTAGTGCTCGCCTGCGCCGGGGACGTACCGACCGTCGAGGTACTCGCGACCGCTGACATCCTCCGCGAGCACCTTCCTGACCTGAGGGTGCGCGTGGTGAACGTCGTCGATCTGATGCGGCTGCAGCCGGAGTCCCAGCACCCGCACGGCATGAGCGACGCCGAATACGACACCTTGTTTACCGCGGACAAGCCGGTCATCTTTGCCTATCACGGCTATCCGACGCTTATCCACCGGCTGACCTACAACCGTCACGGCCACGACAACATGCACGTACGCGGCTATCTGGAGGAGGGAACCACGACCACCCCCTTCGACATGCTCGTTCTGAACGACATGGACAGGTTCCACCTGGTGATGGACGTCATCGACCGGGTGCCCGGGCTCGGGCCGCGGGCCGCCGTCCTCCGCCAGCAGATGGTCGATAGCCGGGCCAGGCATCGCGAGTGGATCGTCGCTCACGGTGAGGACATGCCAGAGATCACGCAGTGGGTCTGGGGCCACCAAGCCCCCGCGCACGATGGTGAACCGACCGCGGCGGCGAGGACGAGCGGCGGCCGTGCGATCCGCGTTCCAGGCCTTCGATGACACCGTCGCCGAAACAGTCCGCGGTTCTTGTCTTCAACGCTGGCTCGAGCAGCCTCAAGCTCTCGGTTATCGACGAGAATGAGACCGTCACCGACCGCTGCGACATCGACAAATGGGACGGAAGCTCGGACGCAAGGGAACTGCGCGACTACCTTGCCGCGCTGGCCTCTTCCGGCGAGGGCCCCGTTGCGATCGGCCACCGGGTCGTCCACGGCGGCGGCCTGTACACCGCGGCCACCCGGATCGACGACGCGGTGCGAGCGGGAATCGCCAGCCTGACCCCGCTCGCGCCCCTGCATCAGCCACGCGCCCTAGCCGGCATTGCCGCGGCGACAGCGGTGTTCCCGGACCTGCCTCAGGTCGCCTGCTTCGACACGGCGTTCCACGCGGACATGCCGCTCCTGGCGTCCACCTACCCGCTGCCAGCCGCCTGGCGGGACAGCTACGGGCTGAGGAAATATGGCTTCCACGGCCTTTCGCACAGGTATGCGTCCCGGAGCGCCGCCGAGATGCTGCACGCATCAGGTGCTGAACAAGACCGGATCGTGACGTGTCACCTAGGAGCCGGATCTTCGCTGGCGGCGGTGCAGAGCGGGCGCAGCATGGAGACCACGATGGGATTCACGCCTGTCGATGGACTTGTGATGGCGACCAGGTCGGGAAGCGTCGATCCGGGCCTGATCGCCTGGCTGGCTGACCGGATGCCGGCTGCCGAACTGGCCGACGCGCTGGAGCACAAGTCCGGCCTGGCCGCGCTGGCGGGCCTCGCTGATGGCAGCGGGGACTACCGCGATGTTGCCGCGGCCGCGGACGCGGGCGAGCCGGCAGCAATCCTCGCGCTCGATATCCATGCGCACCGCCTCCTGACCGGGATCGCGGCCATGGCCGCGGCCATGAGCGGGCTCGATGCGCTGGTATTTACCGGGGGCATCGGGGAGCACGCACCAGCGGTGAGGGCACGAGCGGCCACCGCGCTTGGCTTCCTCGGCATCGCGATCGACGATGCGGCGAACGCGGCGGCTGACGCCGACGCCGACATCAGCGCTCGCAATGCGAGGGTTCGCACCGTCGTGGTGACGGCGCGCGAAGACCTGGAAGTGGCGAGGGCGGTCCTCGGCGTCCTATCCGCGTAGCTCCCTCGCTACACCGAGCGCACTAGCTCCGCGGCCAGCGCCTGGTGCTCCAGCGCGGGCCGAAGCAAGCCCACTCGATGCCCCAGTTCAGCATCCGGCGGCGGTTGAGCATCATCCTGGTCATCCCGGCAAAGAGCAGCAGCACGAGCGCGAGCCCGACAATACTGCCGATCTCCACCAGGATCGCTCGCGTTCTGACCATGCCGACGGTCATCGGATGACGGTTCATGACCCGCCCAGCCCCGTCCACCCAGACGCGTACCTTCGAGCCGGCCGGTGCACCAGACTTGGCTGGCACCAGGCCGTGCCTGTTCACTCCAGATGGCCCCTGCCACCGGCCAGGCACCCAGAACGTCGCCATTGATCCGTAACCGTAGAACTGACGTGGTGCAGGACGCTCGAGAACAGCTTGCACTTGCCGCCACGAGACCTCCCTGTGCACCTGCGCAAAGCCGGTCACGTCGGCCAGATGACGCGTTGCCGGCCCCAGCAGCGGCGCGCCGATCAAGAAAGCGAGCACGAGAACGATACGCACCACGCTCTCGAATCTGTCGATCGGGCGCCGCAGTGGATTCCTGTCGGCCCCTATCCATCGCGTGATCCGCTTCCTGAGCGGCACGCGCGGAGCACGTCTCGAGCTCCGGTCCCCCGTCCGTCGCACCACGTCAGCATTCCCGTCCTGACGCTTCTCACCCGCCCAACCTGGGCATCTTCGGGATGGGCACACGCGACCTGGTTGCGCGGGCAAGGAGTTTGTGAGCCGTTGACCGGCACTTGCAGGATGCGGCTCGCGGGCCAATCCGGTAGCTCGCGATTCCTCTTTCAGTGCGCCGCACCGTGGTAGCCTGCGCGGGATAGGCGGGGGCAACACGGCGTCAACAGTTGTGCGGGGGAAGAGCCATGCGGCTTCTCGCTGCCGCCAGGCTCAGGGGAATCAATCCGTCTGTGGACCCGCTCGGGCCCAGGCGGTTGTTCTTCGGCGGGCTTGCCATCGGCGTGATCGCTATGTCCGTGGTCGGCCTGGCCACGGCTGTCTTCATCGAGTCGCCGCGTGATGTAGCGGCTCGCTCGGCAGCGCCAGCGGCCACTCCGATCACCGCCGTAGCGCGCTGGCACGTGCTGCGCCACGCCATTACCGTCCAGGGCATCGTGCGAGCCAAACGGCCCATCGCGGTGAAGGCGATGGCGCCCTTCAGCACCGTAACGCTCACGAAGATGCCGGAAAAGGCCGGTGACCGGGTCTTGCCCGGCCACGTGATCGCCGAGATCGACGGCCGCCCGGTGATCCTGCTGCGGGGAAGGCTGCCCGCCTACCGGAACCTGCATGAAGGCGACCACGGCCTGGACGTCGCACAGTTGCAGCGGGCGCTGGTGTCCCTCGGCTACGCCGACTTCGATCCCAGCGGAATCTTCGGCAAGAGCACCGCGCTCGCGCTCCTGCTCTTCTACCGCCACCTCGGCTATGACGCCCCGATCTTCAAAGTCCCTCACAAGGTGACACCCGGCACTGCCGCGCCGGCGAGCGGCGCGAGTGGCTCGGGGCGGGTGGCGAGCGCGTTCGTGATCCCCAGCGCTTACCTGCCAAGGAGTGAGGTCGTCTTCATCCCGTCCACGTCCGCGCTCGTCACCTCCGTCGATGGCCGGGTAGGCGACCTGGTCGGCGGCTCGGCCGTGCTGACTCTGGCGACCGGAGCCCCGTACGTCACCGCCGATCTGACCGCGCACCAGGCAAGTCAGGTGCGGCGAGGGATGCCAGCGTCGATCGTCGCGGCGAACCCTGGCCTGACGGCCCGGGGCACTGTGACCAGGATCGGCTTGCTGCCGCCGGTCGGCGGGCCACCCCTGCGCGGCTATCCCATCCTGGTCAGGCCGGCGCGCCCGTTGCCGCAGCGCATGATCGGCGCTCGTGTCCGGCTGACGCTGGCGGCGCCCGTGACAACCGAGCCGGTGCTGACCGTGCCGCTGGCCGCGTTCGTGCCGGCCAGCCACGGCCGCGCGGGTCACGTGACCGTCTTGAAGGGGGGCAGGCGGGTGAGAGTCCGCGTTCTCACCGGACCTACCGCCGATGGCCTGGTGGCGGTCCAGTCCAAGCGGCCAGGGGCGCTGCGCGCCGGTGACCATGTCCTGATCGGACTCGGGCCATGGCCGCCAAGTCGCTGACGCAGCCGGTACGCCGGCCCGTCACTCAGCCACTGATCGATCTGCGCCAGGCAGGTGTCTCCTTTCCCGGCCAGCCATCAGCCGCGCTCAGCCCGCTCGACCTGAGCGTCGGCTACGGCGAACTCGTCACGCTGGGCGGTCCGGCCGGAGCCGGAAAATCGGTTCTGCTGAGCGTCGTGGGCCTGCTTCGGAAGCCGACCACGGGCAGCTACTTCCTGAATGGGGCTGACACGGCCACGCTCCCCGATCGCGACCGGACGGCCCTGCGTGGCCGGCTCATCGGCATCGTGTTCCAGCGGCCGCAGCTGTTGCCGGCGCGCTCGGCCCTGGACAACGTGATGCTCCCGGTCCTGTATGGCGGCATGAGTAAGCAAGAGCGGGTCCAGGCGGCGACGAGCGCGCTGGCGCGCGTCGGACTACGCGAGCGGCTGCACGAGGTGGTCAGCGAGCTGCCGGCTAACGAGCGGCAGCGAATCGCCATCGCCAGGGCCATCGTGACCGATCCGAGCTTGCTGCTGTGCGATGATCCGACGGCGAGCCTGGACGATGGCGCGGCCGAGCAGATAATCGCGCTGCTCGTCAGCCTGCACAAGGAAGGCAGGACGGTTTTCGTCGCCACGCGTGACCAGCTTGCCGCCGCCCATAGCTCGCGTCGCATTGGCGTCGGTGCCAACAGCCAGGCCAGCCCAACGGACTCCGACCTGTGATCAGGCGCAGGCTCAGCCCGCCGACCAGACTGCGTCCAACGGATGCGTTCAGCGAAGCAGTCACGTCGATCGTGGCGAGGCCGGCCCGCGCCGTCATCACGTGTCTTGGCACGCTGCTGGGCGTGGCCTGGTTCGTCATCGCTCTCGGCCTGGCCAGTACCGCGAACGGACAGGTCACCCAGCTATTCGCGCGACACCTGGCCACACACGTGCTGATCAGCCCGAAAGGCTCAGGGCCGCTGCCTGCCGCCAGCCCCTACCCGGCCGACGTCGAGCAACGGCTGGACGCGCTGCATGGCGTCGTCGCGTCGGGAGTCTTCTGGCGCTTGCGTCTCGGGCATCGCGTGATCGTGTCGACCGTGCCGCAGCCGCCAGCAGACCGTGCTGCACGGCAAGCGCCGGTTCTGGCCGGCTCTCCGGGATTCCTCATGGCTGCTGGCGCCCGGCTGAGGGAGGGCAGGGCCATCGACGCTTGGGATCAGGCACATCGCGCGCAGGTCTGCGTCATAGGCGCGGAAGCGGCGAGGGCACTGGGCATCCGCGGCCTGCGGGGACAACCGATGATCTACATCGATGACCAGCGCGTCGCCGTGATCGGGATTGTCAGCAGCGCAAGCGAGCGCAAGGCCATCCTGAACGCGGTCGTACTGCCCGCAGCAACCGCCGTCGCCCTGTGGGGTCCGCCCAACCCGCGCGCGGGGGCGGTGCCCGATATCTTGATCAGGACGCGACCCGGGGCGGCCTCGGTGGTCGCGAGGCAGGCGCCGGTTGCCATCAGCCCGACCAGGCCGCAGCACCTCCATGTCCGGATGCCGCCAAGTCCGCAACTGCTGCGCGATCAGGTGGTCAACACGCTCACCAGGATGTTCTACGCGCTTGGCTGGATCAGCCTGGCCATCGGCACGCTCAGCATTGCGTGCGTCACCTGGCTCTCGGTGCGCGAACGTGCCGCCGAGTTCGGATTGCGAAGGGCCGTCGGCGCCCGACGGCGGCACATCATGGCACACGTCATCAGTGAGTCGGCGATCCTTGGCCTGGTCGGCGGCCTTGCCGGTGCGAGCCTGGGCATCGCTGCGATCATCTTGCTCGCGTGGGCGCGGAACTGGACGCCGGTCATCGCGCCACTTCTGGTCCTGCCCGCACCACTCGCAGGCGCCGCCGCCGGCGTGATCGCCGGCCTGATTCCTGGCCTGCACGCCGCTCGGATCCAGCCCGCCGCCGCGCTGAGCACGTCGATCGCGGGGTGATCGTGCATTCTCGGCCGGCTAGTCGGCTAAGAATGTAATTAGTCCCTGGTATCGCGTGCGGCGATGCCCTGCAGGGGTGAAAATCGGGGTGGTTGCCCGCCGACGTCGGTTCTGCTTGGTGCTGTGAGCCCGGGAATTAGTCTGATCGCCGGGAGCCGCGCCAGGGTCCTGCATTGTTGCCTGTGAGCACGCGATTCCGCCTTGCCGTCCCTGCTGGCTCCTGCGGGCAGCCGCCGGAATCTGAGGGTCTGTTCGCGGAGGAGATGACGGTGGTGGAGGAGATCACCGAGGAGGCTGCCGAGCTGGTGCAGCGGGTTGCTGCGCTGGATGTCGGTAAGAGAGAGCTGACGGCGTGCGTGCGGGTGCCGCATGAGGACAAGCCGGGGCGGCGCCGGCAGGAAGTGCGCACGTACGCGACTACCACCCGGTCGCTGCTGGACTTGCGGGACTGGCTGGTGTGCCAGGGCGTGGCCTTGTGCGTGATGGAGGCCACCTCCACGTACTGGAAGCCGCCGTTTTACCTGCTCGAAGATGCCATCGGGTGCTGGGTGGTCAACGCCCGCGACGTCAAGAACGTGCCCGGACGTCCGAAGACGGACAAGCTCGATGCTGTGTGGCTGTGCAAGCTGGCCGAGCGGGGGATGCTCCGCCCGTCGTTCATCCCGCCGCCGTGGCAGCGCGAGCTGCGGGACCTGTGCCGTTACCGGCGCACCCTGATCCAGGAACGGACCCGGGAGAAGCAGCGCGCGGAGAAGCTGCTGGAAGACACCCAGGTGAAGCTGTCGAGCGTGATCAGCGACATCTTCGGCAAGTCCGGGCGGGACATGCTGGAAGCCCTCATCGCCGGGCAGCGTGACCCGCACGTGCTGGCCCGGATGGCCCGCGGGTCGATGCGCGGCAAGATCAGCGTCCTGCAGGAGGCGCTGACCGGGCAGTTCCGCGACCACCACGGCTACCTGCTGCGCATCATGCTCGACCGCGTCGACGCGCTCACCGCCCAGATCGAGGCACTGACCGAGCGGATCGATGAGGCGATCGCCCCTTTCGCCCGCCAGGTCGCCCAGCTTGACGAAATCCCCGGCGTCGGGAAGACCGGCGCCCAGGAAATCATCGCCGAGATCGGCGTCGACATGAGCCGCTTCCCCTCCGCTGACCACCTGGTGTCCTGGGCCAAATTCGCGCCCACGGCCAGGCAGTCGGCGGGCAAGAACAAGCCCGGTTCCACCGGCAAGGGCAACCCGTGGATCGGCGGTGCCCTCGGCGAGGCCGCCATGGGCGCCGCACGGACCAAGACGTTCCTGGGCTCGCGCTACCACCGCATCGCCCGCCGCCGCGGCAAGCAACGCGCCCTGGTCGCAGTCGGCAACTCCATCCTGACCATCGCCTACCACCTGCTCGCTGACCCCCAGGCCCGCTTCACCGACCTAGGCCCCGGCTGGCACGACCGGCTCGCCCCGCTACGACGCAAACGCCAGCTCATCGCCGAGCTGGAACGGCTATCCGGCCAGAAGGTCATCCTCCAGGAGGCCGCCGCCTGACAGGCCCCCAATCCGAACCCGGCTCCGCGACGCTCCGCGACGCTCCGCCGGGTGCTGCCGCGCGTCCAGCTAAGCTCGATTTTCGATTCGGCCCCCAATCCGAACCCGGCTCCGCGACGCTCCGCCGGGTGCTGCCGCGCGTCCAGCTAAGCTCGATTTTCGATTCAGCCGGACCAGCGAGAGGACGACCAATGGCATGTACCGTGCACCTCGCCTGGGATGGCAAGCTGACCAGCTACAACTTCGGCCCTGGCCACCCGCTCGCGCCGGTCAGGGTGGAGCTCACGATAGAGCTCGCTCGCGCTCTAGGCGTGCTTGACGCGGACGGCGTCAGCGTGGTCGTGCCTATGCCTGCGACCGATGAGCAACTCGCATACGTGCACGACCCGCGCTACATCGCCGCGGTCAAGGAGGCAGGGAGCACCGGCGCAGTTCCCGCCGCCGGCCAGTACGGCCTCGGCACCATCGACGACCCGATCTTCCCGGCCATGCACGAGGCATCAGCGCTGGTCGCCGGGGCGACCCTGGCGGCCGCGGAAGCGACCTGGTCGGGCGCGACTTCGCACGGTGTAAACATCGCGGGTGGACTGCACCATGCGATGCGCGATCGTGCCAGCGGATTCTGCGTCTACAACGACCCGGCCATCGCGATCAGGTGGCTCCTGGACCAGGGCGCGGAACGGGTCGGCTACGTCGACATCGACGTGCACCACGGCGATGGCGTGCAGGCGGCCTTCTACAACGACAGCCGGGTGCTGACGATCAGCTTGCACGAGCACCCGCGCACGCTGTTCCCGGGGACGGGCCGCGCGTCCGAGACCGGCGGCCCTGACGCCGATGGCTTCGCGGTCAACGTCGCGCTGCCTGCCGGTACGAGGGACGCCGGCTGGCTGCGCGCGTTCCACGCCGTCGTCCCGCCGCTGCTGCGCGAGTTCAAGCCGCAGATCCTGGTCAGTCAGCATGGCTGCGACACGCACTGGATGGATCCGCTGGCCAATCTTGAGCTGACGATCGACGCCCAGCGTGCGGCGCACGCGGCGATTCACCAGCTTGCCCATGAGACGGCCGGCGGCCGCTGGCTGGTCACCGGCGGTGGCGGCTACGAAATCGTTCAGGTGGTGCCGCGCACGTGGACGCACCTGCTCGCTGAGGCCTCTGGCAGACCGATCGATCCGGCGATCCCCACGCCGCCGAGCTGGCGCGACTACGTCGCGCGACGTACCAGGGCGGCCGCGCCGGAGTTCATGACCGAGCAGGCACCCGCCACGTACCCCCCCTTCGAGAATGGCTACGACCCCGATGAGCCGATCGATCAGGCCATCATGGCGACCAGGAAGGCTGTCTTCCCGCGGCACGGCCTCATGCCTTAGTCGGGTACCAGCCTGCTCACGAGCGGAGCGCTGAAGCTGGCGGCGAGCGCCGGGCCGAGGCCGCTGGCCCACCCCACAGGACCGAGCGGCGTGCAGCCGAAGAACTGACTGAGGCCCGGCGTCTGGATCACCCCGGCGAGCACGGCGGCCGAGCCTGCACTCGCCGCTATTACCAGAGGGCTGCGCCATCCAGTCACCACCGTCTGGCCGAGCTGCGCCCCGACAATGCCGATCAGCGCTGTGGTGCTCGCGCGCCGCGGCGCGATGCCCGTCAGCCGGCCGCCAGTCCATGCGGCGATGCCCGCTCCGGCTGTCAGGCCGCCGCGGATCGCGATGTCCCGGGTGAGCGCCGCCCCAAGAGACGCCTCAGGACCCTCACGCAGCAGAACTTCAGGGGTGGCACTCTCGGGCTGCCGCACCGCCAGGACTAGCGAAGGGACCATGTCGGTCAGCATGTTCACCAGCAGCAGCTGGCGTGCGTTCAGCACTGACTCACCGCGCAGCAGTCCGCTGCCGAGCGTGAACGCTATTTCGCCGAGGTTGCCGCCGAGCAGCATTGCGATCGCGTCTCTGACCGACGACCACATTGCCCGGCCTTCAACGATCGCGTCGACGATTGTCTCAATCCGGTCATCGGTAACCACGACGTCGGCGGCTTCCCTGGCCGCATTGGTGCCGCGCCGACCGAGCGCGACCCCTACATCGGCGAGTCTGATCGCCGGCGCGTCATTAGCGCCATCACCAGTCACGGCGACGACCCGGCCCGCGCGACGAAGCGAGGCGACGATGCGCACCTTATGGTCTGGGCTGACCCTGGCAAACACGGCGCCCTTGGCCACCAGCCGATCGAGCCGGGAATCAGTCAGGTCGTCAAGCTGCGGCCCGGTCACCACTGGACCGCCGTCGAGCAGACCGAGTTCGGCGGCGATCGCCCCGGCTGTGCTGGGGTGGTCGCCGGTCAGCATGAGCACGTCAACTTTCGCCGCGCGGAGCTCGCGCACAGCTGCCGCGGCGGTGCCGCGGACCGGGTCGGCGAAGGCGAGCAGCCCAAGGAACCGCAGCCTGGCGATCCGATCCTGGCGCAGGTCCCGGCGGCCCGTTGCTTCGCGTTCAGCGATGGCGAGCACGCGGTAACCCGCTCTGGCAAGCTTGTCGACCTGACGCTCGATGACACGCCTTGCTCGCTGGTCAAGTGCGGCCGCCCCGCCGCTGGGCAATTGCCGAGCTGTGCACAGCGGCAGGACGGTCTCCGGCGCGCCTTTGACGCTTAGTCGCTGGCCAGATTTCGTGTGGCCGAGCACGGCGTGATAACCCCTCGTCGGTTCGAAGGGCAGTTCAGCGACCTGACGCCAGCCGCAAGCGCCTAGATCGACGTCGACAGCCGCAGTAGCCGCGCCAGCGGCGACCGCAGCATCGGTGGGGTGCGCGAAGGTTTCCCCGTTGCGGTGGTCGGGCGTGGCCCGCAAGCCAGCAGCTAGCACGAGCCCGCGCTCGTTTGGCAGCTCGGCTATCTGATCAGGTGACCAGGGCACGCCGCCGACGGCCCACACGCTGTGCAATCCGATGTGTCCTTCGGTCAGCGTGCCGGTCTTGTCGAAGCAGAGCACGTCAACCCGGCCGAGTGCCTCGATCGTGCCTGGATTGCGAACCAAGGCGTTCCGCCGTGACAGCCGACGAGCGGCGCTGTACTGCGCGGCGGTCGCAACGATCGGCAAGCCCTCGGGCACTGCAGCAACGGCCAGGCTCACGCCGGTGCCAAGAGTGTCTTTGAGCGCCTTGCCGCGCAGCAGGCCCTCGCCGATCAGCGCGGCGCCCGCTCCTAGCGTGACGGGTATGGTCAGCCTGGTGATTTCGGCCAGCCGGGCCTGGACGCCCGTCGGCCGCCGACGGCCTCCGTCGGACCGCGTGCTGCGGCCCAGCTCCGTGGCTGGCCCGACCGCCACGATTACCGCGGAAGCCTCACCTGCCGCCACTGACGTCCCTGCGTAGAGCATGCTGCGACGCTCGGCGAGCTCCACCGCCGCCGACGGTGCCGGGTCCTTGGCCACAAGCTGCGACTCACCTGTGAGGCTTGACTCGTCCACCTCCAGCCCCTGCGCGGCCAGGATCCGGCAATCCGCGGGCACTGCGTCGCCTGCCTGTACGACGATCACGTCCCCTGGCACGAGCTGGTCGGCGGTTCGTAGTTCGATTCGTGCGGCCCTGCGCACTCTGACCCGCACAGCCGAGTCGTCGATCAGGCGCCGCAGTGCGTGACCCACCCGGACCTGCTGAGCGCCGCTGACCAGGGCGTTAGCCCCAACGAAGGTCCCGAGAAGAAGCGCGTCGGTGACCGCACCTGCGGCCGCGGCCAGCCCGGCACCGCTGGCCAGTGCAGGGGTGAGCGGGTTCGCCAGCTCCTCGAGTGAGGCGCGGACCAAGCCAGGCTCATTGGGATCTGCTGGCCGCGGTTCGCGAGACTGTCGGCGCCCTACCTCGGCTTCAGCCAGTCCGGCACCGCTCGTGCCGAGCCTGGCCAGCACGGCAGCAGCATCGAGCGCGTGCCAATCTGTCGGATCGGCGGGTACTGGCGGCGGAGTTCTCGCGAGCGTCATCGCCGACCAGAGCCCACTCGTCAGCGCCGTCAGGGCGGCGCCATTGACTGCCAGCTGGGAGCGCGTGGCCGCGCCCGCCCGAGGGCCGGCCATGGCGAGGACGGCGCCGCCGCCCGCGCCGTACGCAGCGAGCATGGCACCCCTCCTGCTAGCGGCACGGGCGGGAGTGATGGCCTGCAGCACGCGGCAGGTGCCGGCCAGGCCAGGTTCGGTGATCAGGTCCGCTCCCCAGGGCGGCGGGGTACCTTCAGGAACGCCGATGCCAAGGTCAGCCGCAGCGAGCGCTTCGCCGTGGCGTGCGGAGATCAGGGCGACGACGCGGCCCTCTTCCTGCAGCGCGCGCACAGATGCAGCCATGGCCGACCCCCCGGGCATGAGCCGGTCGAGCGGCATCCGCCTGCTGAGAGCGCCCCGGCCCGCGCCTGCCACCAAGCCGACCGATCGCGCATTCGCGATCAGAGGACCAGCGAGCGGGTCGAGTTCTTGCTCGACCGACACCAGCCCGGCGAGCTCGCCCGCTTTGAAAAGCGCACGCAACATGTGGGCGCGGTGGCGCAGGTCGCGTGCCGCGGCCGCGAATTCGTTAGGCAGCCTACGGGGTACCGGGCGTGCCGCCCACTCGGCGCTCTGGCCGCTCCCCGCCTCGGTCCGGCCGTTGAGCAGGGCGTGCGCGGCCAGCGTCGCCGCCTCCGTATCGGCCTGGCCAGCCCCGGGCACCCATACCGCGCCAGCCACCTGCCGACCGGTGGCGAGCAGTTGCGTATCAAAGAGCACCGTGTCAACCCGGTCTAGCCTGCGCAGCGACTCGGCATCCATCACAAGGACGCCGTCGCGGGCCAGATCACGGTCTAGGCGGGTCGCGAACCCCTCGCGGCCAAGTTTCGCAGCTTTAGGCGTCGCTGTCGCTGTCGCTGCGACCATGAGATGAGGGTCGCGGGTGGCTGCCAGGACCGCCGCCGCTCCTGCCAAGGCGCCTGCAGCAGCCCGGTTCGTATAGGTCTCGACCGGGCCGTCGGGCAGCGGCACCGGGCGGCTTACCTGCATCGGCGCGTCAGGCGGCGCGTCTGGTGTCGCGCTATACCATTCGCCCTCGCGGCGCTGCCACACATCGCGTCGCGAACGCAACTCATCGAGCGCCAAGGCGCGGTGAGCAATGTCGACCACGAGGCCTGCCGGGCCCTGCGCCAGCCCCTGAGCTACCGAGTTCCCGACGGCAAGGCCAAGATCGGTGGCCGCGCGACCGAAACGGGACTCAAGAGCGCGGCGCACGACGGGCGTCGAGTCGGCCAGGGAGAGCAGCGATGCGATCTCTCCGACCAGCGGGCTGCGCCGCGCGATCCTGCCGAACTGGCCGAAAACCACCTGTCCGCCCATACCGAGCAGAAGCCCTCCGACATCGGCTCCGATCGCGAGCGCCTGGCGCTGGATCGGCTCGTGCTCCGATGGGTGATCGGGACGATCGGGCGGGAATCGCTCGCCAGACAAGTCGTGCGCGTCCTCGACGCCCTCAATGACATCGGTGATCGTGTCAACATCGATCCGATCGCCATCGAACGCGACAACGACTCGCCCAGCGATGGTATTGACCTGCGCCCATTCGACGCCATCGAGGTCGGCTAGCGCGGCCTCCAGATGCCGTGCTGCGGGATGGTTCTCTGGCCGGTGGATCCCCTTGACCTCGATGTGGGCCCGGCCATTACCCAGCCAGCGGCGGCGTTGGCCGCGGCCGGGCGAGACAGGCAGCTTGCCCACGATGGTTCCGAGGGCGGCGCTCGCCTGTTCGATGATCGTGGTCACGTGCTGACTCCCGCCGCGGACCGGCAAACGCGAAACAGCCGACTAGATTTACCTGGTCGCGCGCCTGCGCCGCTAGCGAGCGTGTTCGCGCTCAGAGCGCCTGACATGCTGCTCAGCAACCCAGCTACCCGCGCCGACGAGCGCGGCGACCGGCCAGTCCACAATGCCGAGTGCGGCCACCGCGGCAAGCCCGCCCCACCACAACACATTGCCTGCTGTGCCGCCAGGCAGATGCAGCCCCGGCGTGGACGGCGTCGTCTTACCGCCGCTTTCCGCACTCGCACCAGGCTGCACACTGCGCTCACCGCGCTCCGGCTTGCGTGCCTGCTGCCCCCGCGGCTTAGGTACCTGGCCTGTCCTTGCTGCGGCCCCGCTGCGAGCCGCTGTGCTCGACGGCATCGGATCGCCCCCCCAGCTGATCACGAGCCATGGCCGACGCCGAGGCTCGTCTGGTCGTTCTACCTCCATACCCTCCCGGATCTGGCGAATACCTGGCCAGCGCCCGGACTGATACAGCGGCAGAGGTGAAACGAGAGGGATCCCTCGCGTTTCTCGCGACTAAGAGATTGCGTGGTGTCCGGGCCAACAATCTCCCGGAACCCCGCGTCCCGTTGAATCCCTCTCGCCACTCCCATCACATCGCGCCATGGCCGGGTCCCCCTAGGGCCCTTTGTCAGCAGGTAACGGGACCTCCGGGCTTTGCGACCTACTGGGGCAGACTTGTGTCATGGCAGACTCCCCACCAGCCCCGGCTAAACCCCAATCGCGAACCGTACGCGGCATCGCCGACGACCACGTCACCGCCCTAACCGACCTTGATCCAATCCTGGCAACCTCACTTGGCGTGCGGCTCGGCGAGGACGGGCTACCTGACTTCTCGCCCGCCGGTCAGCACGCGGCGGACGACCTGGCGAGGAAGACTCTTTACGATCTTGGCGCGGTAGCCGAGGAGCTATCCGGCGATGAACGCCGCTGCGGCCGGCTGCTGCGCGAACGCCTCGAGGCGGGCCTCGCGATGAGCGCCGCCGGCGAGCACCTCAGGGCCGTGTCGAACATCTTCGGACCGCAGCACAGGATCCGCGGCTCGTTCCTGGAAATGCCGTCGGCAACCGAAGAGGACTGGGCCGTGATCGCCCGCCGGATGGCTCGGGTCTCCCAGGCGCTGTCGGAGTACCAGGCAAGCCTGACCGAGGGTGCGAGGCGCGGCATGTTCGCCGGCCCGCGCGTGGTGCAGGCCTGCGCCGAGCAGCTTGACCAGTGGGCGGGAGCGGCAGGCGGCCGCGGCTGGTTCGCCGAGTTCGCCGCCTCAGCAAACGCTCCCGCCGCGCTGCGCAACGAGCTCGACCAGGCAGCAACCGCCAGCGAACGAGGCAACGTCGGCTCTCTCGCTGGCTTGGCACGGTCTACCTGCCGCAGGCAGCCGGCACGCCCGACGGGGTCGGCGCAGACCGCTACCTGGTGTGCGCCAGGCGCTGGACAGGCGCGGACCTGGATCCGCAAGAGGCATACGAGTGGGGCTGGTCGCAGTTCTTCGACTTGCAGGAGCAGATGCGCGCGGAGGCCGCGCTGGTACTGCCGGGGGCGACAGCGCAGCAGGCGATGCACGACCAGGACGAGAACGGCGAGGCCATCGACGGCGTCGACGAGATCAGGGCCTGGCTGCAGGCGATGATGGACCAGGCGATCGCCGATCTCGACGGCACCCATTTCGACGTCGCGGACCCGCTCAAGACCGTAGAGGCCAGGATCGCGCCGCCTGGCAGCGCGGCGGCCCCGTACTACACGGGCCCGTCGCAGGACTTCTCCCGGCCAGGACGCACCTGGCTGCCGACCCTCGGCAGGACCAGGTTCCGCTGTGGGGCCTGATCAGCACCTGGTACCACGAAGGCGTGCCAGGCCACCATCTGCAGATCGCCCAGTGGCGATACCTGTCAAGCGAGCTGTCGATGTACCAGACGGCCGTGGGCGGCGTGAGCGCGTGCAGCGAAGGCTGGGCGCTGTATGCCGAGCGGCTGATGGATGAGCTCGGCTACCTGTCCACCCCGGCGCGTCTGGGCTACCTGGACGCACAGAACATGCGGGTGATCAGGGTCATCATCGACATCGGCATGCACCTTGGCCTGCGGCTGCCCGAGGACGCTCCGCTTGGCGGCGGCCAGACCTGGACTCCTGACCTCGCGCTGGAGTTATTCACCTCGTTCTGCTGCCGCGATCGTGAGTTCCTGGCCAGCGAGATCATCAGGTACCTGAGCGGCCCAGGCCAGGCGATCAGCTACAAACTCGGCGAGCGGGCGTGGCTGGCCGGACGGGACGCAGCGCGGGCCGCGCACGGCGCCAACGGCGACGCCTTCGACCTGAAGTCCTGGCACATGTCAGCGCTGTCGCTGGGATCCCTAGGCCTAGACGACCTAGCCGCCGAACTAGCCGCCCTCTAACCGCATCTTCCGTGGTGGCGCGCTGCTGCGCGCCCCCGAACAGCCGCTGGTGGCCCGTCTGAGCGCACCGGTGAACAGCCGCTGGCGCCGGTCTGAGCCGAATCACGCTCTTACCCCCGATTAGGGTTCTTGTGAATCAGTCGATACATCCCGAAACATCCGCTCTCAGCAACCCAAATCGGGGGTAAGCCATTTGGCTGGGCGGATCAGCGCCCGCGTGACGACCGAATTGCCCGGCTCACATGTGTTTGTTTCCGTTCAGGGCTTGCGCCGGAAGCGGCCAAATGCCGTGTAGCTTTCGAGGCTTGGGCGGCGGAGGACTGACGGCCGGGCGATTTCGGATTAGGCTCTGATAGTGGAATTGCCGGAGTTAGGAGTCAGACCGTCATGCTCGCAGCCGTACGACCGGTTCAGCCAACGGGCCAGCGCCATTTAATCCGCCGTTCCCTTATTCTGATCGCCGCGCTCGCGGCCGCCGGTTACGGCGCCGTTTCGCTGGCGCCGACCGCATCGGCCGGATCCGCGGCAGCTGCCGATCCAGCCGCCATCGCCGTGCATCCGCACGTGCCGGCGTCGCCGCACGTCGCCGGGGCACCGAACCTCGGGCCCAACGTCTATGTCTTCACGCCGAGCATGCCGCAAAGCCAGATCCAGGCGACCGTCGACGCGATCGCCAGCCATCAGGTTCCCGATCAGTTCGGCACGAACCGGTACACGCTGTTCTTCGAGCCGGGGACCTACGGCACGCCATCCGACCCGCTGATCTTCCAGGTCGGCTACTACACCCAGGTGGCGGGCCTCGGCAGCTCCCCTGGCGACGTGGTCATCAACGGCTCCGTCGACGTGTATAACCAGTGCTTCCCCAGCGCGCCAGGCACGACCAACTGCATCGCGCTCGACAACTTCTGGCGGTCCTTGTCGAACCTGACGATCGACATCGCCGGCGGGTCTGGCTGCCAGACCAGGACCGAGTTCTGGGCGGTATCGCAGGCCGCGCCGATGCGCCGGGTCGACATCAACGGCGGCACGATGTCGTTCATGGACTACTGCTCGGCGGGACCGCAGTTCGCCAGCGGCGGTTTCGTGGCTGACTCGCAATTCACAGGCGGCACCATCGTCAACGGGTCCCAGCAGCAGTTCATCGTGCGAAACAGCAACCTGGACGGCTGGTCCAACGGCGTCTGGAACCAGGTCTTCTCCGGCGACAACGGCGCTCCTGCGCAGGCGTTCGGCGTGCCTGGTGGCGCCGGCCCGTACACCACTCTTGCCACCAGTCCCGTGACGCAGGAAGAACCTTTCCTGTACCACGCGGCCGACGGCACCTACCGGGTGTTCGTCCCCGCCGTGCAGCACGATTCCGCCGGGCCCACCTGGACGAACGGGCCGACCGCTGGCGGGTCGATCCCGATCAACCGTTTCTTTGTCGCCAGTCCGAGTACCCCGGTCGGGCGGATCAACGGTGCCCTCGCCAGTGGCCAGAACTTGATCCTGACACCCGGCGTCTACCACGTGAGCCAGCCAATCGCTGTCCCAAAGGCAGACACGGTCGTGCTCGGGCTCGGCCTCGCGACGCTGATACCCGACCGCGGCAACGCAGCGATGACGGTGGCAAACGTGCCTGGCGTCAAGCTGTCCGGGGTGATCGTCGACGCCGGGCCTGTCAACTCCCCCACGCTGATGCGGATCGGTTCCGCGAACGGCAGCGGAGCGGGTAACCCGGCCGACCCGACGCTGATTCAGGATGTCTACTTCAGGATCGGCGGCGCAGAACCTGGCGAGGCCACGAACAGCCTGACCGTGAACAGTTCGCACGTGATACTCGACAACATCTGGGCCTGGCGGGCCGACCATGGCGCCGGTGTCGGGTGGACGGACAACGTCGCCGACCGCGGTCTGGTAGTCAATGGCGACGACGTAACCGCCTACGGCATTTTCGTCGAGCATTACCAGAAGACTCAGGTGATCTGGAGAGGCCAGGACGGCACAGACATCTTCTACCAGAACGAGATGCCCTATGACCCGCCGAGCCAGGCCGCGTGGATGGCCGATGCAAAGACCGACGGGTACCCGGCTTTCGAGGTCGCTGCCAATGTCCGCACCTTCACCGGATACGGCCTGGGCAGCTATTGCTATTTCAACCAGGGCCTGCCGATCGCGGCCACGCAAGCGTTCCAGGCTCCCAGCACAGCGCCGGGGGTACGCCTGCACGACTTGCTGACCGTCTTCCTCAGCGGGACAGGCAGCATCAACTCGGTGATCGACGGCGTCGGCGCCGCGGTGACGTCGGCAACCGCTGGCTCGCCGAGCAACGTGGTGTCCTTCCCCTAGCCCACGATCGAGAGGTAAAACCACAGCCAAGAACTAAGTCCGCATGTCCTCGCCGGAGCGAGGACCGGCCACCGACCGGCTGGTCTGAAACCTGTTCGGGCTCCACTGCGTGGTGCGGAAAGGGACGTCCGGAGAGGAATACCGGCTGTGCCGCCAGGCGCCACCACCAACGACTTCCCCGAGTTCCCCGACGGAGGGTCCGCCGCTGGCCTGCCGAGGAAGTCTGGTTCGCCCGCCGAGCAACGTGATGTCCTTCCGCTGGCGATTGCCTGAGTAATGCAGCGGTGGGCGCCGCCGGCCAAGCCGGAGGCGCCCACCGTTTCCTTTCTGTCCTCTCCCGGAGGGGAGGCCCGGGAGCGGACGTCTTCGATCAGCTAACTGTTCGTCACCTCGGTCGCAGATGCATGATCACGACCAGGTCGGTGCCGGAGCCGGGTCCGTTGTTGGTACCCGACGGCTGTCCGGTCTCGTACGGGTTCTGCTCGGTCGGCCAGCCCACGTAGTTCTGGCTGTTGTACTCGAACCACTGCGATGCCGTCGTCGTCGGAATGATGGGCAGGTTGGCGGCGACGTACTTCGCGATCGGCTCCAGCGCGGAGGTCTGCTCAGCAACCGAGGTCGCGCCCGCGAGTTGGCCGAGCTGGGCGTCGATCGTCGGCTCCTTCAGCCGCCCGTAATCGCCGGTGGCCGACTTGCCCGTAGCGAGTGAGCTGTTGAGCCAGCCGTTGTACATGTTGAACGGGGTGATGCCGCCGTTGGACCAGTGCATGGTCAGCTGGAAGTTGCCAGCGGCCACATCGGCGGCCCAGGCGTCGACCGCCTGGCCCTGGAACCTGGCGTCGATGCCAGCAGCCCGCAGCTGCTGGGCAACGAGCTGGTCATCTGTCGCGTAGTCGGTGTAGGCAGCCGGGTCGGTGATCGTAATCTGGACCACCTTGCCGTTCTTCTCGAAGAATCCGCCGCTGTTCAGCGTGTAGCCAGCCGCCTTCAGCACGGCCTTGGCCTGCGCCGGCTGGGCAGTAGCCGAGTTGGTCAGGCTGCGCACCGGATCGGCCCAGGCGTCATAAAGCGGCAGGGTCAGGCCGGTAGCGTTCAGAACCGGGTTCTCCAGATTCGCCTCGCCCTCCTTAGCGATCAGCGTGCGGTCGATCGCGAGGCTGATCGCCTTCCTGACCGCGAGCTGGTTGGTCGGCCACTTGTTCAGGTTCGGCATCAGGCTGTTGGTGCCGCCTGGCGCCTCCCAGAAGTGGTGGTACTTCGGGTTCGTGCTGACGAAGTTCTTCTGCAGGCCGGGAATGAAGTTGCCCGTCCAGTCGATCTTCCCGGTGAACAATGCCGACAGGGCACCCGTGTTGGACGTGTAGACCGGGAAGAAGACCTTGTCAACATGCAGCTTGGAAGCCTGCCAGTACCCGGGGTTGCGCTGCAGGGTGAAGCCCTGCGGCGTGAAGCTTTGCAGCTTGAATGGGCCGCTGCCCACCGGGTTCGGGTTAGTGAAGGTCGCGGGGTTCTTGACCTTGCCCCAGATCGACTCCGGCACGATCGCGACGCCGGCGATCTGCTGCAGGTTGGTGTATTGCGGGGTCGGGAAGCTCACCGTGACGTTGTTGCCTGACGTGCTCACGCTGGAGATGTCCAGGCCGCCCAGGTTGATCGCGGCGTTCTTCTTCATCATGTTGAAGGTGAAGGCGACGTCCGCGGGGGTCAATGGCTTGCCGTTGTTCCATTTGACGTCGGTCCTGATCGTAAAGGTGATCTGCTTGCCGCCGTTACCCCAGGCGTAGTGAGTCGCCAGCCAGTAGTAAAACTTGGGCGGCGCGGCAAGGTTGAATTCGATCAGGGGCTCGTAGATCAGGCCAGTAGCGCCCATGCCGTAGGCCGCCTGGGTGGCGACGAACGGGTTGAACGCCTGCGTGATCGAGGTCTCTGGCGAGCTCTCCATCACCAGGGGCGGGGCGGATCCCTGATTACTCTGCCCCGCGGTCGGGCTTGACGAGCACGCGGCAAGCCCGCCGCAGATGGTGGCCGCCGCCGCCAGGCCAGCCAGGCTTCGGCGTTTCAGCAGTCTCCTCATGCTCTCTCCTGCTTTCGTGGGATGTGGATTATCGACAGCGCTCTTACTCGTGTTCGGTCTGATGCGTTCACACCTCGCCTTCTCGCCCTGCAGTGACCACCCCCGGCCCCGACGGCCTCGAAGCCGCCGCGGCATCCAGATGCCAGCAGGCGGCCGCTCGCGTTCCGGACACGCCCTGCAGCACCGGGTCCTCAGCCCGGCATTGATCGTCGGCGAACGGACAGCGCGGATTGAACGGACAGCCCACGGTGGCCGCGCCGGCCCCCGGCCGCGCAGTGTGCTTGCCGCCCTCCCGCAACGTGCTCCCGAGGTTGTCCGGGTCCGGCGCCGACGCCACGAGCAGCTGCGTATAGGGATGAGCCGGCTGCTGCGTCAATTCCTCCGCCGGGCCGCGCTCCACGACCTCGCCCGCGTACATCACGAGCACCTCGTCGGCGAAATACCTGGCCGATGCGATGTCGTGAGTGATGTAGAGCAGTGCGAGCCGGAAGTCGCGCCGAAGCTCGTCGAGCAGACTGAGCATTTCCAGCCTGATCGACACGTCCAGCATCGAGACCGGCTCGTCCGCGAGAAGCACGGTCGGGCGCGCGGCGAGCGCCCTGGCGAACGAGACACGCTGACGCTGGCCACCGGACAGCTCGTGCGGGAACTTGCCGAGATACTGCTCGGCCGGCGTCAGGTGCACCCGCTCGAGCAGGTCGGAGATCTCGGCTGTCACCTGCGCCTTGGAATGGGTGCGCTGATGCAGCCGGACTGGCCGGTCCAGATGGTGGCGCACGGTGTGCACGGGGTTGAGCGATGCGAACGGGTCCTGGAAGACCATCTGGACTTCGCTCTTGTACATGCGGAACGAACGTCGGCTACGCACGTCGACCTGTTCGCCATCCAGGCGAATGACCCCCGAGGTGGGTTGCTCCTGTCCCGCCAGCAATTTGGCGACCGTGGACTTTCCCGAGCCGCTCTCCCCGACGAGCGCTACCACGGCGCCGCGGTACAGGCTGAAGGACACGTCCTTGACCGCGTGCAGCAGCTGGCCGTGACCGAGTTTGTAGTCCTTGCACAGCGAGTCGGCCTGCATCGTCAGCGACCCCCGCCTCGCGGCGACGGATTCGACCTCGGCCGCGGTACTCATCCGCCTGTCACCTCCTCGCGTTGCGGCACCAGCTCATGGTTCTCCGGCCGCACGAAGGGGCATGCCGTCACGTGCCCTGGGTCCCCGGAGTCCACAACCGCCGCCAGCTTCATATCGACGGACGTGCATGCCGGGGTGCCGAAATCGCAGCGCGCCAGGAACGGGCATCCCGCTGTCTCACGGCGCAGGTCGGGCGGAGTCCCAGGGATGCCGGCCAGATCGCGGCGCGGGCCATGCAGGGAGGGGAAAGAGTTCAGCAGGCCCATCGTGTACGGATGCGCTGGTGCAAGGTGTAGCTCCTTAGCCGCGCCGACCTCCATCAGCTGGCCGGCGTACATCACGGCGATCCGGTCCGCGAGTTCCAAAAGGAGCGACAGGTCGTGCGTGATGAACAGGATCGAGAAGCCCAGCTGTTCCTTCAGCTCAACGATCTGCGCGAGGATGTCGCGCTGGACGACGACGTCGAGCGCGGTCGTCGGCTCGTCCATGATCACGACTTCCGGGTCCGCGGCCAGCGCCATCGCGATCATCACCCGCTGCCGCATGCCACCGGACAGCTCGTGCGGGTAGCTGCGCAGCCGCGACGCCGGAATTCCGACGAGGTCAAGCAGCGAACCGACCTTCTCGAGCGCCTCGTGGTGCGGCATCCGGATGTGCGCGTTGATGGCGTCGAGGATCTGGTCCCGTACGTTAAGGACGGGGTTCAGCGCGTTCATCGCGCTCTGGAATACGATCGCGATCTCCCGCCACCGCAGCCGTCGCAGGTCCTCAGGGCGCATCTGCAAGATGTCGGTGGGGCTCGCCGCCCGGCGACCGCGGTATGTGACGCTGCCGTCCGTGATCAGCGCGGGCGCCCGCAGCAGCCGGCAGGCGCCGTACGCGAGCGTCGACTTGCCGGAGCCGCTCTCCCCGACCAGGCCGACGATTTCGCCTGGCTGCAGCGCGAGGTTGACCTCATGAACGGCCCGTACTTCACCACCCGGCGTTCGGTACACGATCGACAGGTCGCGGATGTCAAGAACCGGTCCCCCTGTCATGTCCGGTCCCGCTGTCAGCTCCGAAGCCGCGGTCATGGCCGTTCTACGTCCCGGCGGCCGCCAGCAGCGGTCATGCCAAACGGCGTCCCGTCAGCTGATCCGCGCCGCTCGAGCAGGGCTGTGCGGGAGAACGAAGCGGTGAGTCCCGCGAGACGGCTGCGCCGCGGCGGATCGTGCTGCAAGACCGGCGTCGGGTCGGCCGGCCGCATACGGCGGCCCGCAAATTTGCTGGCCCGCCCTGCGTCGCGCAGGCGGGGGTTGCCGAGTTCGTCGATGCCGGTATTAAGCAGCACCAGACCGGTGCCCATCAGTGCCACTGCGATGCCCGGCGGGGCGAACCACCACCACGCTCCGAGCTGCAGGGCCTGCGCGCTTTGCGCCCAGTAGAGCATTGTGCCAAGGCTCCAGCTATTCACGTCCGCAAGGCCGATGAAGGCCAGTGCCACGGAGGCGCCGATCGCGTACAGCACCGTGTTCACGAAGCTGGCCGCGATCAGGCTGATCTCGTTCGGCACGATCTCCACCGCGATGATCCGCACGGTGCTCTCGCCGGTCTCTCGCGCCGCGGCAACGAAATCCCTGCCCCTGATGGCCATGGTCTGAGCCCTGATCACGCGCGCACCCCAGGGCCACCCGAGCACGGCGAGGACCAGGATCGTAGCTGTCTGACCTTGCTGCGGCAGGTAACCGAGCAGCAGGATCAGCAGCGGCAGCGACGGGATGACCAGGAACACATTGGACACCAGCGACAGGAAGTCATCCCACAGGCCGCCGAGGAAGGCCGCGGTCACGCCGACGATGACTGACAACGCCGTGGCCACGGCGCCAACCAGCAGAGCGAGCACGAGCGTGAGCCTGATGCCCTCCAGCAGCTGGGAGAGGACGTCCTGCCCGCTCTGCGTCGTGCCGAGCCAGTGGGCCGCGGACGGAGCGTTCAGCGCCAGTGCGTAGTTCGGGCTCGAGAACGACGGGTCGTAGGGCGCGACGAACGGACCGATGATGGCAGCCAGGACGAAAAAGCCGAGCAGGACGACACCGGCCTTCGCCTTGAGGGGCAGGCGGTGCCACTGGCCGAGCCGCTGCGGCGCTGACGCTATCTGCTCGGTGATCGCGGCGGTGCCGGCGACCAGCGGAGGCGCGGCGGTCATCGGACTGCCTCCCTCGTCCTCGCGCGGGGATCAACGGCGACGATGATGAAGTCGAGGATCAGGTTGGCCAGCAGCACGGCGAACGTGATGACCAGGAAGATCGCCTGCATCAGCGGGTAATCGTTCGACGTCACCGCGGTGAGGAGCAGCAGGCCGATGCCCGGATATGAGAAGACGATCTCCATGACAATCGCGCCGGAGACGACGAAACCGAGAGCCAGGCCGAACCCCTGCAGCTGCGGCAGGATCGCGTTCCGGGCCGCGTAAGTGAGCACCACGCGCCTGCTGCTGAGCCCCTTGGCCTGGGCGGCGACGACGTAATCCTCGCCGATAGTCGTGATCATCACGTTGCGCATCTGCAGCATCCAGCCCGCCAGCGTGGTGATCACGATCGTAAAGGCCGGCAGGATCGAGTGATAGATGGCGCTGCCGATGAAGGCCGAGTTCCAGCCGGGGATCAGGCCGCCTTCGTAGCCCTGCCCGATCGGGAAGACGCTGGTCCGCATCGCCAGCAGCTCGATCAGGATGAGTGCCAGGAAGAAGTAGGGGACTGCCTGGAAGAACATCAGGCCGGGCAGCGCCCGGTCGAACCACCCGCCGTGCCGCCAGCCCGCCACGATGCCGAATCCCGTGCCGAGGAGGAACGCGATCACGGTGGCCGAGCCGACCAGCGCCAGCGTCCACGGAATGGTCTGGGCGAGCAGCGTGGAAACCTGCGCGGGGTACTGGGTCAGATCGGTGCCGAAGTTCAGCGTGAAAACGTCGCGCAGATAGTTCACGTACTGGTGCCACAACGAGCCGGGGTGGCCGACGCCGAGCATGGCCTCAAGGGCGTGATAAGCCGAAGGCTGCAGGTTGGGGAACTTGGACATGATTGCCTGAACGGCATTGCCCGGCATTGCCCTGGGCAGGAAGAAGTTGAGTGTGAGCGCGACCCAGGCCGCCACGAAGTAAAACGCCAGGCGCCGGAGTATGTACGACAATTCACGCCCTCCTTTCCTAGCTGCTTGCAGCCGCCGTCAGGTCGCGCCTGGCTAACGGAGCAAGAGCGGCGGTCGCGGATGCCGCCGGCCTGCTGCCGCGCAGCCGCGGCACCGGCTGGCGGATCATGGTGCCGGGCGGGCAGCCGCAACTCGAGCGGAGCACCAGCTCGGTCGGCAGCGTCTCGACTTTCTGGCGCAGGCTCGGCCTGGCGATCCTGTCGAGCAGCCTCGTGCAGGCCCGCTCACCGAGCAGCCGCATCGGCTGATGGACGGTGGTTAGCGGCGGGTCGCAGAGGCTCCCTGGGAAGATGTCGTCGAAGCCGACAACGGCGATGTCGTCTGGCACGCGCACGTCCGCGGCGTTCAGGGCCTGCAGCATGCCGATCGCCATCTGGTCGTTCGCGCAGACCACGGCGTCAGGAAGCCGCCCCCGGCTGATGCTGAGCATCTGCTGGCCGGCTTCCTCGCCGCTGCCCACGCTGAAGATGCCCTGCGAGCTGCCGACCAGCTGGCAGTCAGGCCGACCGCGGAGCACGTGCATGAGGGCCCTGCGCCGCTCGCGCGCGTCTGGCGCGGTCGGCGGTCCATCGACGTAATAGAGCCGCCGCCTGCCGTGTACCTCGATCAGGTGCGTGACGAGGGCGGCCGCGCCCGACCGGTTGTCGGCGGTCACGACGTCGGCCGACCGTTCCCGCGGATTGCCCGCTATCACGACGACGGGAAGCCGCTCTGCGAGCTTGCTCAGGAAGGGCGAGGGCACGATGCCCTCTCCGATCAGCAGGCCGTCAACCTTGCCGGACAGCGAGAGCAGTCGCGGCAGGTCAGGGTTGTTGCCTTCTTCGAGGTAAGTGATAAGCAAGGACCAGTTCTGGTGGCGGATCCGCCCCTCGACGCCGCGCAGGATCTCGTCATAGAAAAGCAGGCTCATGCTCTCGATGTCGTACTGCAACTTCAGCGCCTTGCGTTCGACGCAGACCAGGCCGATGACGTGCTTGCGGCGACGGGACAAGCTCTGCGCAGCGCCATCGGGTACGTAGCCGAGTTCCTCGATAACCTCGAGCACCCTAGCTCTGGTCGATTCCCTGACCCGGTCCAGGCCATGGACCACGCGGGACACGGTCGCCGTGGAGACGCCGGCCGCGCTCGCCACGTCGTACAGCGTCACGACGCTCGTGGCATCCCGCCTCGCCTGGCGCATCGCGGTCGCCCCCATCCGGGCGGGTCGTGGCCCGGTCAGCTGGCACGGACGTACGGCTGTGAGCGACGCGATGCCGCATGTCTAAGCGGTTGCATCGCCGTTGTCTAAGCGGTTGCATTGGGTCAATCTAAGCGCTTACCCTAAAACTCGGTACATGTGGCGTCAAGGCTTTCCAGTTCGGTCCAATCATCGGGTCGGACGTCAAGGAGGGATTGATGACAATGTCGGGCCAAGCCGCCGACGGCAGCAGCACAGTTAACGGCCGGAGCATCGAAGCGGTCAACGTCGGCAGGCATGACGTCTTGCGGCAAGGCACGCAAGGGCACGGCAACGGCCGGCTGTCCTTCCCGGCTGGGTTCGCCTGGGGATCGGCGTCAGCGGCTTACCAAATCGAGGGAGCGACAACTGCCGATGGCAGGGGCGTATCGGTGTGGGATACGTTCAGCCATGCGCCAGGGAATGTCAGGGGCGGCGACACCGGCGACATCGCCTGTGATGCTTACCACCGGTTCCGCGACGACGTTGCGCTGATGGCCTCGCTAGGGCTCAACGCCTACCGGTTCTCGGTGTCCTGGCCGCGCGTGCAGCCTGGCGGCAGCGGACCAGCGAATCAGAAGGGCCTTGATTACTACCGCCAGCTCGTCGACGAGCTCGCCGAGCACGGCATCGCGGCTGCGCTCACCCTCTATCATTGGGACCTTCCGCAGGAGCTTCAGGATGAAGGCGGCTGGGCCACCAGGGACACCGTCCAGCGCTTCGCGGACTACGCGAGCCTGGTCGCAGGTGCCCTCGGTGACCGGGTGCGACACTGGATCACGCTGAACGAGCCGCAGGTCGTGGCCAGTCACGGCTATCGCAGCGGAGAGCACGCGCCTGGGCTGCATGATCCGGCCGCCGCTACCGCGGCCACGCACAACTTGCTCCTCGCGCACGGCCTGGCCACCAGCGCGATCCGCGCCGCCGTGCCAGGCGCCCGCGTCGGCATCACGCTTGACCTGCATCCCGTCAGGCTGCTCGGGCAAGCCCGCCCCGATGTGCTGCAGCAGGCCGCGCTCGTCGCCGACGCCGACCTGAACGGCCTGTATCTCGAGCCTGTGCTGCACGGCCGGTACCCGGAGCACGCCAGCAACGACCTGCTGCCGCCTGACTCGCTCATCCAGGCCGGCGACATGGCCACGATCGGCCAGCCCATCGACTTCCTCGGGGTGAACTACTACTCAAGTGCCTATCTGAGTGCCGGTGACCCTGAGGACCTGCGCGTCGGCGAGAGCAGGCCACGCTGCGGGCTGCCTGGTGTCGTCGAGTACAGCCCCGACTGGCTGGAGCGGACCGCGATGGGATGGCTGGTCGACGCCGATGGCCTGTACGAGCTGCTGGTCAGGCTCTCCAAGGAAACGGCGGGGATGCCGCTCTACATCACCGAGAACGGCTGCGCGGCAGAAGATTACGTAAACCCGGAGGGTCTGGTTAATGATCCTGAGCGAGTTAGGTACCTGCACCAGCACCTGGCCGCCGCCGCCCGTGCCATCGAGGATGGCGTCAATCTTGCCGGATACTACGTCTGGTCGCTGCTCGACAACTTCGAGTGGGGCTGGGGTTACCAGAAGCGCTTCGGGATTATCTTCGTCGACTACGGCACCCAGCACAGGATTCTGAAGTCCAGCGCGCGCTTCTATTCCGACGTGGTACGCGAGAACGCGGTCCCCGCGCTCCACGCCCAGACAGCCTGAGGCGGGTCAGCCTCCGGCCGGCATGCTGCCGGACGCCGTGCCCGGCTCCCGGGAAGCCATGAGCTCGGCGATCGCCCTGGCGCCGCCGGACGGCTCGTTCCGCAGCGCGGTGATCACGCCGGCGCGGTCTTGCGGCGTGCGGTTCTGCGAGAGCTTGTCCTTGGCCTCGATCTGCTGCACTGTCATCTCGACGCCGACAATCGCGCGCAGCTGGCCTGCGATGAACTTCTCTGGCGCGTCGTCGACCCGCCAGCTCCCGAGCCGCCCTGCCTCGTAGCGCTCGGTCAGCGTGGTCACCACGTTCCTGAGCCAGTCGTCGTCACGGTGGAACATCACCGGCCCTGACATGTGCACGGTCGTGTAGTTCCAGGTCGGAACCGTCCGCCGGTGCTCCTTGGTGCTCTGGTACCACGATGGCGAGATGTACGCCTGCGGGCCGTGGAAGATCGCCAGCGCCGGAACATCGCGCACCGTGTCCTGCCACTGAGGGTTGGTCAGCGCGATATGACCGATCAGCCGGCCATTGCCGGCGTGATTGCGGTCCCAGATCACCGGCAGCAAGGTGGAGATCAGCCGCTTGCCGTCGAACGTCACCAGGTCAGCGGATCCAGCCTGGTCAACGAAGGCGGCGATGTTCGCCATGTCGTGAGCGGCGAAGTGCGCAGGAACGTACATATCGCCAGGGTATCGGCCTATAGCTGCATGGGATCTGGCGGCAGCCCGAGGTCAAATGGCAGGACGTCGGGGCCAGGCAGGTCATCCGGCAAGTCGAAGTACCTGGCGGTCGCCGTCTCCGGGAGCAGCACCGGCAGCACGCTTGGCCGTTGCGCGATCTCGATGGCCAGCCAGCGAGCAGCGCTCGGCGTCAGTACCGCGACCTCGATTTCGTCGGGCATCGCCCGCCACGCAAGTATCGCTTCAGCCTGGTCGGCCGCCGGGCAGAGGGTCGCCCCGCTGAGGCCATATCGGTGAATCAGGAGCGGCTCTCCGATGACGGCAACGCGGGCCATGAGTTAAGCCTTTCCGATCATGACGAATCAGGCAACAGTCCGCGAGCCGGTAATTACCCAGGTCATGCCGGGGCCTTACGGGCCGATGGGTTCTGCGCAGCCGCTGGACTGGCCGGCGGACAAACCGGGTAGGTACCACGTACCACGGAGGGAGGGAGAGCCATGAAAGCAGCGATCGGAGACGAACTCACAGTCAAGGGCCGCCATCAGGGCGACGGGGACCGTCATGGTCAGATCATCGAGATCCACGGCGAGCAGGGCAGCCCGCCATACGTCGTGCACTGGCAGGACGGTCACGAGAGCGTCTTCTTCCCATCCGCCGACACCGTCGTCAGCCAGCCCAGACGCCGTAAGGCGCGAAAGTAAGCAGCCAGCCGCTTCCGCCGCCTGGCGACCGCGCGGCATCCTTACCCGCGATTGCCGGGTCGTTAGCCCCTGCGCCAGAGCATCGGCGAAACCTGCAGCAGGCGGGCGGTGATCGCATCCTCGCATCGGCCTGCGCGATCTAGGAGGAACGCATGTCACGCACAGGAGTCGACAGCCTCGACCGCAGCATCGACAAGACGAATGTCTGGCTCGCCGATGTAGCGGCCAACTTCGGCACCGAGGATCGCCGGCTGGCCTACCGTGTCACGCGCTCGTGGCTGCATACCCTGCGTGATCGCCTGCCGGTGCCGATCGCCGCCCACATCGCGGCGCAACTCCCTGAGCTGTTGCGTGGCGTGTTCTACGAGGGCTGGAATCCCAGCAAGGTACCGGTCAAATACAACAAGGACGAGTACATCGCCAGGTTCGCCAAGGATGCGCAGATCCACCAGACCGAGGTACCTCGGGCAGGACGGCTGGTGACGTCCGCCTTCGGCAAGCACCTGTCACCGGGAGCCATGAATGAGGCGCTCGGTGCGCTCCCTGCTGACATCAGGAATTTGGTTGCCGCGTCAGACGACACGGCTGGTGAGGATGCGAGCAAGAACAGTACCTCGCGCAGCGGCATGGCCGAAGGCAAGCGTCAGCCGGAGACGGCCGCGACGACAGCCGAGACGAACTCGGGCGGCGGCGCAGACGGACCCGGAGATCCACAGTGATCACCGTGGCCGGCGCTGAGCGGCTGCGTTCCAGGCGGGCGGATGGGCCGGCGGTGCTGTCGGTCTACCTGGGCGTGCCCGTGGACGTCGGACAACACCGCGGTCTGCCCGTCCGGGCACGAGAGCTGATCAAGGCCGCGGCAAGCCAGGAGCCGCGCTCGAACGGCAGCCAGGTCGGCGCGATCGATGTCGAAGCCATCATCAACGCCATCAATCAGGACAGCCAGGAGTGGCTTGGCCACACCGTCGCCATGTTCGCGTGTTCGCGGATCGGGTTGTTCGAGACGGTCCCGCTGCCGCGCGGAGGCACCGACCAGGCCGTGATCGCGGACCGTCCGCACATCCGCCCGCTGCTCGCGGCGCTGCAGCGCAACCCCGCCTACCGGGCGGCCCTGGTCGACACCAAGCATGCCTGGATCCTGAACATCTCCGACGACAACATCGAGACGGTCGCGGAGCGCACCGGGACCGGTGTGCGGAGCCCGGGGTTCGGCGGCTGGTATGGCCTCGAGGCCTACCGGGTCCAGCAGCGGATCATGGAGCTTTCGAAGCAGCATTTCCGCGACACGATCAGCATCCTGGCGCACCACGAGGACAGGTCAGGCTGGCCGCTTGTGCTCGGCGGGCACGACAACGAGATCACCCAGTTCCTCGGCTTGCTGCCACGGACGGTGCGGCAAAGCGTCGCGGGAAGCTTCAACGTCGACCTGCAGACCGCGACTCCCGGGCGAGTTCGCGAGCTAGCCCGGCCGGTGATCGCGAACTGGATCGAGCACAACGAGGCCAGGCTCGTCGCTGACACCCTCGACCAGCCGCCCGACGTAGCGGTATGCACCGATCTTGACAAATGCCTCGCCGCCGGCAGGGCGGGCGCGATAGCGCAGCTCATCGTGCCTGATGATGTGCTGGTTCCCGGGTTCGCGTGCTCGTCGTGCGGAGCGCTCGGCAGCCGCGCTGGCGACTGCGACTGCGAGGATCCCGGTGAATGCTGCAAGCCAGTAACCGATCTGCTCGATGAACTCGCCAACCGCACACTAGACGGTGGCGGTCAGGTCATCTCCGTGCGTGACGCGCCGTTCACCGCGGCCGTCCGCTTGCGCTTTCCGGTGTCCGTAGCGCGCTCACCGGCCGGGAGTGACGGCGCCGGCTGAACGTCCCGTGGGTTGCCTCCGTTCGGCCCTAACGTAAGAGTGCCGGCGACGGTGTGATTGAGAGGGCAAGAGCAGCAAACGAACATGTGGAAGGGGGTCCGCTTCGATGAGCACACCGACTCGCAGGCAGAGCCGGCATCTTCCTGACCTGTTCGACTGGATGGAGTCGCCCATGACGATCTTCCGGCCGATGCTGGGCCAGGGTATGCGGATGGAGGATTACGTGCGGAACGGCGACTATGTCGTCCGCGCAGAACTGCCGGGCGTTGACCCGGAGAAGGAGGTAGAAGTCTCCGTCACCGACGGCATCCTTAGCATCCGCGCCGAACGGAAAGAGGAAGCGATCGACAAGTCGCGCTCCGAGTTCAGGTACGGCGTCTTCAACAGGCAGATCGCGCTGCCGGCGGGAGCCGACGAGGAGCACGTCGAGGCCAGCTATGACAAGGGGATCCTCGAGGTGGTCTTCGCCATGAAGAAGGAAGACGCGCGGAAGACGGAGAAGCGCATCCCGATCAAGCGCGGCAAGTGAGCCGCAATGGATGGCTAGGCCCAGCTGGAGCCGCCTGCGTGGTCCCCGTGCCGGTTCGCTGACACGGGGACCTGCAAATGCGAGGCCGCGGCAACGTCGGACCTTGTCCGCGAGGCCGCGTGCCCCTGCGGCCGGTTACACCGAAGCCGGGTAGCTGAGCCGGTCGCGGACGTCCACCACGCCAGCGACGTCCCAGATCGCCTCGATCAGGCTGATCGCTACATCTCGCCGTGCGACCTCACCCGAGACAGTGACGACGCCACTGTCGACCTTGACCTCGAACTCCAGCGGATCGAAAACGAAGTCACCGGCCAGCACCCGCTCGCTGATCTCCTCGCGGATATCTGTGTCCGGGCGGTCGTAGACGCCGAGCAGGTCCACGCGGCTCACGATTCCGACGAGCCTGCGACCATCGTCGATCACAGGCAGCCGCTTGACCTTGTGGTTGTACATGATCTTGGCGGCCTCGGCCACCGTCGCCTTCGGCCCGATCGTGCGGGCAGGACTGGTCATCAAGTCGGCGGCCGTCAG
This sequence comes from Streptosporangiaceae bacterium, assembly GCA_036258115.1. GTDB lineage: Bacteria > Actinomycetota > Actinomycetes > Streptosporangiales > Streptosporangiaceae > Chersky-822. Next base: position 56,519 of record DATAEH010000209.1, read on the forward strand.
CGCATGTGCTTTGCCTGGCACCCTTCTGGCATGGCCCTTGCCGCCGCCCAGGTAGGCCTCACGCGGCAGCAGGTCAGCCTCGGAGACGACGCCAATCACATGGTTGTTCGCGTCTAGCACCGGAAATGCGCTCACCCTGCAAGACCTCTGCGGCGGCCTCAGGCAAGCGCAAGGAACAGGCGTTCAAGCTCGTCGATGCTCATCGCCGACTCTCCGGTCAGGCACGGGCCCATGTTGCTCGCCACAATCTTGAACCCGGCCCTGTCCAGCGCCCGCGACACTGCCGCGAGCTGGGTCACGACGTCCCGGCAATTGCGCCCTTCCTCCACCATCGCGATCACGCCGGCAAGCTGGCCTTGCGCGCGTCGCAACCGGTTGAGCACGGCGGCCCGGGCATCTTCCTCGACTGCGGTCATAGCGTGTCCTCTGCCGCCTTACGCGTCAGCGTCGACGGCGGCCTCTTCGGTCTGCTTCGCGCTCATTTCAGCCTTAACTTCCGCCATGTCAACCTCGCGCGCCTGGCTGATCAGCTTTTCGAGCGACGTCTCAGGCAGCGCTCCGGGCTGCGCGTACAGGATGACCTTGTCCCTGATCACCATCAAGGTAGGAATTGACGTGATTCCGAACGCCTGCGCAAGCTCGGGCTGGGCTTCGGTGTCGACCTTGGCGAAGACGAGGTCGCCATGCTTCTCCGAAGCGCGCTCGAAGATGGGCCCGAACATGCGGCACGGGCCGCACCAGGACGCCCAGAAGTCCACCAGGGCGAAGTCGGCGCCACCTACCACGGAGTCGAAGTTCTCCGTCGTCAGTTCTACGGTTGCCACGCAAGGACCTCCGTCCGATCAGGCATCGACCATCGATACCCCTCCGGGTATGGAACCACCGATGAGCCGCCGGCATTCCCGGCGCGATACCGTTACCCGAGATCGGCGGCGATCCGGGCGCCCACTTGTTCGAGCAGCTCGCGAGCCCTGGCCATGCTGGCGGCTTGATCCGGCTCGAGGTCGGCGAGGGAGTATGCGCGCGCGAAGCCCGCATCGCTGAGCTCGGCGCCGGTCAGCTCGACCCGGCCAGCCACCACGTACGCAGGCAGGCCGCGAGCGGCCGCGGCCCTCGCCACCCCGACGGGAGCCTTGCCCCCGAGGGTCTGCCAGTCGAGGCTGCCTTCACCGGTGATAACCAGGTCCGCACCGTCGAGCGCGGCCATGAACCCGGTCAGGCCGAGCATCAGTTCGGCGCCAGGCACCAGCCGGCCGCCGAGATAGGCAAGCGCCGCGAACCCGGTCCCCCCTGCTGCCCCCGCTCCCGGCACGGCGCCGACGTCGCGCGCGATGGCCGCGCTTGTCAGTGCCGCCCATCGCGCCAGCCCTTCTTCCAATACGGCGATATCGGCAGAACTCGCTCCCTTTTGGGGCCCGAACACCGCGGCCGCCCCCGACGGCCCGAGCAGCGGATTGTTCACGTCGCTGGCCACCAGCACGACCGTAGCGGCGATCCGCTGGTCAAGTCCGGACGAATCGATGGCTGACAGGCCGGCCAGCGCCGCACCGCCCCGCCGCAGGTCGTTGCCTTGATCATCGGTCAGGCGCACGCCGAGCGCCTGCACCATCCCGGCGCCGCCGTCTGAGGTCGCGCTGCCGCCGATCCCGAGCACGATCGTGTCAGCGCCGGCGTCCAGCGCCGCCCGGATGACCTGCCCCACTCCGTATGTGGAAGCGATCAGCGGCGCCGGGCCCGAAGCTGGCAGCCTCCGCAGCCCGGCCACATCGGCCATCTCGATCACCGCGGTACCGCGCCGTACCGCGAAAGTTGTCTCTACCGTTGCACCAACCGGGCCATCTGCGGTCATGCGCACGGGCGTGAACCCGGCTGCGAGCGCGGCTGCCACCGTCCCGTCGCCGCCGTCGGCCACCGGAACCTCGGCGATATCGAGGTCTGGCCTGACACGCCTCAACCCCGCGGCCAGAGTCGCCGCGACCTGCGCGGCCGTCGCGCTCCCCTTGAACTTGTCTGGCGCCACCACGACCCGCATCCGTTGACCTTAGCCAGATTGAAGGCTTGCCGGTTGGATGGGTCGATCGTGCTCAGCCCTCGGTGAGACCCAGCGTCGAGATCACGCCCCTGGCCGCCGCGCCGCCCGCATCCTCGGCGATCGCCAGAGCGGTCGGCACGTCGATGTCATCTCGGAGCGCGGCGGTGATCGCCGCCGCGGCGGCAGCCTGCGACGCATCGGCTCCAGCGCCGCCACGCCCCGCCGCCCGGTACAGCTGTTCAAGCCTGGCGGTCGCGGCGTCGAGCTCTGCGCTCGTGTAGTCCCACTGACGCGCCCACGGCCGGTCGATCAGGCAGAGTCGCAGGGCAGCGGCCGGATGCTCGGCCAGCACGTCGCTGACCAGGACAAGGTTTCCCGTCGACTTGGCCATCTTCGCGCCGTCCATGCACACCACGCCGACCTCGAAGATGGCACGGGCATGCGGCCGGACGCCGGTCACGGCCTGGGCCATAGCCATCTGGTAGGTGTGATGCGGGTAGCGCAGGTCCGCGCCGCCGCTCAGGACGTCGATCGCCGGGCCAAGCACCGATATCGACATAGCCGCGCACTCGGCGTGCCAGCCGGGGCGGCCTGTCCCCCACGGCGACGGCCAGCCCGGCTCACCCGGCCCCGACCGGCGCCAGACGGCCACGTCCAGCTTGTCGTCCTTGGCCGGATCATCGAGCCGGGCGCCGTATTCGGCGGCGAGTGCTTCGGCATCGTCTCTGGGCAGACCTGCCGTGGCGGGCGTGTCCGCGCCACGGAAATACACATTGCCGTCGCGCAGGTAGGCCGCGCCGACGTCGAGCAGAGCTGCTGCCAACCTGATCACCTGGCGGACGTTCCGCCGCGCGCGCGGTGCGGACTGCGGTTCGCGCACGCCCAGGGCGATCATGTCCTGGTCGAACCCGAACTGCTGGACGGAGGCGAAGGTGTCGAACGCCGATCCGGCTCTCTCGGCCGCAGCGAACAGCACGTCATCAACGTCGGTGACGTTCCTGCACAGCTGCGTGGTGATCCCGATCGATCCCAGCAGCCGCGTCAGCACGTCCACCCAGACGAACGTCGCCGCATGCCCGAGATGCGTGACGTCATAGGGGGTAATGCCGCAGCAATAGATGCGTGCCCGGTCCAGGACGGGTAGGTAACTGCCACCTAGCCGCAAACCGGTCGCCGTCGCGCTCTCCGTCATGGTTGCCAGTATCGCGCGCACGCCGCGGTGACCCGGCGCGCTAGGGTCGCCATCGGGCATCGGAAAGCGAGCGGACTGGAGCGAACGCTATGACGAATGCACCGCCAGATCTACGCAGCAGGCACGCGTGGTCGGCGCTGACCGAGCATTACGCGAAGATCCGCGACGTCCACCTGCGCGACCTGTTCGCAAGCGACCCGGACCGGGGCGTGCGGATGACTGCCGAGGGCTCTGGGCTATACCTGGACTACTCGAAGAACCGCATCACCGATGAGACCGTTGCCCTGCTAACCGTCCTCGCCGTCGAATCTGGCCTGCCCGAGCGAATCGAAGCGATGTTCTCCGGCGAGCGGATCAACACCACGGAGAACCGCTCGGTTCTGCATGTGGCCCTGCGGATGCCCAGGGACGCGACGCTCGTCTTCGACGGCACCGACGTGGTCGCCGAAGTACATCAGGTGCTCGACAAGATGGCGGCGTTCGCCAGCCGAGTCAGGTCCGGCGACTGGCGCGGCTTCACCGGCTTGCCGATCACCGCCGTCGTGAACATCGGCATAGGCGGATCGGACCTCGGTCCGGTCATGGCCTACGAAGCCCTGCGTTACTACGCTGACCCGCACCTCACGTTCCGTTTCGTCTCCAATGTCGATTCAACCGATTTCGCTGAGGCCACCCGCGACCTCGATCCGGCGCAGACCCTGTTCATTGTCTGCTCCAAGACGTTCACGACGCTCGAGACGCTGACCAACGCGAGAACGGCGCGGGACTGGCTGACGGGCGGCCTCGGTAACGAAGCCGCCGTCGCCAAGCACTTCGTGGCCGTGAGCACGAACACCGAGAAGGTGGCGGAGTTCGGAATCGACACGGCCAACATGTTCGGCTTCTGGGATTGGGTCGGCGGCCGCTACTCGATGGACTCGGCAATCGGCCTGTCGACCATGATCGCGATCGGGCCCGACCGCTTCACCGAGATGCTGGCCGGGTTCCACGAGATGGATGAGCACTTCCGCACGGCGCCGCTCGCGGAGAACCTGCCAGCGCTCCTTGGCCTGCTCTGGGTCTGGTACGCCGACTTCTTCGGCGTCGGGAGCATTGGCGTGATGCCGTACGAGCAGTACCTCAAGCGGTTCCCTGCCTACCTGCAGCAGCTCACGATGGAGTCCAACGGCAAGCACGTCAGGCTGGATGGCACTCCGGTCGACTATCCGACAGGGCCCGTGTTCTGGGGCGAGCCCGGCACGAACGGCCAGCACAGTTTCTATCAGCTGCTGCACCAGGGCACGCACCTGATACCGGTCGACCTGATCGGCTTCGGCCGCTCGCTGAACCCGATCAGGGACCAGCACGACCTGCTGATGTCCAACGTCTTCGCGCAGGCGCAGGCGTTCGCGTTCGGGAAGACGCTCGAGGAGGTGCTGGCCGAGGGGACCGATCCTGCGGTCGCGCCGCACCGTGTGATGGAGGGCAACAGGCCGAGCAACGTCTTCCTCGCCGAGATCCTGACCCCGCACCTGCTCGGCTCGCTGGTCGCGCTCTACGAACACGCCGTCTTCACGGCCGGGACGATCTGGGATATCGACTCGTTCGACCAGTGGGGCGTCGAGCTTGGCAAGCTGCTTGCCGCCGCGATCATTCCCGAGCTGACCAGCGGGTCCGAGCCGAGCCTTAAGCACGATTCGTCAACGAACACTTTGATTCGCCGCTATCGCCGGATTAAGGGAGCAGAACTATGACCACGGAGCATCCGATGCAGCTGGGCATGGTCGGGCTCGGGCGGATGGGCGCCAACCTGGTCCGCAGGCTGATGCGCGACGGTCACCGCTGCGTCGCGTTTGACGTGAACCCTGCCGCAGTTGCCGACCTGGCCGCCGAGGGCGCGACGGGTGCGAGCGACATGTCCGACTTCGTCGCCAAGCTGGAGCGGCCAAGGAACATCTGGCTGATGCTGCCGGCGGCGATCACGGGGAAAATCGTCGACCAGCTCGCCGAGCTGCTCGAAGCCGGCGACACGATCATTGACGGCGGCAACTCCTACTACCGCGATGACATCGCCAGGGCGAAACAGCTCTCCGGCCGAAGCATCCACTACATCGACTGCGGCACCTCGGGTGGCGTCTGGGGGCTCGAGCGCGGCTACTGCCTGATGATCGGCGGCGACGACGAGGCGGTCCACCGGCTGGATCCGATCTTCCGTACCATCGCGCCGGGTGAAGGTATGGCAGAGCCGACGCCGGGTCGCGAGCAGGGAGGAACGGCCCAGGAGGGGTATCTGCACTGCGGGCCGGCCGGTGCGGGGCACTTCGTCAAGATGGTCCACAACGGCATCGAGTACGGCATGATGGCCGCGATCGCCGAGGGCCTGTCGATCATCAAGCACGCCAACGCCGGCAAAGAAGATCAGGTCACCGACGCCGAGACCACACCGTTGACCGACCCTGAGGCCTATCAGTACGACATCGACGTCGGCGACGTCGCCGAGGTCTGGCGCCGCGGATCGGTGATCAGTTCCTGGCTCGTCGACCTGACGGCCAATGCGCTGGCCACGTCGCCGGAGCTGGCGGAGTTCTCTGGCTATGTGTCGGACTCCGGCGAGGGCCGGTGGACGGTGATGGCGGCGATCGAGGAAGGCGTGCCAGCGCCAGTGATCACCGCCTCGTTGTTCGAGCGCTTCGAGTCACGAGGACTCGGCGAGTTCACCGGCCGGTTGCTGTCGGCGATGCGATCGCAATTCGGAGGGCACGCCGAAAAGCTGGCGCCCAAACCGCGGTGACGGACTGGAGCGACGTCCTCGCACGCGACTTCGCCCTGCCAGCGGGCCGACCGCTCGGCGAGCTTGTCGATGAGCCGCAGCCGGCTTACCGCAGCCGAACGCATTCGACCTGATCTCCGCGGCCAATCAAGATCTCCGAAACCAAAGAGGGCTCAAACAGGCCATGGCAGATTACGCCTGGGGTTGCCGATAGCCGCACCGCAAGGACGGCCGGGTCGTCAAACGGAGCGTTGTAGTCTGCGATCGCTCCGCCGTCCGGGCTCGGGGGCGCCTCGCGCAGCGTGACATCGCCCAGCACGCGCATGATCGCGGGCTGACCGAACTGGAGCAGCTCGAGCGGAACCGGCGGATGCAATTCGGGCACCGGCTTCGTCGAATCGCCGATCACGACAAACCGGGCAGCCGCGCGGGCGACGATCTTCTCCCTGGTGTGCGCGCCGCCGCCGCCCTTGATCAGCCATCCGTCCGGAGAAATCTGGTCGGCGCCGTCGATCGCGATGTCGAGCGAGTCAAAAGTGCTGAAAGGCTCGACGGCCAGGCCGAGCCCGCCGGCGTGCTTCGCCGTCCGTTCAGAGGTCGCGACGCACCGCAGCGACAGACCGCGCCTGGCCAGCGCCGGAAGCAGGTAGCTGACGGTCGTGCCGGTGCCAAGGCCGACACGCATGCCGTCCTCGACGAGCAGCGCCGCCGCCTCGGCCGCGACCAGCTTCTCGTGTTCCGTGCTCACGACGCACCAGTCTTCCCGATCACCAGCGCATGACACTATGTGTTGCATGCACACCGGAAATAACAAATCCGGCCTGATCCCCGATGACCATGTCATAGTGCTCTTCGGCGCGACCGGGGATCTGGCTAAGCGAAAGCTTCTCCCCGGGCTGTTTCACCTAGCCAAATCCCATCTCCTACCGAAGAACTACCGGATCGTGGGCTCGGCCCCTGCCAAGTTCGCGATGAGCGATGACGAGTTCCGCGCGCACGCGAAGCACGCGGTCGCTGATTTTGGCCTCGCCAAACCCAGCGGAGCGGCGTGGCAGGATTTCGAGAGCAAGCTCACTTTCGGGGCGGCGGACCCGGACGACCCCAAACCCCTCCTCGATGCGGTGCAAGAGGCCGAGCATGCGATCGGTGGCCAGCCGAGACGGCTCTTTCACCTGGCAGTACCGCCATCAGCCTTCGCGTCAGTAGTCGGGTTGCTCGGTCAGACCAAGCTGGCAGAGAACTCACGCGTCATCATCGAGAAGCCGTTCGGCATTGACTGCCCGACGTGCGTCAAGCTGACCCAGGAGGTGCACAAGGTCTTCGACGAGTCGCAGGTATTCAGGATCGATCATTTCCTCGGAAAGGAATCGGTCGACAACATCCTGGCCCTGCGATTCGCGAACGGCCTGTTCGAGCCGATCTGGAATCGCGACCATATCTCGCACGTTCAGATCGACGTCCCAGAGAAGATCGGCATCGAAGGCCGGTCGCAGTTCTTCGAGGGCACCGGCACTTTCCGCGACATGATCGTGACGCACCTGTTCCAGGTGCTTGGTTTCGTCGCCATGGAACCGCCGACGAGCCTCAGCGCGAAATCGCTGCGGGATGAGAAGTCGAAGGTCTTCAGCGCGCTACATCCGATCGAGCCCGCCAAGGTCATACGCGGGCAGTACAACGGCTACCGCGATGAGCCGGGCGTCGCCGCGGATTCGCAGACAGAGACGTTCATCGCGATGAAGATAGAGATCGACAACTGGCGATGGGCCGATGTGCCGTTCTACCTGCGCTCGGGAAAGTCCATGGCACAGCGCCGTCAGACCATCACGCTCGGGCTGAAGGAGCCGACGCTGCGGATGTTCCCGAACGTCGCGCACCTGCCCGCAGGCGAACGCCGCAACGAGATCATGATCGACTTCGACGACCCCGGGTGGATCGCCGTCAGGTTCCTCGCCAAGCAGCCAGGGCCCGCCATGCGGCTCCGCGAGGTTGAGATGTCGTTCGACTACGAAGACTCCTTCCACCGGATGCACGAGCTCGAGGGCTACGAACGGCTGATCCTGGAGGCGATGCTCGGCGATCAGTCGCTGTTCACCAGGTCTGACGAGATCGAGCGGCTGTGGGATGTGGCGGCACCGCTACTTGAGAACCCGCCGCCGATCGAGTTCTACGAGCCAGGTTCCTGGGGGCCGGATTCGATCAAGCACCTCATCGCGCCCTATCGGTGGTACCTGCCGGACGGGAAGGACTAGGCCCAGACTCTAAAGCGGAGACACACCGGGAACCGGGCGCCCATCTTCAAGGTAGACACTGCACCCGGTGGCAATGGCGTCGAAGGCGCCGCGTACCCGCCGCCTGATCGGCCCTCGCAGCAGGGTGAGCGCCTTGCCAGGCTTGACGATCCGGTGCTCGGAGATCTCATCGGGCTGCAGCTCGATACCGCGCAGCGCGGCGTCGTCCAGCCTCCCGCAATAGAACAGGTACCTGATGCCGCCCGGGCGGCCAGGCCGCGGCCTGCGGAAGTCGACACAGGCCAGGCGGCCGGTCTGGACGATCACGCCGCATTCCTCACGGACCTCGCGTTTGCACGCCTCCCACGGTGACTCACCGTCCGCCTCCATCACTCCGCCCGGGATCGTCCAGCCACTCTTGTAGGTCGGCTTCAGGATCAGCAGGCGTCCTTTCTTGTCGAAGACCAGCGCTCCTGCCGATGCGGGGATCGCCGGGATCGGCTCATCGTCCGGCCCTGACAGGTCAGCCGGCTGGCCCGGCAAGTGCTCTTCCAGGTCGGGATCCGCCGCCGACGACTCGTACTGGGCGTTGACCATTAACTTCCTTCCATTCCGGGTACCGTTCCCGCTAGCCGGTAGTACCAGTCCTCACTCAACCGACAGGAGGCCAGGAATGCCAAACATCAGAACTACCCTCGCCGTGCTGGGCACGGCGGGAGCCACCGCCATGCTGACGGTCGCGGCTGCAGCCCCGGCAACAGCCGCGCCAACCACGCGCGCATCCGCTGCGGGCCCATCCGCCGCCAACTCCGCGCAACACCGTGCCGGGTGTTCTCTGCACTGGGGCACCAATGCCAAGCACCGCGGTTCCGCCGCGATCACGGTCGCGACGCGCGTGCGAGCCGTACGCGCAGGCAAGCACGGCTGCTTCGACCGCCTCGTCATCGACATGAGCGGCGGGAAGCGGCCTCCGTTTTCTGCACGATATGTCAAGCGCATCGTGGCTGATCCTTCCGGCAAGGTCCTGAAGGTGCGCGGCCACGCGAAGATCCTGATCACCGTCCGGGGCCCGGCGGGCAGCCACTACCACCCCAACGCCGTGAACCTGACCAACGTGTCCGGCTTCAAGACCTTCCGCCAGGTCAGAGGTGCCGGTTCGTTCGAGCGAGTGACGTCGATCGGCCTCGGCGTGCGGGCGAAGCTGCCGTTCCGGGTGTTCGAACTCGGCTCGTCCCAGTCGGGCTGGCGGATCGTCATCGACGTGGCGCACTAACGGCGCGGCCGGTCACATGACCGGCCAGGTATGCACTGGCTCACGCGCATTCATCTGGCCGATGTAGTGCTGTGTCATCAGGCGTAGCGCTTCGCCGCGGTCGGCCAGACCTCGATCTTGCAGTTCGTGGACGGATTCGACCTGCCAGGACGCTCCGTTCTGGCCGAGCAGGCAGCGCCCCTCGATGACTCCGAGCAGCCTGGACGCGTCGGCCGAGTCCACCGCGAGGCGTTCCAGTCCTCGCGCGGCCAAGGGCAGCAGGTGCCGGAGCGTCAGGTCCGCCACAGGGAGGTGGCCATGGCCTGGCCAGAACACCACGGCGTCGATGCCATCCTGAGCACCCGCCACCAGGTTCGCCCACGCGGCGGAGAACGGCATCTGCGCCCACACCGGCGGATCGGCCTCGGCAAGCTCGTGCACGAGCCCGTAGTAGAACGCCGCATTGGCCAGCACGTCGACGAGCGTCGGGCCGGCCGGAAGAACGCGGTTCTCCACCCGCAGATGCGGCTTGCCGTCGGCGACGGCGTACACCGGGCGGTTCCACCGGTAGACGGTGCCGTTGTGCAGGGCCAGCTCGGCGAGGTCCGGCGTCTCTCCGCGGTCGAGCACGCTGACCGGATCCTCGTCGTCGATGAGCGGCAGCAGCGCGGGGAAATACCGCAGATTCTCCTCGAACAGGTCGGTGACCGAGCTGATCCATCGTTCGCCGAACCAGACTCGCGGCCTGACTCCCTGGCTCCTAAGCTCCTCTGAGCGGGTGTCGGTCGACTGCTTGAACAGCGTGATCCTGGTCTCGCGCCACAGCTCCCGGCCGAACAAGTACGGCGAGTTCGCTCCGAGCGCGACCTGTATCCCGGCGATTGCCTGGGCCGCGTTCCAGTAGCCCGCGAACATGTCAGGACCGACCTGAAGGTGGCACTGGACGCTTGTGCAGGCTGCCTCGGTAAGGATGTGGTCGACGTAGGCCAGGAGCTGGTCTCTGCCGTCGATGCAAATCCGCATCTCCTCGCCGCGCGCGGCGAGCATCTGGTCGTTCAGCATCTGAAACCGCGGATTGGACGAGATCGTTTCGGCGCCGATATCACGACGCCGCAAGCTCGGCAGGATCCCGATCATCAGCATCCGGCTGCCCGCCGCCTCCGCACGCCTGAACGCGTGCGCAAGGGTGCCGTTGAGGCCGGCCTCGAGGTTAGCGAAGACCGATCCGGTCAGCGTTTCGGGATCGGAGTCCAGTTCGACGTTGAACTGCCCGAGCTCGCTGGTCCATGCGGGATTGTCGATCGCAGCGAGCACGTCGGCATTGGTCATCGCCGCGTACCCGAGGCTATCGACGAGATTGAACTCGATTTCCAGGCCAGCCCGGCGCGACCCGGCATCGAAACGCGATTCCTGCAGCATCCGATCGAGCACGTCCAGGCACATGCGTACTTTTTCCCGGTATGTTCTCCTATGTTGACGGCTAATCGCGGTCGCAGGTACTTCCCTGCCCATCTAAGTCCCTCCACGCGCAGCGTCGCCCCTCGCGCCTGCTACCCACATTTGCATGGAAAGGGCATGCTGACCAGGGTACGTACCCGTCGCATACCTGGTCAGAGCGGCAGTGTGGCCTGCTGGCTATACCCAGCTAGCCGCGATCAGGCCCGTGGCTAGCTTCGTTGGGATGCTCCCGTCCCGCGACACCCACAGGTCGTGGTCCGCCAGGTAGAGCAGCCAGTGACCGTTCCGCGCGGCGGCGAGGCTGAGGTGATTCGGGTCACCGGTTAAGACGGACAAGGTAGGCCAACCGTTGCGACAAGACAGCAAGGTGACGATCGTGAGGTACCGGACGCCGCCTAGGCGGCGGGAAGCGATGCCGCCATCCTGCGCACGGCCTCTGCAATGAGCTCGGGTGAGGTGCCGATATTAAGCCGGGCGAATCCCGCGCCCTGCTCGCCGAACTCCCGGCCGGGGCTCAGCGCCACCCGGCCGCGCTCAAGGAAGGTGGCCGCGGGATCGTCACCCAGCCCCAGACCCCGGCAGTCCAGCCAGGCGAGGAACGTCGCCGACCCAGGAACGTAGCCGACGGCAGGAAGCTGGTCGCGCAGCAGCCCGGCGAGCAGCGTACGGTTCTCGTCGATCTGCGCGACCACCGCGTCCAGCCAATGCTCTGCCCGGTCGAATGCGGCGACCGAGGCCAGCAGCCCTAGGTGCGAGCACAGCAGAGCTTCCCACCGTTCCGCAAGCACGTCGGCGCCCTGCTGCCCGCCGGCGATCGCGATGCCGCATTTCAGGCCCGCGATGTTCCAGCCCTTGGAGGCGGAGGTGAACACGTAGGCGCGCTGCGTCACCTCGTGGTCTATCGATCCGAATGGCACGAAGAGCGCCTCAGGCATCGTGAGCGGAGCATGAATCTCGTCAACCAGCAGTTGCACGTCGTGCCGCTGGCACAGCTCGGCGATGGTGGTGAGCTGCTGGGAGCTCCAGACGATGCCGAGCGGGTTGTGGGGGCTGCACAGCAGGTAGGCGCTCACGTCTGGGCGGGCAAGTGCCTCGTCGAGAGCATCGAAGTCCAGGTCGTAGCTGCCGTCGTCGCACCTGCGCAGCGGCGCTTCCACGATCCTGCGTCCGATGAACCCGATCCGGAGGAAGAACGGTCCGTACACGGGCGGGTTGATCACGACGCCGGAGTCGTGCGGCGTGGTCGCGAGCAGCACCTCGATGACTCCGGTCATGACGTCAGGCACCGCGAACACCCAGTCGCTCCGCGGCGCCCAGCCGAGTCGCCTTGCCGAGAAGCCCGCGAAGGCCTCGCCCAGCTCTCCGATATGCGGGTAGCCGGTGTCGCCGATCGCCAGCGCCGCGCGCACCGCATCGCCGATCTCGTCGGCAACGGTGAAATCCATCTCGGCGACGAACGCTGGCAAGACGTCGGGCGGATAGGTGCGCCATTTGAAGCTTTTGCGCTTAGCGAGTTCGGCAGGCGAGCAGCTGCCCAGGATTTTGTCCACCGGATTGACGCTAACCCGGGGCTATTCGTGGCGTGACTCGCGCTCCCCCGCCGCGCGATCCGTCGGCAGGATGTTCGACCACTGCGATCACGCGAGTGGCCATGAACCTGGCCGTCCTGACCGGTGTGCCACTCCTGGTCAGCTCGCTGACCTCGACCTGGCCGCGCCTGGTGACCACCTCGACTCGCCGGCCTGCCTTGGTGGCAAGGACATCGTAGGTTTTGGTCACCTCGCCTGCGTCCACGACAATCTCGACGCGGTCGCCCTTCATAGCAGGTAAATACCCACGCAGAACTGCAGATACGCCCTTCAGTTCGGTTCGCGAGCTCAGGGCCGACTATGAGTCCGGCGTCGACGATCGGCCTGCAAGCTCCGGCGGGCCATTCTGTACCGATATAGCCGTTTCGGGCGTAGCAGCCAGGCTCTCAGTCGTGTATGGATGTCACATTCATACCGAATTCAGGTGATGAATGGTACATTCATACATCTGATGGAACCTGTCGATGGGCGATTAGTCCGGGTTGCCGGGATTGCGGCGGGCAGGCCGATGGGCACCCCTCGGGCTCGGCGAGGACACGCAGTTCCGGACTCAGCGTTTCGTTCTGGCTGGTCTCTTCCGCCGCGATGGCCTGGCCGACACCCCGATGTCGCCCGTCAGGTAGCGGTCGACCGAAGGCCCGACGGCGGTCGCGAGCTCATTCACGCTGACTTCCGCGACGCCAGGCAGGCCGAGCACGAGCCTAGTCAGCGCCAGCCCGAGCATCTGGGTGGCTACCAGCGTGGCGCGGAACTCGGCCTCTGCCGGGCTCCACTGCTTGTCAAGGCCGGTCGCCTTCGCGACCGTAGCCAGGATCGAGTCGGTGATGAATTCGCGGAGCATAACGCCCGCCTGCTCGCTGGTTACCGCTGACCTCAGCAGCCCCAGGAAGGTTTCCTTCACCTCAGCGGACTCCCACACCGTGAGGGCGGTCCGCACCAGGTGGGCGCCGAGGCCGCTGTCCTCCGGCCGGTTCCCCAGCGCAGCGGTCAGCATTTCGCTCGGCACGACCGGAAGCCGCATCGCGTCGGCGAAGAGCGCTTCCTTTGTTCCGTAGTAGTGATGGATGAGCGCGGGGTCGACCTCGGCAGCGGCGGCAATGCCCCTGATAGTGGCGCCGTGGTACCCGAACTCGGCGAACTGCGCCCGCGCCGCCTCGCCGATGGCCGCCCTCGTGCCGCTGTCGCCAGGACGCCGTCCGGCAGTCCTTCGGCCAGGCACCCGCCGCTGCGGGGAATGCTCAGCCGAACTCACGCGGCGTCCGCCACGGCAGCCTGCTGGGTGAGCTCGAAGAAGCGCTCCTCCAGGGTGGCCGGAACCTCACGTATGGCCGCCGGAATCTCACCGAGCGCCTGCTTTACCACGGCCGGATCGGCTCCAGGCACCCGCAGCCCGCGCCCCGCGAGTGCGACCTGCAGCCCAGCGGATTCAAGCGCGTTGAAGGCCGCGGACCAGGTCGCCGCCTCGACCGCGACCACGCGCCGGCCACCGACGATCTCGGCGGCCGTGCCCTCCGCGACGACCCTGCCCGAGGCCATGACGACCAGCCTTCCGCACTCTTGCGCCTCCTCCATGTAGTGCGTTGTGACGAGCACGCCCGCTCCCCCGTCGGCCGCTCCTGCGATGGTTTCCCAGAGTCTGGCGCGGCCAAGCGGATCTACACCTGAGGTTGGTTCATCCAGCATCAACAGGTCCGGATGATGCGACAGTGCCTGGGCGAACGCCACCCGCCGCTGCACGCCAAGCGGCAGTGAGCCGACGAGCTCGCGCCCGTAGGACTTGAATTCATCGGGCAGCGGAGTGCCCCCTTGGCCGAAGATCGCCTCGCTGAACTCCAGGTTCTCTGCCGGGCTCAGGTCGTCATACAGGCCAAGGCCCTGCGGCACGTAGCCGATCCTGCTGCGCGTCCGCCTGGATGGCGCCTCCCCGAACAGCGTGACGTCGCCTTCTGAGGTGCCTAGCAGACCGAGCAGCATGCGGATCAGCGTGGTCTTGCCGGCCCCGTTGGCGCCGAGCAGGCCAACGATCTCGCCGGGTGCGACCTCCAGGTTGACCCCGTCCACGGCGGTGAACGCGCCAAACCGCTTCGTCACCGCCACGCAAGCGGCCAGAGAGCTCATGCCGCACCTCCCCACGCCAGCGCGGCAACCGTGACCGCATCCTGCAGGTCGGGGGTGATCAGGTCCCCGGCCAGGGCTTGGCCGTGACCGGCTCCGGCGACGGCGTCGCCGGGGTCCCAGACACGCCATGTGCCGGCCCGCCGCCACGCTCGCACCGCGGCCTCGCCTTCTGGCTTGGCCGGTACGGCACGCAGCGAGCCGGGCATCGCCGCAACAATCGTCTCTGCCGTCCCCGACGCGAGCGCCCTGCCCGAGTCAAGTACCAGCACCGATGCACACCGCTCGGCTTCGTCCAGGTATGTGGTCGCCAGCACGATCGCGCAGCCTTCGGCTGCCGCCCTGGCGATCAGCCACCACAGCCCCGACCGGCTGACCGGATCCACGCCCGTGGTCGGCTCGTCGAGCACGATCAGCTCCGGATGGTGCAGCATCGCCGCGATCACCGCAAGCTTCTGGCGCATGCCGCCGGACAGCTGGCCGGCCAGCCTGTCACGGGCCGGAGTGAGCCCTGCGCGGTCGAGATACTCCGCCGCCCGTCGTCGGGCGAGCCGCCTGGACATGCCGTAGCCGACCGCACGGAAATCCAGGTTCTCCGCGACGGTGAGATCGGGATAGATCCCCGAGGACGCCGGCAGGTATCCGGCTCGCCGCTTGTCCGGACGCCGGACCATCCCGCTATCTGGTGCCAACGCCCCGGCGAGGCAGCGCAGCAGCGTGCTCTTACCCGCCCCGTCGCCGCCGACAACCGCCGTCACCTGGCCCGCCGGAGCCGACAATGACACGCGATCGAGCGCCACGACCTTCCCGTAGGTGACCGAGATCTCTTCGGCTCCCCACGTCATGCCCCTGCTCCCTGCGTCTGCACGGCAGGCTTGCGGGGGCGGTGCTCCCTGGCCGCCGGCGCCAGGTAGCCGCGGAACCGGAGCGTCGCGCCAGTCACGACAATCAGCCCGAGCAGCGCGAGGAAGACGAACGGCTGCCAGAGCGAGGCGATCGGTTCAGCCCGCAGCATGACGCCGCGCGAGATCTGGTTGAAGTAGGTGAGCGGCAAGAAGTATGCGATCCAGCGCACTCCGGCCGCGATCGAGCTGAGCGGGAAGATCAGCCCGGACAGCAATACCTGCGGCAACAGCGTCATCACAGCGAGCTGGATCGCCTGGCCCTGGTTCTGGGAGACGCTGGAGATCAGCACGCCGATGCCGAGCGTGACGAACAGGAACAGCAGCGCGCCAAGGCCAAAGGTGGCCGGCGAGCCGTGGAATGGCACTCCGAAGATCGTGATGCCGACCACCAGCACGATCGCCAGGTCGACCGCCGCCACCAGGAAGTACGGCACGATCTTGCCGAGGAAGACGTCCCTGGGCTTTAGCGGCATCACGGCAAGCTGCTCGAGCGTGCCCGACTGGCGCTCACGGACGACGCCGAGACTCGTGATGATCGTGCCGACGAAGACGAGCACGACGCCGCACAGCCCTGGGATCATGATGTTCGACGTCTTCAGGCCCGGGTTGTACAGCACCGTGACCTTGGGGTGCAGCGCGAGTCCGCCCGGCTGGGTGGCCGCGCGCTGCTGCAACTCGGCTAGCGCCGCGAGCGCGGCCTTGGCGGAGAACAATTGGCTGCCGTCGATGAGCACGTGCGGCCGCGAGCCGCCGGTGACGATGGCGACATCGGCCTTGCCATCGCGCAACTGGTCCCGCGCCCACGTAGGACCGCCGCCTGGCGCAGTCGACGTCACGTCGAACGGCGCCCGCAACGTGCTGGCGACCGCGCCGGCCTGCGGTCCCGATGCGGCGACCTTGATCGTCTTGACGTCGAAGCTCGCGGCATAGCCGAGAACGACCAGCAGCAGGACGGGGAGGACGATCATCATCGCCAGCGTCCTTCGGTCTCTGCGGACCTGACGGAACTCTTTCACGATCATCGCCCACATTGGCGTGCCTCCGCCTCGCACGGGAAATTCAACGCACGTTGAACTCTACAACCGTTGAATTACGGCGGTCAAGCGAGACCGCGAGGCCGCCGAATCTGCCGAGGCGAGGGCGATGAGGTAGACAGGGGGCATGAACCAGACTCGGCACGCCGGGGTGTGGACCATCGAAGACAGGTGCGAGTCGGTCTTGCATTACCTGCCGTTCGACGTGCCCTATGGAACCGGTGCCTTAAAGGTCGAGTTCGACTTTGACCGCACAGAAGCCGTGCTTGACCTGGGCTGTCTCGGCCCCTCCGGCTTCCGCGGCTGGTCGGGGGGCGCTCGGCGGTTCTTTGTAATCGGAGCCGAAGCGGCCACTCCTGGCTACCTTTCCGGTGAGCTAGAACCCGGCACCTGGTTCGCCGTTGTCGGGCTGCATAAGATTCCCGCCGACGGGGTCAAGTACGAGCTCACGGCCACAACGGCAGGTGTGACCGCTCCGGTACGTGACCACGGCAACCCGCCGCCGCGGGCGGATCGTCCGCGCAGGCGTGAGCTTCCCGCCGGCGCCGGGATGAGCTGGCTGGCCGGCGACCTGCACGCGCACACCGTGCATTCCGATGGCGCCATGACCGTGCAGGAACTCGCCAGATACGCCGCGAGCCGAGGGCTCGACTTTCTCGCCGTCACCGATCACAACACGGTCAGCCATCACAGCGAGCTATCTGCCGCCGCCGCTACGCACGGGATCACGTTGCTGCCTGGCCAGGAAGTGACGACCGAGCGCGGGCATGCGAACGTGCTCGGCGATGTCGGCTGGATCGACTTTCGCGAGCCGCCGGATGAATGGCTGGCCACGACCGAACGTGGCGGCGGACTGATGTCGGTGAACCACCCGTACGGCGGCCAGGTGAGCTGGACCGCCCCGATGGCCAGGCGACCGCCGCTGCTCGAAGTCTGGCACTGGAGCTGGCTCGATCCACACTGGACCACCCCGCTCGGCTGGTGGCTGGCGTGGAATCCGGCAGCCATTGCCATCGGCGGCAGCGACTGGCACCGGCCAGGTTCTGACGCTCCGCCCGGTGCGCCCACAACGTGGGTGCAGAGTGAGGATGCCAGCCTGGAGTCTGTCCTCGCCGGCCTGGCAGCCGGCCGGGTTTCGGTGTCAGCGGGCCGGCAAGGACCTGTGCTGCTGCGCGTCGACGGCGAGCTGGTGGCGTGCGACGCCGACGGCAGCATCCTCACCGGGCCGGACGGACCGAAATCGCGCGTCCGCGGTGACCTGGTGAGCTTCGCCGGCGAGGAAGGTCACCACCGGCTGGTCGATCCAGCCGGGGCAACCCTGGCACTCACGAGCTGACGCGCGCGGCTGACTTATTTATTCACCACGTCGTCGACCAGCGTGGCGTTGCCATCGCCCTGCGTGACGTCGTCGTCGTCGTGGCTGACCACCTTCAGCGTGTACGAGTGCCCGGCGATCACCGTGCGGCTGACCTGCTGCCAGCCCGCTTGCGCTGTGCACGTTTTGGCAAGCACCGTGACGCTGCTGTGCGAGCTGTTGTCGGTCAGCGTTGCAGTTGCCCACGAGTCAGCGACAGTGTCCGGGCAGTGGCCGTTGTACCAGAACGTCAGCTGCGTGCCGTGGGCCGTGAAGGTCTGAGTGATGCTCGAGTTCCCGCTCGTCGGCGTGGACTTCCCGAGCCGCGCTGCGTCCTTGCCGCCATGCGTGCCGGATGTCACGATCGCGGTTGCCGCGCCCGCTGTCTTCCAGTGCGCGAACGTGCCGGATTCGAAGCCGCCATTTAGCACCCAGTTGTTGGTGACTATCCGGTGCGTGAAGTCGCAGCCGCCGCCTTGGTTGTCGTTAGCCCAGGTCGACTGCATCGCGAAGGTGCCTGTCGTCAGGGCGAGGTCGTTGGTGCCGCCAGCCACTCCAACGGGGCCCCATGCGCAGAGATCGGCGTTCTCCTCGCCGGTGAAGACGTTTGTCCAGCCGGACGCGGGCAATTGGTCGGTGATCGTCTCGGAGTACTCGTGGCCGAGGACGATGGAGAAACCGTCGGTCACACCCTGGGCGCCCCCGTTGACAAAGTTCTCGCCGCACGAGACGCCGAGGTCAGTGACGTACGGCATGTTCGTGAACGCCACGTCCAGCTTGGAGTTCACCGGGCGGCCAGGCAGGTTCGGATCGGCGCTGTCGTCATGCCACGCGCAGAACGGACCGGTGGGGCCGAAGCCGTCAGGGTGGGTCCCGGACGGCGAGATGATCGCGTACTGGGCGTCACGGTTGGAGGCTTGCGTCGTGTTGCCGAAGTGCTGGGCTGCCTTGACCGCCTCGGAGCCGATCTGATTGCCGGTCGCCGTGTCAGGGGCCGCCTTCGACGTGTCGGCCCAGACTCCCGCCAGCGCGCCGCCGGCAGGGTAGGCCACGTGCGACGAATTCGCCGGGCAGGAATGCGAGTTATAAGGCACGTCGTCGCAGTACTGGGTCATCACGCCTGACCAGAGCTCGCCGCCGGTGCCCAGGCCTTTGAACAGCTCCTGCAGGTACGGCGCGGCTCCGCTCGGGTCATTGGCGAACGTGACGTCGCCGTGGGAGTCCGCCCCGCTCGCGCCCCACTGCGAGCCCCAGAACACCAGGTAGACCTTCTCGTGTCCGGTGGTGACGCCCACGCCGTGCACACCGCCGCCGTAGCTGAGATTCAGCCTGCTGGCCGCCGGCGAGACGGCGTGGCTTGCCGCCCACTGGTTCATCCGCCGCAGCTGACCGATCGTCGGCAGCGCGCCGTGCCGGTAGCCGTGCCCGGCGGCCGGAGAGTACGGGTTAGCCGAGGGCGGCGGCGCGGCGCCGCTGTTTCCGGGGGGCACGGCCCGCGCAACCGCCGCACCGGTTAGCCCCGCCGCCCCGACGACCGCCGTCACCGCGGCGGCTCCGGCGCGAATGGCCCATCGGACAACGAGGGTGCGCGCTGTCATCGGCGTCCCTTCCCTGGGTGAAGGTCGCGCGACCGCTTGACCGCGCAGGTGAGACACCGCCTCGGGAGCAGGTAACTCGCGCTGAATCTAGCACCTCGCGAACATCACCATCGCCGAGATAACCGTTACGAAATGATGTAGCGGGAAAGACTCCGTTTTGCTCCACAAGCGACTTGGAGGTCACGATGGCGCCCACCCAGCGATGGGGCATCACATTGCCGTTGCAGGCTCACTCGCTGCCCGAGCAGCGTGAGATCGTTGCGGAATTGCCCGATCTCGGCTATACCGACGCCTGGTCCTCGGAACTCAGCGGAATAGACGCGTTCACGCCGCTGATCCTGGCTTCGCAGTGGACGGACCAGATCAGGTTCGGAACCGCCATCGCTGCCATTTACACGCGCGGTCCCGCCTTGCTTGCGATGACAGCGGCGACGTTGTCCGATCTCGCCCCCGACCGTTTCGTGCTGGGCATCGGCACGTCCACGCCGGTCGTGGTCGAGCAATGGAACGCCGTCCCGTTCGAGGCGCCTTACCAGCGCTCGCGTGACATGCTGCGGTTCCTGCGGGCCGCGCTGACCGGCGAGAAGACCACCGAGCAGTACGAGACCTTCGCGGTCAGCGGCTTCCGGCTTGAAAAGCCGCCCGCCGTCGCACCTGGCCTGGCGCTGGCGGCCCTGCGGCCGCAGATGGTCAAGCTCGCCGCCGACGAGGCGGACGCGGCGATCACCAACTGGCTGTCGCCCGAGGAGGTGCCGATGGTTCGCGCTGCCGCCGGACCGGACTGCGAGCTGATCGCGCGGATCTTCGTGCTGCCGACCACCGATGCCGACCTGGCGCGCACGATCGGCAGGCGGCTGGTGACCGGTTACCTCACCGTTCCCGCTTACGCGGCGTTCCACGACTGGCTCGGCCGCGGCGATCTGCTCAAGGCGATGCAGGAGAAATGGGCCGCTGGCGACCGGCGCGGCGCCAGTGCGGCCATCCCTGACGAGGTCGTTGACGACCTGGTAATTCACGGCGATCTGCAGACCTGCAGGGAGCGGGTTGACGCCTACCGTGCCGCCGGACTCGACACACCGGTCATCGCGGTCATCCCGCCACCTGGCACCGACCCAATCGAAGCCGTCCGCGGCCTCAGCCCGCCTGCCTGAAGGAACCAACTCCCCTGGCGCGGCAATGGGGATGTATATAGCAGGAAGGATTTGCGGCATATGTTGCCGCATTCGCTACGCCCTACCGCAGACACTCCCTCTTATTTCACGTGATCGCCTGACCATCGATACCGCACAATGAGGCGTGGCACACGCCGACGACGAGGTCAAGCTGTGCGGTGGCGGCCGGACGGCCGTGCATCGTCGCGGGGACGTCGTGCTACGCGACGCCGGTCCGTGGACGCCCGCTGTGCATGCCCTGCTCAGGCACCTTGAAGCCGAAGGATTCGAGGCAGCACCCAGGCTCGTCGGCTCCGGCATCGACGTCGACGGCCGCGAGATGCTGACCTTCATCGCGGGCGAGTTCGTCCAGCCAGGTCCGTGGACCATTGAAGGCGCCGCCGCCCTCGGCCGTCTCCTCCGCGACCTGCACAGGGCGACGAGCACGTTCCGCCCAGAACCAGACGCCGTCTGGTTTCCCTGGCATGGCCGGCACCTCGGCGGCCCTGTGCAGGTCGTCGGGCACTGCGACGTCGCGCCATGGAACATCGTCTCCCGCGACGGGCTTCCGGTCGGGCTGATCGACTGGGAGACTGCCGGTCCTGTCGACCCGCTTGTCGAGCTGGCCCAGTTGTGCTGGCTCAACGCCAAGCTGCACGACGACATCGTCGCGGAGCTCGAAGGGCTGCCTCCGCTCGCTGAACGCGCCAAGCAGCTGGCCGCCATCGTCGACGGCTACGGCCTGACCGCGCGTCAGCGCGCCGGACTCCTCACGACCATCATCGAATTCGCCATCACCGATGCGGCGTGGGAAGCAGACGACGCAGAGGTCACCCCGGCGATGACGTCACACCCGGTCGCGTGCTGGGCGATGGCGTGGCGCGCCCGCTCCGCAGCCTGGATCATCCGTCATCGCCCAGCCCTCGAGTCCGCCCTAGAGCGCGGAACCTCATAATCGCGAAGATCCCTCGAAGATCCTCGAAGGATCATCGCTAGATCGCCGAAATTGTGACCCTCACTGGGGGCCCATGCGTTGCTAGGACGGGTTCTTGCCTCAATGCCGGTCAGAGGACGAACGTCCCCGGAACTCGTGGCCGATGCCTCTGGTTCTGCCGCACCCGTGACACCAGCATGCAGGAAGCGGGTCGGCTGCACAACGAAATCGGATGACGGTCGCGCCACGGGGCCGCCTCTGACGAGAGGCAGATCTGACAAGACGCCGGGTTTGACAGGAGCCGTGCTCGCTGCAGTCAACCGATGGAGGCATCATCATGAGAAGGCTAGCGATAGGGTTTATGGCAGCGATTGCCATCACGGCCCCGCTATTCGCGTTGGGGGCTGGATCGGCCAGCGCGGCCACCACGCGGCCTAAAATCTACAGTGCGGAGCAGGCGGGAGCAGCGATCGGCGCTCCCCGCGTGCATTACCGCTACGTGGAGACCACGTTCAACCTGCCGAATTCCAACAAGCTGCCGTACACCTCGGGCGGCGGGATCAGCGTCCAGCTCAGGTCGGACGATGACGTCTTCGTCCTAGGTATCAGCGCGGTCCCTGGAAGTGCGTGGAACGCCGCAGCTGTGGACTTGCAGCCTGGTGACTGCACAGCGGCGAGTTGCATCACGTACACAAATCCGAATTCGCCCACGATGAAGTCAGGCGACAACGTCACGCTGTCAATCTTCCGCAACTACAGCAACGGCTTCATCTACTTCACAGCCAAGGACAACACCTCAGGCCAGGTCTTCTCAGCACGGTTCGCTGATCCAGGTGCGGCGTTCTCATCAGTCCGGATCGGAGCCGAGTTCGCGAACTTCCCAGCGGGCACGCCAGGGAGTGCCTTCATTAATCCAGGGCAGGACTTCAGGCTCGCGCTGCTGACCGGTACCAAGGTCACCCAGAAGAACGGCACGCATGTCAGCCTGGTTGGCTCCAGCCAGGTCATCGAGACCTCGGACGGTACCAAGAGCGGCACCGTGCAGGTCAATGCTCCGACCGTCTACAACAACGGTCAGAACACCGGAATCTGGGTCAGGCACCACGACTAATCCAGTTGAGGGTCCCCGGCGACGCGCCGGGGACCCTCGTCTGCCGTCATCGCGAGCGCGTGAACGGTCTTCTTGGGGTAGTCGTCAATGCCTGGTGGCCGGTGCGATGCGAGCGGTCGTGGCGGCCGAGCCGCCCGCTGCGAGGACAGCGGCCGTAGCTACGGTCAGCCAGATCTTGCATCGCATCTTTTCCTTTCAGCTGGTCAGCCGGTGAATGGCTCCAGCAGGTGGCTGAAGTCCCAGGTGTTCTGCGCTATCCCGGAGCAGGTGTTGCTGTCCCTTGTCCCCGGGCAGCCGCCATTGTCGCGCTGGATCGCCCAGATCGACAGGAAATTCATGTTGTTTGCCTGGGCGAAGTTGAGCATGGTCTGCGCGTCGGGTAGGTAGGTGACCTCGGTCTTCTTCGGGTAGTCGTCGATCCCGGGCAGCATGGTCATCGCTTCCATATTCCAGATCTGCGCCGAGGTCAGTGACGGGAAGATGCCGGCCAGCTGCGTGTGGGTGTTGTTCGCGGCGTTGATGGCGGCCTGGCCCATGTTCACCACGCCCTCGCCGGCGATGTAATAGTCGAACACCATGATGTTGACCGATGTCACGGAGGCACCGTCGGCAACGGCGTTCTGCAGTACGGACTCGCCGTTGGGGTCGAGGCCGTACTGCTCGACTGGGATCGTGTACTGGATCTGCAGCGGAATGCCGTTGGCTGCCGCCCACTGCTCGGTCAGCGCGATGGCCTTGTTGCGCCGGTCGATGCCGGCCGTGTTGTTCAGCGACTTCGCTTCGACGTCCATGTCCAAGCGGGTCACGCCGAGCGTTGTGATCACCTGCTCGTAATCGGCAGCTATCGCGTTCACGTCTTTACATGAATCCGCGATCTCGGTGCCACCCTGGTCGGCACTGTAGCCGCCGAACGATGGGATCACGTCGCCACCCGCCGCGCGCAGCGATCCGATATCGGCCGCGTAATAGTTCAGCGGCTGGGACGAGTTGCCATTCCAGTCCAGGCTGCACGAGCCCTTGCCCGTGGACTGCAGGAACGCCAGCGTGAAGTACTTCGCGCCGGATGCCTGTGCGGTCGCGGTGAGGCTCGGGGTGTTAGGTGCAAGGTAGGTCTCGTAGTACGGCGCGTACACGTGGGCCGGCAGGGACGTATAGGCAAAAGCGGGGGTCGAAACGGGTCCGCCTACGAGCAGGGCGGTCGCCGCCAATGTGGCCAGGACAAGCCGGTGCCGAAGTCGCATGCAATCTCCTCCCGCCCGCCCGGCCAGGTGGCCGGGCGGGACTCCAGCGATTTGTTATCCGAGGATGTCGATTTTGGCGAGGTTCCAGCCGGAGATGCTGACCACCGCCGTGGCACCCTGCAAGTCGGCCGAGTTCCACGTCACGGTCAGGGTCTGCGACTCTCCGGGGAAAAGCGTGATGTCGTTGTTCTGCCAGATCGACGACTGCAGCTCGTTGTCACCGGACAGTTCCTGGCCGCCCGCCGTCCCGCGCCGGATGTCGGCCCGAAGCAGGAAGGCGACCGTCGAGCCGGATGTGTTCGTGAGCGTGACCGTCGTGGCTCGGTCCGCGCCGTTAGGTCCTGACTGGTTGACTGTCGTCGCCGTCGCTGTGACCGACGTCTGCGGCAGCGTCTGCAGGGAGGTTAGGTTCGTGAACGTGGTCTCAGTGCCCTGCGGCTGACCTAGCGTCTTGGTCCAGTTCACGACGTCGGGCTGGGTGGAGAGCCAGTACACGTTGCGGTCCACGAAGTTGCCGCTCTGCTTCAGGATCAGGTCGACGAAGTAAACCTGGACCGGATTGCCGGTCGGGACCACCGGCGTCAGCACGTTGGTCATCACCTGCTGGCTGGACAGGCTGATATTGCTAGCCGTCTGATCATTGAGCAGCGTCCCGGCCAGGTTGTACACCTTGGCCTCAACCGACAGGCCGCTCTGGGTGGTGTTGCTCAGGTTGTCGAGCGTGACCTTTCCCGTGTCCAGCGCGTAGATGGCGTGCAGGGTCCGGTTGGCTTCCTGGGCGCCGAAGTAGCTCCCGGCCTGGTCGCCGTCGCTGTTGTAAATCTGCCAGAGAAGGCTCGGCCAGCCCTTGTTCATCTGCCAGTAGATGGTGCCGGTCGATGGCAGCGGGGTGTTGTTCGCGTGGGCGATGAACGCCTCGAACTGGGCCCTGACCGACTCGTAGTTCTGCGCCTGGGCCTGCTCGACGTACTGGTTCAGGCTCGACCAGGTCCCGTACCTGCTGCTCAACGCGGTGTCGAAGTGGCAGAGAGTGCCGAAGGAGTATCCGGCCTTGCAGCGCGGCTCATAGTTGGTGTGGAACTGGTTGAACTTAGTGTTCTGCCACAGATTCGACAGGTCGCTGGCCGACATGAACCTGTTGAGCGAGTCGATCGTCGGGATCGTGTTGCCAGCGCTCTCCTCGCTGTCGAAGCCCCAGGCGGCGCCTGCGTTCGTCACGGTCGAGTCCGAGCCGAGGTGCGTGGTGTCGTACCAGTAGTTTGGCGGCACCCAGTCGTACGGACCTTCCTTCTCTCCAGCCGGCCCGAGGGTCGTCGTGGACTTGTATTCGGCCGAAGCGATCAGCGGGTTCTGCGGGTAGAAGTCGGCCGCGGTGAAGCCGGCGATTGAGACCTGCTCCTGCTGGCTCGTGGGCTGGTTATCGGACCACTGGAAGCTGAACACGCTCGGGTGGTTGCGCAGGTTCGTCCCGATGGTCTGCGCTGAGTTCTGCAGCACGTTCAGCTGCGCCTGGCTCAGCGTGCCGCCGACCTCCCAGGCATCACAGCATTGGAAGCCGCCGTTGACCAGGATCCCGGCGGCGTCCATCTGCTCGGAGAAGTCGGCCGGCATGATGTGGCCCTCGAGCCTGATCGCGTTCACGCCCATGGCCTTCATCAGCGCGATCTGCTTGGCCGTGTCCGCGGCCGAGTAGTGCAAGAACAGGTTCGGGTCGAAGCCGCCGCCTCTGATAACGATCGGCACGCCGTTGATCTTGAACGCCCGGGTGCCGCTCGGCTCAATCGCGTTGGACCCGGTCAGGAACGAGGTCACGGTCCTGATGCCGAACGTTTCCGTGGTGGTGTTGTCCGTGGTGGCGCCCTGCGCGACCTTCGTGGCGAGGGTGTAGAGAGGCTGAGCGCCCATCTGGTATGGCCACCAGACCTGGGGGTTGGCGATCGTCAGGCTCGGGAAGCTGGCCGGGGCGAACGACACCGTCTGGGTCGTGTTCGCGGGCACGGTGACGTTCTGGCTGACGGTGATCGGCGTTCCGCTGTTCGGCGGCGTAATCGTCGCGGTGACCGTGCCGGTCTGCGAGCTCGCGGTGAAGTTGGTGACGTCGGTCTTGACGGTCAGCGCCGCGCTGGACAGGTTGGCCGCGTCGGACTGATTGACGTGGCTGTTGCCGACCGCGAGCGCGCCATCGGTCTGCAGTTGCACGGGGAACTGGATGCCGGTGTTGTTGTCCGGCGGGATCTGCGTCCAGTCCACGTTGTCGGTCGTGAACAGCGTCGTCGGGTCGTTGGGGTTGACCTGGATCGCGAGCGAGTTGGTGCCGGGGACGACAAGGCTGGAGATGTTGAACGTGAACCTGGTGTAAGCGCCGGTGACTGTCGCCGAGGTAGCCACCTGGCTGCCATTCACCCAGACATT
>DATAEH010000210.1:0-7607 GCA_036258115.1 Streptosporangiaceae bacterium
TGCCAGGTCGCGCCGCCAAGGCCGCCAGCCGCGCCCGTCAAGATCGCCACACGCCCGCTGAGCGAGCCGCCCGGATCGTCTCCGGGCGCTTCCCCTTCACGCCATGCCTGATCTGCCACCCTGGCACCTCCGCTAACCCAAGCCGGCTGGCTCGGCAGCTGCCGTGGATACCCGGCCGAACCGCCGCCGGGCTGGCCGAACGGCCGAGGCCGCTCAGTGCTCTCGAGCGGCGCCTGAGCATCTCACAGCCCCGGTGCCTCCCCGGGGGCCGGGGATGAAGATACACAAGCGCGCGAAACAACGCCGGCGGGCGCCCCCGAGCCGCGAGCCGGACCGATCACAGAAAGTGATGCTGAGCCTGGCAAGTCATGCGGCCGGATCGCCGAATAGGAATGCCTACTAGTAAAATAGGTATTCATGGTTGCTGCTGCACGTAACACCCAGTTCGGCGGTGTCCACTGCCTCCGGTCGCGGCATCGGACTGGCGGTCGGCTGGGATGCGGCGCGGGACGATTCTGCTGCGCGTTCCTGCCGGACTTGGCGCCCGCCTGTGTCAGGATGATCGTCGCGTCTGACGCCGGCGAGACGGCGCGAACAAGCGCTGAGGCGAGCTTGCTGAGACCAACTGTGTGATCGAGCCTGGCTCGCTAGTTGGCATGTGGGACTGAACGGTCCGGACGAGGCGGGCGTAGCTGCGGCGCGCTTGTTCGAGCACCGCAGCGATCTCGCTCTTCAGACTGTTCATTTTGTCGTTGCGCGGTGATCGTGGATTCTGCGCTAGGCATAGCTGTACCCGAGCGAGCTGAGGCCAAGAACGCTGGCGACGGTCACGCCGAAGAGCGGTGCGGGTTCGAGCGTCTCGCTCGTGTTCGGGGGGTCCGCCTCTGCATGCGCGCTTTGCCACAATGACCAGAGCCGATCGATGTTTGCGTGGTGAAGAAAGAAGAGCGGATCGGCGGGCGAGGACGAGCCGGCCATGGTGCCGCCGACGGCTTCGTGGACAAAGCCGTGGACCTGTTCCAGCCGGCGCTGGAAGGGCGTGAATATCGTCTGGGCGTTGACGGCTTGCAGGTCAGCTTCGACAGGAAGCTGGCTCGCGTCCCACTGCCGGGTGACGCTCCAGCTTTGAAGCAGCGCGGGCTCGTTCAAGGGCGCGGGGATCTCGCGGTCTTTCATCCAGTCCCAGTAGGGGATGGTTACCGCCGCGTCGACCTGTTGCAGGCGCCGCTCGAGCTGACGGAGGTATTGGCGATGCCACGCCAGGAAGTTTCTGCCGATCATCATCCGCCCCATCGTGTGCACGCCCCACGACATTCCCTCGAAGTCGAGCGGGTTCATCGCGCGGACATGAACGGCGACGAAGTCGCGGTAAGCGGGCGCCGCCGCATCAACGCCGTGCAAGGCGTTAATCGCGTCGATCAGCGCACTCCAGCCATTAGAGCTCAGCGTGGACTGGTCGTTGCGAACGTCAGCCACGAGCGACTCCTTCGTCTGGGGCGTGCTCAGTGAGTCTGCCAGCTCCAATCACCGCCGACGCTGCGGACGCAATGGACGCGATCTATCTACGACCGGTGCCCTCTCCTCCTGTGCCAGGCAGCCGATAGCCGCGAAAGCACGTGATCGTGATCTCAGCGCTGGCTTCGAGCCTCAGGAAGCTCTCTAGCATCGGCGGGTCGTTCCAGTCAAGGAGTTCGGAGTAGAACGGCTGCAGCAGCACGTGCCCCGGGAGCGGGATGAGCCAGGAGGCGACGAGCCGAGCTCGCGCAGCGGCTGGGGCGCGCAGTCCGCCGAGTATGGATGCCTACTGGATCTATAGGTAATTACCTTGCCTTCCATACATAACGACCGGTTCGGAGCGCCGGCTCATGCCGGTCGCCTCGCCCAATGGCGGCTGAGGCGTGGCTGGACCTGACGCGGTCACTGCCTAGCTTGCTCGTTGACGTCAGGGATCAGAGGGCTAAGAGGTCTCTGATGGAGACTTAACTGCCGGTGTTGCGGCGGCCGAAGATCGCCAGCAGCCTAGTCAGGTCGTCGGCGTCCTCGGCCACGGCGTATTCGGGGCCGACCAGTCCAGACGAACGAGCCAGCGGGGCAAACTGCCGCGCCGGTCCCAGCGCGTCGCGCACCAGGGCTGGATCCGGCACAGCGGCCTGGCGCGTAGCGTGCGCCAGATCCCACGTGTGCACCAGGAACTCCATCGCCGACCGCTCCAGGATCTCGCCCAGCGGCATCTGCCCCCAGGGCCCCGGCACAAGCCGGGCCAGCGCCGCGGGGTCCAGCGCCGCCATCAGGTCAGCCCGCGCCGCCCGCCACGAGGCCAGCGGATCATCGCCGGCAGCAGATCCCGGGCCAGCGGCCTCATGCTCCACGTCGCGCCCGCACGCCATCGCCTCAGTCGCCCGCAGATCACCGATCACGTGACCGGCGACGTCGGCGGCGGACCAGCCCGCGCACGGCGACGGCGCACTCCAGCCGCCGTGCGCAACTCCGCTAAGCACAGCTTCAAATCCGTCCAGCGCCCGAACGAACCTATCCAGCGCCACGTCAGCCAGTATCCCTTCGGGCAACTCGCTCCGCGCCGTTTGCTCCCCGATGTATGCAAGCACAACAACCCTGCCGAGGCAGTCCATGCTGGACGGAACGCCATCATCACCGCGCCAATCCGCACAGCGGGATGACTCGTCACCCAGGTCGCGACCACCATGTACAGAGCGCCGAAGATCGCCAGCTAGCCCTGGCCCGACCGCTGTCAGCGCCGGAACATCGCTCCAGCCACCGCGAGCGGGCTGGGCGCCTGATCCCGGAATCACCCACCAGACGCCCGGTTGACTTGAAGTGAGCTTCAAGTTGTTTACTTGGTTCATGACCGAGCTGAGTTCGCCACATGAGCTGAGTGCTCCGCTTATCGATTATCTCGCGAGCCAGCGGCTTGGCCGGCTGGCGACAGCCGGTGCCGATCACAAGCCGCACGTCGTGCCGACATCGTTCCGCTACAACGGTGAGCTCGGCACCATTGACATTGGCGGCCACCACGTCGCGACCACCAAGAAGTACCGGGATGTGCAGGCCAACGGCTGGGCGGCGATGGTGGTCGATGATCTTGCGTCGATTGACCCGT
Source organism: Streptosporangiaceae bacterium (assembly GCA_036258115.1). GTDB lineage: Bacteria > Actinomycetota > Actinomycetes > Streptosporangiales > Streptosporangiaceae > Chersky-822. The sequence goes on from DATAEH010000210.1 coordinate 3,119, forward strand.
GGACGCCGCGATTTCTCGAGATCCGCGGGCGAGCCGAGGCGATCCCGGCCGGCGGCGCGCACCTCGGGCCGGGGTTCGGCGAGGCCTTCATCCGGATTTACCCGGAGAAGATCAACACCTTCGGCATCGCCTAGCACCCCGCGGCCCGCCGTCCGGCCCAGGTGCCCGCCACCTGACGACGACCATCGGTAGAACGATGCCTCCTTGACCTAGTGCCCGACCACTCCAGCCGGACCCCGGACGCCAGCGGCGCTCACTCAAAAGTGCGGGCCACCAATTCGCCTGACCGGAGCCCAGTGCAACCGACCGCCGACTCTGCCGCACATGCGATCACGCCGAGGAGACCCAGCGGTGCCGCTCAGAAGATCCGGTTCGGCGCGGTGCGCAGTCTCATTGGGACAGAAGAGGACGGGCGCAGAGCCATGCGCCGCGCCAGCGAGCGAAGGCGCTCATGCTGGCCGGACTGCCGCGTAGTACTCATATAGCCCCTTGACCTGTCCGGACCAGAACTCCAGCTTTCGCATGGCCGAGGCGTTTCGCTGAAGCATTCCCAGGTCTTTGCGCGTACGCGTAGAAGCCGCTGCCCGCATCGTTGGCGTCCAGGTAGCTCACCAGCGCTGAGATCATGAGTCCAGTCTCTGGCCGGTTCAGCTCCACGATCAGATAGAGCAGGTGACCCATTGCTGCGCGCTCGTCTGCTCGGCTGAAGTCAAAGCCGGGCAGTCCCGTACGCCGTATCAGGGTGGCATTGAGCTCGGTGCAGGAGGTGAACTTTTCGAGCCGCGCTCGCTCGAGGAGGAACTCAAGCCCCGCCTGCGCCAACTCATCCCACGCCAGATCGTCGCGGCCGTACAGAGCCATTGCTACCTCCTCAGCAAGACCATCTGCAGAATAAAGACGCACAACCTGCCGTTCGCGCTCACCTCCTGAACGCGGCATGAGAGTGCATCTGGCCCGTGCTGGCCTACAGGCGATGTTTTCGCAGTTAAGGGCCCCGCCGGCACGTGAGAAGGAATATCGGCGGGCTCCGCCCGGTTGAGCTGCGCCCCGAGGGAGACCACGCTCGACACTTGCAGGTATCCGTGGCCGGATCTGGGCGTCAAGGCTTCGCCGACTTCGCCGAACATGATGCACTCGTCAGGCAGGGCATAACACAACGTCCGTGTTGTCCGTTGCCGGCGGCCGCAGCCGGAGGAGGACTTTGCGGATCAGCGCGATGGCATGGTAGGCGACGACCAGAGCGATGGTCAGCGCTACAGCGGGGTCCAACCAGTACCAGCCGCCTGTTGCCAGGATGATCGCGCCGGCTACGGCCACGCCTGCCGCTGCGGCGGCGTCCGCGACAGTATCGAGCAGGACCGCCGCGACGGACAGGTCGTGTTCGTCAGCCTCGTCCTCCTTCTCGTTACCGTCCCCACGAAGGATGAGAGCGCCGGCAGCCATGACCAGGGCGGCAATGCCGCTCACGATGAGCACTGGCAGGCCGTCCACCTGGGGTGTGCCGGTGATGAGCCGACGCACCGCTGCCGCCGCGACGATCACCTCGAGTACAAGCAGCCATCCGGCATTGATGAGCGCGGCAACATTTGGCGCCTTTGAGACGCCTGCTCGCCGAGTCCTGCTCGCCGGACGCGCGGCCAGCCAGATGGCCAGCAAAGCCACACCCACGCCTGCAGCATCAAGGAGATAGTCGCCGCCCTCCGCGAGCACCGCCAGGGAATGCGCAGTCACGCCCACCACCACCAGGGCAGCGACCAGCGCCAGGTTGAGCGCCAGGACTATGGCCAGGCGCTGGGTTCGCGGCATGCTTGGCGATCCTATGAAACCGCTGGCCTGAGGACCGCCTCCTCAGGGGAACCGGGCATTCGAGTGGCTGCCGCCGTTCAACGCCACAGCCAGATTTAGCTGGCCAGGGGTCATGCCGGCCAGTGCTCGCGTACGTACTTGAGGAGGCTGGAACCGCTCAGCTCGCGCGTCCCGTTCGCCGCTCGTATGTAGAAACGCTCCGTGCCGTCCTCGCGGTGCCAGGTCTCGGTGGTGCGGGAAGGGCAAGAGACGACTGCTACTGTCTGCGATCCGTGAGGCACGAGCGATACGCGAACGGCGTTCCAGACTTCAGCTCCCAGAGCGTTGATGATCACCTCTTGCAGTGACAGCAGCCAGCCGTCCGAGGTTTGCTTCCCCTGCCTGAGGTATTCATAATCAGGCTCAATGCCGAGCACCTTACCCGAGTCTGCAACTCCGAGCAGGAGCGTCCCGCCGTCGCTGTTTAGGAACGCGGAAATGGTCTTGGTGACACTCTTGCGAAGCAGCTTCTGGATCTCCTTTCTGGCCTGGCCAGGCTGCAGCTTCTGCAGCTCTGGAGACAGCTCGTCATATGGGTGATGAAGCGAGGCCTTGAACTCGACCTTATCGTCCTCGCCTGAGGCAATAAGCGCATCAACGTTCGATGTGTAGTGGATCTCCTTAAGCCGCTCCAGCACGCTTTCGGCGTCCCTTGGCCGGTCATCAGGTGATTCCGAGAGCAACTCTGACGTGAGATCTGCCAACGCCGACGGAAGGTCCGACCGCTGAGCCCGAAGAAGCCTGGGCTCCCCAGGAATGCGCGCGCCCGTCGCAGCGACGTAGAGTATTCCACCAAGCGAGTACAGGTCAGAGCGCGCGTCAGGAACTCCGCCTTTCCGTTCCTCGGGGGCAGCAAACGAATTAGTCGTGATCGGTCGCAGATCACCGGCGCCAGTTGCAGGGATCGCTGAGTCGAAGTCGCCAAGGTGAGCCTCATGACGCTCATCGAGCCACACATTCTCTGGTGAGACGTCCCGGTGAATGATGCCCCTCTTATGAAGATGCGACAGACCACGGCAGAGCTGACGCCCGAGTCTGAGAACATCGTCGAGCGACCGCTTGCCCGCCTTCGTCAAGTACTCGGCGAGGGTGCCGCCACTCAAATATTCGAACACCATGTACTCGACGGAGCCGTCCGCGGCTATGTCGTAATCGTAGAGCGACACGATGTTGGCATGACGGCCGATACGCCCGAGAACCTTGGCCTCCCGCTCGGTGCCTTGCGGATCTTCGAGAACCGCCTCCGGCTTGACGAAGGAGATCGCCACGAGCCGGTCCATCTTCTTGTCCCGCGCTAGGTACGTTCGCTTCCGGTCACCCTGACCCAGCAGTTGCTGAACCTCGTACCGTCGTGCGACAACGTCTCCGGGCTCAAGTTCTGCACGCCCGCCCATCGACTCCCCCTTGCTGCTCCGCTCACTCGGCACAGTCCACTTCCCCGGCGGAAGGGGACGGGTTCTGCGTCCGATCATTGATCGGACGGGTCCTGTGCACAAGGGCTATCACTCGCTGGAGACGGCCAGTGGCGAAATGGCGAATCCCTCGACTCAGTGCCCAGCGCGAGCCTTCGGCCTGAACGAGAAGTGAAGCGCGGCTGGCAAGACTCGCAGATGTCGATCTGCAGGCGCTGGCCGAGCTTCGGGCCACCACCGCAGAGGCGGGTCAGCTCGGCCTCGTCACGATCCTGGCAGCATGCTTCCGGTCTCCCGTTGCCGGCGTTGCATGCCGGAGCGCGAAATACAGACCGTGTCCAATGGCTCCCGTGATCGCGACTTTAGTCCCTGGGCGCCGGCGCCGCTGGCTGGTGGGCTGACGGGATGTTCGTCGCCGACGAAGTGCCGCTCAGCATCGGCATCGATGCTGCGCGGATGCGGCTGGCCAACCTGATCTCCGGTGGCATGCTGGATACGGCGTCACGGGAAATCTACCTTGAGCACGGCGTGGCGCTATTGCCGGTCGGCCCAGCCCGCGGTCTGTCCAGGCTGGTCCAGGTCCGGATGCGCGGCCTGGTCACGCACGGCGACACGACGGTCCTGCCGCTGCGCTGGGAAGCCGGCGGCACCACCGGGAACCTGTTCCCGGTTCTCGACGCGGACCTGTCCTTGCGGCCAGCCGGCCACCAGGCCGTCCTGCGGCTTGACGGAACCTACCGGCCGCCGCTCAGAGCCGTCGGGGCGGCCCTGGACCGGGCGGTCCTGCGCCACGTCGCCCAAGGTACTATTCGTGCCTTCGTCCGCCAGGTCGCCAGCGCACTGACCAGTCCCGAGCAGGTGCCCGCAGCCAGCCCGGCCCGCCAGCTGCCCGCCTCCCCGCAACCCCGACCCGGCGGGCCCGCAGGGTAGCGCCACGCCGACGGGCGACGACTCAACCGGGCGGCAACAGCAGGCGCGCACCGATCAGGCGAGCAGCTATGAGTCGCGGCGGGTCAATGGGAGGCGGAACTGCTGCGGCCTCCGGCGGACGAAAAGTCCCATCGTCCGTCCGTGCGCGCCGAGCCGGGCGGGTCCGGATGGGCGGGTCCGGATGGGCGGGGAGGCTCGGGACGGCTCGGCCGGAGCGGCCTTCGCGCAGGCGGCCGGCGCGCACGCCGGGATCGCGCAGGTGAACAGGATCCTGCATATCGACTCGGGCCTGCCGGCCCGGC
>DATAEH010000211.1:0-6788 GCA_036258115.1 Streptosporangiaceae bacterium
TGCCAGGTCGCGCCGCCAAGGCCGCCAGCCGCGCCCGTCAAGATCGCCACACGCCCGCTGAGCGAGCCGCCCGGATCGTCTCCGGGCGCTTCCCCTTCACGCCATGCCTGATCTGCCACCCTGGCACCTCCGCTAACCCAAATCGGTTGGCTCGATGGCGGCCGTGGAGTCCGGCCGGTGCCGGTCCGCGCGCTCTCGACCAGCGCCTGAGCATCTCACACCACCCGGATGCCTCCCAGGCCGCGGACGAAGATACAGAAGCGCGCGAAAATGAGGCCGGCAAGCGCTCCCGAGCCGCGAGCGGGATCGATCACGGAAATGAAGCTGAGCCTCAGGTCATGCGGTCGGATCGCCGAATATGCGCGACTCACTTCGACTCTGGATTTATAGGTGGTTGCGTTCCGATTGCCATTTCTGCGATGCCCGCAGCGCCGATCACACCCAGGGAACTCGCCCGCAAAGCCGCCACGATAACGGCGGGCTTCCGCGGAGGTGTGAGGTCGCGGTGGGCCGGCGAGGGAGTGGTCCCGGTGAGCGTCGAGGTGGTCGTGTGGCGCTCAGCCTGACGCCGTCACGACTGATACATCGGCTCTCTTAGCGGGCGCGCTAGCAACTCTGCGTCCAGGCCAGGCCGGTCCAGTGCAGCATCAAGGGTCGGCGGCAGCTGTTGCCGTTGGGGATCCCGACAAGCCACCCATCCTTGCCGGTGTCGGCGCTGACAGCGAAAAGAAAGCCCGGGCCCGTGGTGTTCGTCGCAACCGGGGCCCAGGTAGCGCCGTTCCAGCGGAATGCCAGGATCTGGCTCTGCCCCGACGTGGTGCCGCCGAATCCTGCTGCCCACGCAAATTTGGCCGACACGGCGGACACGCTCGTAAGCACATTCTCGTAGATGCCCGGGTCCGGGCTGGGCACCGGTGATCATTTCTTGCCGTTCCAGCGCAGGATCAGCGTCGCCCGCGTGTAGCCATTGGCGAGGTAATGCTCGCCAACGGCCCACGCCGCGGAGCCGGACAGCGCGGTCACGCCCCACAGGAAGTTAACGGCAGTGCCGAGGTCCGGCCTGCAGACGCCGACCAGTGAACCCCGTTCCAGCGCAGCAGCAGCGGGCGGATTCTCCCCGTGGGGCTGTCGCACTCTCCCACCGCCCAGGCCACCCGGCCGGACGCCGCGGCGACTCCGTGCAGGTAGTTACTGCCACCGCACGGGCTGGGAGCGCGGACTCTGGCCCACTTGTTTCCGTTCCAGTGCAAGATCAGCGCTTGACTTCCTGGTTGAAGCACCGAGTCGGGCAGTACCGGCCGACCGCCCAGGCATCGTCCTTGGACACCGCTGTCACGGCGGCGAGTTGGCTTCCTCCCCGTCCCAGCACGCCACTGCGGGCGACCGACCAGGCCGAGCCGTTCCAGTGCAGAATGAGCGAGCGCTTGCCCGGAGAGCTAATCTCGCGGCTGTAGAAGCCGACTGCCCAAGCATCGCTGGCGCTGCGGACGCTGACGGCTTCCAGGACAGCCACACCGGGGCTCGGGCTCGGCACCCTGGACCACGTCCGGCCGTTCCAATGCACGATCAATGTACGGCCCTGGTTCCCGACCGCCAGCGCATCGGTCGGGGTGAGAGCAAAGACTCCGAACAGGTCTCCGGTGATCGCCGCGCATCCCCAGCACGGCAAGGCTGGCAGCCTGGCAGGAGAGCGGCCTCCGGGTGGTCACACCTGGCGACGCCGAGTGGCCGATGCAGCTGGACGATCTCGGTGACACACGGCCGCTGCTGGTGTGGCTGCGCGATGTCGCAGATCTGAGGCTGACGTGCGTCAATTCGGTCGCCGTGGTGGGCTCGCGGGCAGCCGCCGCCTACGGCACCACGTGGCCGTGGAGATGGCTGCGGTGCTCGCCGAGCGCGGCATCGGGGTGGTTTCCGGCGGGCCCGACGACATCGACGCATCCGCTCAACACATGAGGTGCAGAGGTCGGCGACCTGGCCAGCCGGTCCAGTTCTGAGGAGCATGAGGACCCGTTAGGCGGCGGCCTCGCCGTCCCAGAAGACGGCCAGCACGCGATCCGGCATCGGCCGGAACCCGTCGAGAGCGTTTTGCCTCGCGTCGCGATGGCCTGCGGCCACTCTCGACTGAACCCGCCCGAGAGTCGCCGGTTTTGGCAGCTACCGGGGGATGGCCGCAAGTGAGGACCCTGGCGGCTTCGGTGGCTGCTGCATACTTGGGCGTTAGCAGCGCAGTAGTTCAGCCTGCGCTGTGGATGTGCTGATGACTGTCGGCTGCAGTTCGGTGCTATACCGACAGGCGGGATGGTGATGCTGCGCGTGTCGAGAAGGCAGGCGGTGAACTACCGCCTGGTCGTGAACAACCTTTCGACCCGTGTGCCGGCTGGCTCGTATGTCGAGGCCGCCTATGTCGGGCTGCAGGACACCGCTCCCCGTGACGCTTTGCTGGGAATGCACGCTCGGGTGGAGGCGTGCGAGCCGTCCGCGTGGCAGCATCCGCGGCTGATCCAGACCTACAGCCCTCGCGCGGCGGTGTACGTGCTGCCCGCCGACGATTTCGGGGTGTTTACGGTCGGCCGGCTGCCGCGTGACCCGCAGGCGCGGCAGGTTCTCGAGGATCTGGCCGAGCGTCGTGCGCTGCGATGGACGGCGAGGAGGTGCGGGGCCACGCTTTGCTCGCGAAGGCAGGCTGCGCGACCGGCCGGATCGCGGTCCGGTGGACGACGAGCGCCTTGTACGTGCGGGAACACGAGCGGCCGTCGATTGATCCGGAAACGGCCCGGATGGAGCTGTGCCGCCGGCACGTGCACGCGTTTGGCCCCACCACTGCGCCCGCCTTCGCCTGGTGGGCTGGCGTGTCGGTGCGGGATGCCAGGAAGACGTTCGACCTGATTGCCGGCGAGCTGCTGCGGGTCGACCTGGCCGGTCGCGACGCATGGGTGCTGGCGGCCGACGAGTCCGCGCTCAGGTCGGCCGCGCCAACGCGTGGCGTCCGGCTACTGGTGGCGTCGGATCTGCGCCTGCTCGGGCAGGACCGCGCCCAGCTGTTCGTTGGCCCAGGCAAGAATGATCACTCGCCGCTGCAGGACTGGTTCCACCCGAACGGACTCGTGGTGAACGGCCGCCTAGCCGGAGCGTGGGGCCGGCGCGGCGGCAAGGTCAACATCAAGGCGGCCGGCCCGCTGGCGCCGTCCACCCGCGCCGCCATTCACGCCGAGGCAGCGAGCATGCCCATACCGGGCAAAGCCGTCACCGTATCGTTGACCGAGCACTGACAGCCGCGGATCGCCCGCGGTCGGGCTCATGCCGGTCTGCCCGTGCTCAGGGAAGTTGAGCTGGTCGCGCGAGGCGGGCGGTTGGTGCCAGCCTTAGCTATGTGTCTTTCAGAACGTCGGGAAGACCCCAGAGACGACCGCTGTCACGATGTTGCCCCAGCCGGTCATTTGGATTCCGGTGCACGAACCCGATCGACGCGATGATGGGGTCGGTCCGGAGCGGCTGGTCCGCCGTGCGGATTCCGCAACTACGGGCATTGGACCCGTTTTGCGAGCTTGCTCTGCGGTGAATGAGCTTTCGCAACGCCCGATGTCTTGCGAGATTGCACGCCGAACGCCGTATACGCGCTCCTGGCTAGGCTGCGTCCCGGTGCCGACGACAACGCGCAGATCAGCCATTCCGGCGTGCTTGCGGTGCAAGGCATCCGGCTTCCGGGCAGGGGAGCGCCCGATGTCTGTGCTGTTTTCCTGCCCGACAGTAACTGTGGCCACGGGACTTCCTTCCGATGGCGGCGACCCGGCGGCCCAAGGCCGCGGACCGGGAGCTGAGCGGATTCGCGTGCATGTTGGTACTGAAACCACGTTCGCGCTCCGGGCGGCCCGTCGAACCCGTGGACCCCCTGGCCCGGAGCCCTGGTATGCGGCAGGGCGGCCCAGCGCCGAGCATCCCTTCGGCCCCGTAGATGCGGCGGTGCTCCTAACCAGGACAGCTATTCCCGACATCGTTGCCGCGCCGCGCCGGGCCATTAACTCGCTTATGAGGCGGCGACGGCAGACAGCCTTAACGTCCGCGAAGTCAGCCGGCGGTGGGGGATTCAAGCTCCTGAGAGTTGCGCCCCCGCAAGGCCCAGCGGGGGCGACCCGGCTGGGGCTACTCCGCGGTGAGGAAGTCCAGGAGAAGCGCGTTGACCCGGTCCGGTGCCTCCAGCTGCATCCAGTGGCCCGGTCCTTCGAGACGGGCATATTGCCAAGGGCCGGCCACATGCTCCGCCGAGCGGGTCATCTGGGCCTCGGTCAGCGCGAAGTCGCCGCTGCTCCATACGCCCAGCGTTGGGGCCTGTACGGGGGGCAGGGCCGGTGGAGGGCCGAGGAAGGACTCCGGGTTCACGATGGCCCGGAAGTAGTTGAGCCCGGGGGTCAGCGACGAATTCGCTTCTAGATCGGCGATCACCCCGTCTTCGTCCGGGTGACGGAAGAGGGTCCGGAAATTGGTCCACTGGTTCGCGGACAGCCACTCCTCGGCCACACCCGGGAACTGGAAGAGCAGCATGAACCACGACTTCGCCAGCTGATCGAGATCCAGCTGACCCGGGCGGCCCATGAACGTGGCCGGATGCCCGATCGACAGGGCCACCAGGCGGTCGACGGGGTCGGGCGCCACAGAAGCCAGCGCCCAAGCCACCGCCGCCCCCCAGTCGTGGCCGACCACGTGGGCCCGCGGCACGCCCGCGTCGGCCAGCACCGCCCCCACATCCGACACCAGGTGAGCGATGTCGTAAGCGTCGACCTCGACCGGCCGGGCCGAACGCCCGTACCCGCGCATGTCGGGGACGATCACCCCGTAGCCGGCGCCGGTCAGGGCCGGCACCTGATGGCGCCAGAGGCGTCCGGAATCGGGGAAGCCGTGGAGCAGCACCACGGGCGTGCCGTCGCCGCTTACCTCGTAGTGGATCTCCGTCCCGGCATTGTTGGCTGCCGCCATCGGTTCCCCCTATGAGCTGACCAGTCGCCGCTCGACTGCGATCAGCATCGCGTTCGCGCGGCTCGAACTGCTGATTCGCAACCCGTGCATGTAGAGCAGGTCGTTGGCGGCGGTCGATTAGGCGAGGGTTGGGTCGCGCGACCCGTCGTAGATCCGTCGATCGGGCGGAGCGGCCAGCGAGTCGGCAAACATCGCCATGGCCCTGTGCACCTCTGGAGCCGACTCCTGTCGTTCAAGAGCGGCACCGTCCTGGTAGACCCCGGTCGCGACGAAGGAGTCAGGGTCGAGTAGGTCGCGGGCGATGTCCAACTTGATGACGCCCTCCGTGGCTCGCGCCCCCGGGATGATCGCGGCAAGCGCGGCCATCACCTCGTCGCACTTCTCGGGCTTAGCACGCATTTCTTGATGCAAAATGATCGTTGCTCCTCCAGTGGACTGAGGCGCCAGGTTTTAGCGTCGCGCTCGAGGATGCTCGTCGCACCCGTGTGATCCCCTGGCCGGTACCCCGGTCTGTGCTCTGCCCGGCGGGTACCTCCCCAAACCGGGTTCAGCGGGGCTCGGCGTGATTTAGCAGTCCGCCAGCGTGCCCAGACTCGGCGGCCTCGACGCGACCGGCTCGGCCGGACCGTTATGCGTCCAGAGCTGGCCCGCGCTCACCTGCTGTACGGGGAGTGGATGCCGAGAACAGCGTCCATAACGGCGGATCTCGCACCGTGCACGCTGACAAGCGCCAATCGCGGGTCGTGACGGGATCGAGTGACCGCCGAGCGCCGTCGCCCAGCCGATTAGGGATTTCTTGCTGCTCGAGTGCCTTGCATTGCGATGACGCTCAGAGACTTCCTTCGCGATGGAGAGTAAGCCGATGGTCGTGTGCTTCCTTTTAGAAAGTGAGATAGGCCGTTCGGATTCAGCGCTAGCCGTTGAGGCCCAGCTGTCCCACGTAGAATCCGAGTCGATTTTCCGAGTCTCCTGGCTTCTGGAGCCCTTGATCCAGGAGGGCTTTGATTCTTTCCTGCGCCGCTGGTCGCTTGACGGAGGTCATGCAGGCATCCCAGCCCGCTCTGATTTCGACGTCGGGCGGCAGGCTGGCGTCGTTCACGAGGCGCTTGGTATTCGCGATCGCCCATTTGTCGAACGAGGCGATGCGGGTTGCGAGTGCGTCGACGAAATAGTCCAACTCGGCATCCGGGAGCGCACGGTTGACGTAGCCGAGGAACTCGGCATCGGCGCCTCGGATGTCGTCGGCGCTCAGGAGCAGTTCGAGGGCCCGTCCCCGTCCCATGACCCGTGGCAAGCGGGCCATAGGCCCGCCGCCAGCGACGAGGCCCACGCCCACTTCAAAGTGCGACAAGACCGCTTTCTCTCGGCTCGCAAAGCTCATGTCGCAGGCGAGCGCGAGCTCACTGCCATTTCCGGTCGCACGCCCACGGATCAGCGCGATCGAAACGAACGGGGCGCGCGTCAGGCGCACCAGGAAGTCGGGCCATGCCTCGAGGCCGGTCGGACCTTGCGGGATGCTAGTCAGATCTTCGAGCTTCGCGAGGAAGTCGGAGTGATTCAGAAAGAAGCCGTCGACGGCACTCTCGAAGACCACCACCTTCACTCGGTCGTCGTTTTCGAGCGCCGTGACGATCTCTCGGGCCTGCGTGACGAATTCCGTACCCATGAGGTTGAGCGGAGGGTTGTCGAGCACGACTCGACAGTATGAAGGTGTAACTCGACTGAGCCTGACTTGCGCGGCCTTCGCTGCTGAGGGCATGACGCTCCTTCCGGTAGCGGCCATGGCGGGCATACGAGTTGCGGGGCCAGGCGCC
>DATAEH010000212.1:0-24264 GCA_036258115.1 Streptosporangiaceae bacterium
CCAGTGGGGCGTCATGAACGAGACCGGCAACTACCCTGGTCAGCCTTGGCTCTGGCTGTACCAGATGTGGTACCACGTCTCGCCGTTCCAGAACTCAGGAAGCGTCGACATCTGGGCGGTCTACCTGACCGGCATCGGCACGATCTTGCTGCTGCTCGTCCCGTTCATCCCCGGATTGCGCGACATCCCGCGCGTGATCCCGCTCTACCGGCTTGTCTGGTCGTCCTGGTACCGCTCGTCGGGCAAGTCGGCGGATCCGGAGCACCCTTCCGAGACCACCCCAACTCCGCATTCTGTGTGACTGGGGCTTAGCGGCTGAGCCGCAGAGCCAGTCTCGGGCACAGCCGCACGGCCTCGCGGGCATGATCCTCGAGGCCGTGCGGCACTTTGGCGGCGATCATCGGGTACCCCCAGTCGTCCAGCTCGATCAGCTCGGGCAGCACTTCGGCGCAGAGCCCGCGGCCCTCGCATGCGATCATGTCGACGCTGAGTTTCATCATCACCACCTCCATGCGAGTGGGGTCAATGCGCTCGTCCGGCCAGGGACGCCGCAGCACCACCCGCTCGCGTGCCGTTCGATCTCACCGCCGAAGGTCCGCAGGGCGCTGGCGACCATGGCGACAGTGCCGTCCGGGTGCTTACAGGCGCCGCGCCCATGACCCACTTGTCCGATCCAGCGACGCAGCGCAAACAGATCGGGGCCGCGGCCCGATGCGAGCCGCTCGAGCTGACCGGCTATCGCGTCCAGGCCGAACACGCACGGCCCGCATTGGCCTGCCGACTCACTTGCCAGGTAGCGGGCGATCCTGGCGGCTTCCGCAAGGCCGCACACGTCGGCCGGCAACGCTCCGATCAGGCCAGCGCCAAGCCCAGCTCCGAGCCCTGCGAGCCCCTCGCTCGACAGCGGCCAGTCCGCGGCCTGCACCGCGTCGACCCAGCCACCGAAATAGCCGCCGACCAGCAGCCCCCCGAGCGGCCCGGATGGTCCGCCGGCCAAGTCGAGAACGGCACCGATCGGCATGCCGATCTCGATCTCGTACACGCCGGGGTGGCGGACCGCGCCCGCGAGCGTGACCAGCATTGACCCAGGCTCTCTGGGCGTGCCGACAGCGCCAAACCACGCCGCTCCGTACCGCGTGATCAGGGCGAGGTGCGCCAATGTCTCCACGTTCTGCACGAGGGTTGGCCGACCGTGCAGTCCGCGCTCGGACAGCCGCCGGGGCTTCGAAGTGGGCTTGGGAATTTGGTGCTCCAGCCAGTGCACGACCGCGCTGGCCTCCCCGCCAACGAAGGCCTCGGCCGCAGGAACTACCGACAGGCGGACCCGGTCGATGCGCGCCCGCCGCCGCTCCCGGCAGGCGGCTGTGAGCAGATCTGCCACGGCGGGATGCGCCACGATAATGGCCTCGCGAGCGCCGACCAGACCGGCCGCCGCGGCCGCACCGTCGAGCACCAGGTGCGGGGACTGGGCCATCAGGACCTTGTCCTTGACGCTGACGGGTTCGCCCTCGGTGCCGTTGACGACGACGACAGCGTTGCTACGTGCAGCGACGGCCGCCAGCTTCCGCGCGGTCGGGAATCCTGCGCCGCCGCGGCCGGCGAGCCCGGCAAGCTCGACCTCAGCGATCAGCTCAGCGCGCTCGGCGCGCACCGGCGCTGGCGGTGGCCCGTAGCGATCCAGATGGTCTGCCAGGGAGACAGGCCCAGCACCGCGGTAGGCGGGAAGCAGCCTGGGAAGCAGGCGGGGCTCTGCGGCCATGGCGACGTGCGGTCGGCTGGGCGACCGCACGCGATTCGGGGCCGTCAAGTGTCTCTCCTTCCGTATGATCCGTTAGCGCGAAACGCCGACGACCGGCCGCCGCGTTGACGCGGGCGGCTCCGAAACCGGGCCCGGCCTGCTGCGCTTGACCAGCCTGACGATGACGGCGGTTGCCACCGCTGTCAGCGAGCCCCACTCACTCGCTGCGACCCACCACAGGTGCTGGTCGTAGACGGCCGCGGTAATCGCGTGCACGAAGGCGATGGGCCAGGCCAGGTACGCCAGGTAGTGGATCGCGCGCCAGACCCGAAGCCCGAGCCTGTTGCGGAGCAGGCTGGTAATCAGAACCGCGCCGCCTATGTCGACAGCCAGCGTTCCCGCACCGATCGCGAGCGTCTCGTAGTGTGACGTGAACGGCAGCACGGCGGAAATCCAGCCGATCGACACGTACGGGTCGAGCAGCGCCGTGGCGACGTGCAGGCCAAGCAAGGCCACCGCGAACAGTGAAAGCGTCCGGTGCAGCTCAGCGACGGCGAACCGTGGCCAGCGCCTCGATGTCGCACCGGTCCTGGTCGATATGCCCAGCACCACGACGGCGCTGAACAAGATCAGGAGCACGACGCCACTCGCTCGCGAGACGAGCCACAACCCTTGCGATCCTGCAGTCGTAGCCGCGTGTGCTGCCATCACATGCCCGCTCATTGGTCCCTCCCTTGCGTCCACGCAGCCAGCCAGGAGTGGCTGGGCGGGCTAACGGGCCCGTCCTCCGCTTCTGGCCAGCCGCAAGTCCTGGTGATCTGGCCGTCGTGGGTGATCAGCCGGGCAGGGAGGTGGTGCTTGTTGAGCCAGCGGGGCGCGTCCGAGCCGGTCACGATCGCTGACGTGGCGGCGGCATTTGCCTCCGCGCAGCTGGCGGCGGCCACCGTGACGGTGCGCCACGGCCCGTCGGCCGGCATGCCGGTTCGCGGATCAATGATGTGATGCATCGTCCGACCGGCCCGCACCCAGCGTCGGCAGGTGACCGACGACGTCGCAAGCCCGCCCCCCGAAAGCCTGACCTGCTGGGCGATCTCGGGATCGGCCGTTACGCCATGTCCGTTTCCTGCCTGCTGGCTGGCCGTGCCGAAGAGCCTGGCTAGGTTCCTCGCTGACCGGACCTGCCGGTGCTCGTCCGCGATGAGTACGGGCCATCCGCCAGTAGGCGGGCGGCCAGCGACCGCGAGGTCGCCGCCCAGACTCACCAGAACGCCGCCCTCTCCGGCCCTGGCGTAGGCAGCAGCAGCGGCCCGGTCAGCCCCCAGACCCTTGGCCGTCGCGCCAAGGTCAAGCAGCATGCCAGCCGGCAGGGCGAGCTCGTTCCCGCTGAGGCTTACCGCCCGCCAGTCGGCGCTGGGCGGTGCTGATAGCGGAGTGTCGTCTGGCGCTATGGCGGCGAAATCCCGGTCGTAACCGATCCTGATCAGCGCGTCGCCGACCGTCGGGTCACAACGCCCTGCAGTCCACGCTGCCGCCGCAAGCGCGGTTCTGATCACATCGGCAAGACCGGCACTCAGTTGGTGGATGCCCTCGCCAGTCGCGTGCAGGACGGAAATCTCCGAGTCCGCGCGGAACCTGCTCGCCTGCGAGTCGAGCGCGGCAAGTTCGTCATCGACGACGCCGAGCAGGGCCGGCAGGTTCGAGGGCGGCCAGACCACGATCCTCGCCGTGGTGCCGAGGGCATCGCGGTCTGCTACCGCAACGGTTCGCGTCCCGACGCCGACCCTGCTCCAGGCCCGAGTCGCAAGCCCCGTGGCGCTCATCAGTTGTCACTCCAGCCGCCAGGGCTGCCGCCCCCGCTGCGGCCCGCGCCCACGGCACCCGAGCCGCCCGAGGTGACGACCGGGCCGTTCACGCTGGGCGCGCCGTGTTTGACCACACCAGCGTGCCCGGATGGCTTGGTCGTTGTGTAACCGGTCCCCGCGCTCGTGCTGGGCATCGAGTGCGCCAGGTAGCCGGTTGTGGCCGCGACCGCGGCGATCAGCGCCGCTGCCGTCCACGTCGACGTCAGGCGGGACGACCGGACGCCGCGGTCGCGTGCGTAGTCGCGCGGCGGGTAGCCGCTAGCCGGAACGGGCGGACCATACGGGCCGTATCCGTCCCGGTATTGTCCGCGGTCGCTTTGCTCATCGAAGCCGGGCAGCCTGGCCCTGCCAGGCAGGCCGGCGTCCTTCTCTTCAGGCATGTCCGTTCTCCTTGTCATCGCTTAGCGGTTGCCTTGTGATTCCAGCCTGCCTGCGGCTGGATTCGAGCACCGTGAGAGAACCATGTGAGCGGCTCACATCTATGGCGGCTAGCGTGTCCGGGCCGGATAGCTCGGGTACCGGCGAGGTTTGCGTAGCCTGCCGTTGTGCGGGTTCTTGTCGTAGAGGACGAGGTCAAGATGGCCAGGTTGCTCAAGCGAGGGCTTGAGGAGGAGGGCCATGCCGTCGATGTGGGTGCGGACGGGCCAGAGGGGTTCTGGCTCGCCACCGAGAACAGCTACGGGCTGATCGTGCTCGACGTGATGCTGCCGGGCTTCGACGGCTTTGAGCTCTGCCGGAAGCTACGAAAGGCCGGAGACTGGACGCCCGTCCTGATGCTCACGGCCAGGGACGCCGTCGATGACCGGGTGCGCGGACTGGACGCGGGTGCCGACGACTATCTGGTCAAGCCCTTCAGCTTGCTCGAACTCAGCGCCCGTCTGCGGGCACTTGCACGCCGGGACGATCGGGCCAGGCCGGTCACGCTCAGCAACGGCGATCTGCGGCTTGACCCGGCTGCCAAGCGCGCCTGGCGGGGGGAGACCGAACTTCAGCTCTCGCCCAAGGAGTTCGCGCTACTGGAGCTCTTCCTCCGGCACGTGGGATCGGTGCTGACAAGATCTCAGATCCTCGACGCGGCATGGGATTTCGCCTATGACGGGTCGTCGAACGTCGTCGACCAGTATGTCACGTACCTGCGGCGCAAAATTGATACGCCGTTCGGCCGGCATGACCTCGAGACCGTGCGCGGCATGGGCTACCGGCTCAGGCGCGCCGAGGAAGAGTAGCGGGCCGTGTCCATCAAGCTGCGCGTGGCTGGGGTGTTCACCCTCGCGCTCGCGGTCGCTTTCGCCCTGGGCGGCTGGCTTTTCGTCAGCCAGCTGGACGCTCAGCTGCTCAAGGCCCTGGACAAGACCGTTACGGCGCAGCTCGCGCCCTACAAGTCCGCGCGCAGTGTTCGGCGCGCGGGCATGATCGGCGCGCCAGAGAACTCGCTGGTCCAGATCATCGGCAGCAAGGGACGGGTCCTGCGCCACAGCTCGGAGGCCGGGACCGCGCCGTTGCTGAACTCCGATCAGGTCAGCCTGGCCATGTCGGAGGGCGTGACCAAGAGAGTCGGCGATGAGCAGTTCAGGTTCCACGCGACACACGTCGGCCATACGGGCGCCACAGCGGTGGTCGGGGTGTCCACTGAGGACCAGGTCTCGGGTCCGCTCGGCGCACAGATCACGGCGGTGATGATCGGCGGGATCATCTTGGTTCTCATCGGCGGGCTCGGCGCGTACTGGCTGGCGGCCGCCGCTCTCTCTCCGGTGGAGAGGATGCGTCGCGAAGTGGCAGCGCTCTCCGCGAGCGAGTCAGAGACTGGCGTTCAGGTGCCGCGCACACGGGACGAGCTGGCGGCCCTCGCCGGGACGATGAACGATCTGCTCGCGCGGCTGCATCAAGCACTCGCACGGCAACGGGCGTTCGTGGCCGACGCCAGTCACGAGCTGCGGACCCCGCTGGCCGTGCTTGGTGCCGAGCTCGAGCTGGCTGGCCGCCCTGGCCGGAGCCGGGAGGAGCTTGTCCAGGCCACGACGAGCGCTGAGGAAGAAGTCGCCAGGCTGACCAGGCTGACCAACGACCTGCTCGTCCTCGCCCGCAGCGACGAAGGCAAGATGCCGGTCAGGCCAACCCCGACCCGGGTCATGGAGTTGCTGGAGCGCAGCGCCGAAAGGGCGGCCGGGCAGGCTGCCTCGGCCCCGGTGGTTGTCGAGGCAGCTCCTGAGCTGGTAGCGACGATCGATGCTGATCGAATCCGCCAGGCCGTCGACAACCTGATCGACAACGCGCTGCGCTTCGCCCCGGCAGGATCGCAGATCAAAGTTACTGCGATGGCGCAGGGCCCTGATCTTGTCATCGAGGTCGCCGATGCAGGTCCTGGCTTTCCTGCCGCGTTCCTTCCGCACGCGTTTGAGCGGTTCCGCCGGCCGGACGAGGGCAGGGCGAGGCCTTCTGGCGGCGCTGGACTGGGTCTGGCCATTGTCGCCGCCATCGCGGGCGCACATGGTGGATCCGCCGCGGCCCGCAATGGGGCGCAGGGCGGCGCGATCGTCAGCCTAGATCTCCCGGACGCGATACAGACCTAGCCCAGGCCAGCCGCCCGCGACGTTCTGCGGGGACGTCAGTCTGCTGGCACCAGGACCTTGGTACCTAGCGCGCGGCGCCGATATTTGGCTTTGCTGTTCTTGGGGTGATGTGAGATGAATACCCGGAAATCGGAGCAAGTTCGCGATCCCCGGCGTTGGTGGGCTCGAGCGTTCGGCTGGATGTTCGTCGGCTCGGCAGTGACTCACTTGATCCTGGTGAGCACCGCACCGAGTTCTTACGACTCATTTGCCGACGGAAGCTGGTCGCCCTTCGTCAGGCACGCCTGGCGGTCCGTGCTTGTCCCCAACGTCGGCTACCTGATCCCGGTGCTGATCGCGTTCGAAGCCGCCGTTGGCGTGCTCATCCTCAGCCGGCGGTACCGGCGCACCGGCATCGCGGCCGCGATCGCTTTCAACGCGGCCCTGATCATGTTCGGCTGGGGATTCTGCCTCTGGAGCGTACCGGTAGTGGCGCTCTTGCTGTGGTTCTGGCATGTCGAGGCCGTCTCTGATGGCGAGGTTGGCGAGCCAGGAGTCAAGGAGACTGACGCCGTTCTTTCACCTGCGGGACAAGTCGGCAAGTGATGACAGCGACTGCAACGCGGCGACCGCCGACGGAGCATGATGCGCGGGCGACCCGCTGGGCGGTGATCGCATACTTCGTTCTTGCCTACGCCATTAGCTGGTCGTGGACAATTCCGCTTGCGGCAGCCGGGCAGGTTGTCCATCGCGGTGTCGGCTGGCCGACGCACTACCCGGCACTGCTCGGCCCGGCGATCTCCGCGATCGTGATCACGGCATGGAGCGCGGGCCGGCCTGGAGTGCGGGATCTGCTGGCTCGCGTGGTGCGGTGGCGCGTAGCGCCGCGCTGGTGGCTCGTGGCGCTCAGCCCGGTCGCGTTCCTGGGCTTCGGGCTCGCTATTCTGGCCATCCTCGGCCAGCCGATGCCGGCGGTAAGTGGCTTCGGGCAGTTCAGCGGAACGCCTGCGATAGGGCTCCTCGGTGTGGCCTTGCTGGTCATATTTGTCGGCAGCCTTGGCGAGGAGATGGGCTGGCGCGGCTACGCCCTGCCCAGGCTGCAGAGCCGATTCAGCCCGCTGAGCGCGACGGTGATCCTTGCAATGCTCTGGTTCCTGTGGCACCTGCCGATGTTCGCTGTCATCGCCACGTACCGCAGCCTCTCCCCGATCGGCTATGTGGGAATGGCCTTTGGTCTGACCTGCGGGGCGGTCGTGCTCACCTGGCTGTACAACCGCTCGGGCGGCAGCATCCTGCTCGTAGCCATCTGGCACGGCCTCTACAACCTTGTTAGCGCCACTCAAGCGGCGAATGGGGCTCTTGCTGGCATCGTCAGTGCTCTTGTCATGACACAGGGAATCGTCTTGATCGTCCATGAGCTGAAGGCCAGGCGGCACGGCCGACCATCAGTGCTGGGAATCGCCGCACCTTGCTGAACTAGCTGGACCCCACCGATTCCGCTGTCAGGGACAGGCTCTCGGCTAGCGCTGAGCCCCAGGCACGTGCGCGCTCCTGTTCCCCGGGACAGAGGTCGTTGGCCTTGGTCACCAGGAAGCTCTGGGGCTTCGCGATCAGCTCATAACCCTGGCGTCGGAGCGCACCGCAGATTCCTCTGGACGCACGTCCCGTAAGGACCGCCGGACCCTGCATGCGCGTGTCAAAGGCAGCTGCCAGTCCATGGCCCCTGCTGGTGACGCGCGAGGCGAGCCATTCGCGCAGGCCTTCGGCTAGGGCGCCCGGCTCCAATATCAGGCCACTATTGGCCGCAGCGGCCTGCTTCGCAGCTCCCTGACGTGTCGATGGGCGGCTCATCCCGTGGACGTGAGTCGGCCCGCCTACGACCACCAGGTCGGCCTGATTGTAGCTTGTCGGATAAGCCCGTCCTACCGGGAAGACCGCGACATCGAAGTACTCGGCCAGCCCGGCACCGATTGCGTACGCGATCGCGCGAGTGTTGCCGAACATCGACTCGTAAATGACGACTGCCTGCATGACCGAACTCCGCCTCTGCTCTGCAAGTTCACCTTCTACCTTCCACGGTCGCCTGGCGTCGTTGCCGCAGGCAGGGCCGAAGGTCCCAGCGTCCGGTGCGATTAGTCCCCGATAACGCGCCTGCGCGGGTAGATACCTCATGTGATCACCCGGCTACCGATGCTGCGCGGCTACCAGCGCTCGTGGCTGCGCGGTGACCTGGTCGGCGGACTCACCGTCGCCGCCTACCTCATCCCGCAGGTGATGGCGTATGCGACGGTGGCTGGTCTGACGCCGGTGGCCGGACTATGGGCATCGCTGCCAGCTCTTGTGATCTACCCGCTCATTGGCTCGTCCCGGCTGTTGTCAATGGGCCCCGAGGCAACGACCGCGCTCATGACGGCGATCGCGATCGGGCCGCTGGCCGCCGGCAGCTCCGCCAGATACGCCGAGCTGGCGGCAACGCTCGCGCTGATTGTTGGCCTCATGGGTCTGGCCGCTGGGCTGCTCCGGCTAGGCCTCGTCGCTGACCTGCTGTCCAGACCGGTCCTCGTTGGTTATATGGCCGGGGTGGCGCTGATCATGATCGCGGGTCAGCTCGGCCGGGTAACCGGCGTCACCGTCACCGGGCAGGAATTCTTCAGCCAGCTGACCTCATTCGTCCGCAACATCGGCACCGCGCAGCCTGCTACCCTCGCGGTCGCAGCCGCAGTCCTGGTCTTCCTCGCTCTGATCCGCTGGCGCTGGCCTGGCGCACCTGGCGCGCTGCTGGCAGTTCTGCTGGCCACCGCCGCTGTCGCCGCGTTCAGCCTGGACAAGCATGGCGTCCTTGTCGTCGGGCCGATCCCGGCCGGTTTTCCGTCTCCGCAGCTGCCTGAGTTTCATCCGCAGGTCCTCCGCGAACTGCTGCTGCCCGCATTTACCGTGCTCATCGTGGCGTTCAGCGACGATGTGCTGACCGCTCGCTCCTTCGCCCGCCGCGGCGAGGACATCGTCGCGAACCGGGAGCTGCTGGCACTCGGTGCTGCCAATGTGGGCTCGGGTTTTCTGCATGGTTTCCCGGTCAGCAGCAGCGCTACCCGGACGGCCATCGCTGTCTCTTCTGGCAGCCGGAGCCAGGTGTATTCGCTCGTCACCGCGGCTTCGGTGATCGTGGTGCTGGGCGTCGCCGGACCCGTGCTTGCCCGGTTCCCGACGGCTGCGCTCGGCGCCATAGTCATCTACGCCGCGCTCCAGCTCATCGACGTGAGGGCATTTCGCCGGCTGTTCCGGTTCCGCCGCACCGAGTTGCTGATCGCCGTCTCAGCGTGCGCCGGTGTTCTCGCGTTCAACATCCTGTACGGAGTGCTGGTCGCGATCGCGCTGTCCGTGGTCGATCTGCTGGTGCGGGTCGCTCGTCCGCACGATGCCGTCCAGGGCCTGGTACCGGGCCTGGCGGGGATGCACGACGTCGACGACTACCCGGAGGCGCGGACGGTGCCGGGTCTGGTGGTGTACCGGTACGACGCCCCGCTGTTTTTTGCCAACGCCGAAGACTTCAAGCGCCGTGCGCTGGCTGCGGCGGGCGGGCCGTCCGAGCCACTCCGCTGGTTTGTGCTCAACGTCGAGGCCAATGTTGAGGTTGACTTCACTGCCCTTGAGGCGATGGACGCTCTTCGATCCGAGATCACCGACCGAGGTGCGGTTTTCGCGCTCGCCAGAGTCAAGCAAGACCTGCTGGCCAGGCTCGAAGCGTTCGGGCTGATCGAGTCGATCGGATCCGACCAGCTGTTCCCGACGCTGCCCACCGCCGTCGACGCCTACCGCCGCTGGGTCAGTGATCACCCGGGCGCAGCCGACCCGCCTGGTGCGTAAGCGCTTATGCCGTGGTTAGGTCGCGCCTGCTGAAGGCGGCGGCGCCGACGAGCGCGGCGACCGATGCGAGACCTACCAGCCAGGCGATAACGGTCCAGTTCAGGCTGGTTGCCGGAACGGGGCCAAGGTGGGAGAGCACAGCGGTGTCGAGTAGCCACTGGTTGCTGGTAATGCTTGATCCGATGATCTCGATGAGGAAGGACCAGAGGATCAGGCCGTACAGAAGTGGTGCCGCGAGCCGGGGGACCAGCCCGTAGAGCAGGGTACCTACGCCGAGAATGAACAGCGCCGGGACCGTGATATTCAGTCCGGCCTGCAGCATGGCCGACATGCCGACCTCGCTATTCCCGGCGGTCACGCCGATCCAGCCGCCAACGCTGGCGGCAAAACCTGCTGCGACGGCCAGCGCGACGCCGAACGCTACGCGCCCGGCGAGCCATTGCGATCTGCTGAGGCGACGGGCGAGCAAGTTATCCAGGTGACCCTCGGCCTCCTCGTTCCGCGCGGCGGAAATCTGGCCCGCGACCGCGAACGCCAGGAGCGCGGCCAGGTAGAGGAACTCGCATCCGATCCAGGCTTCCACTGCGCCACCGGGGTGTGCTCCAAGGCGACTCATCTGCTGCTTGATTGCCTCGACACCAACGTTTCCTGCCGCGGCTGACCGGGCGACCACGCCGAAGATCAATGCGAGCGCGCCGAGGCCGCCGATCCAGGCGAGAGCGACCCAGCGTTCAAGCCAGATGATCAGCAAGACAGGGCTGCCGAGCAGCCGGGTGCTCGGCTCCGCCGACCGTGAGCGAGTGAGCATTCCCACGCCGAGATCGCGCCGCCCGGCGATGCTGACGGCGGCCCCTCCGGCTGCCGCCGTCAGGACTGCGACGGGCACGAGCGCCAGGGGCTGCGACCCCGTCAGCGGGCGGAGGTTTTCGACCCAGCCGAGCGGGCTCACCCAGCGCATCCATTCCAGGCCGGTGCCCGAGTCGGCGACCATGCGGATCAGGTAGCAGAGGGCGAAAAAGCCCGCCGCGAGCCCGTTCGCCGCCCTGCGCGTCGGGGCAAGTTGGCTAGTCAATGCGCCGACGGCCAGGAACATTGCCGCGCTAGCGGTCGTCGCGGTCGCGTAGAACAACGACGACGACACGGAAAAGCCGACGCTGGGCTGCGATCCTGCTATGGCCGTCAATGCCGCCGTCAGCGCCCATAGCGTGAGCCAGCCGACCGCCATCCCTGTGATCGCCTGGGCCGTGGCCTGGCGGCGCGTCGTGCGTCCTGCCAGGAACAGTTCCCATCGGTCGGCGTCCTCTTCCCGGCGCAGCAGGCGAGTCGCCGCGAGCATGCCCCAGATCGCTCCGACGATGATCAACAGGCCGAACACGCGCCAGGCGACAAAGCCGCCGATCGTGTTCACATGCTGGGCCGGGCCGATAATGGCTGTCAGGCCGGTGTTGCTTCCGAGGGTATGAGCGAACTTTTCTCGTGATGCAAGCGTCGGAAAATTCTTGTGATAGCTCAGCGCTTCGTTCGCGATGAGGACGCCGAACAGTACGCCCCAGATGGCAGCCGATCGCGTAGCCCGCTTTGCCACCGCTACGGCTACAGTTCTCGAGGCGCGGCGTCCGGTCTTGGTATCAGCTCGCATGGGCTATCTCCTGCTCGGACGCTCCACCGCCGTAGTGGGCCAGGAAGAGTTCCTCGAGCGAGGGTTCTCGGCTGAGGAGCTGATGGACGCCGGACGATGCGAGCACGCTGAGGAGTGGCTCGAACGAACCCAAGATCTGGCACCGGACCTGGTTGCCGTGCACCTCGACGGCGGTCACACCAGGGATCCTGGACAAGTCCGGCGGCGAGACATCGAACGTGGCGTCGACAGATAGTGCGGAAAGATGGCGCATCTGCGCCAGCGTGCCGACCTCGACGAGCTCGCCCGCACGCAAGATAGCGACGCGATCGCTGAGCGCTTCAACCTCGCTGAGGATGTGCGAGGACAAGAACACCGCCTGACCTCGCCCGCGCGCCTCCGCAACACACTCGCGGAAGGTCTGCTCCATCAGCGGGTCCAGGCCGGTGGTCGGCTCGTCCAGGATGAGCAGGTCGGCCGGCGAGCTGAGCGCGGCAATCAGCAGAACCTTCTGACGGTTTCCTTTGGAGTACGCGCGTACCCGCTTGGAAGGGTCGAGCCGGAACCGGCCGATGAGAACGTCGCGGTACGCCTCATCAACTCGTCCCTGGATCCGGCCGAGCAGGTGCAGCGCCTGGCCGCCTGTCAGACCTGGCCACAGGTTGGCCTCCCCTGGCACATACGCGAGACGGCGGTGGGCCTCAGCCGGGCGTGCTTGGGCATCGACCCCAAAATCTCCGCGCGCCCGGAACTTGCCCGGATCATGCCGAGCAGGCATCAGATCGTGGTTGTCTTGCCCGCCCCGTTCGGCCCGAGGTAACCGAGTACCTCGCCTTCTGCGACCTCCAGGTTTAGTGGCCGGAGCGCCGCCGTGGCACCGAAGTACTTGGCCAGTCCCTCGGTGCGGATCGCTGCCACCATCGCCGCCTCCCACACGCGAAGCCCTATCGCCTTGACTGATCGTCATGGCCTGAGCGCTAAGCGGCTAGGGTCAGATGGCCTCGTTAGCTGGGGATGTCTGGCCCGTCTTGTGCCGGGTCAGGATGACTCATGAGACGTCGCGCGACTACGTGGCCTGATGAGCAGGTCGAGGATTCGCTGGTGCTCCTCTGGGCTAATCTCGCCGCGCGAGCCGCTCATCCAGAATCCGCCGCACCTCACCCGTCTGATCGTGTTCGCCTGGCCGGCGGCCGAACCTGATCAGCGCGAAGATACCCCAGATCAGCAGACCCCAGAACACGATCGTCCCGGCCCACATCATGCCAGCCTGCCAGAACGCCCAATGACCTCCGTACCAGAACATCATCGCAGCCATCTCCTCTCATCGTGCGGAGCGACGCCTCGCGGCTCCAGTACCACCACTACCCGAGCTATGGCCGCCGGCGGCAGGGCCTTCTGTCCCCGCATCAAGTGACATCGGACTCCGCTTGCATCCTGCCTAGGCAGGAGGTCGCTTAATGGATTCCCGGATGATGCTGACCTGATTTGCTGGGTCTTCGACTTCGATCACGAGTTTGCTGTAGTGCTCGTCACGAAGCGCGATGGCGATGGCCTTGGTGGGGTCGTGAACATCCCAGAACACCCAACTGCCGTGGTCGTAGAACCGGCCCGCTGAGATGACCCCTGGGCAGTTGGTCAGCCCCCTTAAGTCGACTGAAAGCGAACCATCATTGACGCTGATCGATGCGGTCATGCTCATCTACCTCGTCTCTCCCTGTGGCGGCTTGCGCTTCTGCCCGGGCTTTGATGCCTCGGAGCATCCGACGCAGCATCGCGAAGTCGCCAAATTCCATGAGCATGAGTGCGCTGAGCCCGGCGAGCGGATGCTGCCAGTCATAGAGCGCGCGGACGCGGGTCACCAGCCGCGTTCCGTCGGCGCCGCTTGGTGCAAGGGACCAAACCCAAGTGCTATCCGGTTTGCTCCACAACAACCAGTGGCCAACCTGAAAGGAATGGACCTTGAAGGCGGTCCGCTCGGAAGCCGTGTCAGCAGGCGTCATGCGAATCAGCTGCCCGACTTCGAGATGTTGCAACTCCGGGATGATTGTTGTCGCGCTGGGTCGGCCGAGGTTGTCAAGCAGGTCGTTGCTGTAGAAACCCGCGCGCAGACAGCCGACCTGAACCAGCCAGGGCCAGACCTGGCTGGGCGGCGCGGAGATAGTGATCGCCCTGGTAGATCGATACTGAGCCGTCGACACGAGGGTGTCTCCGGGCATTTCAGCGATCGCCTCGGTTTCGGTCGCGCCCCAGCTCATGTGCCATCTGCGGTAGAGCGGCGCCGTGAGGAAAAGAGGAAGGTCCTGTACGACATGCCACGCCTCGATTAGCAGTTCGGGCCACTCCGGGCATCGGGCTGCCGTCGATTGGCCGGAATCAAAGCTTCGATGCTTTATCGACGGATTGTGCACTTGGCTCCTAAGGCTCATAGATCGAAGGTGGTCGAGCCACGATCGAAGTGGCTAGTGCCCTGAGTCACGCGGATCCGGGACCTCTGTCCTCGTCGGAGGTTGCGGTGTGATGAAGCGGCGCGGTGTGATCCAGCCCGATGCCCGGCTTGAGGCCATGCCGGGTGCTGCGGAGGTGGAGCTGCAGGCGCTGTACGCAACGGGATCTGCCAGGGGGCTAGCTATCCGGGGCTAGCGGGTCCGTAGCTACGAGGCGCTGGCCGCCAGGGTGCGCACAAGCTGACCCACGGGCAGATCAACCCGTTTGCCGGTTCTCACGTCGGCTCCTGTGTTAGCGTGCGGTGCTGTTCGGTCGGCAGGCGGGGCAGCGTTATTTGTAGCGCGCGCTTGGCGGCACTGGCGAGGAGAGTGGTCGGACCCGCAGGTGCGGGAACGGGCAGGAGAATACCGAAATGGCGACTGCTAAGAACGCCTTGATCGTGGGCGGCGGTCCGGCCGGCCTGAGTGCCGCGATTGTTCTGTGCAAGCTCGGGATCGATGTTGAGATCGCTGAGATCAACGCTGACCTGCGGCCGCTTGGCTCAGGGCTGTCGATGATGGGCCCCACGTTGCGAGCCTTGCGGATGGTCGACGAGGAGGCACTTGAGCGTTGCGTCGCTGAGGGATTCGGGCATCATGCGCTGAGTTTCGGCACCGCCGATGGGCAGATTGTTCAGCGGGTGGAGCTGCCGCGGGCGGCCGGTTCGGAGTATCCCGGCGGCTGCGGCACAATGCGGCCGGTCTTCTGGGGCATGCTGGCCGAGATCGCTGAGAAGGCTGGCGCCCGGATTCGCCTGTCGACAACGATAACGGCGATTGAGCACGGCGCGGATGACGTCGGCGTCACGCTCAGCGACGGCTCCAGCGGCCGGTATGACCTGGTGGTCGGCGCGGACGGGTTGCGTTCCAAGGTGCGCGACCTCGCTTTCCCTGACGCGCCTGAGCCGTTCTTCACTGGCCAGACGGTGTGGCGTATGACCCTGCCGCGGCCCGACGAGATCAGCGACGGCATCGTCATGTACTACGGGCCGCGCAACAAGGTCGGCTGCAGCCCGTTGTCGGACGATGAGATGTATATCTTCGTCGTCGAGAACACGCCCGAGATCACGCGTCCGCCGCAGGAGGAATGGCCCGCGCTGGTGCAGGCCCTGCTTGCGGACTACAGCGGTGTGATCGCGTGGGTGCGTGACCAGGCGACCGATCCGGCGCGCATCGACCGGCGGCCTTTGCACGCTATTCTCGTGCCACGTCCGTGGCATCGCGGTCGCGTGCTGCTGATCGGCGACGCCGTGCACGCGGCCACGCCGCAACTGGCGATGGGCGCGGGGATCGCCATCGAGGACGCGGTCGTGCTGGGGGAAGTACTCAGCTCGCACGCTGACCTCGGTGACGCGTTCGCGGAGTTCATGGAGCGCCGCTGGGAACGCTGCCGCTTGGTGGTCGAGAACTCGCTCAAGCTCGGGGAATGGGAGAAGCATCCCGACGATCCTCAGGCGGATCCGGCAGGCCTGATGGATGCCAGCCTGGCTGTCCTGGCGGGCCCGTTCTGACCGGTGAGGTGAATCAGGTCGGTGGCTGGTAGATCCAGGACGCGAACACGACTTCCCGTTCGTCCGGGTCCTGGTAGGTGACGCCGCCGTTGTCCTGCCAGTAATCGATCTGCGGCACCGGGTGCAGGCCTGCGGCGGCGAGCCGGGCTATGACGTGTTCTTGGGCGGCGGCGTCGGGCAGGTAGAAAACAAGCTGATCAAGGCCGTGTGCTGGGGGTGGCATGTTGCGCAGGCGGACGATCTCCAGGTGGACCGGGCTGCCGGGCAGGCCAAGGATCGTGCCGTCCAGCCGTAGCTGTCGTGGAAGGTCTCAAGCACCGGCAGCCCGATGGTGTCGCGGTAGAAGACGACTGTCCGGTCATAATGCGCGCTCCACCGCACGACACGCAGCGCGCCGGCAGGAAGATGCTCAGGCCAGCGCGCGGGCTCTGAGGAATGCACGCGGCCAGTCTTCCTCAGCGCGGAAAGCCGCGCCACCTTCCATACGGCGGCGTGCCCGTCCTAAGTGACGAACCCCTGGAAGCGGCTGAAGCGGGAGCGGTCCGTGTAAGACCCGCCGGCCGTGCAGCTGCTAGGCGAGGCGCAGGAGACCGAGTTGACGGTGGCGTTCCCGCCCCTATTCAGGGAACTCAAGCCGGGTACCTCGATCGCCTTGCCCCAGACGCCGTCCTTCTCGCGGACCACGAACCCTTGCCGGTGATGGAGCTGGTCCCGGTAGTCTCCGCCCGCCGCGCAGTTGCCCGGCGAGGCGCACGACACGGAGCCGACTCCGGCAAACTCCCGCTGCGCCCGGGACCCCCACCAGCCCGGCGCCCCACACCACAGCCGCACCTGCCACCACCACTAGAACCCGGCGTCGCCTCATCTTTCTGCCTCACGAAATCCGGGATCGGCACGCGCCGAAAGGCCCTGCCCGTCCCGGCCGGCCATACCCCGCAACATCAGGCTCGGCTCGGCCTGGCGCGCTGGGCCGCCGCCATCAGCCGGCGGCACCGCGTGCTGTCTCCATTCAACAGACGCGGCAAACACCAGGCTGGTTGGCACAGGACCGCCGTAAAATGAACGTCCACGCCGCCGGGGACTCCTGGCCGATCGGAGCATGCCGAGGGACAAGCATGTGACCGGGCCGAGGACGCGACGGCGTTTCAGATCGAATTCCGGCTTCTGGCGGCCATCGGTGCGGGTCAAAATGACTTCTGCGACGTCGCACGAGTGCCTGATCCGGTAAGCAGATCGAGGATTCGTTGGTGCTCTTCTGGGCTAATCTCGCCGCGCGCGAGCCGCTCATCCAGGATGCGCCGCACCTCATCAGTCTGGTCGCCCTGGCGTGGCCGGCGGCTGAACCTGATCAGCGCGTAGACGCCCCAGATCAGCAGGGTCCGATGAACGGTGAACCGGGACGCGATCACGGGACCTTCGACCTGGAAATTCGCTGCCAACGACTCTGCGGCGCGCAGTCAGCTCAAGGAAGTCTGGTAGGTGAATACGGCGCCTGAGCTAGGGGGAGACCGTCATGCTGAAGATCTTGGCCAACGACGGAATCCTGCGGCGGATCGTCGAATCTGCTTCCGCTGCTCCGTCCATCCACAACACTCAGCCGTGGACGTTCACCGTCGCAGCCGATGACCTGCTGCAGATCCGGTCCGATCCTGACCGCGCGCTCTGGGTCGGCGACCCGATGGGCCGGGCGCTGTATCTGAGTTGTGGTGCGGCGTTGTTCAACGTCAGAACTGCGATCCGGATGACCGGATTCAACCCGCTGGTCTGGCCGCTGCCTCAGCCTGATCTCCCGCCGATGGTGATCGCTGCCATCCAGGCGGGGCCGGGACGGGCGCCGACGGTCGGCGAGCGCGAGTTGTACCAGGCGATCTGGCAGCGGCACACCGATCGCGGCCCGTTTACCGCCGAGCCGATGTCCGATTCGCAGCGCGCCGCGCTCGAACAAGCGGCGATTGCCGAGCACGCGGCACTGCGGATACTGACCAAGCCCGAGGCCGCGACCGTGCTTGGTATAGCCGCCCAGGCCAGCGAGGATCTGGCGGACGACATGGAATACCTGACCGAATTGCAGCGGTGGATCGCCGCGGGAAACAAGAGCGACGGGATTCCGGCGGGCGCCCTGCCGCCAGTACCAAGCCGGGAGCCCGCCCCGGTTCGCGCGGATCTGGCAGCGGCGACGCCGCGTGTTGTCAGGCCGACGGCCAGTTACGAGGAGTTTCCGCAGCTCGCAGTGCTGACGACAGCGGCCGACAAGGTGGCCGACTGGCTTCGCGCGGGTCAGGCCCTGCAGCGGGTCCTGCTCACGGCGACATCGCGCGGCCTGTCGGCGTCGTTCCTGTACCAGTCGATCGAGCTTCGTGACATGCGCCCTGAATCCGCACCGGCCTGGCCGTGGAACGAGCATCCGCAGATGGTAATCAGGTTCGGATACGGCAAGGACACGGCCGCCACACCACGCAGGCCGGTGGATGACATTCTCACCAGGACAGCAGCAGCGCACGTCGGCTAGGACAGCCGCCGATAGCCGTCTGGGCTAAAGCTGCCGCTCGTCGGTCAGCGCGGCCATTACCTCTTCGTAGCTCATGTCTTGCTGATCGGTTCCGGCTGCGCCTGCCTTGTCCGCAGCGGGGACCGGATCTGGTGCGCTAGCGGGAGCCGGACCGGGGCCTTGTTGCCGCTCCTTGCTACGCCGCCGGAGCCGCAACGCGTCCGCGCCGAAACCGCGAACCAGTGCTGTGCCTTCGACACCCATCACCAGGAATATGAGCGAAATTAGCAGCAGGAACGCAGTGCCTGCCTGGTTCGACGTGGTGAAGACGGCGATTCCTCCGGCAATTCCGGCGGCCAGGCCAATGCAGATCGCGCATTGCCGCTCCAGCCGGGTCATCATGGCGCCATGCCGAGTGTGCTCAGCCAACTTGGCATCCTTATGCTGATCTGAACTGCTCATTCTTGGTACCTGTCTTATCGCGTCTTGGCTCTTCGCATCGTCTTGATCCGCCAGCCCGCCGGGCGGCCGCAGCTTGAGAGTCTGTGCCAGCCTCGCCACGACAACCTTCAGGTCACCGTTGTCCAAGATGTATGCGACGGCGCCGAACGCAATGACCGCGGCCGCAGCGGCGAATACGCCCACGACAATCGCGAGCAGCTTGTGGGTCGTCGGCCATGCGATGCTGACGGATAGGCCCGCGACCGCGCTGACGATAGCGGCAGCCAGAGCGGTCAGCGTCGTCCGGCCAACGCCTTCCACAGCGGCTCTGCCGCGGATGCGGCGGGTGATCATCACCATCGGGATGGCGGCGCCGACCATCCCGATCGAATTGCCGAGGGCAAGCGCGCCGACCACGAAGTTCGTTGGCACAACCTCTGCCAGCACGATCTGGGCCACCGCTGCGAGAAGAGAACTGCCGGCCACGCCCACGCAGGCCACCTTGAGCCGTCCGATAGCGAGCAGCGCCCTCGTCACGTTTGCCAGCACGCCTGCGCCGACTAGTCCCGGGGCGAAGAAGACAAAGCCCTCGATCAGCTGTGGCACCTGACTCGGGTGTGTCGCAAGAACCTGGGCGGCCGGAATTGCAACGGCGGCCACCAGCGCCATTCCGAGGCTTGCAACGAGCAAGACGGCCCTGGTCGATCCCGCGCAGGTGCGGTCGAAGACCGTGCCGTCACGAGACGACAGCACGGGAAACGCGCTGAGCACGATTGACAGCGCCAGCACGGCGTTCAGCGAATTGAACACCTGTGATGCGTAGTTGAACATGACCAGGGCGCCGGTCTCGCCCCGGCCATTGGCCAGGGCGATGACCGCTACGGCGGACGTCTGCTGGACGATCACCTCGATCAGGCCGACGGAGACCAGCCCGCCGGCCCGCCGTGCCACCCCGGGCGGGAACCGGAATGCCGGCCTCAGGCGGAGCCGCAGGCGTGCTGTCGGTATCGCGCCAACAACTACCATTCCTGCCACGCCGAGTGTCGCGCCTCCCGACAACACCAACTCCATCGGCGTCGACAGGTTCGACAACGCGGAATTCCGGCTGAGCAGATCGAACGTCAGGTAAGACGAGATGAGCACCACGCTCGCCACGAGGGGCGCCAGCGCATAGGCAGCGAACCTGCGGTATGCCTGAAGCAGACCGAAGAACACGATGGTCAGCCCGTACAGGAATGCCTGCGGCGCGAAAACGCGCAGCATGCTTGCCGTAGTCGAGACGAGTTCGGAATGCACGCAGTGCGCGCTTGGGTTGGCCGGCGTAAGCGCTGCAGAGATCGGCCCGGCGGCCAGACCGATGGTGAGCGTGAGCGGGATGAGGATGACCATGGTCCACGCCAGCAGGGCTGAGGTGATCTGGCTGACGTGCGCCTTTTCCGCAGGGTCTGCGAAAGACCGCTCGGCAGAACGCGCAAGCACCGGAACCATCGCGCTTCCAAGTGCCCCGCCCAGGACCAGCTCAGCGACGAGGTCGGGCACCTGGCTCGCGGTGAAATAGGCCGATCCCAGGCAGGTGGCGCCGACAGTCTGCGAGAACGCTAGCGTCCTGATGAGCCCCAGCATCCTGGCCAGCATCGTGATGCCAGCAATGACTCCGGCGCCGCGCGCGATGCCCGCGGCCCGGGAATGACCAGTCTCAGCCTCGCCGACCGAAGACAGTTCGGTCATGCACTATCACCTGCGTGTCCCCACCCGTTGACGCCGCTGCACCAGCCACGGTGTCGGCGAAAGACTCATCCTTGGCGGCGACCCGGTGACCTGCAAGCCAGACGCGAGACCAGTCCGTGCACGCCTCGTTGCTACTAAAGCATTCCTACGGCCTATCAGGGCCGATTATGGCCGAATCCGCCGCAGGCAGCGCGTGCGCGGGCGGGTGCCCTGACAGGCGGCCGGCGGAATCCTCGCCTGATTGTCGTCACATCTCGCCGTGCTCGCGTGTCAGTGCTGTGACCCGATAGCGAGGAGAAGATGATGCACGCCAGACTGAACTTCTACGACAACGCCGTCGCGATGAAGTTCGCCAAGCACATCAACTCGGCGGGCGCGGTCGTGACCAATTCGACGCTGCCCGCCGTCATCCAGGAACTGGTGAAGATCCGCGCAAGCCAGATCAACGGCTGCTCGGGATGCACCGACATGCACACCAAGGACGCAGCGCACGCCGGTGAGAGCTCAACACGGCTGAATCTGATAGCCGCATGGCGCGACGCGAACGTCTTCACCGACGCCGAGCGGGCGGCGCTGGAGCTGACCGAGCAGGGCACCCGCATCGCCGACGCAGCGGGCGGCGTCACAGATGCCGCCTGGGCGCTGGCCGCCAAGCACTACGACGACGACCAGCTCGCAGCCCTGGTGTCACTGATCGCGCTCATCAACACCTACAACCGGATGAACGTCATCTCCCGGCAGCCGGCCGGGGACTACCAACCGGGCCAGTGGGGATAAGCGGCGTCAGGTGGGCGGGACCAGCCGGGTCCCGCCCACCCGACTAGCCGAGCAAGGTGAGCAAGCGTTCCGCTTGGCGTATCAGCGCGTCGTCCCCATCGCGGTGACTGGCTTCGCCTCTCGACTGCAACTTGAGCAGCCAGAACAGCGCGGTCAGCCTGCGGTATGCACGCAGCATCGCCAGTTCGGCCTTCGTCAGATCGAACATCGAAACAAAGGAATCCGAATCAAGGCCGCTGTCTGACCAGGCGGACACGTGCTCCACCAGGATCGCTAGTTCGAACGCGCGGGAGCTCGGCCCGGAATCCTCGAAGTCGACTATCCGGATGTCGGTGCCGTCCCAGAGGAAGTTGGCTAGGTTCGGGTCCCCCTGGCCGAGGATCACCGCCGCGTCGCGGAGCCTCTCGAGCGGCGCTTGCGCGAACCACGCCGTCCCTTCCCGAAACGCCATGCCGGCGAACTCGTCGATGCACCGATCATGATTTGCGGTAAGCAGCGTTTGGACCTGCGCGACAAATGCCGCGGGGTTTCGTTCTCGCACCGTCTGCGTCCCGATCAATGCCAGAGGGACGGCCCTCCAGAGCCGTTCTAGCGTTAATGCCAGAGCCTCTGCCTTGAAGCGGGACAGTGGCAGGCCGCCGAGCGGCGTTCCAGGCAGGCGGGACATTTCGATCACGGGCGGCTCGGCGTCCAAGGCGGCATGGATCGGTCGGGGAGTTAGCCCCGGTGAGTGCTCTGCCAGGAGCGTCAGCGCCGTCCACTCGCGTCGCGGCTCTCCGCGATCCCATGACCGGAATCGCTTGGTCACCACGCCGCGTCTGCTATCGATGTGAACTACGTGAGTTGTCGCCTGATATGGCACGACGGCTCTATCGGCGTGCCAGGTGGGTCCGGTACAGCTCGGAGAGAGCTGCCCAGTGCCTGGCTTCGGCCGCAGCATCGTTGGTCGGATTATCGGAAACGGCGAATCCGTGATGAGCGGGATAGAACTCGACGGTGTGGTCGACACCGGCTTCGGTCAGCGCCCGCTCCAGCAACTCGGCCTGCTCGGTTGTGAATGTCCTGTCGTCTACGGCGCCGGCCACGTAAACTCTCGCTGCGATGCGGTCCGCCAGCAGGTGCGGGCTCGCCGGGTCGTCGGCGACGGCGAGCCTGCCGCCGTGGAACGAGGCCGCCGCCGCGATCTTGTTGCCGAGCCCGCAGGCCGCGAGCAGCGACAGGTGTCCGCCGAGGCAGTAACCGGTCGTGCCGATAGCCGATCCCGTTACCTCGGGCAACGCCAACAGGAAGTCCGCATAGGCGGCCGAATCGGCGATGACCCGGTCGTTAGTGAGCGCGCCCGCAAGGACTGACAGCCGCGCACGTTCACGCTCGTCGGTGAACAATGTCGCGACGTCGAAAGGCTCCCACTCGCCGGCGCGGTAGTAGATGTCGGGAACCGTGGCCACGTAGCCCATGCTCGCGATGTGATCGGCCATCTGGCGCATGGTCTCCCGCGCTCCGCCCGCATCGGGGAAGAGCAGCACGCCCGGCCATGGCCCTGTCCCATCTGGGAAGTGAAGGGTCGCGGCGCTATGGCCGTCAGGTACGGGGATCTTCACATCAATGCGCCGCATCTAGCTCAGTATGGCCTCAGCTAACGCGCACCGCAGGGTTCCGCTCGTAGGGTTCGATCAGCGTCCAGCTGGCCGGCATAGCTCGGTCGTGCTCGCGCACGGCGTCGATGGTGACCTCAATCAGGCGCTGCGCTCCGGGCCGGGATTCGAGCGCACGTCGGTCCCAGACGATGCGTGCCCGCCCGGTCACCTGCAAGGTGCTGCCGTTGTTCCAATCCAACCACAAAAGGCCGATCGACGGGTTCACGGTCAGGTTCCCCAGCGTCTGGAACATGTGGTGGCCGGCGTAGTCAGGGAACGAAAGGCCTCGGCCATCGGCGGCGACTTCGACGAATCCCGCGCGGCCTCCGCGATGGGATGCGTCGGCGCCCCGTTCGGGGTGTGAACTGGCTACGAAGAACGTATCGGCACCACTCACGAACGCCGCCCGCCGGGCATCAAGCGCCGTGCTCTGGCGATGGCGCGCGGCGGGCGCTGCCTCAATCCGCGCGGTCGGAATCCGGCGCTGAATGTACTTCGAGCAGTTCCCGTACGCCTGTGCAACCGTCAGCGCGACTCCGTTCCCGGTGCGCCGGGCGACGCCGTTCAGGCGGACCCGCTGCCGGGTGGGGAACTCGATCGCCAGCACTCCGATCCGAGCCGACGACTTCTCGAGGGCGGTCTCGAGCGGATCTCCGGGCGCCGGAACGCCCGCCAGCAGGACGTGGCCATCGTCGGGGACACTGACGAAACCCCGGCCACCGACAATGAGCGACGCCCACATCCGAGCCGCCTGGTCCTGGCTGGCCACGACCACGAACTGCTGTTCGCCGAGGAAGGCGCCGAATTCGGCCGGGACACATGAATGGATCAGCCGACCGACCCGGGTCGCTAGTTGCTCGACGCCGGCTTCCCGCTGGACGGCGAGCGACTGATATCGGCGCGCTAGCGTCACAAACGCCGGCCTCAGCACGACGATCTGGGCTCGGCGGGCTCGGGTACTTCATGGACGCAGTGAGCGAATCGGCTGGAGCAGCACGACATATCCGTACTCTGCGCATTGCCGGACCCAGGCTCTACCAGATCGACCGCTCCCATCAGCCTCGTCGTGGCCCCGTGACCATCGCCTGCGACGGCGAGCATCTCCGCAAGGTATACGCCGACAAGATCACCATCGGGCCTGCCGAGCCACTGCCGACTGAAGTCGGCCAGCTAGCTGACCCGTCCTGGCTGCTGCAGTGCTGGCTCGCCGGCGGAGAGTCCGTCATAGCGGCCGGCCGGCCGGCTTTCCGGATGACCGTGGCCCGGAGACGCGAGTAGCCGTATCTCGACATGCTCTTTCCCGCCGCAGTGGCGGTCGTCGACGCGGAACTCGGCTTCATCGTCCGGCTGACGTCCTACATCGGCGCCAAGCCGGTATGGAGACACGAACTAGAGGGCCTCACCCCCGTGACCGGCGACTTCCAGGTCAGCTTGCCGACAGGCCTGCCGGTCACCAAAGCAGGGCTGCTCGACGACATCGGCGGTCGCACTCCGCCTGCAAGCTTGCCGGCAGCACTTGGTCGCGTGGTCGCGCGGCACGCAGCCGCGGGAGCTGCAAGAACCGTCAG
>DATAEH010000213.1:0-20530 GCA_036258115.1 Streptosporangiaceae bacterium
GTTGACCTGAACGCCTACCGAGAACCGCCGTGGCTGGACCGGGTCGCCGCAGCCGTCCGCGACCGCCTGCGCGGCTATGTTGGCGACCCAGTGATCGGACACGGCGATTGGCACCCGGAGAACTTGTGCTGGCAAGGCTCGGAACTGATCGCCGTGCACGACTGGGACAGCGTGATCTGCCAGCCTGAACCGGCGATAGCCGGATTCGCCGCGGTCAGTTTCCTCGGCATCGAAGGCCCGCCAGTGATGGCCAACGTCGAGGACAGCGCTATCTTCCTCGACGCCTACCAGCAGGTCCGCGGCTGCCGCTGGACGCCCGAGGACGACGCAGCATTCTGGGCCGCCGGACTGTGGCAGCGCGCGTTCGACGCCAAGACCAGATCGCTCGGCGGCGACCCGGAGCAGGTCCTGACGCGGCACGAAGCGCGGGCCCGCCTGCGTCGGGCGGGACTGAACCCCGATCTGGTCGCCGAAGGGCATCAATTCTGATAGACGGATCAAGCAGGGAGATCAGTCCACCAGGCCACGCTACGTCCCGAGCCGATCGTCCGCGGGCCCGGATGCCGCGGCGGCTGACCCGTCAGTGCTCTCGATGCCAGTCCACGCCGCCTGTGCGGTGCGGAACGTCGTGATCAGGTCGTCGGCGGCATCTGAGCCCTAGACTATGTCTAGTGACTCCTGGTGTGTCGCGGCCGGGCGGGGCCCTGCATCTGGCCCTCGTTGTCGGTGCGCTGGGCGTGGTGTTCGGTGACATCGGAACCAGCCCGATATATACGATCCAGACGGTCTTCAACCCCGACGACCCGCACCCTGTCCCCCCCCGCGACGGACAACATCTACGGGGTGGTGTCGCTGATCTTCTGGTCGGTGACGCTCATCGTGACAGTGACCTACGTGCTGCTTGCCATGTGCGTCGACAACCACGGCGAGGGCGGCATCATGGCGCTGATCGCGCTGCTGCGCCAGTGGGCGGCGGGATCGAGGGCGCGGGTCACGAGGCTGCTAGCTGGACTTGGCGTGCTCGGGGCAGCGTTGTTCCTGGGCGACAGCATGATCACGCCGGCGATCTCGGTGCTGTCGGCCGTTGAGGGGCTGAAGGTGGTGCGCCCCTCGCTGGAGGCGTGGGTTGTGCCCCTGACCGCGTTGATCATCGCGTGCCTTTTCACGGTTCAGCGCTTCGGGACCGCATTCGTGGCACGATTCTTCGGTCCGGTGATGGTCGCCTGGTTCGCGGCGATCGGCGCGTGCGGCGTGTGGGGCATCACCAAGGAGCCTGGCATCCTGAGGGCCATCTCGCCGACGTACGCGGTCGGCTTTCTCGTCCACCACTTTGACATCGCGTTCTTCGCGCTCGCCGCCGTCGTGCTGGCGGTGACGGGCGCGGAGGCCCTGTACGCCGACATGGGCCACTTCGGACGCAGGCCGATCTCCCTGGCCTGGCTTTTCCTGGTGTTCCCCGCCGCCGCGCTGAGCTACCTTGGCCAGGGCGCACTGATCCTGTCCGACCGGGCGAACCTCTCGGCGCCGTTCTTCCTGCTGACCCCAAGCTGGGGCAGGATCCCGATGGTGCTGCTGGCGACTGCGGCGACGGTGATTGCGTCGCAGGCGGTCATCTCCGGGGCGTTCTCGGTGGCCGCTCAGGCGGCGCAACTCGGATACCTGCCGCGGCTGCGCGTGGTGCATACATCGCGGTCGACCTACGGCCAGATCTACGTTCCCTGGATTAACTGGCTTCTGGCGGTCTCCGTGCTCATCCTGGTGTTCGCATTCCGCAGCTCCGCGGCGCTCGCGTTCGCGTTCGGGATGGCCGTGACCGGAACGATCACGATCACCACGATCCTGTTCTTTTATGTCGCTGGCCGTACCTGGCGTACGCCATGGTGGCTACTGGGCGCAGGGGCGGCGATCTTGCTCGCCGTTGACGGGCTCTTCCTCGCCGCGAACCTGACCAAGATCGTGCACGGTGCCTGGCTTCCCCTGGTCATCGCGCTTACGGCCTTCACGGTCATGACCACGTGGCAGCGCGGCCGGCAACTCGTGACGACACGGCGGGTGGGCATGGAGGGACCGCTTCGCGAGTTCGTGCACCGGCTGCGCGCTCACCCGGAGACCGCGGATATCGTCCCCGGCACCGCGATCTTCCTTAACAGGGGCAGCACGACAGCCCCGCTGGCCCTGCGCGCCAACGTCGAGAACAACCACGTGCGCCACGACCGGGTAGTGATCGTGTCCGTCGAGACCAAGACCGTTCCCACGGTGTCCGAGGCCGAGCGCATCACCATCGACGATCTCGGGTATGCCCGCGATGGGATCACCCACGTCACGCTGCGTTTCGGGTACACCGAGACCCAGGACGTTCCTGCCGCCTTGGCCACCCTCACCCCGCAGCAGACCGAGGGGCGCCTCGATCTGGACAACGCGATCTACTTCCTGTCGAAGGTCGAACTGCGCGCGGGCAGCGGCACGGATATGGCGCGCTGGCGCAAGCGCCTCTTCCTCGCGACCTCCCATATCGCCGCGGACGCAAGCGATCACTTCGGCCTGCCGCGAGACCGCGTCGTTCTCCTGGGCGCACACGTTGAGGTGTGACGTTATTTGGAATATGGCCTGCCGTCGCCGCCGTCAGGGAGCTCTGCTTCCAGCTTCACAAGGCAGCCATGGGCTACTACATCGGCGGCATCTGGGGTTAGGACGAGCAGTCTCAGCGCGGGTTCCACGACGGTGCCTCCAACCCTGACCGCTGGCAGATCGTTCCGCGAATGTTCCGGATCATGACTGCGGAGCCTCGTTGGGGTCTCGTCCGAGTAGCCGGATCAAGCTGGGTTTGTCGCTGCCGGGACCGAAGTCAGTGAACACGTACACGATGTACGTTCGATCGCCGACATTCGCCTTCACCCAGTCCAGCACCTCAGCCACGTCCCGCGCCCCGGTCAACTGGTACTCGTCGGACCTGCCGTCTGACTCGAAGAAGTACACGCGATAGTCCGGCTTGTCCATCTCGAACTGCACATCTCTCGGGTCAATGCCGGTTACCTGCATCGTCGTCGGCTCCTCAGCTCACTTGGTACGGCCTAGCGTGGCAGGGCTGAGTACAGCCAGTCACGGTTGACTCTTGCTCGCGGAGCCAGTCGGACGAGAGGGAGCGCTTCTACAGAGAGTCGGACATTTTGCCCGGCCAGCTTCGTCTTCACTAGCGCGGCCGGCCAGCCGTTTCCAGGTCGTTGCCGTCGAGGCTGAAGCGTACGGTTCTCTCTGCTTGCATCTCTCGGTCGTGGGGCAAGTCGCACAGTAGTGGTGACGGTAATGATCTGAGCCATTCGAATGCCTCCGGGTTGATTACCGATGCGAACATGAACCGGTCGCTGGAACGACCGGCTGTGTCTGCGCGATGCCGTGGTCAGTCGAAGCGGCCACGCCGACTGGAG
Organism: Streptosporangiaceae bacterium; assembly: GCA_036258115.1. GTDB lineage: Bacteria > Actinomycetota > Actinomycetes > Streptosporangiales > Streptosporangiaceae > Chersky-822. Next base: position 3,426 of record DATAEH010000213.1, read on the forward strand.
CGGCGCCACAAGGTTCGGCTCTTCTACTCCAGACGTTGTTCCTGACGAGATGCAGCGAGGCCGCCTGCCCGTTTCGCTTGCGGCAGGCGGCCCCACGGAGTGCTCAGTTGCTACGCCGGCGGCGCGGCCGCGGCCATCGCGGCGGCGAAGCCACCGGTGGGTGTGCCGACACCTGTCACCTCGTCGTAACCGCTATGTGTGGTGAGGCTGGTGTCCTGGTCGAACGTTCGGACACTGTAGACCAGGCCGTTCGAGTCGTCGATGCCGTTGACGAAGTCGGCGCGCACGTTGCCAACACCGGCGTGGACGACGTCTCGGATCGCACTCGACCCGTTGCGTGCGAGGTCATAGATCGACGGGTTGGCGAAGCCAACGTTCCCGTGACCGCTCGCGTGCGCCAGCTGATCGGCAATCGCGATGACCCCGGCGAACAGCGGCGAGGACAGGCTGGTGCCACCAAGCTTGTACTCGTCGTACTGGACGGTCTTCGACGTGTGCCCGAACTGCTGGGTCTCCCCGACGAGCATGCCGGTGCTGACGTCACCGTCCAACGAGATGTCCGGCACAACGCGACCGTGCACATTCGGCGCCACGCCCTGCTGGTAGTCGGGCTGGTTGAAGAAGGCGCTCACGCCACCACCCGAGCCATACAGGAACGTGCCTGCGTCGCTCCAGACCAGGTTGCCGTTCTCGTCCGTGGTCAGCGAGTGCCGCACCGTTCCCCAACCGGTCTCGAACACGACGTTGTTGCTGGCGCCGATGCCGAGTGCGGTGCCGCCGACCGCCGTGACGTAGGGGTCATTGACGGGGGTGTCGGCGCTCTTCACGCCGATGTTCTGGCTCTCGTCACCGTTGTCGCCGGAGGAGAAGAGGACCGTGATGCCCTGCGACGCGGCCTGCAGGTACTGCTGCTGCTCGAAGAGCATCTCCGACGTCGGCACCTGGAGCTCGACGCTGCCGTAGGAGTTGGTGATGACGTCGACGTTGTCGTCGATCGCCCGCTGGACCGCGTCTTCGAGGTCGGTGTCGAAGCAGCTCGCGCCGCCGTAGTAGTGGATCGTCGCGCCAGGCGCCATCCCGTGCACGGCCTGCACGTCGAGCGTCTCCTCGCCATACCAACCGTTGCCCCCGCACACGTGACCGCCTGTGAACTGCGATGGATCGGTCTCGAGGAAGTTGCCACCAGGTGTGAGATGTGGCGAGCCCGAGTCGTGGTTGTCGACGTACTGGTTGGTGTCCGACACAATCGTCGGCGCGGCGTATGCATCGACGATCGCCACCGTGACGCCCGAGCCGTCCGCGGCGGTCGGGTCCAGGCCGTAGGCGCCGCGCAGCTGTGAAGGCGTGTAGCCGCAGACCGTGTAGTTCAGGGTCTGCCCGTCGAACTGCGGGAGCGGGGTCGTTCCGTCGGCCTCGGTCGATGCGACCTTCTGCCCGTAGTAGGCCGAGCACGGCTGCGGGTTACGGAACCCGGGCGGCGGCGGGAACGGCCCGGTGCGCAGCGGTGCCGACGTGTGCGGCATCGAGTCCAGGCCCATCACGGTCAGCACCGTGCCGGACAGTGCAGCCGGCACCGACGCGACGGTGTCCGGCGCGGTGTAGGACGCGCCGTGGTAGCGGTAGACACCGAACGACGTCCCGAACGCCTTCGACGCGTGCGCAAGGCTGCCGTGGAACGCGACGTACCGATGCGTGGCCGGCACGGCATCGACGGTCAGACCGGCACCACGGAGCCACTTCGTGACCGAGGCCACCTGCGCGTTCGTCGGCCGGAACCGGGCGTTGAACTGCTGCGACGTGAGGTACCGCCCATACTGTGGGCTCCGCCGGTCCGAGACCGCCGCAGCAAGCGCACGGACATCCGCGGCATGGTTGAAGGCCAACGCAACCCGTCCGGCTATCGCCGACGACGACGCCGCAGGCCCCGACCTCGCCTTCGCAGTCGCCCACGTCGGCTTGCTCCCCAGCAAACTGTGGCGCCCGGCCGCAGACGCCGGACCGGCGACCATTCCCACCGCCACCATCGGTGAAAGGGCGGCCACGACCAGGCCTGCCCGTCGAAGCACTCTTGTCACCAAAGTTCCCCTTCCTTGCGGAACGTGACGCGGGGAGCCGCCTCGACGGGACCCGCGTGGTTATTCGGACATTACGCGCCGTGGTCATACATCGACAACAGAATCATCCGAATGCCTGAATCAGGTCAGGTGACCCAGACCCGATAATGCGAGGTTGGCGAGGTTTGCTGCGTATTCCTGACGACATGGCGTCGGATCGAGCCCAGCGCTGGTCACGGTCCGTGACGGGCGATGATCCGCGCTCGGCGCATCCACGGCGACATGGACGACCTGCCAGTCGTCGCTGCCCGCTCCAGCCGCAGATGCATATCTGCAGGTTTGGCAGGCGATGTCCCTGCGGTGCGGGCAGTTCGCGCAGTGCACGTACAAACTGCCTTAGGCGACGCCGCGAGTCATTGAGTCGTGCTAGGGCGGGCCGACAAGGGCGTCGGCTGCGAGACGCTGCGGGGATGCGCGAGACCATGTGGGCATGGAGTTGCGCAGGCATGATGGTCGTGTGGTCGCGGTTGAGATTATCGGTGGTCAGGACGCGGCGCCGGTTCTGCTCTGCCACGGCCTGGCCGATTCGCGGCTGGCCGCGCACTGGTTCCGCCAGGCGGCACGGGAGCTGGGCCTGCGCGTGATCGCCCCGGACCGCCCTGGCACCGGCGGCACCGATCCTCGCCGGCTAAGCCTGCTCGCCGACTGGGCTGAGGATGCGACCATGGTGCTGGACGCGCTGCAGGTCGCCTCGGCGGCGCTGCTCGGCATCTCGGGCGGCGGACCGTTCGCGGCGGCATGCGCGGCAAGGATTCCCAGCCGGGTCCGCCGTCTGAAGCTCGTCTCCCCGCTCGGCCCGCCCGGGTGGCCCACCGGCGGGATGGCGCCGGGGGAACGGCTCGCCCTGGCGCTCGCCCGGCACGCACCCGCATTCGGCGGCTGGTCCCTGGGCCGGCTCGCCGCGCTGACGCGCCGCGGGCCACGGCTGTTCCTCCGCCTTGCCGCGACCGCGCTGCCCGACGTCGACGTCCGCGCCCTCCAGCAACCCGACATGCGCGAGTCCTTCCTGATCAGCTACCTCGAAGCATTCCGCCTGGGCAGCTGCGGAGTCGCTCAAGACCTGCGGGTGCTCACCCGGCCCTGGGGTTTCGGCCTCGGCTCCATCAAAGCGCCGACATTGATACAGCACGGGGACGCCGATGCGACGGTCCCAGTGCTGCACGCCCGGCTCTATGCCGAGGCGATACCGGGCGCTCAGCTTCAGATCGACCCCGGCCACGGCCACTTCTCGATCCTCGGCGCCGCGCGAGAGATACTGGCCCCCCTCGCCGATTAGACCCGGTCTTGTACCCCGGCGGCGGGGCCAGGGCACGTTAAGGCGCTCCCCGATAAAGCCGCTGCGGACTCCAGGTCGAACAACAGGATGCAGGCGAGTGGGCTTATCCCCCAGGTCGCCTCAGCAGCAGAGCAGGATGCTCGCAGAGCCATGTGACACAGGGCGACTTTCCTGGCCCAGCCGTGGTCCGCCCCCAGCTGCCCGGTGGCGGTGCGACCCGCCCGTGCCGCGCTGGGGCGGTGGCGTTACCGTGACACCGAGGTCCGGTTCCTGCTGGCTCTCGCCTCATGCGACATACAGTCCCCTCCCCTCGGGGAAGCATCAAGGGCCCGTCCTCGCCAACGGTCCGCTCGTTGACCGCGCCGCCACCGCGGCCTCTGGTCCGGCCATCCGGCCATGCTGCGGCGGAGGGGCGAGACGACGTTCCGCGCCGGAACCCGTGCGGCTAGGCCCAGATGGCGACGAACAAACCCGGCGCTCTGGGTGGCACCGTTCCCCGACCAGGCGTAGCTGGCGGGCGGCGACCATCCGCGCCCCTCAGCGTGGCCGTTGGTGGCCGCTCTAACTAACGGAAGCGAGAAAGAGCCGATCAAATCAAAATCAGAAGTGTCCACGCTTCCAGGGGAACCCCGCAACAGAAAAGATCAGAAAGGTAGTTTGACCGGAGTCATCGGCCTGTCCTCAAAGCGGGCAATCCCACTTGCTTTCTGTCCACGATTGGCTCACGCTATTAATAAGGGAAGCCATCAAGGGGGAACATGATGGATGCCCCACCATTCTCAGCGCCACCAGGCGACGGGCCGGCCGATCGAGCGCTGCACGGCAAGGGGCCTACTACCCAGCGTCGACGGCGCCGCCAGGCGAAGACCCCTCCTGCCGATGAGGCCCGTCCTGCCAGTGACGTTCCAGCGATTGACGTTCCAGCGATCGAAGGGCCCGTGTGGGTAGCCTGGCGCGAAGGGACTCTAACGCGGGCCAAAGAACTTGAAGCGTTGACACTCTGGGTAAGGCCAGCAGACACGCAGAAGAACGATGCGGTCATAGCGACGGCGATCGACCGTCACCTTACGGCGGCCAGGCAGGCGGCTAAGGTGGTTCGGTTGGACCCCCACAGACGGTTCCGCATCTTCCGCAATGCACCACTTATCGAGCGGGCAACAAGCAACCTCGACGCTGCTGAGGCTCACCTTCTCACCCTTGCACCGGATAGCTACATCCTTGGTCAGATGCCCTGCTTGCTCAACCACATACAGTGTCATCTCCCTCCGAAGGACGCGCGACGTCAGGAGTTTGAGCGGATCGCCCAGAAGCTTGGTATCAAGGATCCGGACCATCCGTTGGCGCGGACGGACAAAGACACCAACCCCGCCGCGAAGGAAGCTATCGTCAAAGACGAGCGCCGCAAGATCGTGAACATCGTGCGGGCGGCAAGCTCGGCGGCGTTACGCGAGCACATACGTTTGCGCAGCTTCCGAAACGTCGTGGTCGTCACCGCCGCACTCATGCTGTTGCTAGCGATCGGGGTGGCGATCACGGGCTTTCTCCGCCCGACCCTGATCCCTCTGTGTTTCACCCCTCAGGAGGCCGGCAAAGTAACAGTCGTGTGCCCAACCGCTCAGTCTGAACCGTTCGTTCCGGTAGGTGAGACTCCGCAGCCCCCTGCAAGAATGCGAAGAATCGACAATGTAGTCAAGGAGACCGCCAAAGCGCAGGACCTCATTGTGGTCGAACTCGTTGGGCTCACCGCGGCTGCCATAGCAACTGCCGCAGCCATCCGCCGGATCAAGGGCTCGTCCGAACGTTACGGCCTGCCCGTCGCTCTCGCCGCCCTCAAGCTCCCAACTGGCGCAATCACCGCCTTGCTCGGCCTGCTACTCATGCGTGGGCAGTTCGTCCCCGGACTCAGCGCATTGGACACGCCCGCACAAATCCTGGCTTGGGCGCTGGTCTTCGGGTATGCGCAACAGCTCTTCACCCGTCTTGTCGATCAGCAAGGCCAAACCGTGCTCGACAATGTGCGTGGCGCCGACAGGCCTCAGCCGACTCCAAGTCCGCCGTGAGATCCAACCTTACCGGGCGGCGGTCTGTGCGGATGAACGCGTTCCTCGCGCCGTTATTGCGCCCTATCTCCGCCCGCAGGACGCGACGACTCGCACGCTGGAATATTGACACACCGAAGAGGTGGCGCCGCAAGCGAGTCAGGCTGCGGGTGCTCGAGATGGTGTCGTATCTCGGGGCGGCACTTCTGCTGTTGGGAGTGGGGGCCTCGGCTTACGTCATGATCTTCGGTGCTCCTGGGTTTCTTGCGGGCCTCAACACTCGCTGCAACACCTACAGCCAGGCGTGCGGTACGGTCTTCGGATTCATCACGCCGCTCCTTTCACTGGCATTGGCGTCAGCGGCGTTTCTCTTCTACCGGCTCCGCTACGTGCGGGCTCCGATCGTCCGGAAGGCGAAGCAGCGCCCGCAGGATCTCGTCCAGACGGCCGCGGGGACCGTCGGCACCATCGTGGGCCGGGACGAGTTGTGCCAAGTGATCATGGAGGACATACGAAATCGCGAGATCCGCCGACCACACCTTGTGGTCGGCGGCGTGGGAACTGGCAAGACCGCGGTCCTTGTTCAGCTGACCAAGCTGCTAGCCGAACGTGGCGCTGTCCCGGTGCCGATCCGGCTGCGAGACGCCCGGGAGAAACTGAGCTTCCGGGACATGGCATACGAGCGCTTCACCTCGATGGCCGAGGATCGGCTGCTGTCCACTGGTGAGGCGGAGAAGGTCTGGCGCCAGCTATGCAAGGACGACCAGATCGTTGTCATCGCCGACGGCCTTGAGGAGGCCCTGACCGAGGGCAACGCCAATCAGGACCGTGACAATGTCATCCGCGTCGCCATACATCGCGCCCGTGAGCTGCGGCTGCCGCTGGTAATCGCGTCCCGGCCCCATGACCCGCTCCGGGGCGCGGATGCCACGATCATCGAGCTCGAGCCGCTGAGCGAGGAGGCGGCGATCGAATACGTCAACGATGCGAGGGCGGTGGATGACCTGCGTCGCCTGAACCGGATCGTTGAGACCGCCGGGCTGGCAGAGCTGCCGCTGTACTTGCAGATCACCAGGGATCTACATCTGAACGACCGGCTCGACCACCTCACAGCTGGACGGGCCGTCAGGAAGCTGGACACCCGCAGCCTGGACCGCTCGGAGTTGAGGTTCCGCCTGCTCGACACGTGGACGGAAGCGCTCTTCGAGGGTCACCTTATGCCGGCCGTGCCCCTGGACCGCGCCGAGCGCGAGGCTGCCGTGGTGTGGCTATCCGCCCTCGCGTGCATCGGCCTTAAGGCCGACACCCTGGACGTGAAGTATGAGGACTACTTCCGCACGGCGAAGAAGAGGCAGGGTGGCTCGACAGTGGATCAGCGGCCCAAATACCAGGCGATCGACCGGCACATCCGGCGCTTCGTAGAGAAGCATCTCGCCGGTCGCCGCCTGGACATCCGGCTAGCGGCCAACTGGGCGGACCGGCTCGGGCTGGCCGAGGCGCGCGGCGACGGCTTGCGGTTCCCGCACAGCATCATGCAAGCCTATCTTGGATCGCTATTCATGCACATCGCGCTGGAGGATCCGGAATACCAGCGAGAGGCAGAAACCGCTCTGAGAAAGCCCGGGCGCGAGCTGCTCATCGCTATGGTCCTCTACTCTCGCTGGAAAGTGGCTGCGGCGAAGGAGCCAGCCAGGCTCGCCCTGGAGCGAGCCGACGGCAGCCGGCGGTCGACGGCAGCGATTCCCGACTCCTCTGCTGTCCGGTCCGGATCGCAGCCGACGCGGCGGTCGGCGACATCCCCAGGTGCTGCCGGGCTGCCGACGGTCAGCGTGGCGATGCCGGGTGCCCGGCAGGGCCCAGCCCGGAGCGTGACCACGGCGGGTCCGCCTGCTGCTGCGCCGGCGCTAGCCAGCGGCGCGTCTGCGGTAAGCAGCGATGTCGAATCGATCCGTGAGGCGCTAATCCGCTCGGCCGCCGACGCCGCAGACGACGTTAAGAAGCTCGACTTGTATGCCGCAACGCTCGAGATCGACAGCGTCCTCGACAATCCGGCTCACAACCGGGTCGCCAGTGACATCGCCGTTGGCTGGAAGGGGATCCGCGACCGCGACCAGCGGACGCTCGACGAGGCGAAGTTGGGCCTGGTGTCCCGCCTCGGCGACGCTATCCGGACGATTACCGACCGCCATCACCGCGGCGAGCCTGTGCCCGACCCGGCATACAAGGAAATGTTCGCAATGGGTGGCGATGAGCAGTCTTACCCCGTTCGTCTGGCCATCGCGCAGGAGATCGGAGCTGGCGGCGATGTGGCTTTCGGGCTCCTGCACGGGCAGCAACACGGCATATGGAAGCAGGCCGCCTGGCCGGATCGTGACGCCCTCGGTCGCCAGGACGAGGCGACGGTCGCCGGAGTCGGTGCCGAGACTAAGGAGCGACAGAGGCAGCGCAAGCCCGGCCGGAACGCAGAGCGGCAACGTTCTGCTCATGCCGGCCAATCTGCGGAGCACGAGGACCAGGCGCTACGCTCCCGGGCTCTCTGCGCCTGGCTGACGCCCCTGCTTGTGGGATCGGTGCAGGACCGCAGGGGCGAAGCGCGGCGCGAGCTCCGGCGGTGGCTCCAGTGCGTTGGGCATGATGAGACAGACCGTGCTAGGCCAGGCCTTTCCTTTGCGTTGGAGATCGCACTTGCCCAGGGCTTCAAGTACGCGGCCAACCGCCGGAGCCGGCACCTGCATACGTCGGCGGATGCGAGGATCTTCCTCGCCGAACAGGCGACGGATATGCTCGCGAACGCCCGCTTTTGGTTCTCGCAGCTGACCCTCATCCATGCGCTGTGCCTGTGGGAGATGCCGGAGCCAGGCACGCAACCGGCGTACGGCGCCCACGCCAGGCAAGGTACACAGAGCCGTAGCAGCAGCACTCCTCGCCCTCACGTGTCGAATCCCGAGGCGATCGTGGGACGCTGGCTCGAACTTGCAGGCAGCCGCGATCACCCGTTCGTCGCCGAAGCGGCCAAATTGGCCGTCCGGGCCCTGCAAACCCGCCGACCCCAGCGGTTCTTGTGGATCGACGAGAGCGGCGTCGTCTCGAAGGTCGGATCCCGAGCGGCTGGCGGGAGCTCCTACCGCCAGCACGACCTGTGGATCCCGCCGTCGACCGGCTGGGCGGCGCTTGACCCCCGCGCTCAGCAACTCGTCGCCGATGTGCTGCTGATGCTCAACCTCGCGGAGCGCGGCCGTGAGCCGACCGAGATCGAGCAGCGCCTCAAGCGCGTCGATCGGATTGACCTGCCGCCGTGCCTCAGCCATGACAGGAACCCACTCGACCCGCGCAGGACAGTCGGAGGCCTCGAGACTGCCCCGGGCGGCAAGTGCACGGACGGCTGCCCATTTGGACTGTGCCCTTATCCGCCGAACGGCGACCAGCCGTACCGGGCCGAGCTGAGCGAGGCGTTCTGCCGCAGGCAGCAGACTCTATTGAGTGGCGGCTGGACGCGGATGAACCCGGCTAGATGGCAGTCGGTTCCGCGGCGGAATCTGACACGGTTCTGGGAGCAGATGGGAGACCGCGCGCGGGGTGGCAGCAACGATCAGGATGATGAGTAGGCGAAGCAGCCCCACGGCTAGCCGAGATCAACCATCTCTGGCGAACTGAGTTGCGCGCGGGATGACGCGCTGCTGGTAGCCAGTGTCGCGCCGCGGCGGCGTCAGCGGCTGTCCGTGATCCGGTTTCGGAATTCCAGCCACGGGTACTGCTGCGGTGCTTGACCGGGATCGGTTTACGGGGGGAATGCAATGGGAGATCAGACAGTCATTCGCCAGGCTGGTGAGGGGCAAGCGTTCTGGATGCTGGGCGGCTTGTATGAAGTGCTGCTGTCCAGCGACGAAACCGGCGGAAAGTCGACAGTCATGCAGCTGACGATGCCTGCTGGTGTGGGCCCTCCGCCGCATTCTCATGCCGGCACTGAATCCCTGTATGTCGCCGAAGGCACACTTAATTTCCATATCGCCGGCAAGTCAATTCCAGCCGGGCCAGGATCAGTTTTCCACATTCCCCCGGGCACCGTGGAAAACTTCGAGGCAACAAGCACGGTCCGGGTCGTGGCTACTTACTCACCAGGCGGCATCGAGAAATTCTTCGCCGAAGTGGGTGAGCCGGCCCGGGCCCGTGAGCTCCCTCCGCCGCCAGATTCTCCGCCCGACATCGGGCGTATCGCCGAAATCGGCGCTCGCTACGGGGTTTCGGTCCAGCAGCCGAGCGGCTGACCTGGTGGCCACCGCGACCGGCACGCGGCATTGGCATGACCGGCCACAGTCTCGCCGAACTCGACCGGAAAACGATCCGCGACGAGATGGAGCGTGCCCAGCAGACCTTTCACCAGCAGCTCGACCACGCGACGGCAGCGGACCTGCGCCGCCCGTCAGACGGCACCAGGTGGACCAACGAGCAGCTGCTGTTCCACATGCTCTTCGGGTACCTGGTCGTGCGCGCGCTCCTAGTCCTCGCCCGGATCTTCGGCCGGACCCAGGGCTGGGCCAGCACGGCCTTCGCCCGGGTGCTCGACGCCGCCCGGACGCCCTTTCATCTGATCAACTACGCCGGATCTTGCGTCGGCGCTCGGATCATCCCCCGCTCGCGCATGGGCAGCGCGTTCGACCGCGTCATTGCAGCACTGCAGCGCCGCCTGGAGCGCGAATCTGATGCCGACCTACGGCGGGGAATGCACTACCCCACGTCGTGGGACCCGTTCTTCGCCAGCTACATGACCCTGTACGGCCTGTACCGGTACCCGACCCAGCACTTCGACTACCACCTGCAGCAGCTCACCCTGCCAGATGAGGGCTGCCCTGCGCCGAGTGGCAGAGCACAGTAGCGCCCCCGCGCCTGGCGCACTGTGCTGCGCCGACCCCTTAGCCGCATTTCCGCTCCCGGCTCCACGCCAGAAGGGCGGACCAAAAGTGAAGCCGCCTTGACAATCACCATCCCTGCCAGCCAGCGGGTCCTCCCCCTTCCCGGACGGGGACCGGTACCTCGGTTTCGCGCCGAGGCCGGTACCCGCCCGGCCGTCGAGAACGCGCTCGGTACCTCCCGCGACCAGCTGCGCGTGGTCATCGAGTGACCTGCCTCAGGTGATGTCACTGCGGGCGACGGCGCCGGGCCAGGCGATGACGGCGGGCCAGGCGGTGGACAGAAGGCTTGGCGGTCATGCCTCGCCAGCCGCGCCTCCGATGCCAGCCGCGACGGGCAGCCCCGAGAGCCGCCACTCGGGCATCCCGCCGGCCAGCCGCCAGGCGCGGCGGCCGCTGGCACGCAGTAGCCGGACGGCGTCATGGGCGAACACGCAATACGGCCCGCGACAGTACGCGACGACCTCTGTTTCCGGCGGTAGCTCAGCCAGCCGCCGCCTGAGCTGGTCTACCGGGATCGAGGCGGCGCCGGGAATGTGCCCGGCCGCGTACTCGGTCTCCGGGCGCACGTCGAGAACGATGGCAGCGCCTGAGCCGGCCCGGCGCAGCAGTTCCTCCCGGGAGATCTCCTCGACCGGATCCCCGAGGTAGGCGTCCCGGGCAGGCCCGACTTCGGCCAGCAGAGCCGCGGCTACATCGCGGACCGAGACCTGGAGGCGGGCAACGTCCTCGCTGGCCAGGGAGTAGAACACTCGGGTGCCCTGCTTGCGCGTCACGACGAGGCGCGCGTTGTGCAGCACCTGCAGGTGCGCGGAGCAGCTAGTCAACCCGAGCTCAGCCTGTCCGGCAAGGTCCTCCACGCTGCGCTCGCCCTGGGCGAGCAGGTCAAGCAGTTCCAGCCGGCGCGGGCTGCCCAGGGCCTTGCCGACGCGTGCGAACTGCTCGTAGAGATCTGCCTTGCTCTGCGTGTTTGCCATCAGCTCTTCTCCCTGCCGCGCCGCGCCGCAACGACGGCCCGGTAGCGGCTCTCAGCTAATTCCATATATCCATGGAACAGTGTAGGGTACCGATCGCGGGATGCAGGGGCAGGGCGCACCGGCAAGGGAGCTGAGCGTGGCAACAACGGCGATCGTGCCCGTCGTCGACGAGGGCCTGGGGAACTCCGCGTACCTGGCCGACCTCGGAGACGGGCGGGCGCTCGCAGTGGACGTGCCGCGCGACCTGCGTGCAGTACGGGCGGCAGCGAGCAACCACGGCCTGTCGGTGGCGTTCGCGGCCGATACTCATCTGCACGCGGACTTCCTGTCCGGGGCTCGCCAGCTCGCCTCCGATGACGGCGTTCAGATCCTCGCATCCGCAGCGGGCGGACGGCTGTTCAGTCACCGCGCACTCTGTGACGGCGACGAGGTGGACCTGGGCGGGCTGACGCTGCGGGCATGGGCGACGCCCGGCCACACGTTCGAGCACGTGGCCTTCCTGCTGGCCGACGGCCGCGACGTGCTCGGGGTGTTCACCGGCGGGTCACTGCTGGTCGGCGCTGCGGCGCGGACCGACCTTGCGGGCCCCCGGCAGGCCGAGCCGCTGGCCAGCGCCCAGTACGCCTCGCTGCGCCGTCTCCTGACCCTGCCCGATGACACGATGGTCTACCCGACCCACGGGGCCGGGTCGTTCTGCTCCGCTCCTCCTGGCTCGGAACGGACCACCACTATCGGCCGGGAACGGGCCGCCAACCCTCTGCTCGCCGCCCGCGGCGAAGACGAATTCGTCAAGATGCTGCTCGGGAGCCTGGGCAGCTTTCCGCCCTATTTTCTGCGCCTGGCCGAGCAGAACCGGCGCGGCCCCGCCGTCCTGGCCCAGGCGCCCGCCTTTGCGGCGCTCACCGCCGCGCGGGTCGGCCGGCTGACGGAGGACGGCGCGCATGTCATCGATGTCCGCCCGGTGCCCGGCTACGCGGCCGGGCACATCCCGGGCGCGCTGGCCATCCCGCTCCGCCCCGCGTTCGCCACCTGGCTCGGCTGGCTTGTACCCGATCCTGGCACCCCGCTGATCATCGTGGCTGACCCGGGCCAGGACCTTGCGGATGTCGCCTGGCAGGCAGCCAACATCGGGTACGAGAACCTCACCGGCGCGCTGGCCGGCGGCATGGCCGCGTGGCGGGCATCCGGCCAGCCCGTCACCGTCACACCGCTGATCGCCCCGGGTGATGTCGAGCCGGGCTCGGTCATTGACGTCAGGCAGGCCGCTGAGTATGCCGGCGGACACCTGCCCGGTGCGCGCGGAATTGAACTCGGCGACCTTGCCAGCGCCGCCGCTAACCTGACCGGCAGGCCGGTCGTCACCATGTGCGGGCACGGCGAGCGTGCTGCGACCGCGGCGAGCGTCCTCGAGCGCGCCGGACTCGCGGGGGTGGCAGTATTCCGGGGCGGGCCACAAGACTGGGCTCAGGCCAGCGGGCAGCCGCTCGAGGCCAGCACGTGAGCGCACCGGGCCCGCCGCCGCGCTCCCCAACTCCGCCGAGGCATGCACCCGCGGCAAGCCACCCGCCAGGACCCGCGCTCCGGCTCGGCCTGCGGGCGAACCTCGCGCAGTTCTGCCTCCTCGTCGCGGTCAACGCGCTCGTCGGCGGCACCCTGGGCCAGGAACGCACGGTTGTCCCGCTGCTGGCCGAGAAAACCTTCCACCTCGCCGCCTTCACCAGCGCCCTGACCTTCATCCTGGCCTTCGGCGCGGTCAAGGCGGCCACGAACTTCTTCGCCGGCACCCTGTCGGACCGGTACGGCCGCAAGCCCGTGCTCGTCGCCGGGTGGCTGGTCGCGGTTCCGGTCCCGGCCCTGCTGATCTGGGCGCCGTCCTGGGGCTGGGTCGTCGCCGCTAACGTCCTGCTCGGCGTCAACCAAGGCCTGACCTGGTCCACCACGGTGATCATGAAGATCGACCTGGTCGGGCCGGCGCGGCGCGGACTGGCCATGGGCCTGAACGAGGCGGCCGGGTACGGCGCCCTCGCACTGACCGCGCTTGCCACCGGCTACCTGGCCGCTGCCTACGGCCTGCGCCCCGCCCCGTTCCTGCTCGGCGCCGCCTACATCGCCCTCGGCCTCGGCCTGTCCGCCGCCGCCGTCCGGGAGACCCGGGCTCACGCCCGCCACGAAGGCGCCGGGCACATCGCCGCCGGAGATCACCTGGGCGGGCAGCTAACCACCGGCCAGGTCGCCCTGCTGACCAGCTTCCGGGAGAAAGCCCTGTCCGCGGCCTGCCAGGCCGGCCTGGTTAACAACCTCAACGACGGCCTGGCGTGGGGCCTGTTCCCGATCCTGTTCGCCCGGCACGGGATGACGGTCAGCCAGATCGGCGTCCTGGCCGCCCTCTACCCCGCCGTATGGTCAGCTGGCCAGCTCGGCACTGGCGCCCTGTCCGACATGATCGGCCGCAAATGGCTGATCGCCGCAGGGATGCTCGTCCAGGCCGCGGCCCTCGCGCTCACCGCCATCGGCGCGACGTTCGCGACGTGGGCAGCCGCCGCCGTACTCCTCGGCCTCGGCACTGCCATGGTCTACCCCACGCTGCTCGCAGCCATCGGCGACGTAGCCCACCCCTTCTGGCGTGCCCGGTCGGTCGGCGTGTACCGGCTCTGGCGCGACGGCGGGTTCGCCGTCGGCGCCCTTCTGGCCGGCGCCATCGCCGACGCGTTCGGCATCCGGGCCGCCATCTGGGCCGTCGCTGCACTCACCGCGGCCTCCGGCCTCGTCGTCGCCGTCCGCATGTACGAGACCCGCAATCCGGCCCGCGATGAACACGCCTGACCGGCCAGCCCAGCCCGCAGTCTCCGGAGTCGTGGCACGAACCACCATCGACGAGCTCCTCGCCGCCGCGCGCAGCTGCCTCCAGCGGCTCCAGCCGGCCGAGGCCATGCGCGCGATGGAATCCGGAGCCACGCTCATCGACATCCGCGCCGACTCCCAAATCGCCCGGGACGGCACCATCGACGGAGCGCTGGTGATTCCCCGCAACGTCCTCGAATGGCGCCTGGACCCAGCCAGCGAGAACAAACACCCCGCACCGCAACTCGGCGACCACGTGATCCTGATCTGCGACGAGGGATACCAGTCCAGCCTCGCCGCCGCCACCCTGCAGCAGCTCGGGTTCACCCGCGCCACCGACGTCGACGGCGGATTCCAGGCCTGGCGGGCAGCCGGACTTCCGACAGCCGGCCCCGCCGACGCACCTATTCCAGCTCCGACAGCAGCCACCTGGGGATGCGCCGCAGGAAAGGTGGCGTCGCGGCGCAAGTGAACTGCGGCGCGCGACTAGTTGTTGCGGCCGGCCGGCATGCGTGGGAAAGCGCGCCTGGCATGCTGGCGTGGTGGGCTTCTACCGGAACCAAGTCCTGCCGCGCGTTACCGAGATAGCTCTGGCAGGCCGCGACTTCGACGCGATCCGCCGCCGTGTGGCGTCGGGGCTGACGGGTGATGTGCTCGAGATCGGCTTCGGTTCCGGCCTCAACGTCCCGTACTACCCGGTCGGCGTGCGGCGGGTCCTGGCCGTCGAACCCGCGACCGCCGGGCGGAAGCTTGCAGCCAGGCGGGTGGCCGGCAGTCCTGTGCCTATCGGCTTCGCTGGCCTCGACGGCCAGGCAGTCGAGATAGATTCCGCCACCATCGACTGCGTTCTCATCACCTGGACGATCTGCACAATTCCCGACGTCAGCGCCGCTCTCAGCGAGGCCCGCCGCGTGCTGCGCCCGGGCGGGACACTGCATTTCGGGGAGCACGGTCGCTCACCAGAACCGAAGGTGGCCCGCTGGCAGGACCGGCTCACTCCGGTGCAGCGGCGGGTCTTCGGCGGCTGCCATCTGAACCGGCCCATCGACCGCCTGGTGACCGGCGCTGGGTTCGACATGGTGCGGCTGGAAACTTTCTACATGAAAGGCCCCCGAGCATTCGGATACACGTTCGAAGGCGTTGCGGCGAAACGCTGACCGTCATTCCTCAGGTAAGACCTGCCTCGGAGCTGTAGCTATGGCGGGATGATAGGACTAGTAGCGCCGCCGGGGACTGCCGCTTGCCCTCGCTGTAGGCGGCGTCGAACGGCGCCGCGCCAAAGGGCCTGCCACGGCGACTGGTGAAGCTCCTGGTCGGGACTCGCGCACGGCTTGGGCCGCAAACTCCTCGGCCGGGGCTGATGGCCAACGCCCGCTATGCGAAAGGATTCACCCGTAGGCCACACGATTGCCCGGCCTGTCCCGACCATGCTGACGCTCGACGTCCGCAATGGCTGACGATCTATGCTTCCGCTAGTCAAGCCGCGCTCGCTATCTATCGTTCGCAGCCAGCGCCTATATCTGGCTTCCCCTGGCGCGGACGATGCCGCTTAACGACCCCTTGGTCGTTGTAGCTGGCTGCAGCCGATCACCGATTAGGCTCAGACTCGGGCGCGGACGACCGGTCCTGGTGTCCGCATTGCCAGGAACGCGTAGCCGTACACCTCGAATGCCCGGGCCTTGTCCTCGCCTCTGGCGCCCCCGAACGCGTCGACCGCCTCGCCGATCACGACATCGGTGAACCCGCTGTCCTGCAGCATCTTCTGCCAGCCCGCACGGGGCAGCCCGCCAGCTATTCAACCGGTCCACAGATCGATGTCGCGCAGCGCCTCGGCTGGCACGGGCCGGCCATTGGCGATGTCAGCGAACTGGAGCCGCCCGCCAGGGCGCAGCACCCGCAGGATCTCTGCGAACACGGCCTGCTTGTCGGCGCACAAGTTGATGACCCCGTTGGAGATCACCACATCGGCCCAGCCGTCCTGCACCGGGAGCGCCTCGGCGAACCCTTCGCGGAACTGGACATGATCCAGGCCGAGCACCGCTGCGGTCTGACGGGACCTGGCCAGCATCTCGGCCGTCATATCGATGCCGACAACCTGGCCGCCAGCACCAACCTGGCCGGCAGCGACGAACGAATCGAATCCTCCGCCCGAGCCGACGTCGACGACCTTCTCGCCCGGCAGCAGCCGCCGCAGCGAAAACGGGTTGCCCACTCCCGCAAAGGACTCCACGGCCCGGTCGGGCAGCGCATCCACCGCACGCACGTCGTAGCCCAGCCGGCCAGCGAGATCGCGGCCAGTGTGGAAATGGAAGTTACCTCCAGGGTCGACAGCCACCTCCCGGTACTTGTCGCGCACCTGCTCCCGCAGCGCCTGCGGGTCCACCGGCAGCTCCTCGGGCACGACCCACCCGCCTTCCTCGGTCGCGACGGCAGACCGACTTGCACCGCATGGATCAGCGTCGGCAGGGACATCCCCAGTTGACCGGCCGGTGCCGGCGAAAGGCTGACCTGTTCGACACACTTTCTCACGCACGTGAGACCGATCGGGTTCAGCTCAGCCAGCCCACGCTGCTCCGCCTTCTCCTCGCAACCATCATCAGTGGCTAAATGTCACTACTTGGTCGTCACCGATCCACTCCCACGGTGGCACGGTGCCGCCGGCCTCACCATTGACCGCCAATCCGGATGGGTCCACATTGCGGGCCTGCATGCAGATCGGGCACACGAGCAACCGGCCGCCCGCCTTTGCGTACCGCTCGACGAGATCCGCCAGTGGCGGGCAGCCGTCGCAGGCTGCCGCCCGCGCGAACCCCCTCGGAGGCCGGCGCACGGTTGCTGCGGGTACATGAACGTTCTTCGCCAGCCGGGCAGCCGCTACGGCGTGGGCAGCCTCCCATCCGGAGATCACCGGCGGCATCCTGGGCAAGGCTCGCGCCTCGCAAGCAGGCATC
>DATAEH010000214.1:0-3898 GCA_036258115.1 Streptosporangiaceae bacterium
GACGAACGCGGCCGCCCTGAGCTGGTCCATCGTCCCGGCGGCTCCGGCCTCCCGGAGAGCCCGTGCGATGGCAGAGATCCGCCGGTCAGCGGCGATCGCATCCGCTGACGGTAGCTCACGGCCCGCAAGCGCCCCGTTGCCCGAGCTTTCCGACCACGTCTCCACCCGCGCATCGTCCCTGGCCTTCGCGGCCCGGCGCCGAACGGCGGCCGGATCGACGGTCAGCACCATCCTCCGCAGCGCATAGCGCAGCCGGCTGGTCGTCATCGACCCGGCGATGTCGATCAGCGCGTCGGCGATCGCGGCGGCGGCGACATCTCCGAGCGCGGCCAGTTCAGTGGCGAAGATCTCGGCCCTGGCCCGGTCGATCCGGCCCTCGGCCAGGGCGCGCAGGACCATTGGCAGCCTGGCGAGATCCCTGGACAGGCACAGCAGCGTGTCGGCAGAACGCCCGGTCAGCGTCAGGGCGGCGGCAAGCTCGGAGCTGACATACTCGCTGATCCGCGACCACCCAGGTCGGCCAGACTCGCGCAGTCTGCGCGCGTCGAGCTCCCCGACGGCCCAGAACTCCACCGCCGCCTGCCAGGAAGCGAGTCGCCGGGATGCGCGGAGCACGCCGACCAGTTCGTCGTCTTGTAGTGAACCGAGACCGCATTCCAGGGTTTCCTGGGAGAACGATGACAAGACCGGTCCCGGGACCAGCTCGTCGAGCCAGCATCCGGCCGCGAATCCCGCGCCTATCGGGAGCTCGTCCTTGCCCGAGAACGCGTCAGCAGGGTTGCAGTAAATGGCCTCCATATCGGCAGGGGTCAGGCCAGCCAGCCACGCGTCGCCGTCATCGGGCGCCCCGGCAAAAGGCTCGGAAGCCGAAGCGGGTCCAGTCGCCGGCCCGGCAGGCGGTTGGGAACCTGGCGGCTGAGACCTTGGCGGCTCGGACATTGGCGGCTCCGCAAAGATGCACGAAAGCGTTTGGTTATCGTCAGTGTAATCGTAGGGTCTGACAGTCAGTCTCATGTGCTCGAACATGAAATCGATCACGGTGCTTTTAGATATGGTGCCGATTAAGAGGCGGCGGTGCGGGGAGGGCGCGATGCCCACGGCGGCGAACATCTCGCGGCGACAGGCGCTAGGCGGAACGGGCGCGGCCGCGCTGGTCACCGCGGCACCGTCCTGGGCGCGGCTCGTTGGGCATTCCGTCGGAGCGAGTCGGCCGGACCGGCGAGTTGTGATTGTGGGCGGTGGCGTCGCTGGGTTGGGATGCGCGTTCCGGCTCTGGCATGAACATGGCGTGCGCAGCGTGGTCTATGAGGCGAACCCGGTGCGCGCGGGCGGACGGTCCACACGCTGCGCGGGTTCTTCGCCGACGGGCAGTACACCGAACAGCATGGCGAGTTCATCTCGAGCGAGCACTCCCAGATGCGCAAGCGCGCGGCCGCGTTCGGCCTGACGCTCGACAACGTGAACAGGTACCCGCCGCACACCAGGGCCGCTGACTACCGGTTGCGATTCAACGGACGCTTCTGGTCGCAAGCGGCGCTGGACCGGGAATGGCGGGAGTGGGCTGTATCGATCAGCCAGGGGAGCGCGGCATCCTCATCTCCCTGCCTGGGGGTGCCGAAGGCGCCGACATCGGCAGGAAATACCGGCTGACCGCGGACGCGGGACCCGCGCCAGCGGCCATGGCGCGGGATTTCCTCGAGGGCTTCGAGGTCGCTTTCCCCGGCGCCAAGGCCGCCTACAATGGCCGGGCTTATTACACCTGGTCACCGGCAGATCCGTACGCCGGGGGAGCCTATTCCTATTTCAAGGTCGGCCAGTACACCGCGTTCAACGGGATCCAGGGGTCGGCGGACGGAAATCTGCACTTCGCCGGCGAGCACACGTCGGGTAACTTCCAGGGCTTCATGGAGGGCGCGCTGCGCAGCGGCTATCGGTGCGCCCGCGAGATCGCGTCCTAGATATCCACCCGAGGATCAGGCTGTGTACGGAATCGCGGCGACCTCGGGCAGCAAGGTCTGGTCCGGCCAGGCTGGTTCGGAGATCCAAGGCTCCGGCGAGTCGAGCGCCGTCGTGAGGGTCGGCCTAGCCGTCGGCGGTGGCTTGCTGGTCGTTCCAGAGGACAATGCGCTGACTGCTTTCGGAGACTGAACGCGCCAGCCGGGCCCTTCGCGAAGATTTACTCGCGCGCGGCCCGGCTGGCGATTAACGCTGGTCGGTCTGCTAGATCAGCCTCTGGCGAAAACCGGAACCGAGTGCTTCGGCGCGCTGATGACTAGACGCTTGCCGAAGTCACTGAAGGTCACCGAGGCCGATGTGACGTAGAAGTAGTGACGGACGTGGCCGTTGAGGCTCGGATCAACGCGAGCGGTCACGTGCGGGTAGTGCGCCCGCATCTTCCTCGCCACAGCTTTGGCCTCCTTGAGGAAGGCCTTACTCGGCACGAGGATCCTGAACGCGCCGTTCGCCTTCTTCTGCATATAGATGGGATCAGCCGTGTGGTGCTGTGTGACCCGCAGGGACATCTGGTGCACGAGATTGTGCCGGTCGACCCACACGGTGAGGGACGTGACATGCACCCCCCGCGTCACGCCAGGTAGCCCGCGAAGCGCGGGAAGCCGGGGAGCCGTGGTAGCGCGGAGTTCGGTCAGCCGCAGACCGCCCATCACTCGGTGGCCGACGATCTTGAAACTCGCGGACGGATTGAGAAGGCGGAACAGGGTCCTGGGATCAGGGATGGTCAGCTTGGGATGGCCCGTCTGATTGGTTTCCCGGAGCCACTCCACCTTGCCGTTCCTGCCCTCGGTGTATAGGTAGAACTGCCCGTCGACGATGCGATTGATCGCGCTCTGGGTGTGTGCAGGCTGGCCGTCCTGGGCCGGGAAGGTCTGCGAGATGACGTCGTTCCAGTTCTTGCCGGCGAACGTGATGCCGGAGCGGCCGGTGACCTGCAAAGCGCCGTTGGAGCGTTGCCGGTAGGTAATCGTCACGCGGCCGGAGTGAGCAAGCGCGTGCCGGGACGCGCTCGCCATCTTGTGCACCGTCTTGGCGGTAAGAACGGTCTGCGTCACCCCCGGGGGGGTCGGCCCGTGCGATCCGCTGCCGCCGGTCGCCACCAACACCGCCACGGCAACGCCCGCGGCCATGACCGGCACACCGACGATGGTCACCTGCAGTTTGAGCGATCGCCTGGACTGCCGGCGGCGCAGGCTGGCGAGAAGGTCCCCAGACGGCTCGACCGTCGCTACCTCGCGGTGCAGTCGCGTGCGCAGCTGGTCGGCGAGTTGTTCGTCAGTGAGCATGATGCACCTCCGGTGCGCCGCAGCCATCGGCCGCGGCCATGTCGTTGAGAATGACGCGAAGAGCGGACAATGCCCGGGAGGTGTAGGACTTCACCGTTCCCTCGGAGATGCCAAGCAGTTCGGCGGTCTCGGCGACGGACAGATCCTCCAGGAAACGCAGCACCACAACGTGACGCTGCGCGGTCGGCAGATCGGTCAGGGCCTGGACGAGCGAACGTCGTTGGCCGACCTGTTCGGCTATCGCATCGGCCGCATCGATCGTGGCCTGCGGTTCCGCGGTTTCAGCGACCACGCTCTCTGGAGGCCGACGTCGCAGCCAGCGAATCCTGTCCCGGCACAGGTTCACCAGCACTTGTCGCGCGTAGGCCTCCGGTGCGTTCCGAGCCGAGGCCCAGCGTCGCGCGGTACGGAGCATGGCTGTCTGCAGCAGGTCCTCGGCGTGGCCATGGTCGCCGGTCAGCGCGTAGGCCATTCGCAGCAAAGCCGCTGACCGTTCGCGCACGAAATCGTCGAATTCCTGGCCAGCCTTCATGCCCATCAGAACGCCATCTCAGCCGGGTCGGTTGCCACGCCGCAGCATGGAACACGAGCTGAGCGCG
>DATAEH010000215.1:0-26811 GCA_036258115.1 Streptosporangiaceae bacterium
CTAGGCGCGATTGGTGCGGCGTTCAGGTGAAAGCCGGTGCCGGTGGACAGTGCCGCCCCGTTGCGACCCTGGCCACCGGCTCCCCTCCGAACCGGCCTGCCCCCGCGGCTCTCTGTCGGCGGCCGGGCACAGCAAGCTCATGACCGGACCACGGCGAGTGCTGACAACGCTATGAAGGCGTGAGCCTTCGCCCGTGGTACGTCGCCGTCAAGCAGGGTGGATCACCCAAGCGGGAACGAATCAGTCCAAGGAGAGCGCGGCCGCCGCGGCCAGGACCGACATGGCCTTGCGCTCGTCACCCGTCACGTACAACTCAAGGTCGGACGGGCTGATCCGGTTGGCGAACAAACGGCAGAAACCGACGACATCGGTAACGATGTCGACGGGTGCAAGATCGCTCGCCGGCTCTCCGACGGCGACGTCCCAGGTACCGCCGCCAGGGCCGGTAAGCACCAAGTGCACGCTGATGGGCTCGCTCAAATTGGTGATGGCCGCGCCGAAGGGCAGGAGTGCCGCGGCGAGCTGAGTCATCGGCCGCAGGGTCGACGGGGCCGGGACCGATGGCGGCTGGCCGGTCACCGCTCTGATGTCGTTCTCGTGCGTCCACAGTTCGAAGGTCCTGGCGACGAGAAGGTCGCGCAGCGGGAGCGCGATGCCATAGATCGCGACCAGCGCGTCCAGGTCA
The DNA here is from genome assembly GCA_036258115.1 of Streptosporangiaceae bacterium. GTDB lineage: Bacteria > Actinomycetota > Actinomycetes > Streptosporangiales > Streptosporangiaceae > Chersky-822. Next base: position 686 of record DATAEH010000215.1, read on the forward strand.
GACTCGTCCGCCAGGCTGAGCGTGCGGTTGGCTGACTCGCGCCACTGCGCAGCGGTTGCTTCGGCCGGCCGGCCCGCCTGCTCGAGCGCGGCCGGCTGGGTTGACTGAACGTGATCAGCGATGCCGACCGCGGGGTCGCCGGCGATGCCGCGCTGGACGTCGCGCTCGACTCCGGTGAGATGGCCGACGAGGCCCTGGACGTCAAGGTCCCTCAGCGCCGGCAGATGCCAATCGTCGGGTTCGAGGAGGGCCAGCATCTGGCCGAATGCGTCGGCCGCGTGCGCGAACGCCTCGGTCGGCGAGTCCTCTGCGACCTCAGGAACTGCCTGGCCGGGCGACCTGACCTGGTGCGACGCCGACATGACGCGCTCGCGCAGCCCGGCAGGCAGCACAACTGGCTCCAAGCCCTCTGCCGTCATGGCGACTCCAGCAACTGCCGGTCAAGCACGGTTTCGAGTTTGGCCAGCGCCAACCTCAGCCTCGACTTCGCGGTACCTTCCGGTATACCGGTCGCGAGAGCGACCTCTCGGTAACTAAGGCCCTTAAAGTACGCAAGTTCTACCACTTGTCGCTGACCGTCGGGCAGGAGATTGACTGCCGCGCGTACTGCGTTGGCCGTGTCGGCCGTCGCGAACGCGTCGCTGGGCGTCGGATACTCCCCTTTGGGGGTCAGCCGGTAGTGCCGCTCCTGCCTCGCCAGGCGGCGCAACTCGCTGCGTATGAGGTCGATCGCGCGATGCTTGGCCAGCACGATGAGGTAGGTGCCGAGCGTACCGACCGCCGGATCATAGCGATCCGGGTGGCTCCAGAGCTCGACGAAAACGTCCTGGACGACATCCTGAGCTGCGGTGCCTTCGCCAAGCACCCTCAGCGCAGCCGCGTAGACCGCCCTGGCCAGCCGGTCGAAGACCTCCGCGAGCGCGTGATCGTCTCCGGCGGCCAGGCGCGCAGCCAGCAGCGCGTCTGTCGCCTCCACGCTGGAAAAATAGCGCGGATCGGAACATCTCCGACGCCGTTACAGCAATGTTGCTCTCCGTTACCGGCGGGGTGTTCCCAGGCATCGGCATGGCGGGGGGTCACCGGGAGGTTGGACCTTCAGGATCTACGCCGCGAAACGGTTCGAGCAGCTCGGGCAGGTCGGCGAGCGGACCGAGGTGCCGAAGCTTGTCGCGATTGATGACGCTGCGGACGCCGCCGACGGTTCCGTCGACGATCTCCAGGACCATCACGCTGATCAAGCGACCATCGGCCGCGAGGAACAACGCTCCAGGGTGGCCGTTCACGCCAGCGGGCCGGATCGTGCCGCCGACCTGATCTAGCTGACTGCCCAGCGCCGCGAACAGCCTGCCGATCTTGTCCCGTCCGACGATCGGTCGCGGCCAGGCCGGCTTGGTCCGGCCGGCATCTCCGACCACGACGGCATCCTCGGCGAGCATGGAGACGAGCCCATCAAGATCACCTGCCGCCATCGCGGCGAAGAACCGCTCGGCGAGCTCGGTGCTCTTGCGATGGGATGCCTCGAACCGCCGACGGCCGGCCGTGACGTGCTTCCTGGCGCGGTATCCGAGCTGACGGCATGCGTCCTGCGAGCGGCCGACGATGTCGGCTACCTCGTCATAGCCGTAGCTGAAGACATCATGAAGCAGGAAGACGGCCCGCTCGACCGGCGACAGGCGCTCGAGCAGCAGGAGAAACGCCATCGACATGGTGTCCGACTGCTCGGCAAGGCTGGCCGGATCCGTCCATGCCCAGCTCGCCGGGCCGGGCGCGGCCATGTCCGTCAGCACGGGTTCTGGCAGCCACTGGCCGACGTAGGTCTCGCGCCGGACCCTGGCCGAACGGGCGTGATCGATGCAGAGCCTGGTCGTAACGGCGGACAGGTACGCTTTCGGTGATTCGGGCCTGGCCGGCCCATCGGGTTCTTCCGCCGACATAACGCGGTGATAACGAAGGAACGCCTCCTGGACGATGTCCTCGGCTTCGGTGACGCTGCCGAGCATCCGGTACGCGATGGCGAACAGCAGCGGCCGCAGTTCGTCGAAGGCCTCGGCGGCAGCGGTCGGGTCGCGGCGGCCGGGAACCGGGGCGCGTCGCTGCGCTCCTGGCCTATGCTGCCTTTGCTCTGTCACGGACGGGAAGCCCTGTGCTGATCGGCCACGGTGTGCAGACCGTGGGTGAAGCCGTCCCGCCAGGTCGGCCATCCCAGCACCCATGGCAGCTCGCGCTTGGCCTTGGCGTTGGACGACCCGCGGACCTGCGTCATCATCGAGACCGCCGCGTCGCCCGCTGCGAGACGTCCCAGCCAGGCCGGCAGCCGGAACGGCCGCTTGGCGCCGACCGCAGCGGCCAGAGCAGGGAGCCACTCGCTGACCGGGGCAGGCTCGTCATCGACGATGTTGTAGATGCCGTCGCCGCGATCCAGGGTGGCGACCGCCGCCCTGGCGGCGTCCTCAATGTGGGTGAACGACCAGATCCCGGCACCGTTGCCGATGACCGGCACTTGCCGCCGCTTGATCATGTCGATGAACAGATCGGTCGCTCCTGGCCCGTACAGGCTGCCGTAGCGGAGAACGACGCCCTCCATCGGAGATGACACGACGGCGTTCTCGAGGTACCTGATCGCGTCCAGTGTCGCGAGCATCGCTTGCGGCGGGTCGGGGTCAAGCGGGTCATCCTCGGTCTTCACCGGGCTGCCGGTCCTGATGTTGGGCCAGCCCGTATAGCTCTGGACGATCATGCGCCGGGCGCCGGCGGCCCGTGCCGCGGCCATCAGGTTGTCAAGTCCTGTGGTTCGCAGCTCGTTGGTGCCGGCGAAGGTCTGTTCGATGTGCCGCAGGTCGAAGTCGCTCAGCGCCGTCATCTGGTGAATCACGACCTCCGGCTCCGCCCTTGCGACGGCCTCGCCGACCCCGATCGCGTCCAGCCCGTCAACGACGGCGACATCCACGCCTGCGGCCTGCAGCCCGGCCGCTTTCCCAGGGCTGCGGGTGGTGGCGGTGACCTGATGGCCTGCGGCGATGAGCTGCGGTACGAGTTGCTTTCCTACTGCGCCGGTAGCCCCGGCAACGAGTACTCGCATGACGGAGTCCTCCTCGTTCTGCTTTCTAGCCGTTCAATCAGCAGACGAGACAGGAGTGCCGGGGATAACACGAGCGGGTCAGGAGGGGTCGGCGAGAATGCGGAGCCGCAGCATCTGCGGCATCTGCAGAAGCTCCTTGATCACCGTGTCTGGCAGCTCGTCGGCCTCGACTTCCATGATGCTGTAAGCGTTGTCGCCGCGGCAGTCGTTGATCATCTCCACGACGTTGATTCCTGCGGAGCTGATCACCCTCGCGAAGTCTGCGATCACGCCAGGTGTGTTCCTGTGGGCCAGGGTCATCCGGCGGAAGCCGCGTCTGGGCAGCGAGACCGGCGGGAAGTTCACCGAGTAGGTGATGTTGCCGTTCTCCAGGAAGTCCTGCAACTCATCGGCGATCATGATCGCGCAGTTGTCCTCGGCGCTGCTTGTGCTCGCGCCCAGGTGGGGCAGCGCGATGACCTTCTCGTGTGCGTGCACCGTCGGATTCGGGAAGTCCGTCACGTAGCCGCGCAGTTCGCCCGCATCGAGGGCACCGATCAGCGCTTCCTCATCGACGAGCTCGTCCCGGGCGAAGTTCAGCAAGACCGCGCCATGCGGCGTGAGCCCGATCCTGGCGGCGTCCAGCATTCGGTTGGTGGACTCGGTCAGAGGAACGTGCAGCGTGACGAAGTCGCTCTCCGCAAGCAGCCGCTCCAGGCTATTGACCCTGTGCACCTGTGCGGACAGCTGCGACGCGTGCTGCTCGCTGACGCCAGGGTCAAAGCCGAGCACGCGCATACCCAGGTCAACTGCCGTGTTTGCGACCCGGTAGCCGATCGCGCCGAGCCCGATCACGCCCAGTGTCCCGCCGGCGATCTCGTGTCCTGCGAACTGCTTCTTGCCCCGCTCGACGGCCTTCTTCATGTCCTGCGGCGGAAGGTCCTTGGCGTAAGCGAGCGCCGAGGGCAAGTTCCTGGCGGCGAGAAGCATTCCGGCCACGACCAGCTCCTTGACGGAGTTGGCGTTCGCGCCCGGCGCGTTGAACACCACGATCCCGCGCTCGGTCATCGCGTCGACCGGGATGTTGTTGACGCCCGCGCCTGCCCGGCCAATGGCAAGGACCGTCTCGTCCACGGTCTCGTTCTGCAAATTGAAAGATCGCAGCATGATCGCGTCGGGTTGCTCGGTGTCGGGGGCCACCAGGTAGTCGGCGCTGAACCGCCTCAGCCCGGCGGGCGAGATCGCGTCGTATGTCCGCACTCCGAACTTAGCCATGCTTGGCCTCGAACTCCCTCATGTAGTCGATCAGCGTGTCCACGCCGGCCTCGGGCATCGCGTTGTAGATGCTCGCACGCATGCCGCCGACGCTGCGGTGTCCTTCCAGATTGACCAGACCCGCCGTCCTGGCACCGGCGAGGAACGCCGGCTCGAGGTCAGGTCGCGCGACCGTGAACGGCACGTTCATCAGCGAACGGTTGGCCGGCTCGACGGGGTTGGCGTAAAAGCCAGACGTGTCGATGGCGCCGTAGAGCTTGGCCGCCTTGCGCCGGTTCACCTCGGCGATCGCGTCCACGCCGCCCTGCTCGGCGATCCAGTCGAAGACCAGCCCGGCGATATACCAGGCATAGGTGGGTGGCGTGTTGATCATGGAACCAGACTTGGCGTTCTCGAACCAGTTCCACACCTGCGGGGTGGTGGCCCTGGCCCGGCCGAGCAAGTCCTCGCGCACGATCACGACAACAAGGCCGGACGGGCCGATATTCTTCTGCGCGCCCGCGTACAGAACGCCGAAGTCGCTCACCTGGATCGGTTCGCTGAGGATGATCGAGCTCACGTCGGCCACCAGGGGCGTGCTGGCGGTGTCGGGCACCGAAGCGAACCTGACGCCCTGGATGGTCTCATTCAGCGTGATGTGGATGTAGTCGGCATCGGGCGTCAGCGCCCAGTCCTGCGGCGGCGGCACGTAGGTATGCGGACTGGTGCTGGCCGCCACGTTGATCCGGTCGAGGAATTTGGCCGCCTCGCCGTGGGCGCGCTTGCCCCACATGCCGGTGATGACGTAGTCGGCCGCGGCTTCCTGGGCGGACAAGTTCATGGGGACCGCGGCGAACTGGCCGGTTGCGCCGCCCTGCAGGAACAAGACGCGGTAGTCGTCAGGCACCGCCATCAGCTCGCGCAGGCGAGCCTCGGCGTGCTCGGCGATGTGGACGAAGTCAGAGCCGCGGTGGCTCATCTCCATCACGCTCATGCCGGTGCCGTGCCAGTCAGGCAGTTCCTCCTGCGCCCGCAGGAGCACGGGCTTAGGCAGGACCGCGGGCCCGGCGCTGAAATTGTAGACCTGGTGCGAGGTGTTTGTGTCCATGATCCAGGGCTGAAACTGTTGGAGTTTGCGGTCAGCCCCTGCACCGCATGCTGCTCAGCGGTTATGTGCGGGAGCAGGTGAGCGGGAGCAGCTCGGAACAGCGGCCTCCCCGGACTCGCCTCAAGAATACCGGCAAGATCACCGTGATCACGCACAGTCACATCCGCACCACCCGGCGCTGGGGGTCGCCGATAAATGGGGGAGGCCCGGCTGCTGGGCGAGCAGGATCACCGACACGATCAGCAAGGCTGATCCGAAGGCGATCAGCGCGTATCTCACGCCGTGCAGCTTGAACGTGCTGCCGATGCCGACCAGGAATAGGACCGCCGCCAGGAAAACCGTGATGCGAACGTAGTCATCGGCCGTACTGCCGGCCCGTGTCCCGACGGCGTATTTCACCGAAGCCTCATTGTCCAGCGCATTTGCCTTGGCCTGCTGCGGCAGCCGGTACTGCGGCATATACGTGGGGCCCGGCGGGGCATGCGGATTGTGCAGCGGATTTGTCGCCAGCCAAGCGTCAAAGGCCACCTTGAACACCGGCCGGAAGCGGCGGATCGCTACCGCTTCCTTTTGCGGGTTATTGAGCGTATACGCGATGAACCACGTATTGAAGGTCGATGAGTCGAAGTTGCGCAGCGACAGGGCCTCCAGGTCGGCTCTCGAAGCCAGATTGCGCAGGGTGGTGGAATGGGCGAGATCGACTCGCGACGCCGTGCTCCACCGTGCCGCCGAGTAGCCTGCCCAGGCGGCCGCGATCGTGACCAGGGCCAGCAGCAAGGCCTCGCAGATTTGCGCGATCCGAGAACGATGGTCATGTTGCCCGCTGGCATTCGTCTTGGCCGCTTCGTGAGCCTCTTCGTGCTCGGCCGCTCCATGTTCGTGCAGCTGCTTGCCCGCCTCGATTGGGCTCAACCCTTCGCCCATTAGGGCACCTCCCTGATTCGCCTTACCGTCGATGCTCCGGCGCCAAACACCGGGCAACCCACGCGCGGCCATCGGCATCCTGCAACAGCGGGGCGCCCGCCATGCGATGCGCCCCGCTCGCCCCGCCGCCAAGATTCCGCGCAACGATGAACCCCTGCTGGTGTTCCTACGCCAGCAGGGGTTCATCGTTGTGTGCGGTTAGCTCGCCCGACCTGCGCTACGGCGGTGGTCCGGCTGTCGGACGGTTAGCGGCGGGCGGCCTCCGCCAGCTCAGGCCGGTCGGAGCCGGGCTGGGGATCGGCCCGGACCGAAGCAACGGTGGCGAGCTGGGGCGTCCGGGACTGGCGCAGCGCCAGGTAGCTGAGCACCGCTCCGCCGGCGACCAAGGCCACAGTCACCAGCAGGCCAGCGTGGTAGCCATCGAGGAACGCACCGCTCGGAGCCGTGCCGTGCCGCAGTGCGCTGCTCTGCTGGGAGCGCAGAATCGCGCCGATCACGGTGATCCCGAACAGGCCGGCGACCTCGCGGGACGCGTTCAGCAGTGCCGAAGCCACGCCGGACCGCTCGGGCGGTTGTCCCTGCAGAACCGAGTTGACCAGCGGCACCTGCATCAGGCCCGCGCCGAAGCCGAAGAGCAGGAAGCCCGGCATCAGGCTGGCGAAGGTCGCGTTGGCGCCAAGCACTGAGAATAGGTAGAGGCCAACTGCCATCACGCCCATGCCGGCCGCGACGGTCCGGTGCGCGCCGAGCCTGCTGTAGACCGGCCCGGCCACGCTCGCCGCAGCGGCTAGGCACAGCGCCATCGGCACGAAGGCAAGGCCGGCCTTGGTCGGCGAGAAGCCCAGGATGTCCTGCAGGTAAATCGAGGTGAAGAAGTAGATGCCGAAGATCCCGAACGCCCACAGCATCATCGTCACCGTGCCGCCGCTGAAGGCCCGCGAGCGGAACAGGCTCAGGTCCACCATCGGGTTCGCCGTGCGGGATTCGATCACGGCGAACACCGCAGCCGCCGCAGCAGCGAGCGCGAAGGCGCCGACGATGACCGGGGAGGTCCAGCCGCTGTCGTGGCCCTCGATGAGCGCATAGGTCAGCGCGAACAGCGAAATCGACGAAGCGATCATGCCGGGGATGTCGAGCCGGCGCACCGCGGCGTTGTCCCGTGACTCGTCCATGCCGAAGTACGCGATCGTCAGCGCGATGATGCCGACGGGCACGTTGATGAAGAAGATCCAGCCCCAGTGCAGGTGCTGGCTGATGAAGCCGCCGATCAGCGGCCCGAAGGCCAGCGCCATGGCGCCGATCGCGGTCCAGATCCCGATCGCAGCCGTGCGCTCACGCGCGTTGTGGAACGTGGCCATGATGATCGCCAGTGTGGTCGGAACAAGCAGCGCGGCACCAAGACCCTGGACCACCCTGGCGCCGATCAGCACGCCACCGCTGCCGGCGAGCCCAGCGGCCAGCGAAGCGAGCGTGAATACAACCGTGCCCACGAAGAAGAGGCTGCGCCGTCCGAAGACGTCCGCAGTCCTGCCTCCGGCGAGCAGCAGTCCGGCGAACACCAGCACATAGCTGCTGACCACCCACTCAAGGCCTGCGATCGAAAGATGCAGGTCCCGTTGGATCGTCGGGATCGCGACGTTGGTCACGTTGTTGTCGAGGTACGTCATGAAAGTGGCGAGGCTGACTGCCACCAGGGCCCACCAGCGTCTGGCCATCGGGCTGCTCCTTCCGAGCCGTAGAGCGCACCTGTAGATCTTTCCTGTACAGAGCACCTATACAAGTCACCTGTACTTAACTCCTGTACGTTGTACATTCCATATCCTGACTGTACGCCGTATAGTTGTCAAGTGATGGCAGCAACGAAGACCGGTGAAGCCGAGCGGATCAAGCTGAGCCGCACGGCGGTGGTAGAGCGTGCACTTGAACTGGCGGACAGTGATGGCCTGGAGTCGCTGACCATTCGCCGCCTGGCGTCCGCGCTCGGCGTCACGCCGATGGCGTTGTACTGGCATTTCCGCAGCAAGGATGAACTGACCGCCGGGCTGGCCGACCGGATCTGGGGCGAGATCAGGACCGACGTCGACCGGACTTCGCACTGGTCCGATCAGCTGCGGATGATGCTGGAGTCCCTGATCGACGTGCTTCGCGCGCACCCGTCGGCCTCAGCGCTGCTACTGCCCAGCGAGAAGCTCGGCTCGTCGCACTGGCAGGCGACCGAGACGACGCTTGACATTCTGGGCAGCGCGGGGTTCGAACCCAAGCACGCGAGCGAAATAGCGAAGTCCGCCTTGTGGACTGGCCTGATGCTGGTGATGAGCGAACCCGGTTTTGATCCTGGCCTCAGCCAAGAAGAGCGTGCCGAGGTGCAGAGGCGCAAGCAGGTCGAACTCGCCTCGCTGTCGCCCGAGCGTTACCCGCGCCTGGTCGCCGCGGCCGTGCCGATGACCTCGTGCGACCAGGGCAGCGCGGAGTTCCACTACCGGTTCGGCGTGGACCTGTTCATCGCCGGCGTGCGCGCGCTGGCCCCTGGAACCTGGCCTACACGATCAGCGCGGGGCTGAACCTTGGGGTCCCCTACACGGTGGCTGGTTACCCGACCGGCGACAACCCGGCCACCGGGCTGCCGTGGGCTCCGGCGACCGACGGCCTGCGCAACATCACAGGCCGGGTCAACCACGACGGAAGCGTCACGATCTTGGCCATCACATCGACCGTAAGCGGCAACGGCGACCAGGGCGCTGACCCGAACAAGCTCGTGGCCGTCACGGACGACCCGTCCGCGACCGTGCCGGGGGCGGGCGAGGTGTTCAGTCTGATCCGCGCGGCTCGTTCTGGAGAGGTCCTGCGCGGCGTGAGCCTGACGCCGGGGTCGGTCCGCAGCGAGCATTGATCGATAGCGAACGCTGGGCGATAGCGAGCGCTGAGCGACAGGGCCAGGTGATCGCCCGGGGGCAGATGTTGATCCCGGGCGGTCAGCGAAGGCACCCGGAGGAGATTGCTTCCCTGATCGCGTGGTTGCTTGGGCCGGATGGCGGCTGGGTCGCCGGCCAGATCGTCGCACCCAATGGTGGCGTTTGTTCTCGGCAGGTGACGGGGCGCTACGCGATGCCCGTGCCGGCCTCCGGCGGTAGGTAGCGGTCGATCACGCTGAGGAACCTGTGCACGTCGAACGGCTTCACCAGGTACTCAGAAGCGCCGGAGGCCAGCATCTCCGTCGCCAGCTGTATGTCGGCGTCGCCGCTGATAATCACCACGGGTATGTCGCCGGTGGCTGGTTCGAGGCTGAGCATCTTCAGCACATCACCGCTGCGGGCATCGGGCAGCCGGTTGTCTAGCATGATCAGACCTGGTGGCTCATCGACTGCGGCCTGCACGCCTTCGCGGGCGGTCCTTGCGACCTTTAGCTGGACGTCAGGGCGGCGCTGCAGCAACATCTCAATGAGCCGGATCGCGCTCGCGTTGTCCTCGATGTACAGGGCTGTCTGGGACATAGTCGTGGCTCTCGCAGTCGGTGCGTGCTGAAGCGGATCTGTCATGAACCTGCCTTCCTGAGCACCGATCGGGCGCCGAGTCGCCACGTGGCTGCGTCTCCGGTTGGCTGGTAAGAGTCAAGGAGATCACCGAGGCGGCTGAGGTCGAGCGGCTTGGTCAGGTAGGCGCGTGCGCCGGATGTCAGCAACCGGCGGATGACGCGCGGCGAGGCATCGGCCGAGAGCACGGCCACCGGGATGTTGGCGGTCGCTGGGTCGGCGAGGATCTTGCGGAGAACCTGTTCCCCCGCCATGTCGTTCATATGCAGGTCGAGGAGGATCAGGTCAGGCCTGTGCTGCTTGGCAGCCGCGAGCCCGTCGGCCCCTGACGTGGCGATCAGCAGCCGTGCTTGTTCGCGGCTGGCCAGGTACCTGGCAACCACCTCGACGTTCGCAGGGTTGTCCTCGATGTACAGCAGTGTCATGGTCGACTTGCCCGGCTTCTCAGACCGGTTAACCAACGCTCGTGGCGCCGAGCGAGATGCCTGGTCAGGAACGCGCGCCAGTTCTGGCGCTCGTCGAAGGCTCACCGTGAACGTCGATCCTTGTCCGACCGTGCTCATAGCCCTTAGCTCGCCCTGCATGACCTGCGCGAGCGCGCGGGCCAACGGCAGCCCGATGCCGGTCCCCTCGACATCGCTCTGGTCAGCTGACAGCCGTTCGAACGGAACGAAGATCCGGTCCAGGTCCACGCCCGAGAGCCCGGAGCCGGTATCGGTGACGGAGATCGCGACCTGGCCGTCCTCGTATTCCTGGCAGGTGAGGGTGATCTTGCCGCCATGCCTGTTGTATTTCACCGCGTTGGAGATCAGGTTCACCATGATCTGCCACAGGCGCTGCCAGTCGGCGTAAACCGCCAGACCAGGCCGGGTGCACTGCTGCTGCAGGTCTATCCCCCGGTCGTCGGCGAGTGGCTTCATGAGCTGGCACACGTCGGCGAGCACTTCGCGGACCGTCACGGGCTCGAGTGACACGCTGAGCTCACCCGACTCGATCCTGGCGACGTCAATGAGCTCGTTGATCAGCCCCAGCAGGCGCCGCCCGGCCGCGAGGATGCGCTGCACGCTCTCCTGGTCCTCGGGGCCAAGATCGGAAAGCTCAAGGAGCTGGGTGAAGCCGAGGATCGAGTTCAGCGGTGTCCTGAGCTCGTGACTGGTGCTCGACAGGAAGGCGTTCTTGGCCTGATTCGCCTTCAGCGCCTCGTCGCGCGCGGTCACGAGCTCCGCGCTACGGCTAGCCAGGAGCCTCTCGGCGCTCACAAGAGACTTGGCCAGGCGGCCAATCTCGTCGCCAGAGTGGTCGCCTGTGACGACCGGCTGGCCTGCGCCGAGACGATCCGCGTTGGCGGCGACTGCCGCTACCCGGCGTGAGATGCCCGACGCGAAAAGGGCGACGCCTGCCACGCCGGCGAGCAGCCCGAGCAGCACGCCGACGCCCGTGACGGCATCGATGCCGACTTCCATCCTGTCGACCGCAGCGCGCTGTTTGAGCATGGTGCTCGTGGCTAGCGCTCGCGTCCTGGCGACTTGCTGGCGCAGTAGCGCCATCGACCGTCTTCCCTGTTCAAGCATCTGGGTGACCTGGCTGCGCGGGGTGCCATCAGCGATGGCGGCCCGGGTGGTCTCAAGCTGCCTGACGACGACACCAACCGTGTTGTCCGCCTCCTGTTGCTGTTGCACGTCGCCCGCTTGGGCCGCCGCGGTCCGGAACATCGAACGTGCGCTCCCGATTTGCGTCCGCATCTTGCGGTACGGCCCGAGGAACAGGACGTCGCCGGTTGCGGCGTAGCCTCGCACAGCGGTCTCGCCGTTAAGGGCCTGGCCCAGGACACGGTCGGCAGCGCCGATGAGGTCAAAGTTCGTCCGTCCGACAGTCCGCGCTTCTTGCTCGCGGAGCTGTAGCCCCAAGCTCGCTCCCGCGGTCACGAGCAGCGCGATGAGCGGGACCGCGATCGCAATCATCCCTTTGAAGCGCACCGGACGGTTCAGCCACCATTGGCGCATCCGCCCCTGTCGGTATGCGGGCAGGCCTGAAGGGGTGCGTGAATTCACAGCAGCCCCCCGGCGATCACTTTCGGTAATCGACCTGTCGCAAAATGCTACACCAGGTTGAAAGCACCTCGACCGCCTCGATGCAGCAGGTCAGCCCAGCCTCTCAACCGGAGCTCACCGCCTCCCTGGCAGCACGGATCGATGACCGTTTCGCCGAGTCGAGGTACTCCTCGATACGCGTGACATGGCCGTCCTTGACCTGCAGGTACATGGCGCCATGCAGGGCGACACCCTGGCCGTTCGGCAACAAGCCGCGCAGTACGTGCTGCTGGATGACGCCGTCCGCTGCCGGAGCCCGGCGGATGACCTCGTAGCGCAACCCGGACACGGCCTGGTGCAATCCCGCGAGGACCTTCAGGTTCTCCTCGACCGGCTGCTCGATCAGGTCGTCGTTATGCCAGATCAAGGGCATGTTTGAGCACCTTGCCGGTCGTAGTGCGGGGGAGCGGACCGGAGAGCTCCACGCTCTTCGGGCACTTGAAGTGCGCGAGCCGGTCCCGGCAGAACGAGATGAGGTCCTCGGCCGCTGACCGAGTTGCGCCGGTCGCGCGGGTCGGTCGTGCTCACGGTCTCGACGTCGGGTTTTTACCCTGGCCGCGGCGGCGTGCTGTACATCGCGTCGAAGTTCGCGGTCCGCGGCTGCGTGATCGCGCTCGCGCACGAGCTGGCTCCGGAGGTCCGGGTCAATGGGGTGGCGCCCGGCGGCACTCTCGGCACCGAGCTGACCGGGCCCGCCAGCCTCGGGCTCGACCGGCGGCTGCTCGACTCGGCGGCGGGCCGGGAGCAGGACCTGAAGGCGCGGACACGTCTCGGCGTCGCCCTGACCGGAGCCGACCACGCGGGCAGCTACGTGTTCCTCGCCTCAGATCGTGCTCGTGGGATCACGGGCACGATCGTCGGATCCGACGGCGGCGCCGGCATCGCCTGACGGCCGTCGCCACCCGCAATCACCTTCATCGAGGAAGGCCAGGCGTGAGCCGGCCCTACGGCCCACTCGCGTGCGGGCCGATCAGCTCGGTGAGGCGATCGGCGTCGTCACGGAGGCGGTCAGCTATGCGCTCGATGCTGTCTGCGTCAAGCCTCGTCACTGGCGCGGACACGACCAGGGCTGCGGCGGGCGCGTCCCTGCGGCCGAGGATCGGCACGGCGACCGAGGCCACGCCGTCCTCGCTCTCCTCGATATTCACCGCGTAGCCGCGCTCGCGAGCGTCCCTGAGCTCGGCCAGCAGGTCGGCAAGACTGGTCACAGAGCGGTTGGTCAGGGCAGGCAGCTTGTCCTCGGTGAACATGGCCGCCACCTCGGCCTCGGGCAGAACGGCGAGGATCGCCTTCCCCGATGCGGTGCAGTTGGCAGGCAATTCCGCGCCGGTTCTCGCGGCAACGCGCAGGGCGCGGGAGCTCTCGACGGCATCCAGGTAGCGAACCGAGGCACCCTCGAGCACGGCCAGATGCGCCGTCTCAGCGAAGCTGGCCGCCAGGTCTTCGAGCACCGGCCTCGCATGCAGCCTGATGTCCATCTGCCTGATCGCGGCAAGCCCGATCTCGACCAGCGCCGGCCCCGCGACATAGGCACGTGAATCCCGTTCTTGCCGCACGAAGCCGTGATAGGCGAGCATCGCCAGCAGACGGTGAGCGGTCGAGTGCGCCACTCCCAGGTGCTCGCTGGCCTCGGACAGCCGGACTCTGGTCTGCTCGCGGAACAGCATAAGCAGGCGCAGCGCCTTGTCGACCGAAGCGATCGGATAGGCCGGCCGCTCGGCCCCGCGGACCGGGTGCGCTTTCTGCACAGCAGAAGGATAGGCGCAGCGCTAGCCAGGGAGTGCTACCCAGGCAGGGCCGAGGTCCGCGGAGCGAACACGGCCTCGTTGTACCACGCCCAGGTGCGGCGGATGCCGTCCTCGCGGCTGATGGTCGGCGCGTACCCGAGGACCTTGTTAGCGAGGTCATAGGAGGCGAAGTTGCGGTCGACCTCGCCGGGGCGCTCGGGGAGGTGCCTGACCGGGTGATCGGGCACCCCGGCAGCGGCCTTGCACAGGTCGGCCAGCTCCCGCACGGTGGTCTCGACGCCCGATGCGATGTGCAGGACCGTGCCGCCAGGCACGTCGGTGCTCAGCGCCAGCCGGAGGGCCCGGGAGATGTCGTCAACATGGGTGTAGTCGCGGGAAGAGGTTCCGTCCCCGTACATCACGATCGGCTCGCCGCCGTGGATGGCCTTGAAGAACATGTTCATCGCGCCGGTCTTGCGCTCGCTCCACGGGCCGTAGATGTTGGCGAACCGCAGCGCGATCGTGCGCAAGTCATAGCACTGTGAGAACGCATAAGCATAGCCCTCGCCTGCCAGCTTGCTCGCGCCATACGGCGAGATGGGCTTGGGCAGTGAGTTCTCATCGACCGGCGGCGTGGCATCGCCGATCAGGGCGCCGCCGGTGGACGCCTGCACCGTTCGCTCCACGCCCGCTCGCCTGGCCGAGTCCAGCACGCGGAACGTGCCGAGCACATTGGCCTCGAAGTTCGCCACCGGATCCTCAATGGACTTGATCACCGAGCCGGCGGCAGCGAGGTGAATGACCGAGTCCATGCCGGCGAGCGCGGCGTCGATAGTCGCGGCGTCGCGGATGTCTCCCTCGACCTGCTCGGCGTCGACGCCGGCCAGGTGTGCCGGATCGCCGGTGGAGTAGTTGTCGAGCACCCGGACCCGATGCCCGTCCTGAACCAGATGCCGGACCAGCGTGGCGCCGACGAATCCGGCTCCCCCCGTGACGAGAACGCTCTTGCCCTGAGTCATGACAGACGAGGTTACCCGCGACCAGGTCGCCGACCTCGCGGTCTACCCATTGAGTGGTCCTGGCGTTAGGTCTTGGCGCCGACCCACGCCGCGATGAGGTCGGCCGCCTGAGTCCGCGCGCCCGCCGGTTCGAGAAGGTAATGGTCGGCCTTGATGAACTCAAGCCGCTTGTCGGTCGCGCCCATTGCGTGGAACAAAGCGCGGGCGTCACTCTCGAACACCCCCGTATCAGCGCTGGCGTGCACGACCAGCGAAGGCACGGTGATCCGGCGCAAGTGCGGAGCCGCCGTGCACTGTGATGTGCGCAAGCTCCACATCGACAGCCAGGTTCGCAGCGTGTTCATCGTCCCGATTCCGAAGACACCGTAGTTGGCCCTGACCGGCTCGCCGAGGTAGCACCAGTTGGGCCGCCGGTCGGACGGCTCGATACCAGGGTCGATCATCCGCAGGTCGGCCCACGTCCGGTAGAGGTTGAAGAGCCGGTCCTTGGCTCTGGTATCCCCGAGCGCGGCCAGCTCGGTCAGCGCCCAGTCGGTGATCCGCTCGTTCCTGGCGCGCTGGGCCTGCCGGTAGCGCCGCTGGAACTCCGCGCTATAGGGCGGTCCGTTGCCGGTGTTGAACGGGTCGAGCGCAGGATCGGCCGACAGCGGGTCGCTCTCATCGGTGACCGAAGGGTCGAGCCAGTTGGTGAGCACCTCGGGCCGTCCGGAGTGCGCGGCGAGCGCGACGAACAGGTCCCCGGCAGGCAACTCCTCGATCGCCGGCAGCGGCCGCATCCCTGCGACCGGCATGACGTTCGGCTCGGTGGCCTGCGACTGGTAGGCGGCCATCAGCGATCCGCCGCCGGAATTGCCGAGAAGCACGACGCGTTCTACGCCCGCGTGCTCGCGCAGCCACCGGACCCCGACGCCGATCTCGGCCAGCGCGTGATCGAGCAGGAAGTGGGCCTCGTTGCCGCGGAAGCGAGTGTTCCAGCCGAGGAACCCGTAGCCGCGCTCGGCCAGGTACGAGGCCAGATAGTGCTCGGAGAAGTCGACGTTGTAATGCGTCGCGACGAAGGCGGTGCGCGGCGCCGGGTCGCCGGCGGGCCGGTGATAGATGCCCTGGCACGGATGTCCGCCCGCACCCGCCCGGCCAACAACTGGGGACGGAAGCCCGACGAACTCGCTGGTGATGCTCATCCGGTCTCCCTGGCACGAGGCTGAAACTGAGTTTAGATTTAGTTCTTGACGGCTGCGGTGTCAACGGAGCCAGCGAATGAGGGAGGCCGGCCATGGCGGAGTGGCGGAACGAAGAATTCGACTTTGGCGGCGTCAATCACCTGGCGCTGGTCTGCTCGGACATGCAGCGGACGGTGGACTTCTACACGCAGGTGCTCGGCATGCGCCTGATCAAGACCATTAACCTGCCCGCAGGTTCGGGCCAGCACTTCTTCTTCGACATGGGCGGCGGCAACGCGCTGGCGTTCTTCTGGTTCGCCGACGCGCCCGATGCCGTTCCTGGCGTCTCCGCTCCGGTGACCGTGCCCGGACTTGGCGAGTGGACGAGCGCCGTTGGCTCGATGAACCACGTCGCGTTCGACGTGCCCGAAGAGAAGTTCCTTGAGTACCGGACAAAGCTCAAGGCCAAGGGCGTCCGGGTCAGCCCGATCATCGACCACGACGACAGCGAGTTCGGCGTGGCCAGGGAACTGCACGACGGCGTGTTCGTCAGGTCGTTCTACTTCCAGGATCCGGACGGCATCCTGCTGGAGTTCGCCTGCTGGCGGCGCGTGATGGGCCAGCCGGGCGACGTGCGGCACAAGCCGAAGACGGCGGCCGACCGGGTCGAGCGCGTTCAGGCCGGGTAGCGGTTGCTGTCGCTTATCCATGTCGTCGAGTGGCGCGCCTCGGTCACCGGCGATCACATCGCGCTGAGCGATCACCTGGGCGGTGAACTCAGTTACGCAGCCCTGGCCGCGCAGACCGAGCTGTCGGCCGCCAGGTTCGCCGCCGCGGAAATCGCGCCAGGTGACGTGGTGCCGATCCTGGCGCGCAACCAGGTCGGCTGGGTTACGGCCATGCTGGGCCTGATCCGCCTCGGAGCATTGCCCGCCGCAGTGAACTGGCGGCTCAGCGCGGGTGAGGTGACCGGGCCGCTGGAGTTGATGAACGCCGGGGCCCAGTTCCCGGCCATACTTACCGATGCCGACCGCGAGCCGCTCGCCCGGGACGCGCTCGTCGGCCTGGGCGGTTCTAAACCTGCGCTCTCTCGCTGGCCGCGGCGCCAGGGCCGGCGGATCCGACGGACGTCGTGCAGCGACCGGTCGAGCGGCTGCGGGGGCCCGAGCCCTGCCTGCTGTTGCACACCAGCGGCACCACCGGCCCGCCGAAGCTGGTGCCGCTGACTCATCAGATGCTGATCAGCGCGGTGACGTTCATGAAACTCGAGGTGCCAGAGGCGGTGCCGGGAGCCAGGCATCTGAGCGCGCTGCCGCTGTTCCACGTCGCTGGCCAGGCGAACCTCGCGTACTCGTTGTTCACCGGCGGGCACCTGCACGTGCTCGGCGGGTTCGAGCCGGCCGCTTTCGTCGCCGAACTCGCGTCCCGGCGGATTCAGCTCACCCAGCTCGTGCCCGCGCTGATCGCCGCCGTGACCTATGAGGTCCTGGGCAGGGAGGAGCCGCCTGACCTGTCGCACCTGACCGAGGTCGTCTACGGGGCTTCGCCGATCCACCCCGACCTGCTCGAGCTGGCAGTCCGCACCCTCGGCTGCCGGTTCCGGCAGAACTACGCGAGCAGCGAGACCGGGCCGCTGCCAATCAGCTCGCTCTCGCCAGAGGATCACGACCCTGCTCGCGGGAAGCTCGGCACCGCGGGACGGCCGTCTCTGGGCTGGGAGGTGCGGCTGGGGGAGCACGGCGAGATCCAGGTCAGGGGAGCGACGCCGCTGCCCGGCTACTGGAACGACCGGGCAGCGACCGAGAAGGTCATGACCGCGGACGGGTTCTACCGGACGGGCGACGTCGGCGTGATCGAGGCCGACGGCTACCTGACGATCTTGGACCGGCTCAAGGACATGATCATCACCGGTGGCGAGAACGTGTTCCCGGCGGAAGTGGAGACCGTCCTGGCCAGGCATCCGGGCGTCGCGGATGCCGCGGTGATCGGGATCCCCGACCAGACCTGGGGCGAGACCGTGCACGCCGTGGTCACGTCGGCGCCTGGCGCGCCGCCCACGGCGGCTGAGCTCATTGAGTGGTGCCGGGACCGGCTCGCTCACTTCAAGTGCCCGCGCAGCGTCGACTTCGCTGAGCAGCTGCCGGGGAACGCCACAGGGAAGGTCCTCAAGGCTGTCCTCCGCGAGCCGCACTGGGCCGGCCAGCACCGGCGGGTCTCGTGAAAAGGCACACGATCGCCAGGCCACGGATCAGCGCACGGGAGGAGCGGCCGGAACGAGCGACTCGCAAGGGCCGGGAGACTGACGAGGCATTCCGCGAGGCAGCACGGACTGTGTTCGCGCGTGACGGCTACCTCAACGCGAAGATCAGCGACATCGCGGCAGAGGCCGGCAAATCGGTGGCCTCGTTCTACAACTATTACGACACCAAGGCCGACCTGCTGATGGCCCTTGCCGAGGAGTTTCACGCAGAGGCGACCCAGATGGCTGTGCTGCCCTACCGCAGCGGCCTGACCAGGCAAGAGGCGCTGCGCGAGGCCGTAGCCGGGTTCTGGCGTACCTATGCCAAGCGCCGCGGTGAGCTGATCGGCGTATTCCAGGCGGCCATGCTGGATGAAGAGTTCCTTGATCGCTGGCTCGACATCAGGGCCGAAGCCGTGGCGAGGATCGCCCGGCAGATCAGGCAGGCCCAGTCGGAGGGCTTCTGCCCTGGCGTCGATCCGGTCCTGACGGCCTCGGCCTTGTCGGCGATGCTCGAGCACTTCAGCTACATCTGGCTCGGCCAGGGCGGCGAGCGGGCCGCGGTGCGTTTTGACGACGAGCTAGCCATCGACACCCTGGCGACCATCTGGGTGAACTCGGTCTACTGGCGGCCCGAGCCCGAGAGCGAGTCATGACGTCGCCGATCGGTGCGCCAGACGAGTGGTCGGGGATCGCGGCCTGGTACGACGGCCTGCTCAGCGGCGGCAGCGGTCCGCGCGAACAGGCCACCGCCGCAGCGGGTTCGCCGGGTCGGCAATCATCACCGCACCCTGAGCACCTACCTGAATGCCCTTCGCAACGCGGGTTTCGTCCTCGAGGAATCCGATGAGTCGCCGGCCTGCGAGGCACTCGCCGTGCAGAGCCCGGTATGTGTACGCCTGCCCATCTTCTTCGCCGCCCGTGCGGTCAGGTCACCGGTGGGCGGCAATCTGTCAGACGGTCCAGAGTGCACGGGTCGGTGAGAGACGGGCAGCGCGGATCGCCGGCAGCAGCCCGGCGAGGGCGCCTATGACGACAGCCGCAGCGAGTCCGCCTGCCCAGGCCTCGGTCGGGACGACGACCAACTCGCCGTGGCTGCGGGCGTAGCCCGCGGTCGTGGTGGCGCCGATGATGATGCCTGTGACGCCGCCGATGAAGGACAGCAAGACGGCCTCGGCCAGGAACTGGGCGCGGATGTGCCCGCGAGTGGCGCCCAGTGCGCGTCGCAGCCCTATCTCGGAGCGGCGTTCCAGTACCGAGATGACCATGATGTTGGCGACGCCGATCGCGCCAACGAGCAGCGCCACCGCGCCTAGCCCGAGAAACAAGATGTCGAGGGCGCCCTGTGCGTCGGCCCTGGCGGTGAGCGCGGCCGAAGGCTGGGAGATGGTGACCTGGCTGAAGTTCTCCGGGTTAGCCTGCGCGGCGAGCAAGCTATCCACGCGCGTGGTGGCGGCCCGGGTATCGACGGTGCGGACGTATATCTCCGACGGGTGCCCGTCAAAGTGCAGGTATTTCTCCGCGGCAGGGAACCCGACCAGCACCGCGGAGTCGATCTCCGGCGTCAGGCCGGCCGGTCTGAGGATGCCGGTCACGTAGAACCATTGGCCGCCGACCCAGATCCGCATTGCGGCTCGGATCCGGTCGATGCCGAGCCGCTGCGCTGCGGCTGCGCCGAGCACGGCGACGGGCTCACGAGCGGTGGCGGCGTTGAGATAGGTACCTTGTTCGACCGAGGTTCCGGCCACCTCGGGCAGCTTCAGCGTGGTGGCGTCCACGCTGAGCGCGTTGGTGTTGATCGAGGGGATGAGCGGGGACTTGTATGCGCTGACGCCGATCACGGTGCCGGTGTCCTGTACGGCGGTGACCCCTGGCAAACGATCGATCATTGCGGGCGCAGTCACCGGCAGCTCAGCGACACCGCCAGTGAGGGTCTGTCCGTTGCTCACAGTCAGCAGGTTGGTGCCCAGCCTTGCAATCTGGGCGAGCAGCGCGGCGGAGGAGGAAGCGGCGAGGCCGAGGACGGCGACGATCGCCGCGACGCCGATCGCGATCCCGAGTGCGGACAGGCCGGCGCGCAGCTTCCTGGTTCGCAGCGCGAAGCTTGCGAGTGCAGCCAGGTCGCCAGGGCGGACATGGGAAGCGGGCAGTCCGTCGGCGAGTGCTAGCCGCGCCGATCTGCTGGTCATGACGGTCCTTCCTGCCACTGCTCGCGAGCCACCGACCGCTCGCTAGGAAGCCCGGCGCGGACCGCGTCACCGACCACTGAAACGTAGCTAGTGTCGGTGGTGACGTGCCCGTCCAGCATTTCGATGCGCCGCTGCGTCCGGGCAGCGACCGCTTGGTCATGGGTAATGATGATGACCGTTGTGCCGCCCGCATTGAGTTCCTCCAGCAGGTCCAGGATCGCGGCGCCAGTGGCCGAGTCAAGGTTTCCGGTCGGCTCATCGGCCAGCAGCACCGGCGGGCGGCCGGCGATCGCCCGCGCGATCGCGACCCGCTGCCGTTCTCCGCCCGAGAGCTGGGTCGGCCGGGCGGTGACCCGCCGGGCCAGGCCGACTCGGTCCAGTGCTAGCAGGGCCAGCTGCTCGCGCTCAGCGCGCCGGACGCCGGCATACAGTAGCCCGTCTGCCACGTTGCTCAGCGCACTCTGGTGCTCGGCGAGGAAGAACTGCTGGAACACGAAGCCGATCCGTGCACCCCGCAGCCCGGACAGCTCGCGATCGGTCATCCGCGCCACGTCCAAACCGGTGACTCGCGTCGTCCCGGCGGTCGCCTTGTCCAAGGTGCCCATCAGGTGCAGCAGTGTCGACTTGCCGGACCCGGACGGGCCGGTCACCGCCACCATTTCCCCGGCTGCCACTGCCAGGCTGACCCGATCCAGCGCCCGCACCGGCGGCCAACCCGGGTACACCTTCGACACCTGCTCAAGTTCCAGTACCGGGACGCTACCGAGCTCGTCCCGATGGGCCAGGGTCTCCCTAGCGGCGATCACGGCGCCGCAACTACGACGTGTTGGCCGGGGACCAGCGCCCCGGTCACCTGTACCAGTCCGGACGTCTCGTCGAAGATCCCAGGCCTCACTGGCACATACCGCCGCGTGTTCCTCGGGCCGACCTCCTCCACCACGTAGCCCGACGGGGACAGGGCCAGCAGCGCCGTCACTGGGACCGCCAGAACGTTCCTGACGCTCGCGGTTGTGATGTTCACCGTCACCGGCGCCTGGTCCAGGTGGCCTGCCGCTCCCGGGTCGGTGAGCTTCACCTCTACCGGGATCGTCGTGGTCGCATTCGGACCTGACGTGGTCGCCACCTTGCCTACCACGGAGATGACGCCCGACGTGGTCGTCCCGTCCGGCAACGTTACGGTCACGTTGTCACCCTTCTGCACCTCGTTTTGCTGCGAGGCGTCCAGAGGGATCGTCACGACGTGCCGGTTCGACGTTGCGGTCAGCACTGGCCCGGCCGCTGGGCCGCCCAGACTCGCCGTGACAGCAGCGACGCGCAGTGCGGTCGGCTCGAAAACCACCTGCCCGAGCAACAGTGACCCCGGCGGGTATGCGACACCGGCGCGTTCTTCGAGCTCCCGGACTCCGGAAGCCGTTTCCCAGGAGAAGTAATTCCAGCCCGCTGCCGAGATCGACGAGCGGGAGGCGTCTCCGAGCGCCACGAGGTCATGGTTGAGCTGTGACACGTCCGCCCCTGTGACCCCTTCGCTGAGGGTCCGCCAGGCCGGCACGACGCCGTACAGCAGCACCACTGGCGAGCCGTTGTCCACCCGGTACACGACCTGTCCCTGGCGGATCACCTGCCCGGCCGACGGCAGCGAGGTCAGCGTTCCGCTGCCCTCGCCCCGCACGGTCCAGGCGCCCGCGTACCCGAGCGTCGCACTGACTGGCGTCGTCGCCGATAGGTTCTGGCGCGTGATCTCGGCGGTGGCTGGCGGCGCCCCCTGCTGCCCGGGACCGGACGAGCCAGCAGGGGAAAGCCACCCCGCCCGCCATGCCGACAACACCCCTGCCGCTGCCACCGCCACCGCCGCAGTTACGACCCGGCCACTTCGGCGGCGGCCGCGCGAAGTCCGAACCTGACGGGCCGCCAGGCCCTCAGGTGGCTGCCCAGCGCTCTGGTGACGTGAAGTCGTTTCAGCCACGACCTGACTCCTCAGTCGAAATATCCAGAGAAGTTTTGGTGCACCGCCGATTCGCACTGCCGGACCTTGGCCTCGATCTGCGCCGAATTCACGATGTAGCCCTGGGTCCCCTGGTGAAAGCCAATACCGGCGGCATGCAAGTTGAAGGTCGGCCGGACGGGGTCCTGCGGATAGGGGGTAGGTCCGGGCCAATTCGGTACCCCGTGCGTATGCATGCACTGAGCGAAGCGCTGCATCTGGTTCCACCACTGGTGCAGCGCAGCGGGGTTGTCGTCGACGTTGCCGGTGTTAGGCAGCAGGTGCTCACAAGCGTTCAGGGCCGCCTGGAGCCGAGAGTTGCTGACCCCGAGTTGCTGCGCGGTCTCTTTTACGACCTGTCCGTTGCTCCCGGGATCGGGGTAGTTCGGCACGCCGTGTTCTCGCACGCAGCGGGAGAAGGCGAGCATCTTCTGGGAGTTCGTTGACGCGGAGTTCGCCGACGCTCGCCCATTCGGTGAGCCGGAACCGGCGGTTGTCCGCGTGCCGCCGCACGCTCCTACCAGCGCAAGGGCGGCCGCGGCGATGATAGCGGCCGCAATTCGCGCTACCGGCCATGCCCGCCGCAGCCGGTCCACGACCAGGGCGCTGTTGTTCATCATGCCCTCCTGACGAGTCTGTCGCGGTTCTTCGCGTTGCTTGCAAGATCGATTAAGAGGTTCATCGGCAGCTTTGCTCGATTGGCTCGCGCCGCTGCAAGTCAGTTCTAGTGCGGAGCCGATGACATCAGCCGAACACTGGTTGTTAGGCGGCTGTCATCCGAGCAGGCGCACAATGTGCAGGTGCGAGTATTGGTCGTGGAGGATCACGTCGCGCTGGCCAACCGGATCGGGGAGGGCCTACGCGACGCGGGTTTCGCCGCCGACGTGGTCTACGACGGCGCGGCGGCTTTGGACGCGGCGACGAGCGTCGACTACGACGTGGTGGTCCTCGATCGCGATTTGCCGAAGGTGCAGGGCGACCGGGTCTGCCGCCGGCTGGTGCGCGACGGCTTGCCAAGCCGCATCTTGATGCTGACCGCGGCCGCGGAGATCGAGGACCGAGTCGACGGACTGGAGCTGGGCGCCGATGATTACTTGGGCAAGCCGTTCGCCTTCACCGAGCTGATAGCGCGAGTCCGCGCCCTCGGTCGGCGCGGGGCCGGCTCACCTGCCGTCGTGCAGCGGGGTGACTTGGTGGTCGAACGCACGCGACACCGCGCCAGCCGCGCCGGCATCCCGCTGAACTTGACCCGCAAGGAGTTCGGCGTACTGGAGTGGCTGGCCGCAGCTGACGGTGCTGCCGTCAGCGCGGAGGAGCTACTCGAACACGTGTGGGACGCGCACACGGACCCGTTCAGCAACACGGTCGCCGTGACCGTTGGGCGGTTGCGCCGCAAACTCGGCGACCCGCCGCTAATCGAGACCGTGATCGGCGTCGGCTACCGGCTGTGAGCAGGCTTCTCAGCGCCCGCTCGCGGCTGATGCTGCTGTACGTATCGTTGTTCACTCTCGGCGGGGTCGCGCTGGTGTTTATCACCTACCTGCTTGTCGCGAACACCTTGCATCCGGCGACGGCGCCACGGATCGCACCGAGGGTCCAGCGAGCACTCGACCAATGCCTCCAGGCGACCCGGACCGGCGGTGCCAGCGTCATGCCGAAATGCGCAGCGGTGTATACCAACGGCGTCCAGGCTGGCGCCGCCGCGCAGCGCAGCGCGACCCTTAGCCACCTGCTGACCTACTCGCTGCTCAGCCTGGCCGGCGCCACGGTGCTCGCCGGGATCGCAGGCTGGATCGTCGCCGGACGGATCCTAAGGCCGGTGCACCGGCTAACCGCGGCCGCTCGCGCGGCGAGTGAGCAGAATCTATCCCAGCGCATCGCCCTGCAGGGCCCGCGCGACGAGCTGCGCGAGCTTGCCGATACCTTCGACACGATGCTCGGGCGGCTCGACCGCGCATTTTCCAGCCAGCGGCAGTTCATCGCCAACGCAAGCCATGAACTCCGCACGCCTCTGACGGTCATGCGCACCGCGATGGACGTCGTTCTCGCGAAGCCGGAGCCAACACGCGAGGAACTGGTGTCCATGGCCGCCGAGGTCCGCCAGGCCGTCGATCATTCAGAGCGGCTCATCGAGGTATTGCTGATCCTTGCGCGCAACGATCAGGCGCGTGCCGTCACCGACCCTCTGGATCTTGCTACCGTCGCCGAGGACGCACTGGAGGGTCGGACGGCTAGCACCATTACGACTACCGCCGCACTCGGCGAGGCCCCGGTGACCGGCGACACAGTGCTGCTTGAACGGCTCGTCGCCAACCTGCTCGATAACGCCGAGCGCTACAACAACCCTGGCGGCACTGTCTCCATCACGACCACTACCGACGGCACCGGTTCGCTGGTGCGAGTCGTCAACACCGGCCTAGTCGTACCACCCGACCAGGTCGAGCGCCTGTTCTTGCCGTTCACGCGGCTGGACGACCGTACCCGCCATGATGGCTTCGGGCTCGGCCTCGCCCTAGTGTCGTCCATCGCTGCCGTCCACAGCGGTTCAGTGCGCGCCATCGCCATTCCCTCGGGTGGCCTCGATATCACGGTCCGCCTGCCGAGACGCGATAAGACCGTCACCTTCGCTGGCTTCCCGTAGTTGAGGCACAGGGCAAAGCGGCCATCAGGCCCAGCGCGCGAGGACTTCGTCGGCTGCGCGGACGCCGGAGCGGAGCGCACCCTCCATCAGGCCGGCCCGCGAGCCGGCGGTGTGCTCGCCCGCGAAATGCACGCGGCCGACCGGCGCGGCGATCAGCTGGTCATCGCCGGCCACTTTGTCGATGGTCCGCGCGGTGTAGGACTCGCCTGTCCACGGATCGTCGTTCCAGGTGGTGAGCAGCGCACGGTCCGCACTGACTGCTAGCTCCGGCCTCAGGGCGCTGACGTTCTGCGCCCAGGTGGCAGGGCCATCGGAGACCTTGAGCGCCGCGAGGCCTTCCTCGGTGCCCGCGAAGGCGTGCAGCACGGGCTGAACCTGGCCAGACCCGTCGGTCGCCGTCCAGGTCCAGTAGCGTCCGGGCACACTCTGGACCGCCGATATCGCGGCTGGAGCGGTAAGCGGAAGATGCAGCTTGGCGTTATGCGCGAGGCCAGCCCGCCGCCACGCGGAGCGCAGGTAACCGGGCAGCTCGGGCGAGAACGGTAGTTCCCGGAGCACCGCCATCGGCAGGGCGGCGATGACGGCGTCGGCAGTTACCTCACTGTCGTCGGTGCGGACCCGGACGCCGTCCTCGTCATGCTCTATCGAGGCGACCGGCGTGCGCAGGTGAACGGCGGAGCCGAGCCGAGCGGCGAGCCCCGCTGCGAGTTGCTGAGCGCCGCCCGCGACGCGCCAGGTCGGGCGCCACTGCAGGTCCGAGGCGATTCCCGCGACCGACGCGGCAGAGAGGCGGTCCTCGCCGATGCCGTTGGTGACTGTGACCCTGGACAGGAACGCGGCCAGCGCGGCCGGTGACCCGCGCCAGGCAGACGCAGCCTCGGCGAGGGACATTTGGGGCGGCGCATCCGCTGCGGCGGCGACGACCTGGGCGCACTCGGTGACCTCGCGCTTCGTGACCGGTTCCTCGCCGCCGCGGGGCTCGCGCTCGTAGTACGACATGCCCGTATCGGCGATATCCAGGCCCAGATCGGACAGCAGTATCCGCATCACGTCATAGCCGTCGAGAACGAACTCCGCCCCGCGTTCCACGACCGTCCGCGGATCGCCGGGAACCAGTTCGGCCGACCAGACGCGGCCGCCGACGCGGTCGCGCGCTTCGAGGACGACCACCTGATGGCCGGATCGCGAGATCCTGTCGGCGGCCAT
>DATAEH010000216.1:0-31868 GCA_036258115.1 Streptosporangiaceae bacterium
GCCTGGCGGAATGCCGACGGATGGTTCTCGGGCAACTGGCTCAGCCGCAGGCGCAGGTTATCGAGTAACTCGGCTGGCGGGCGGGCGGAGCCGTCGACACCGCTCGGCGGTTCCCGGCTGTCGTCTAACGAGCGATTGTGCGGCAGATCCCGTGAGCGCATGCCTCCGATTGTGCTCTCGACTGGCTGCCCAGTCAGCACAATCCGAGCAAGCCCTGGCTGCGAGGTCGCTTGGCCGCGGATTGGTAAACGTCGTGGCGAATGGTGCATGAGTTGCATGAGTTAGCCCATGATTGGTCTGTTGTGACGCCACATGTCCGTGACATGATCGGCGCAAGGTCTCCCCCCCTTGAGCGACGGAGGCAACGGTGACCGATTCCCAAACTCGCACCGCAGCAGCCGGGACCGGCCTCAGGCGCGACGCGGTCGGGCTGCGCGAGGTCTTGTTCCAGAGCATCACCGATATGGCTCCCGGCGCGGCGATCGCCGCATCTATTCCGGCCGGTGTCGCCTTCGCCGGCGGCGCGCTTCCACTTGCCGTTGTATTCGCGCTGGTCGCGTCCCTGTTCACTGCCTGGACCATCAGCCAGCTCGCCAAGGAGATCCCTGCTGCGGGGTCCCTGGCTACCTATGCGGCCCGAGGCATCCACCCGGGCGCAGGCTTCCTGGTGGCGTGGGCCTACGTAATGGTCGGCTGGCTGGTAGCTCCCCTGGTGCTGCTGCAGCTCGGCTTCACCACCGCGGAGACAATGACTACCGAGTTCAACTGGCCAGCGAACCTGTGGTGGCCGTGGTCGATCGCGGGAATGCTGATCGTCTTCTGCGTCGGCTACTTCGGCATCCGAGCGTCCGCGCGCCTGGGCACGATCCTGGGCATCTTCGAGATCGCCGTGTTCCTGATCTTTGCGATCATGCTGGTGATCCGCGCGGGGAACCACAACACGCTGTCGGTGTTCTCGTTCAAGTACACGCCATCTGGCCAGTACCACGGGCTGTCCGGCGTCATCGCGGGCTCGGTATTCACGACGCTGGCGTTCCTCGGCTTCGAGAGCGCTGCGCCGCTTGCCGAGGAGGCCCGTAACCCGCGGCGCACCGTCCAGCTCGCCGTTCTGCTGTCTACGCTGCTCATCGGCGCGCTGTACGTGTTCACGACTTACGCCATCGATGTTGGTTTCGGGCCAGGCAAGTTCTCGAGCTTCACCACCGGCACCGGCGCCGCGTCCTGGGAGGGCGTGGCCAGGGCGCTCTACGGGTTGTTCTGGGTGCTGGTCTTCTTCGCGATAATCAACTCGACGATCGCCAACTCCAACGCCGGCGTGAACGTCGCCAGCCGGACCGCGTTCGCCATGGGCCGGGTACGGGCGTTCCCTTCAGAATTCGCGCGGGTGAGTGAGCGGCACAGGTCGCCGGTGCTCGCTATCGCCGTCGGAACGGTTATCGGCCTCGCGGTCATGCTCGGGCTGGGCTTTGGCTACGACCCCGGCACGGCATTTGGGATGATCGGTACCGCGCTCGTCATCACTCTCGTCGGCATCTATCTGGTCATGAACGTGGCCTGCATCGGCTACTTCGTCCGTAAGTCGCAGGGGTTCAACCTCGTCTCGCACGTGATCGTGCCGGTGCTCGGGATCCTGGCATTCATTCCCGCGTGGCTAGCTGGAGCAGGCATCAAGGCTCCTGGCCTGAGCTTCATTACGCCGCTGAGCGCGCCGTTCTCCTACATGGGCCCGGCCGTGGCGATCTGGATGGTCATCGGCATCATCTACTTGATCGTGCTGCTCATGGTTCGCCGTCAGCGGGTCATGGACGTCGCGCTGATCCACCTGGACGAGGAGCCGACCGCCACCCCGGACCCTAGAGTTGCTTCATGACCGATCTTCAGGTCGTCACGTTCAAGCCGGAAGCTGATCAGTACGCGTGGACATTCGGCGGCGTTCCGCCGGTCGCCAGGATCAAGCCGCCGGTGGTGCTCGAGGTCTTCACCGAGGATGCGTTCTTCGGCCGTGTACGCAGTGAGAACGACCTGGTTTCGCAGGTCTGCGAATTCCCGTTCGTGAACCCGCAGACCGGCCCGTTCTATGTCGAGGGCGCCGAACCAGGCGACACTCTTGCGGTGCATTTCGTGTCGATCACTCCGGCCAGGGACTGGGGCGCGTCCACGACGATCCCGCTGTTCGGCTCTCTTACGAACACGCACCTGACCGCTCTGCTCAACGAGCCGCTGCCGGAGATCGTCTGGATGTGGCAGCTCGACCACGCCGCAGCTACCTGCCGGTTCATAGCGCGGCACGGTGACTTCACGACCGACATGCCGATGAATCCCATGCACGGGACCGTGGGGGTGGCGCCGGCCAATCTAGAGGCGCGCAGCTCGCTTGTGCCCGATGCCTTCGGCGGCAACATGGACACCCCGGAAATGACCGCCGGAACGACCTGCTACCTGGGCGTGAACGTGGAGGGCGCGCTGTTCTCGCTAGGAGACGGGCACGCCCGTCAGGGCGAGGGCGAGACCTGCGGGGTGGCCGTCGAGACCGCGATGAACACGGTCATGGTTATCGACCTGCTGAAGGGTGTTCCTTGCCCGTGGCCCCGGCTGGAGAACGACAGCCACATCATGACTGCCGGGTCAGCACGTCCGCTGGAGGATGCCTTCCGCATCGCGCAGACCGAGTTGATCAACTGGATGGCCGACCAGTACCGCATGGACGTCATGGACGCCTACCAGCTCGTCAGCCAGGGCGTCGAGGCACCGCTGGCGAACGTGGTGGACGTGAACTACACGTCGATCGCCAAGATGCCCAAGCGGTATCTGCCAGGCGCAGCGGTGATGGACGCCACGCACGCAAGGTTGCGCGAGCTGGCGGCCGAGTACCGGCGTTAACGTTTACCAGCCTGCCAGGAGGGGCGGCGGCGGAGCCTCTGTGTTGCACTGAACGGGGACCGGAAGCTCGTTGAGGCTCCTGGTAGCCAGGTGCAGCGACGCGAGGTGGCCGCACACGTAAGACCCTGCTGGCTTGGGCGGCGAGGCTGGCCCGAGCGCCACGAGCAGGTAACGGCCGTCGATTGCCTGCGGGCTGACCTGCGTCGGCTGCGCTGGTCTGGTGAACAAGACCCGCAAGACCTTGCCGGTGGGGACCGCCACCTGCGCGAGCTCGGCAGCGTGGCGTGCGAGGCCGATTTGCAAGTAGGCACTGGCGCCGGCCGGACTGAGAACGCCGCCGGTCGGCCCTGTGGTGACCGGCTTGTAGAGCCCGTGATGGACGACGTGGTATGAGCTGAAGGCCACGACCGCCGCGTCAGCGGCCGGGCTCGAACCCGGAGCCGACGTGTTCAGTGTCGATGAGGAAGTAGCGCTCGGGCCGCCTGATCCGTGCGACCACCTTGCCGGTCGCGGCGGACATGATCATGCCGTGCGCCTGAACAGAGGTCACAAGGTAGCGCGGCTGGCCATGGAGCGCGTGCCCCGGGACAGCGGTGATGCTCGGCCTGGGCGATGGCGTCGGGGTTCAGGAATGAGACGGAGCCGCGCGGGACTGGCTCTGATGAGGCGGCTCGGGTGAGTGTCCGGTTGTGCGCAGCAGCCGTCCGCCTACGATCAGCCCGCCCACCAGGACAACGGCACCCACTGCTGCTGCGATACGGCCGGTGACGGTCACCTCCGTGCCTCTGGCCAAGGAGCAGGTGCGCTCCCGTAACACCGAGACTCAGCAGGTGCCAGGAGGTTGCGTTTGCGGACGCTATTTTTTGGCTATTCCGTCGGCACAGCTCACGCGGTCGGCGGTCAGCTAGCGTTCTCCGCATGGACATCGAGGTCATCGCCTTCGACGTTTTCGGGACGCTGGTCGACTGGCGATCGAGCATCACGCAAGCGTTCGCGAGAGTTGGCGGCGCGGCCGGGCTGAACGCTGACTGGCCGGCGGCCGCTGACGCGTGGCGGTCGCGCTACTACCCAGCCATGGCCAGGGTGCTGAGCGGCGAACGCCCGTTCCAGCCGCTGGACATTCTGCACGCCGAGATGCTTGACGAAGTGACCGCCGAATTCGGCCTCGAGGCGCTAGACGCTACCGCCCGGGGCGAGCTTGTACGAGCGTGGCATCAGCTAGCGCCGTGGCCCGATGTCGTGCCGGGCTTGACCACGATGCGCGAGCGGCACATTCTCACTCCCCTGTCCAACGGCGGCGTTGGCCTTCTGACCAGGCTCGCGAAGGCGGTGGGCCTGCCCTTCGACTGCATCTTGTCGGCCGAGCTGGTGCGAACCTACAAGCCCGATCCGCGGGTCTACGCGCTCCCTGCCGCCTACTTCGATGTGCCAGCCGACCGGGTCCTCATGGTGGCGTGCCATCCCAGTGACCTCGAGGGCGCGGCGCGCGCCGGGCTGCGGACCGCCTTCATCCCGCGCGCACTGGAGTGGGGACCCGGCGGCTCCGCGCCTCCGCCTCCTGATCAGGTCGACCTCGCGGCCGACGACCTGGAAGCGCTGGCCGCCGCGCTCTGAGCCTTCGCCCCTGTCCGGCCCTGCAGCCCGCTAGATGTCGAGAAACCGGATCACGTCGTCAGCCTCGGCGCGCAACGCGGCAGCCGCCTCAACGGCCAGCGGCGCGAACTCGGAGAGCTCGACGCGGCCCGCCGCCAGCGACCAGAGCGCCGCTGCCCGGCCGTCCACCAGCGCGAAGGGCCGGAACAGCCCGTTAACCGTCACGATCCCGGTAGCGGCTCCGAGCACCGGCTTCCTGTCGACCCAGCCGTGCAGCAGCGGGTCGAAGGCGCCAAGCAGGAGCGGCGGCGGAAGCTCAGCGGTCTGCGACCACGTTGATGTCTTCAGTTCAGCCAGGCCATCGTCGCGCTCTCCGAGCTCACTGGCGATCGCGGTCAGCCCGCGCCGCGCGTCCCGCAACGGCAGGCCAGCCCATTTGGCGAGGTCACGCTCGCTGGCGGGAGCGTGGCCGGCCAGAAACCGCCGCGTTAGCTCGGCGAGCGCGACGTCTCGGTCGAACCTGACCGGCTCGAAGCGCGCCGGCGGCCGACCCAGCCAATCGGCGACCCGCACAAACGCATGCTGACGTCCGACCATCGGCCCCCGGATGATCAGGCCGCGGATCGATGCCCGCGCCAGGATGTGCACGATGGCCTGGCCCTCGGTCCGGATCCCGGCAGCGGCAATCACCTCACCGAGCTGGGAGCGAGTGAGCGGGCCATCGGCAGCCAGCGCCGCGTCGATCAGCCCGGCCGCCTTGTCCGCCTCGTCGTCAGCGACGCCTTCCTGTGCAAGGCGCCGCGATGTCGCGGCCTCCATTGGCGGTGTCGTGAGCAGCTGCAGCCACCAGTAGTCGGCCGCGGCGACGAGATGGAGGGTGCCCCGGTTCAGCCAGGTGATGAGCAATGACCGGTCCTCAGTTAGCGCCCGGTCGACGTCAGCGGCCGTCAGCCCTGCGGTCCGCGCCCTGATCGCTAGCCTGGCACCTCGCGCGTCCTGGCCCTGAACGGCGAGAAGCCTGCTGACCACGTCGACAGGGGCGACTGCTTGCGATCCAGAGAGCAGTTGCGCTGCGCAGCGGTGGGCAACCAGGTCGGCCACGGCATCAGGCATGGCTCCATGGTGTCACCAGCCGCCGACAGGGCCAGCGAGCTGTCAGCCGAAGTTTGGCGCGTTGTAGACGGGCTCGGCCTGCACATAGGTCGCGACCACATTTGTATGCGCGATCTCGGCGGCAGGTCCTCCGAAAGGGTCGCGATCCAGCACGATCAGATCGGCCAGCTTGCCGGGTTCTATCGAGCCGGTCACGTCGTCGAGGTGATTCACGAACGCCGAGCCGATCGTGTAGGCGCCGAACGCCTCGGCCAGATCGAGCGCCTGTGCGGGCAGGAACGGCTCCGCTTCGTCACCGGTTGCCACTGGCAGCGATCTGTTCACCGCAACGTCGATGGCGCGCAGCGGGTTCGCGCTGCTCACCGCCCAGTCGCTGCCGGCGGCCAGGCGCGCTCCCGCGCGCGCCAGGTCGCCGAACACATATTGCCGCGCGGATCGCTCGGGACCGAGGAACGGGATGGTGAGCTGATCCATCTGCGGCTCGTGCGCGGCCCACAGAGCTTGCATGTTCGCGACCACCGCGAGCTCGGCGAACCTGGGCACGTCGTCGGGATGAACGATCTGCACGTGCGCGATGTGGTGCCGGTGGTCATTGCCTCCGTTGGCCGACCTGGCTGCCTCAACCGCGTCCAGGCATTCGCGCACCGCGCGGTCGCCGATGGCGTGGAAGTGCACCTGGAAGCCGAGGGCGTCGAGCGACGTCACATGCTCGCGAAGCTCAAGCGGAACGACATGGGACAGTCCGCGATGCGAGCTCTGACAGCCGCATGCGTCCAGGTATGGCTCGAGTAGGCTCGCCGTTCCATTCTCCGCGACTCCGTCCTGCATGATCTTGACGGTGTTCGCGCGGAACCGGCCGGCCTGGCCGGCCTCCCGCCGCCCGCGGATCTCGTCGATCTGGTCGGCGCCCCGATTCCTGTCCCACCACAGTGCGCCCTGCACTCGAGCAGTGAGCTGGCCCGACCTGGCGGCGGCGAGGTATACGGGAAGAGGATCTTCAGACCCGAGATAGGACCCGATAATCGCGTCCTGCCAGCCCGTGATACCCCGCCGATGCAGGTGGCGCTGGGCGAGCAGCAAACCGGCCAGCCGCTCCTCGAAGGTCGGCTTGGGCACGAACGCGCCGATGAGGTCGGCAGCGCCCTCGAGAGCGGTGCCCTGCAGGCAGCCATCTGGCTCACGCTCGAACCGGCCATCGGCCGGATCCGGGGTGCGGGCATCGAATCCAATAAGCTCAAGCGCCCCGGTATTGGCCCAGCCGCCGTGCCCGTCCCGGTTGAGCAAGAACGCGGGCCTGCCGCCGGTCAGCTTGTCCAGAAGTTGCCTGCTCGGCGTGCCGCGCTCAAACCATTCCATCCGCCAGCCACTGCCGGAGATCCACTCCTTGTCAGGATGGGCCGCCACGTAGGCCTCGATCCGGGCGACGGCCTCCGCGAGCGTCGCTGCCCCGATCAGGTTGCAGCCGACCATGGTGACGCCGGCGAACGCGGGGTGAGCGTGCGCGTCCTGGAAGCCTGGCAGCAGCGGCCGCCCTCGCAGGTCGATGCGTTCTGTGGCCGGTCCCGCCAAGGCGGCGAGATCGCCGGCGGATTCCGAGCCGACTGCCACGATTGCTCCTGCGGCGACCGCGACCGCGGTCGCCGGGCTCCCATCGGGTGCGATAGCCCTGACCAGGCGGCGGCCAGCGCGATCAGCTGTGTAGATCGGCCCGCCGCCGAAGATCAGGTCCGTGTACCGCGCCATGTCTCCTCCTGCCACCGCCCACCGATCCCATCATCATGGCCCGCAAGCGCGAGGGAAGTCGCCCGTAGGCGCGAGCGAGGATGGCAGCCCGCGAGGAGTTTCAGGAACCGCGCCGCCAGATGGACGTGATCGGGTAGTGCGTTCTGGCCTGGCCGCGGATGGGGAGGCCGTAGGCCTGTTCGATCGTCCGCAGCACGTTGTAGTGATCGATCGGCAGATGGTACCGGCCCGGCCTGACCTGTTGTCCCGAGATGATCGTGGCGATGTGATTTGAATTGCTGCCGTCGTCTTCGTCGAAAGTCACGATCAGCAAGCTGTCGTGCGTCTGCGCCCACCCGGCGTACCCGCTCAGATGAGCGCGCAGCCAGGCGTCCCCGGTGCCCACCGAGCAGTCGTGCATGTCGTGGCAGAGATCCGGAATCACGAACGAGACGGCGGGCAGCCTTGCGAAGCCGCCCGCGGCGAAGCGGGAGAAGGGCTGGTTGACCGTCCTGGGCAGGCCCGTGAAGTCCGTCCACGGAACATGCTTGCGCGCGTATCTGCCCTGCTGGCAGACCTGTGACCCGGTGCCAGGCAAACCCTCTGAGTAGCCAGCGAAGGTGGCGCCCTTCGTCAGCAGGTCGCTCGCCAGGTTCGGCGCGCGCAGCGTGGTCGGGCATTGATCGCTCGTGACCCCATGCGTGCTGCCAGAGAAGAGCGCCAGGTAGTTCGGCTCGCTCGGATGGCTGACCGCATACGAGGCAGTCAGCAGGGCGCCCGATCGGGCCAGCGCGTTGATGTATCTGGCCTGCGGATTGCCGATCGCGGCCCGATACGAATGGTTCTCCAGGATCACGACCACCGTGTGGGCCGGCCTGGGCACGGCGGCCACGCGGTGGCGAGTCGACGGACTGGCCGACGGCGGGCGTGAGTGCTGAACGCCGACTCCGGCCGGGGCACCGGAGGTACCGCAACTCGCCAGCACGAGGCCAGCTGCGGCCAGCACAACGCCCTGGGCGGCAAGTGCTCGGTTCGGCATGTGCTCCATCCTGGCCGGTGACCTGCAAGGTAAACGTCCGGCGAACGAGCGGGGTGCCAGGCTGACGGGGCGCGGCCCGCTCGGCGGCGGCCAGCTTGTGGCAGAGTGCGGTACATGGCCCCCACTGTCTCAACCTCCTGCGGAAGGCTGCGCGGACGGGTCCGCGACGGCGTCGCCAGCTTCCTCGGCATCCCCTACGCCGCCAGACCGACCGGAAGCCTGCGGTTTCAGGCACCGGTGCCGCCCGAGCCGTGGACGGGGATCAGGGATGCCATCGCTTTCGGCCCTACGCCGCCGAAACCGGACTATCCGCCACCGTTCGATACGCTGTTCGCCGAACCCAATATCGCCGGGGACGACTGGCTGAATCTCAATGTCTGGACAGCCGATCCGCCGGGTTCCGGATTGCCGGTCATGGTCTGGATACACGGCGGCGCATTCGCCAACGGCAACTCGGCGATCCCGCTCTACGACGGGCACGCGTTCGCCAGGGACGGTGTAGTCCTCGTCACCATCAACTACCGGCTTGGCGTCGACGGGTTCGCCCTGCTCCCCGGCAGGCCGGCGAACAGGGGCCTGCTCGATCAGATAGCGGCGCTGGAATGGGTGCGGGACAACATCAGCGCGTTTGGCGGCGACCCGCACAACGTGACGATCTTCGGCGAATCGGCCGGAGGCATGAGCGTCATCACGCTGCTGGCCATGCCACGCGCCGCTGGCCTGTTCAGCAAGGCGATCGCGCAGAGTGGCGCCGCGCAGGCCGCGGCTGTCCCGGCGGACGCCGCCATGGTCACCGCCGAGTTGGGTTCGGCGCTTGGCACCGAGCCGACCGCGGAGGGGCTTGCTCAGGCCGATCTGGACAAGCTGAATGCCGCGCAAGCCGCGGTTCGTGATGCGCTTGCGGCCAGCCCCGACCCTGCGAGATTCGGACCGAGCATCGTCGCGAGCACGATGGCGTTCATCCCGGTCGTCGATGGCGACTCGCTTCCTGAGCATCCGCTGGCAAGCATCGCAGCCGGCAGTGGATCAACCGTCGCGCTGCTGATCGGGACCAACGCCGACGAGTTCCGCACCTTCCTCGTCCCGTCCGGGATGGTCGACCTGGTGACAGAGGAGGTACTGGCGACGATGGCTGGCGCCGTCGGCGCGGACAAGGACGTGATCAACACATACAGGACATGCCGACCAGATTCATCACCCGGAGACCTGCTGGCGGCCGTTCTGACCGATCGCTATTTCCTGCTGCCCGCGCTCGCGGTTGCCGAGGCTCGGACGGACGGCCCGGCGGCGACCTTCTGCTACCAGTTCGCCTGGCAGCACCCGCAAGTCGGTGCTGGGCATGGGCTTGATGTCCCGTTTGTTTTCGACAACTTGTCAGCGGAAGGAGCTGAGCTTGTCGCCGGCCGAGACGCGCCGCGCGAGGTTGCGGAGGAGATGCATAGGGCCTGGATCAGGTTCGCCGCCAGCGGCGATCCGGGCTGGCCGGCCTACGACGCAAGCCGCCCTGTCATGTTCTTCGACGCGGGCGGCGGCGCCGTGCAGCACAACCCGCGTAAGGATGAGCGCGAG
Organism: Streptosporangiaceae bacterium; assembly: GCA_036258115.1. Lineage (GTDB taxonomy): Bacteria > Actinomycetota > Actinomycetes > Streptosporangiales > Streptosporangiaceae > Chersky-822. Next base: position 9,917 of record DATAEH010000216.1, read on the forward strand.
ATATGGCCGCGTAGCTGACCAGCGGCCCAGTTGCTTTCGACACTGCTGCGAGCCGACCGGCTAAGCGGCGCACTCCCGACAAATGGGTTCACCCTTGCGTGTCTCAGCGAGCTGACTCCTGTGGTGCACAAGGAAGCATCGAGAGCAAGTGAACTCATCCGCCTGACGCGGGATCACCCGGAACGACAATTCCTCATTCGAGAGATCCGCCCCCGGCAGCTCAAGAGACTCAGCGACGTCATCGGGATCGAGGTCGATCGATGTCGACGACTTATCCATCCGGCGCGCCTGAAGTTCCTGCAGGCTGTCCTCGGTCATCTCTTCGTCAGTCTTGCGCGGGCTGTCGTAGTCAGTAGCCATGGTGGCCTTACTCCTCCATCGTTAAATTCCTCGCGCGAGTGCAACGCTTTCGAGGCCGTAGTTGTGCCCGAATCCGGCGGGGAATTCTGCCACGTCCTCGCGCCGAGGTACACACTGCGGTCCTGCTTGGCAGTTCGTGTCGCACCGATTTACTCGTAGAACACTGTTAACTACCGCATCGGCCCTGCTGGCTGGCCAACCTGCGGCCAGCGGTCAGGCATCCCGCTCTGCGTCGAGGCCAAGCAGGAGGTCATGCAGCTCGGCGAAAAGCGCCGGCCCCGCCCCGATGGTCATCGACGGACCTGCCGGTTTCCCGGTCAGCCCGGCAACGACTGCCCCTGCCTCGCGGGCGATCAGGGTACCTGCTGCGATATCCCAGTACTGCACGCCGCGCTCGTAGTAGCCGTCTACGTTTCCTGCGGCGAGCGAGCACAGGTCCACCGAGCAGGCCCCGTTGCGCCGGATGTCCCTTACCCGCGGCAACACGGCGCTAAGCACCTGACCCTGCACCACCCGGCGGCGGCGTTCATAGCCGAAACCGGTGGCTATAAGAGCCCGAGACAACGAAACATCGCGTCGGCAGGCAAGAGGCTGGCGAGCGGCGGGTACATCACGAGATTTGTTCTTAAATGATGTTGCCGAACCAGAAAGCTCGGCTAGCCACGCTCCGCCGCCGGCGACCGCGCCGTACAAGGCGTCGCGGCGGGGAACGCAGACGGCGCCGGCAACGACTTGCCCGCCGACCTCCGCGGCGATGCTGACCGCCCAGTCCGGCAGGCCGTACAGGTAGTTGACGGTGCCGTCCAGCGGATCCACGATCCACCGGACCGGGGCGTCCCCACCGGTCTGCCCGCCTTCCTCGCCCAAGATGGCGTCATCGGGCCGCTCGGCCAGGATCCTGGCCCTGATCAGTCGCTCAGCGGCCTGGTCCATCTCGGTGACGACATCGGTCGGGCTCGTCTTGATGGCCACCACCTCAGGCCGCGCGCGGTGCTCGGCGAGCATCTCGCCAGCCTCGCGCGCGATCGCGATGGCCAGACCTAGCAGCTCACCGGGATCCTGGTCGGTCACGACGCGATCCGGCAGCAACGCTCGCCGCATAGGCGTGCGACAGAAGGACCGAGCGCCCTCGACCACGAGCCGGCCAGGCCGTCCCCGCGCGTCCCGGCAGCGAAGTCGCTGACCAAGCTGCAGATAAGGGCGACGAAATGCGGGTCCATGCCCGGTGTCGCTGCCCTGGCCATCGGCAGGCCAAGGTCGGCGGCCGTCCGCGCGGCCTCGACGTCAAGGTCGAATACAACCTCCATGTGGTCACTGACGAAACCGATCGGCACGACAACCACCGCAGGGGCGCCAGCCTTGGCCAGGGTGGTCAAGCACTCGTTGATGTCAGGACCCAGCCAGGGCGCCGACGGCGGCCCGCTGCGGCTCTGGTAGGCAAGCTGCCAGGTGGTCCTGCCGATCCCTGCGGCTACCCGGCCAGCTACCTCGGTCAGCTGAGCCTGGTACGCGTGGCCGTCCGGACCGCTTGCGGCGGCCATGGATTCTGGGATGCTGTGCGCCGTGAAGACCAGTTCAGCCTCGTCCACGGTTTCCGCGGGCAGCGACGCTAGCGCGCGCGCCGTGGCGTCAATAAAGGCGGCGGCGAACCCAGCGTGCCCGTAGTAGGGCGGGATCTTGACCACCGCAGGCGCATTCGCGCCGACGGCCACGCGCGCCCTATCGATGTCCTCGAGGTACTGCCGGCAGCTCGAGTAGGAGCTATAGGCCGCCGTCGCGAAGGCGATAACCGACCGCACTCCGTCATCGGCCATCGCCTGCATGGTGTCGGTCAGCAAAGGCGGCCAGTTCCTGTTGCCCCAGTAGACGGGCAAGTCAATCCCATCGGCGGTGAAGGCACGTTCGATCGCGCCGAGGAGTTCGCGGTTCTGGGCATTGATCGGGCTCACGCCGCCGAATGCGAAGTAGTGCTCAGCCACGTGCGCGAGGCGCTCGTCAGGCACGTTCCGGCCAGCGGTGACGTTGCGCAGGAACGGCATGACGTCGTCTGGTCCCTCGGGTCCGCCGAATGAAACCAGGAGAAACGCAGCCTCTTTGGCCATGGCGTCATCCAATCAGGGCCGGGCTGGCGATCACCGGCTGGCTCAGCGGTGTTCCCTCAGTGATATTCGGCCGCGTACCGGCCGGCTAGCGCGAGCACCTCGTTCACGTACCAGTCGGCGTGGTTGTATGCGAAGATCGCGCGGCGCAGCCCGCTCTGGGTTCCGGAGGATGCACCGTCGGCGCACAGCATCCTCGCCGCCGACGGCACAGCGTCGAACGGGTCCATGATGTCCGGCGGGCCCGGCCGCCCGAAGCCGGTGATCCCCCATTCCGCCCAGGTGCTGGGAAGGAATTGCATGGGGCCGAGAGCGCCGGCGCTGGAAGGACCCATGTTCTGCCCGTCGGCGCTCTCAATCTGGCCGATCGCCGCCAGCACCGTCCATGACATCCGCGGGCAGTACTTCGCGGCCGAGGCCTGGAACAGCTGCAAATAGCTGCCAATCTGGCCCGGACGCGGCGGGACCGCGCCGATGACGGGCCTGCGTCCGCGCAGATCGACCACCTTGGCCTGCGCGCCGAGCACTCGCCTGACCTCGGCGGTCAGAGTGGCGATGCTCGGGCCTGGGGCGCTGATCAAAGCCGCGACCTTGTGCACGAGGCCGAGCTTGCGGGATATGGCCTGGTTCACAAGCAAGTCGACGCCAGCGATATTGAGCCGCGCGGATCCTCCGTAGCGAAGATCTACGTGCGTGCGAGCCGTCAGCCGGTAGCTGCCGCCGGACAATCCGAGCCGCTTCGCGGCAGACGCTGACGCGATGAACCCGCTAGACGCCAGCCTCGTCCACAGCTCGTTGTCCGACGCGGCCCGCAGCGGCACCCAGGACCTGAATCGGCCTGGGTCAACACCGATCACATTGGCTCGCCGCCCGCTAATGCTGACCTGTGCGCCATCGAAGGTAACCATTTTCCTGACGCCCTTGATCGAGCGCAGGCCGGACACATCGCTGGACTGCAGACCGCTGGGAAGCACGATCAGCAGGTCAGGCAGGATGATGCCGTCGAAGACCCCCGTGGTGACCGCCGGAGCCGCTGTGCCGCCGGCCGTGCCGGACGAGCCTGGCCCGCCGAACGGTCCCGTCCCCCCAGGAAAGACACCGGACCGATTGTCCTGACCAGCCCTGGCCGTGACGCCGCCGATCGTCATCGCGATGATGACCGCAATTCCCGATAGGACAGCGCCGCAGCCTATGAGCAACGGCTTGGGCAAGCCGCGCGCGGCCTTGAAGGCTTTCTTGACCGATCCTGAAACCAGATCTGCCGACCGCGAGAATGACGGGACGACGCTGCTGCTGACACGCTTGAGCCTGGATCCCATGTCCATTCCCATGTTAGCGGTGTACCCCGCGAGCGCGGCCAATACCGGTCACCGGCCGATACCCGGCCCGGAAGGACAAACTACCTCGTCGTACGCTATACGGGCAGTGCGGGGAGGTTAGTCAACGATGACCCAGGTGCGGGACCGGCGCGGCCGGGAGCGCCATACCCGCACCTCGCAGCGGCAGAACTCCTACCTTGAACTGCTGCGAACCCCTGGGGCGATCGCCTTCTCGGCGTCCGGCTTCATCGGCCGGATGCCCATGTCCATGTACGGGCTAGGCACGGTGCTGCTGATCGCGCTGCTCACCGGGCGTTACGGCCAGGCGGGAACCGTTGCCGCCGTGGGCTCTGTCGGTTACGCGGTGTTCGGGCCCGTGATTGCCACCAGGGCAGACAGGCTGGGTCAGCGAAGAGTGCTGGTAGTGCAGACCGCCGTTTTCATGCTCAGCAGCGCGATCTTCATTACCTGCGCTGAATTGCGGGCACCGTTCTGGACGTTGCTGGCGACTGGCATCGCTGCCGGCGGCTCTATGCCCTCCATCGGCAGCATGGTCCGGACCAGATGGAGCAGCCTGCTCGGCGGGGACGCCAGGCGGCTGCACACCGCGTTCGCCCTGGAGTCGGTGAACGATGAGTTCATCTTCGTCATCGGGCCGGCCCTGGTCACCGTGCTGGCAACTCAGCTCGCCCCGGCGTCCGGCATCGTGACGGCGAGCCTGCTGTGCATAATCGGCACTCTCCTTTTCGCCGCGCAGCGCAGAAGCGAGCCGCCGCCACGGCCCAAGCCGCTTCCCGCAAAGGCGCCGACGGGGTCAGTCAGGGCGTCGTCGGTGCGCGCGCGGTTCTGGCGGCCCACCCTGCCCGCGCGCGGCCTGATCACGCTGGCGCCTGCGTTCCTGCTGATCGGTGCCATGTTCTCGGGGATCGACCTCAGCACTGTGGCTTTCTCGACCGAGCTCGGCCATCGTTCGCTGGCTGGCGTGATCCTGGGCACATATGCGCTCGGAAGCGCAGTGGGCGGCCTGTGGTATGGCTCGAGGCACTGGCAGGCGCCGATCGGCCGGCGATTCACGATCACGGCCGCGCTGACCGTCATCGGCGTCTCGACCTTCTGGGCGATGCCGGGCCTGCTGGCGCTGGACGCCGTCGGATTTCTCGCCGGGCTCGCGATCTCGCCCACGCTGATGACTGGCTACGCGATCCTGGAACGGCAGTCGCCGCCGCACCGCACCACTGAGGCGATGGCCTGGCTGAGCTCGACGATCTCCGTCGGCGTGGCGCTGGGCTCTGCGTTCGCTGGCCATGTCATCGACGCCCACGGAGCGAGGTGGAGCTTCGCGTTCTCAGCGAGCTGCGGAGTGGCGGGAGTGCTGATCTGCGTCGCCGGGCTGCGCGGGCTTCGGACAGACCAGGACGGCCAACCGGCAGAATTGGGTGCTACGACCTGATCCAGACCGACCAGAGGACATGTCGCGATGACCAGCCTTAGTGCGTACCCGGAGGATCAGCCCTCCGCGTCCCGGCGTGGAGCGCCCGCTTGGCGGAATTGGGCAGGGACCGTGACGGCTCGGCCGGTCAGGATGAGGATGCCGGCCTCCGCAGCAGAGGTCGCGGCCGAAGTGACGAAGGCTGCCGCCGACGGCCTGCCGATCCGGATGGCTGGCAGCGGGCACTCGTTCACGCCGACGGCCAGCACAGACGGGGTGCTGCTGCATCCTGGCGGCATGACCGCGGTGCGGTCGGTCGACCCCACTGCCGGGCTCGTCACAGTCGAAGCCGGCTGCCCGCTGTCGGCGCTGAATTCCGCCCTGCTTGCCTGCGGCCTCTCGTTGACCAATATGGGCGACATCCAGGTCCAGACTGTCGCGGGCGCGACCCAGACGGGGACGCACGGCACTGGCAGGGACAGCGGCAGCATGGCCGCTCAGCTGGCAGCACTCGAGCTGGTGCTGGCCGATGGCACCATCGTGACCTGCTCGGCCGACGATCCGCAGCCTGACCTGTTCAATGCAGCTCGGGTGGGCCTCGGCGCGCTCGGCATAGTCACCGCCGCGACGTTCCGCACCGAGCCGCTTTTCTTGCTGACGGCTCGCGAGGAACCGATGCGCTGGTCCGAGGTGATCTCCCGGCTACCGGAGCTGACCAGCCAGAACGAGCACTTCGAGTTCTACTGGTTCCCGCACAGCGAAGGCTGCCTGACCAAGCGCAACAACCGTTCGGCCGGGCCCGCCAGTCCCCTTCCCGGCTGGCGGTACTGGCTGGACGACGAGTTCTTGTCCAACTCGGCGTTCGGGGCAACCTGTCGCCTTGGCCATCTGGCCCCCGCCGCGATACCTATGGTGAACTCGCTCGCCAGCAGGGCCCTAAGCGCCCGCACTTACACCGACGCTGCGTACAAGGTATTCACCAGTCCGCGGCGGGTCAGGTTCAAGGAACAGGAGTACGAGATCCCCAGGGAGCACCTCGCCGATGTGCTCGCTGAGATCCGCGCCCTGTTCGGACGCAAGGACTGGCGGATCAGCTTCCCGATCGAGGTGCGGGTCGCGCCGGCCGATGAACTGTGGCTGTCTACCGCGAGCGGCAGGGACAGCGCGTACATCGCCTTCCACGTCTACCATCTGTCGCCGCATGAAGACTATTTCCTCGAGACCGAGGCGATCATGACCGCGGTCGGCGGCCGGCCACACTGGGGCAAGATGCACACCAGGGATGCCGAATACCTGCGCGTGGTGTACCCCCGGTTCGGCGACTTCCTGACGCTGCGGGACAAACTTGACCCCGACCGCAGGTTCGGCAACCCCTACCTGCAGCAGGTACTCGGGTCCTAAGCGGTCCACGTGCTGTGCCGGTCCCGGGGGACGACCCCCCAGTACCCCCCGCGCTGTGCCGGTCCCGGGGGGACGACCCCCCAGTACCCCCCGCGCTGGCAGAATCGCTAGATGCGCTTTCTCGATCGGCCTGGCTACGACCTGACGTACAGCGACGTGTTCCTGGTGCCCAACCGGTCCGCTGTGACCTCGAGAAACGACGTGAACCTCTCATCGGCGGACGGGAGCGGCACCACGATCCCCATCGTGGTGGCGAACATGACGGCGGTCGCAGGACGCCGGATGGCCGAGACGGTAGCCAGGCGCGGCGGTATGGCGGTGCTGCCGCAGGACATACCGGTCGACGTTGTTGCCGAGGCGATCGCGTGGATCAAGAGCCGCGACCTGGTCTACGACACGCCGCTGACGCTGGGCCCAGGGGCGACCACGGGCCACGCTCTGAGCTTGCTCCCCAAGCGCGCCCACGGCGGCATCGTGGTGATCGAGGGCGGCCGCCCCGTGGGCGTCGTTACCGAGGCCGACTGCACGGGGGTCGACAGGTTCACCCAGCTCAGGCACGTGATGTCGAGCGAACTGGTCACGCTGCCAGCCGGGGTAGACCCGGAACGGGCCTTCGGCCTCCTGCAGGCCGGGCGGCACCGGCTCGCCCCCGTCGTCGATGAGGACGGGCGCTGCGTTGGCATCCTCACCAGGACGGGCGCTCTCCGGGCGACCATCTACACCCCGGCCACGGACAGGCAGGAAAAGCTGCGGGTCGGGACCGCGCTCGGGATCAACGGTGACGTCGCAGGCCGGGCCAAGCAACTGCTCGACGCAGGCTCTGACCTGCTCGTCGTCGATACAGCGCACGGGCACCAGGAGAAGATGATCTGCGCACTGCAGGCAGTGCGTTCGGTATCGCCCGCCGTGCCTGTCGTCGCAGGCAACGTGGTCACCGCAGCCGGCACCGCTGACCTCATCGAGGCCGGCGCCGACATCGTCAAGGTCGGCGTCGGTCCGGGCGCGATGTGCACCACCAGGATGCGCACCGGCGTCGGCCGGCCACAGTTCAGCGCGGTGCTCGAGTGCGCAGCCGAGGCCCGCAGGCTCGGCAGGCATGTCTGGGCCGATGGCGGCATCCGATATCCGCGTGATGTCGCGCTTGCTCTCGCCGCCGGCGCATCCAGTGCGATGATTGGCTCCTGGTTCGCGGGTACTTGTGAGTCTCCGGGCGATGTCTACCGTGATCCCCAGGGCAAGCTGTATAAGGAGAGCTTCGGAATGGCGTCGGCCAGGGCCGTCCGGCTGCGCAGCGCTGCCGACTCCCCGTTTGAGCGCGCCCGCAAGGAACTGTTCGACGAGGGGATCTCCAGCTCCCGGATGTACCTGGACCCGCAGCGCCCCGGTGTCGAAGACCTGATCGACGCCATCATCGCCGGACTGCGCAGCGCGTGCACGTACGCCGGGGCTGACAACCTGGCTGAGCTGCACGAACTCGCTGTGGTCGGAACTCAGAGCGCGGCCGGTTACACGGAGGGAATGCCTCTGCCCGAAGGCTGGTAGCGCCCGCGAGGTTGCCCCGCTAACCCCGTCTCCCAGACGCCAACCCCCAGGAGCGACATGCAATCCGCTCAATTGTTCCGCCATCGGCTGGCCGACCGTTCGAGCCTCGCAACGATCGTGGTCGCTGGCGCGGTGGCACTGGCAATCCCGCTCGTCAGCCGCGCAACTGCGGCCGGGGCCGCACAGTGGACGGCGCATGCCGCCGGCGCTCAGCAGGCACGGCGCGCGGTTGCCGAACAGAGCGCCCCCGCCAAGATCGCCGCCCGCGCCGCCGAGCTAGCTAACGCGAAGACGGGTAAGCAGCTGTGGGGACGCCATCAATACACGGCGCGCCCGATCGCCAGCATCACCAAGTTGATGACCCTGTTTGTGGTCGTCAAAGCCAACCGCCTGGACCGGCGCATCAAGATCACCGCAGCCGACGTCCGATACGCAAAGGATCACAACGCCACTAGCGCGGGCCTGCACGCGGGCGACGTGCTCACCGCGAGGCAGCTGCTCTACGCGATGATGCTGCCATCAGGCGCCGATGCGGCGATGGCGCTCGCCGACAGCTTCGGGCCAGGTACACAGGCGTTCGTGCGGAAGATGAACGCGACAGCCAATAACCTCAAGCTCGTCAAGACTCACTTCACCAACTTCGACGGGCTGTTGTCCACCGACGTGTCCACGCCGCGGAACCTCCTCCTGCTCGGCGAGGCCGCGATGGCCAAGTCCGTCATCCGCGACGTGGTCAAGACCCGCCGGTACCTGCTGCGCGCAGCGCTGCATCATCGTCGCTATCTGTGGATCAACACGAACTTGCTGCTCGGCAAGTACCCTGGCGCTGTTGGCATCAAGACCGGCTGGACCGATGCCGCAGGTGAGTGCCTGCTGTTCGAGGCGACGCACAACAAGCAGACCCTGATTGGCGTGGTGCTGCACAGCGCCCCCACGAAGACGGGCGCTACGTTCACCGACGCGACCAAAATGCTCAACTGGGGCTTCGGCTTGAATGTCGCGGTTACCGTGCCGCGACCGCCGGCTGGCGTTCCCATGGAGTAACTGACCGCGACCAGCCGGCTGGCTGACCTAATCTCGGTTGCATGACAGCGCCAACTGCCGGACCTGAGTCCGCCCAGGCGGGTCCTGGCCCGAGCGTGCTTATCGTCGAGGATGACGAGGGCATCGCGACTCAGCTCGTCCGCGGCCTGACCCGCGGCGGGTACCAGGTCGACCACGTGACCACCGGCGCGCAGGCGCTGGCCCATAGCCTCCCCGACGTCGTCCTCCTCGACCTCGAGTTGCCCGACGGTGACGGCGTCGGCGTCTGCCGGACCCTCCGTGACCGCTCGGGTGTGGCGATCATCGTGGTGACCGCCTATGGCGAGGAGGCCGACCGGGTCAACGCGCTCGACGCCGGAGCCGATGATTACCTCGTTAAACCATTCGGGCTGGCAGAGCTGCAGGCGAGGATCCGCGCCGTACTGAGGCGGGTCCGGCCGGGCGGCGAACTGATCAGGCACGGTCCGCTGACCATCGACCTGCGTACCAGGAAAGTGAGCGTGCACGGCGAATTCGTGGCGCTGACGCCCAAAGAGTTCGACATCCTGGAGTGCCTCGCGCTCGACCCTGGCCGAGTCGTCGCCCGGCAAGAGGTGCTCGAGACGGCATGGGACTCCCACTGGTACGGGCCGACCAAGGTGCTCGACGTCCACGTTGCGGCGCTGCGGCGCAAACTTGGCGTGCCTGGCCTGATCGAAACCGTCTACGGCCGCGGATTCAGGCTCGGCGAGGTCTAAATGGCGCGCCGGATCGCGCTAGTCGTGGTCGCGCTGGTCGCAGTGCTGCTCGGTGTAGCGGCCATCCCGCTCGGGGTTTTGACGGCCAACCAGGACCGACGCGACTTCCGAGCCGACACGGTGGCCGCAGCGACGACGGTCTCCAGCGTCGCCGAAGAGTTTCTGAGTGACCATTCCGCAGACGGCATGCTCGCTCGCTCAATCGCCGGCCTGAGGCGGCACGGGGACCTCGTCGCCGTCTACCGAGCCGATGGCAAGAAACTGGTCGGAGCCAGACATGTGCCGGGAGTAGATCCTAGGATCGCTTCCGGCAGTCGCGCCAACGCGCGACCGCAGATCTACACGACCTCCGAGCGGCTAACGGTCGTAGTCCCGGTCAGAAGCGACGCGCCCGTCACCCGGCTGGGCACCGTGGCACTCGCCAGATCGACAGAACCGCTCGAGCATCGCCTGACAGTGCTGAGGGGATGGCTGGCGGCGGTATCGGCGGCCGCGCTGATTGCGGCGGCGCTCATAGCCACGGCCCTAGCCCGCTGGGTAAGCCGGCCGCTCGGCTCGCTCGAAAGGGCGGCGCAACACCTTGGAGACGGCGACTTCAGCGCACGCGCTCCTGCCGCGGCCGGCCCTCCGGAAGTGCGCAGGCTAGCTGGGATATTTAACCGGATGGCCGGACGGCTGGAGACGCTGGTAAGCGGCCACCAGGCGATGATGGCCGACGTATCGCACCAATTGCGGACACCGCTCGCAGCGCTCCGGCTGCGCCTGGACGTGCTGGCGATTCAGGCCCCCGACAACCTGGCCGAGGAACTTTCGGGCGCACACGACGAGATCGGCAGGCTGTCAAGGATGGTGGACGGCTTGCTCGCGGTCGCGCGCGCTGAGAATGTCACGGCGGCACCCGTCCCGGTTCAGGTGGAGGCAGTGATCAGGGATCGCTGCGCCGCGTGGAAGCCTGCCGCGGACGAGAAGCCGGTCGATCTCAGCGCACCCGCGACCGAGCCTCTCACCGCGAGGATGCGCGAGGGCCACCTCGAGCAGATACTGGACAACCTCCTGGCCAACGCCCTCGAGGCGGTCCCTATAGGCGGGAATATCCGGATGATGGCACGGCTGGCAGGTGACCGGGTCAGGATTGTCGTCGCAGACGACGGGCCAGGGATGACCGATCAACAGCGGCAGGCCGCTTTCCGCAGGTTCGCATCGGCAAGGCCAGGCGGCACCGGGCTCGGCCTAGCCATCGTGCACCGTCTGATCACGGCAGACGGCGGAACCGCGGAGCTATCCGATACCCCAGGCGGCGGCCTGACGGTCGTCCTGGACGTGCCTGCCATCCCCCGCGAGCGCGCAGCCCGCCGGCAAGGTGCACCACCCAGCGGCGATCGCGGCTAGCCGCCACATCGATCATTTCGATCTTTAGCAACTCTGAAGTATTGCTGAACCGGATCCTCATGGTCGGTCGGGCAGGCTGTGTGTGCCAGTCCGATCAAGGAGGTCTCAACGATGCGCTGGCCGCAGGACAGTGCCATCACGCGACGCGACGAGCAACTCGCGCGGACGCGCCGGCTGACCACATGGATCGCCAGCGGTGCGACGATCACCAGCTTCGGGCTCGCTGCAGCGCTTGGTTTCGCCCTGCCTGGTCATGCCGCAAGCTCCGGCGCGGGCTCGAGTCACGCCGGTTCCGGCCACAACGGGACCGCGAGATCCGGCTCTCAGGGTCACGGGTCCGCGCATCGGCATCGCAGGCTCGCCCCGCCGCAACAGGCCCCCGCCAATTCCGGCGGAGCGCCAGTCGTGTCATCGGGTGGCTCATGACCGCGGTCAACGGGACCCCGGCCGCTCGCGGCATCTGCTGGACCGGATGATCGCCTGGCAACCACTGAGTGCCCCGATCACCAGTGGGTCGACACTCTTGTGGTACGCCACCCGCGCGACGGGCATCGTGTCACTCGTCCTGCTGACCGGCACGGTGATGCTCGGCATTACCGGCCCTGCGCGGGCGTCGTCGGCTCGCTGGCCCCGGCTAGTCACGGCCGGGCTGCATCGCAATGTAGCCCTCACCGCACTTGCACTCGTCGGGGTTCATATCATCACGACCGTTCTCGACCCGTATGTGTCGATTAACCTGGCCGCCGCTTTCATCCCTGGCACCTCCGCTTACCGGCCGCTATGGCTCAGCCTCGGCGCGGTGGCGTTCGACCTGATGCTCGCGGTCATCGTGACCAGCCTGCTCAGGGATCGCCTCAGTCATCGCAGCTGGCGGGCCGTTCACCTGCTGGTATACGCGTGCTGGCCGATCGCGCTATGGCATGGCCTCGGCAGTGGCACCGACACCCGCCTGACCTGGGTGCTCGCGATCAACATCGCATGCGTTGCCGCAGTGGGCTGGGCCATCTGGTGGCGGCTCTCGCTCAGCGACAGCCAGCTAACCCGTGCGACTGGGCTGGCGGGATTGGCGCTCGTGCCGGTGCTGACCGGGGTGTTCGTCCTGTCCGGGCCGCTGCAGTCCGGCTGGGCACGGCGCGCCGGCACGCCGGTCAAGCTGCTCGGGAATCAGCGGCAGGCATCATCGGGGTCGTCAGGAGCGGCAGCGCTCAGACTTACCGACGCACCGTTCACTGGCCAGCTGTCGGTGGCCAAAGGACCGGAAGCTAACCAGCGCACGATCTCCATCAACGGCCGCACAACGGCAGCACCGCGCGTCAGCTTTGTGATCGTCTTGCGCGGCACGCCGTCTGGCAGCGGTGTCAGTCTGACCAGCGGCACCGTCCGCATCGGCCGGGCAAAGACCGCATCAGCGTATTCGGGGCCGGTTGTGCAGCTCGCGGGGAACACTCTCGTGGCGTCCGTGTCAGGGCAATCCGGGCAGCGACGCGCCGCTTTCACGTTGACGATCAATGGCACCGCAGTGACCGGGACGGTCAGCCTGCAGGCTGCCGCCACCGGGGGTTGAGCATGACAGGGCCAGGAGGCACCCCGACCGCAGGCAGGGTGGCCAGCCGGACCACCCACCGTGCTGACCAGCTTGGCCGGTCCGGACGGCTGACTGCCGGATGGCGCAGTGCGGATGGATCAGGTTCGCTACTCGCGCACCTCGACAGGTACGGGCCGATGCCGCAGCACGGCTCAGGTCGGCGCGACGCGTTGATCGAAGCGGTCACGCATTCCGGGCTGACCGGACGTGGTGGCGCCGGCTTTCCGACCGGGGCGAAGATGCGATCAGTGGCTTCGGGACGCGGACCAGCGGTAGTCGTCGTCAACGGGATGGAAAGCGAGCCCGCCAGTCAGAAGGACAAGGCGCTGCTCGCGCGCGCACCGCACCTGGCACTCGACGGAGCCGTGCTAGCAGCGAGAGCAATAAGGGCCAGGAGCGTCCAGGTCTGCCTCCCGCAAGACAATTCCTGGCTGTGGTCCATCGTTGACACTGCGCTGACCGAGCGCCGCCAAACCAGCCCTGATGACGTCGCTATCGAGATGCACGCACTGCCAGCCAACTACGTCTCCAGCGAGGAGACGTCGATCGTGCATTGGCTGAACGGCGGAGAGGCCCGCCCTACCGCGGTCCCGCCTCGCCCGTTCGAGAAGGGCGTCGGCGGCAGGCCGACACTCCTTGACAACGTCGAGACGCTCGCCCATGTGGCGCTGATCGGCCGGTTCGGCCCCGCCTGGTACCGCCAGTCGGGCCTTCCCGACGCACCAGGGACCATGCTCACCACGGTCTCGGGGGCGGTTGATGCTCCGGGAGTCTACGAGATCGAAGTCGGCACGCGAATCGGCGACGTGCTCGCCACGGCGAGCGCGGGACCCGATGTCGGCACGCTGCTGATCGGCGGTTATTTCGGTACCTGGCACGATGCGCAGGACGTTGCCGACCTTCCGCTCGCTGCCCCGGCCTTGCGCGGGGTTGGCGCGTCGCCTGGCGCGGGAGTGCTTGTGGTTCTGCCACCCGACGCCTGCGGCCTGAGAGAGACCGCCAGAGTGCTTACCTGGCTGGCTAGCCAGAGCGCTGGCCAGTGCGGGCCATGTGTCTTCGGGCTGCCCGCCATCGCTGACGACTTCGCGCAGCTGGCCAGCGGCCGGCCTGCGGGCCCTACACTCGACCGGCTCGAGCGGCGTCTGTCTGCAGTGATCGGACGAGGCGGATGCCGCCACCCGGACGGCGCTGTGCGGCTGGCCAGATCGGCTCTCGCATCCTTCGCGGCCGACCTGAAGTCGCATGTCTCCAGGCGCACCTGCGTGGCCGCGAGGCACGCCAGCCGCGCCAAACAGGTACTGCCGATACCTCGCCCGTCGAATATGGAGGTATGGCGGTGACGCACAGGCTTGCGGTGAACGCGATCGCGTGCACCGGGCACGGAATCTGCGCTGAGATGCTGCCAGAACTAATTGGCTTGGACGAATGGGGGTATCCGATCGTGGCCGACCGCGAGGTCCCTGTTCAGCTGTCGGGGCTGGCCCGCCGCGCGGTCCGGTTGTGCCCGACGCTTGCGCTGAGGCTGGAGCACGGCCAGCCGGCGCGACTACCCACAGGGACGCCGTACGGCCAGGCTCAAGCGAGCCGCATGCCCGAAGCAGCCGGCGGCGGACACGTGCGCCGGGTCGAGCCTTGACCATCAGGGCAGTACCGCGGCACCGCCGCGGCCGGACTGAGTCGACCGGCGGAGCAGGCGGCAACGAGCGGCTCACCGCGATGACCGGCGCGGTCTTGCTGGCGTTGCTGGCCGTCGAAGGCGTCACCGTCGTCTTCAAGCAGCAACTGCTCACCCTGCATTTCTTCATCGGGATGCTGCTGATCGGTCCCGTCCTGCTGAAGGTCTGCTCTACCGGGTACCGATTCGTCCGCTATTACACAGGCGCGGTGCCCTACGTCGGGAAGGGCCCCCCTGCGCTGCTGCTCCGCGTGCTCGGACCGGTCGTGATCGCAACGTCGGTAGGCGTCATCGGCTCAGGTATCGCGCTCGCGATCACTGGCCCGCATGATTCGCAGTGGATATTCCTGCACAAGGCCACGTTCATCCTGTGGTTCGGGGCGATGGCCGTGCACGTACTTTGGTACGCACCGCAACTGCCCCGGCTGCTCAGGAACGGCTCGTCGGCCCGAGACCAGGCTAAGGCGGCGCTGGCGGGCGCGGGACGGCGATGGATGCTGCTACTCGGAGCGATAGCGATCGGCCTTGTCATCGCCTTGGCGACGTATCACCTGGCCGGGCCGTGGAACAACCTGCGAAGCCTGCATGGCTAACGGCGACTGCGCGTCAATCGTCCACGGGCACGACGAACATGCGTGATCCCGAGGGTTCGATCTCCTGGTAGTCCGCGGCGGTGGCTTTGCCCTCGTCGGAGCCGAACCCGGCTTGCATCTCGTCCGGATCGGCGAAGTACAGCTCGGTGATCCGGTGGAATACCTTCTCGCCGCCGTCGGCCGCGGCGCCGACCAAGCCGGTCTCGACCCGCACCAGCCCGGGGATCCGGTCCACGAGCGGCATGTGCGTGTCCGCGTAGTGTTGCTCGAAAGCCTCCGTGTCCTCGGGTTGGGTGTACAGAACTACCAGCTTTACTGTCATGCCACCGACGCTAGCGTCACTGCAGGGCGGGCGCCATCTCCCTGATCAGCCGGAGGTCTTCGGCGATCAGGTCGATCGCGTGGTCACCAGCCGACAAGATGCCGCAGAAGTTCAGGAATCCATGCGTCGTCCCCGCGTACTCGATGTGCGTCACGGGAACGCCGTCCTCGGCGAGTCTGCTGGCGTATGTTCTCGCGTCATCACGCAGCGGGTCACGGCCAGCACCGATCAGCAATGCGGAAGGCAGCCCGGCGAGCGTGTACGCCCGCAACGGCGCCGCATACGGGGTGACCTCCTGACCGGCCAGGTACTGCGTCTCCGGCCAGTTCCCCGGCTTGATGCTCAAGAACACGCCGTCGTAGAGCTGGACCGACTCGGTGTCCTGGCCGAAGTCCAGTGCCGGGTAGCAGAGCACCTGGCGGCCAAGAGCCGGTCCGCCCTCATCCCGCGCCATCAGGCAGGCTCCGGCCACCAGGGCAGCTCCCGCGCTCTGCCCGCCCGCCGCGAGCCGTCCGTCACCGCCGATGACATGACCGCTGGCCGCCAGCCAGCACATCGAATCGTAGGTGTCGTGCAGGGCAGCCGGGAAGGGATGCTCCGGTGCCAGCCGGTACTCAAGCGAGACCACGAGGAGGTCGCCGAGGTGGGCCAGCCGGGAGCAGACATGGTCGATGTCGTTCACCGAACCGCCGACGAATCCGCCGCCGTGCAGCCACAGCAGGATCGGGCGCGGCCCGGCGGCGCCTCGCCTGGCGTACAGCCTGGCAAGGACCGGACCGCCGCGAACTGGAAGATAAAGGTCGGCGGACGCGACGGCCGGGTCCGGCCGGCCGACGACGGCGGGATCGGCGACCCTGGCCCGCGCGGCACGCAGCGACTCGTCATCCGTCAGGCCAGGCAGCTGACTTATTCGCTGCAAGAACGCCGATGCCTCCGCCGCGAAGCCTGGCCCGTCGATCACGCGCGTCTGCATATGCCGCTCACCCTCTTCTCGCTGACAGCTGACTCAACCATGCACCTACCGGGGCAGCCAGCGCGGCATAACCCCGGGCCCTGCTCGATAGGTGTCATGTGAAGGGCAGGCTGGATGCAGGCGGCTTCTTGTAGGCAGCGGTGTTCGCCGCGATGATGCGATATGACGAGGGATTGCCGTTTGATCATGCCAGCCGATGAAGTTGTCAGGGCAAGCCTGACAGGTGGCTGCTTTCGCGGGTGCCTCTCCGCGACCGGCGGCCAGCTGATCAGCGGCCGCGGCGGACGCGGACTGGGAGTGGCGGCGCTGGTCAGCTGGCTGCTCGCAGAGAGCCTCGGCGCCTACATGTTCCGTAGCTGGCTGACGAGCATGCGTGCCGGGCGGCCGTCCGCCGGGGGCTCGAAACGGCGGGAAACCGGCTCACAGGACACGATGTCGCCCGTGCTCGTCCTCGGACACGCGAGCCTGGCCCTAGCAGGGCTGGTCAGCTGGGTGAGCTTTCTGGCGTCCGGGCAGCCAGCGCTGGCATGGCTGGCGATCGGGCTGGTCGCACCGGCGATCGGACTGGGTATCTCGACAGTCACCGTCTGGACGCCCTACCCCGTCAGCGCGCCGCGAGCGAATCAGCCCGCCGAAGGCCCGGCTGCTGAGGACGGCCGCGGTTCGCCTGCGATTCTCGTGACGAACGAGATGCTCGATCGCGCTCTAGCTGATGAGGCAATGACCAGCAAGCTCGTCGACGACCTCGTTGAACGTATGCTCGCCGAGCCGGCGCCGAGAGAGGTGGTCAACCGCAAGTGGCGGCTGGCGCCGGTGATACCTGTCCTGCACGGGATCCTCGCCCTCGCGACGTTCCTGCTCACTGTCCTGGCGGCGATCGCAGTCAGTGCCTGATCTGGGTAAGGTCGTTACATGGCCGATCCTCAGCGCACGGTCTTGCTGCTCGCCGCCGACCTGTTCGAGGACATGGAGCTGCTATATCCGCTGTACCGCCTTGCCGAGGACGACATCGCGGTTACCGTGGCCGGGCTAGACTCCCAGCCGGTGACCGGCAAGAAGGGACATGGACCCGTACCGGTCGACACGACGGTGAACCAGGTCTCCGAGGCCGACTACGACGCTCTGGTGATACCTGGCGGCTACGCCCCCGACAAGCTCCGCCGCTCGGCGGCCGTGCTCGACTTGGTGCGGGCGTTCGACGAGCGCGAGAAGCCGATCGCGTTCATCTGCCACGCGGGCTGGGTGCCGATCTCGGCGAAGATCCTGGCAGGCCGGCGAGCGACCAGCGTGGCCGCCATCAAGGACGACATGGTCAACGCCGGGGTCGCCTGGACGGATGAGGCAACGGTCATCGACCGCAACCTCATCTCGGCCAGGACGCCCGACGATCTCGGCCCCTGGATGAAGGCGCTGCTGGCTGCGCTCCGCTGAGCGCTCCCCGCCCGACCTTCGCGGTTAACTACTAGTCGCGTGGTGCGTTCAGAAACCGGTAGTAGTCGTTCTCTACCGTTTCCGGGTCAGCCGGCGATGGGCGACGAAGGCCCCGGCCAGCCCGTATCATGCCAATCTCGAATTCGTCTGTGCCCTGCTCGTTCCCGCGTGTCACGGTCCGATCGCGGAACGTCGCCGCGCTCACGAACAAGGCAAGCGCGCTGTGCGTCATTGTCCTCTCCTGCCCCGTAGGAACGACCGCCTGCGCCAGTTCTCGCCTCGTTGCGAGCTTCGTTGTCGCTGAACTCGGGCCGTTCCCTTACCATCAGGGTGCCAATAAGCCGGTGACCGCCGCATCGGGAGAATGTCGTAATTGCGGGGCCCCTGGCGCCCTAAGACAGGCTCAGGTCCCAGGTAGCTGGCCTAGCGTCACCTGCACCGTGGCTTTGCTCCCGTCGTGCTTGAGCACGGTGACCGGAACGCGCTGACCAGGGCGCAGTCTGACCAGGACCGCTGCGAGAGTCTCCGTGTCTGGAGTGGCAGACTGACCGACTGCTGTGATCACCTCGCCAGCCCGCAATCCCGCATCCGCCGCCCCGCTGCCGGCCAGTACCGAAACGATCCCCGCTCCGACCGGCTGCCCGCTCGCGCCGGTCACGGTCCGTACCCGCACGCCAAGGGCCGCGCGATGGGAGTTGGTGACGCGGCCGGACTTGATGATCTGGCCGGCGATGTTGGTGACGATGTTCGACGGGATCGCGAAGCCGATGCCGGCCGCGGCTCCGCCGAGCTGCGGGTCGGAGGCTGCCAGTGTCGGAATGCCCACCACCTGCTCGGACAGGTTCACCAGCGCGCCGCCGCTGTTACCGGGGTTGATCGGCGCAGACGTCTGAATCGCATCCGGCAGTGTGGCGCCAGGTGATCCCTCACCTTGCGGCTCGGACACGACGCGGCCGGTCGCCGAGACAATCCCGTCGGTGACGCTGCTCGCGAAGCCGAGCGGATTTCCCATCGCCAGGACAACGTCGCCCACCTGGAGTTTCGAGGAGTCGGCGAACTTCGCGGGAACCAGATGATGCGATCCCGTCAGCTTGATGACCGCGAGGTCGTCAGGCGGGTAGCTGTCGACAAGCGTGGCATGCAGCGGCATGGACGATCCGGACAGCACGACGGTGAATGTCTTGGACGTGCCGACCACGTGCGCATTGGTCACTATATGACCAGCGTTGTCGAAGATGACGCCGGAACCGAGCCCGGATGACGTCTTGATCTCCACGACAGAGGGCAGCACGCCGCGGACCACCCTGACGTACGCGCGCTGCAGCGTCGCGGCGCTCGCTTGCCCCTGCGCCTGGGGCTGCCCTTGGCCTTCCGCCTGGCCGCCGCCAGAGGCTTGCGTGCCCTGCGTGTGCGCCCCGGTCGCGCCATGCTCTGGCGAGGTCGGTGACGAACTTGACGAACTGGACGAGCCGCCATTGCTACAGGCTGCGGCAACCAGCGCCAGCGTTAGCGCCCCCGCCGCGAGAAAGCTTGCCGGTCGGATCGCACCGTGAGAGCGAGCCATCCTCAAGTCGTGCCCAGGTACGCGCGGTCCAGTCCCTGGCGCGCCTATGAGAACGGCTAGTTTTCCGCCCCGGTCCGGTACGGGGTGATCACGTCGGTGCCGAACCTGGCCATCTCCTCGCGCTGTGGCGAGAACTGGAGCAGCAGCAGGTCAACTCCCGCGTCGGCGTAAGCCTGGATCCGGTCGATAATCTGCGCCGGCGTGCCGATGAGGCCGCTGCGCAAGCCGCGGTTGGAGACGCTGTACTCCTCAAGGGAGACCTGGGATTCCAGCTGCGACCCCTCCACGAAATCCTGGTACGACGCGTAGGCCTCGGGCGAGGAGCGGACGTTGAGAATCCGGTCCAGCTCGGCCTTTACCTCGGCGTCGCTATCCCGGCAGATCACGTAGCCGGAAACGCCGAACTGCAGCCGCGGCCGGCCGGCCTGCTCCCGCAGCGCGGACAGCTCGGCTACCTTTGCCGCGATCACGTCTGGCGCATCGCCGTGCATGACGTAGGCGTCCGCCTGCGCGGCGATGACCTGCTTTGCCTTGGGTGACTCGCCGCCCATGTAGACCACCGGGGGCCGGCTGGGCTTCGGCTCCAGCACTGTCCCTTCGAGCTGGTATAGCGAGCCAGAGTGGGTCACGGTCTGCTCGGTCAGCAGCTGGCCGATGACATCAAGCCACTCCTGGGTCCTCGCATAGCGCGCGTCATGCACGTCGAACGGTGCCCCGTACTGGCTCGCCTCGTCTTTCCACCAAGAAGAGACCACGTTGAGGGAGATCCGGCCCGGCGCGATCACATCGAGCGTGGATAGCGCCTTGGCGGTCAGCGCGGGAGAGTGGTAATTCGGCCGCACCGCCAGCATCAGCTCAAGCGTGCTGGTCACGGCGGCGACCGCGGGCGCGAGCGTCCAGCAGTCCAGCGCCGGGGCCCGGTGCCCCTTGATGTCATTGAGATTCAGCTCGGCGATAAGTGACAGCTCGAAACCATGCTGCTCGCTCTCCTTCGCCAGGTCCCTGACGTACGGCCAGGCGACGGGCATCCCCTCGTCCCTGACATTACGCAGCCAGCCACCGAAGATCGGCATCCAGTAGCCAAACCGCATCCCTATGCCGCCTTTCTCGCCTCGTCCTCAAGCAGCCGCCCGAGATAGGCGGCCACGGCCCGCAGCGCCGGCCGGGGCGCGATCGCCTCGATCGCGGCGTTGTAATTCGTCGTCGTGTTGATGTCATAGGTCACGAGCCGGCCGTCGATGGTCTCGATGAACTCAAAACCGGCGATCTCAATCCCCTGCCGGCTCGCGAACTCGGCGTAGCGGCCCGCGACCGGGTGGTCAAAACCTTCACGGAGTGAGAACAGGGGCTTGAGCGGTCCATCAGGCACCTCGCACGCATCGGCCGGGCAGAGCTGAAAACCGCCGATGGAGGTGTCTGCCGCGATCGCGTAGATGAACTCACCGCCGACGAGCTCAGCCCTGGTGATTCTCGGCTCAGCGGCGCGCAGGTACTCCTGCAACAGCGTGATGCCGTCGACCGGCGGTTCGTAACCGGGATCCGCCAGGTACTCGTCGAACTCGTCGTGGCTGTCGAACAGCGCAACGCCCAGGCCCTTCCCGCCCTGGTTGTGCTTGCTGATGAACGGTGTCGGCAGCTTCCGAGCGGCGGCGGCGAGCTCGCCGGTCCCTGCCACCGCGATCGTCCGCGGCACATCGAATCCGGCCGCGCGGAGCGCGACGAGCTGCTCGACCTTGCTCATCTCCAGCTCAATCACCCGGCGGCCGTTCACGACCCGGCGACCGTGCGCCTCAAGCCAGCTCAAGACCCCGCGAGTCTGGTCCTTAGCGTGCTGATGTCCTCGGGTGTGCGAGGACGCGCTCATCCGCGACCAGAAGACTCCAGGCGGCGGCTCTGCACCGAGATCGAGCACGCCGTCGCCGAGCAGCCACTGCTCGTACGGGACTTCGGCTTCTGCCAGCGCCGCTCCGATCGGAGCGAACCAGTCAGGGTTCTCATGGAGCACATGAACCTTCGGCGTTCCATGGAGCGCACGCGTCGGACCTGTCGACGCGCGGACGTCTTCTGCGCCATGGCTTTGCCGGGGTGGTGCCACGGATGTCAGCGTATGTCAGCCAGCGGCGGATTCCTCCGCCGCCCCGCACCGGGCCAGACCGCGATTAGCGGGTTAGCAATCCGCGACGCTCAGACTCGATCTCGGCGAGCCGGGCCCGCTTCTTGCCGGCCTGCGCCGTGAGTCTGCCCTGCAGCATCTGTACTGCTCCCGCCGAGTCCGAGACCTGCTGCTGCGCCTGCCTGATCCGGTCGGCGACCGCCAGGTCAGTGAAGAAGTTGTCGAACCAGACGTCAGCGAACTTGATTCCGCCGCCCAGCGCCAGCTGCGGAGCGGTGCCTAGACCTGGGCCCGCTACATCGGCTAGCTCATGCCGCAGCACGGCCAGGCGCTGATCGGCAACCGCAGCGGCCTGCGCTGCCTGGTCCATCCGATC
>DATAEH010000217.1:0-2125 GCA_036258115.1 Streptosporangiaceae bacterium
TGGGATGACGGCGCCGCGGACGTCGCGGGCCACTTGCGCGAGCTGTTTCGATACTTCGTCCCCGAGATAGGCCTGCGCGCCGACGGCCAGGACGGGGCAGCTGATCGGGTCGGCGTAATGAGGGCGGTTCTGTTCGGCGTCGGTCTGGCGGGCGCGGTACATCTCCAAGATGGCCCTTGTGCCGCCTGGCTGCTCGGCCGAGTGCACCATTTCGTCGATGTCCTCCTCGGTCAGCGCGCTGGGGTCCCACATCTGCCGTCTCGCGTAGTACGTCCAGAACGGCCGTTCCCGCCCGGCCAGCAACAGCTCGGGCACGTTCGGCAGGCTGAAGAAGCTGAAGTGCCAGCCGGTGCGGACGTCGTCGGCGGCGAGCGAGGGGTCGTGTTCGCCGCCTGGCAATCCTGGGCCGGCTGGCAATCCTGGTAGGAGCGTTTCCTGGAACACCAGTTGCTGCACCCGAGGCCGGTGGAAGGCGGCGACTGCGTAGGCGATGGCCGCGCCCCAGTCCTCGCCGGCCACGTGGAACTCGTCGAAGCCCAGGTGGGTGGCCAGTTCGGCGACGTCACCGGCCATCGTGGCGGTGTCGTAGCCGGTCAGGGGGCGCTGGGAGCCGCCGCAGCCTCGGTTGTCGACCGCGATGACCGTATAGTGCGGGGTCAGCAGCGGCACCATGTGGCGCCAGTACGACATGGTCTTCGGCACACCGTGCAGCAAGAACACCGGCGCGCCGGCGCCCCCCATCGCGTAGTGGATCTCTACGCCGTTGACCTTGGGCTTGCCGTGTGTGAGCCGGACTCCGGCGTGGTCAGTGAGGTTCATCTCGGCGAACTCCTGCTTCTCTTCAGCCGCGTAGGCGCCGATCGGGTGGTGGATCTTCCCGAACTGCCCGCGCGACCTAGATACCCAGCACAACGCCTTCGCGGACGTCACAGGCCAAGTCCGGGCGACCGGTGACGACCTGGCGACCAGATTCGGGCTAGCCGTTGACGGGCTTGCCTTTGTCATAACAGCCTGGCGCTTCGACGCGCTCGGCGTTGCGCCGAAGCCCGGCCAGGGACGCCGGTTTCTAGGATGGGCTACATGACTGCTCTGGGCTCTGCGTCCAGGGAGCATCGATTAGCGCGTTATCGGCGCGAGTCCGGCCTGCTCGGCCGCGATGAGTACCGCGTGGCCGAGGCCGGGGCCCCGATGCGTGACCGGACGCAGGGTGAGACAACGAGGTTGCCATGCACATCGTCAGCGGCCAGTTCTTCGTCGGAGCGCGCGGGTTGCGCGATTGGGCCAAGCATCTCGGTCCGCAAGCCGCGCGACCAGCGAACTGCCGCTAGGCCCTCGTGACTTGGCGATACTCGCGCCAGAGGTCGCGGTCGTCTGTGTCGCCAATTTGGTCTAGTCGGCGAGAATCTGGACCGCAGTCCGCTGCCAGTGCGGCTGGCCTTAAGGTCGCCACGGCTCATTTGCTCCGCTGGGGACCAGTCGCCGCCTTCCGCGGCGTGGTGGCCGGCGGCGATGGGTGAGACGTTGGGGTCGACTTTGGCCGCCCGCAGCTGGTCGGGTAGGCGGAGGCCGAGGTCGCGGCAGTTGACCGCCAAACGCGAGCGCATGTGCGCATGCAGGGCGGCGATCCCATCGGCCGCGGATCCGGCGTCATTCAAAATTGACCTCACCCGTTTTGGATGACGACGGCTCAGCCTGACGAGGGCAACCGTAGTCCCAGCGACGCCTGCGGCCTGGTCTACTTGCACCGGAGCGGCGCCGACGCCAGCGGTAGCCCGGGACCGGATCGCTGGCCGACGTCGTTTCCTTAGTTGCCGTCTTAGCAGCGGCGCTAGATGTCCGATACAGATGAGGCGGTGACCATGCCCAGCAATATCCGTGGCCGTGCGGCTGAGCCGGTGCTGAGCGTGGACTCGCGCGAGGAGCTGGTGTATCTGCTAGGCGAGGCCTGCGAGATCGAGCACGGTCTGATGTGCGAGTACTTGTACGCGCAGTTCTCGCTGAAGCGCGGCCTGGACGAGGGCCTGACACCGGACCAGCTCGGCCGGGTGCAGGCCTGGGAAACGGCGCTCATCAGCGTCATCAAGCAGGAGATGCTGCATCTGGCGCTGAGCACCAACATCTTGAC
>DATAEH010000218.1:0-21657 GCA_036258115.1 Streptosporangiaceae bacterium
CCCGGGTCGACGAACCCGGCCAGGATGGAGACCCGGCGGCCCGGCCAGGCGGCGTTCCTGGCCAGCAGGGCCCGGTCGTCCGGGTCGGTGACCAGCATGATCACCGCGGGGTCGGTGCGCGGGAAGTGCTCGGTGCCGTCCTTGGGGCACACGGTGAAATGGCCGCCGGGGCCGACCACCGTGGGGGTGCCGTCGACCGGGCAGTGGGTGTGCGTGTCGTGCCAGTTGGCCAGCGCCACCGCGTGCGTGAGCAGGCCCGCGTCGCGGTCGCCGAGCAGCGTGCCCACCTCGCGTAGGGGCGCGGGGCGGGCTCCGTCGGGCGCGGCGGGCAGCGGGCCGGATACCCCGAAGTAGACGGTGTCGTCGGCGTCCTGGCCGAGCAGGAACGTGGTGCCCGCCGGGGCCTGGTCCGGCGGCACGAACAAGAGCAGAGCCTGCTCGTCGTCGATCCGGGCCAGGGCCTGGCCGTCCGAGACCACGAGCACGCGGGTGGCGGGGTCGGCCCAGGCCGCGTCGAGCCACTCCCGGTCGGAGCGCTTTTCGGTGAGCCGGTCCACCGTCCCCCGGGACAGGGCGAGCGAGTCCAGTGGCGTCACCTCAGGTCCGCGGCTGCTAGCTCGTCCCACAGGTACGCCGAGGCCTCGGCCCCGCGCAGGAGCAGGGAGATGTCGGCGCTCTCGTTCGGCGCGTGGATCCGGTCGGAGTCGAGGCCGACCGCGATGAAGACCAGGGGCGCGTCCAGGATCTCGGCCAGGTCCGCCTCCGGGCCGCTGCCGCCCTCCTTGGTGAACAGCACCTCGCGGCCGAACGCCCGCTGCATCGCCCTTCGCCCGGCTTGCACGGCGACCGAGTCGATGGGCGAGTGGCACGGCCGGACCGCGGGCAGCACGGTGATCTCGGCCGTCAGGCCGTCCGGGGTCCAGGCCGCCACGTACTCGCGGAACGCCGCGGCCACGTCGGCCGGGTCCTGGTCAGCGACCAGCCGGAAGGAGATCTTGGCGTGCGCGGCCCGCGGGATGATGGTCTTGTTACCCGGTCCGGTGTGCCCGCCCCACATGCCGTTGATCTCGGCGGTCGGCCGGGCCCAGATCCGTTCGATCGTGCTGAACCCTGCTTCGCCGGACGCCGCGCCGCTGTTGCCCGCGGTGACCAGCCAGGCCTTCTCGTCGAACGGCAGCCTGCCGAACAGATCCCGCTCCGCCGGCGTGAGCGCGGCGACCTTGTCGTAGAACCCGGGCAGCATGATCCGGCCATCGGCGTCATGCAACGCGGCAAGCAGGTCAGCCATCGCGTGCAGCGGGTTGGGCACGGCCCCGCCGAACGAGCCGGAATGCAGGTCACGCTCCGGGCCATAGATCGCGATCTCGGCGTCGATGACGCCGCGCATGCCCATGCACATCGACGGCACGTCGGCAGCCCACATGGTTGTGTCGGAGACCACGATGACGTCGCAGGCCAGCCGCTGACGCTCGCGCCGCAGCAGGTCGGCGAAGTGCCTGGAGCCGGACTCCTCCTCGCCCTCGACGATCAGCTTGAGGGTGACCGGCGGGGCCGTGGCTCCGTGCGCGGCGAGCCAGGCACTCGTGCCGAGCGCGTGGAACAGTACCTGGCCCTTGTCGTCCGACGCGCCGCGGGAGAGGATCTGGCCATCGCGCTCGACCGGCTCGAACGGAGGCGAGTCCCACTCGGCGATCGGTTCGACTGGCTGAACATCGTGGTGGCCGTAGATCAGCACGGTCGGGGCGGCCTGGTCAGCGGCCGTCCACTGGGCGAACACCGCCGGCAAACCTGGGTGTTCTGGCGTGCCTGTCTCCCAGATCTCAGCGGTCTCGAATCCCGTCGCCCGCAGGTGCTCGGCGAGCCATTCGGCCGAACGGCGCACCTCCGGGCCGTGTGCCGGGTCGGCCGAGATTGACGGGATGCGCAGCCACTGCATCAGGGCCGCGAAGAACTCCCCAGCGTGGGCGTCGATGTATTGGCGGACGGCGTTGTCCATGCGGTGTCACCTCGGGGTCGCTGATCGGGCTGGGCTCGGCTGTACGGCACTCTAGCCCGCGGCCAGGATTGGTTCTTTGCCGCCGCGTTGCGACTGCTGACAAGTCCGGCGGCGTGTCAGGCTTCTGCCGTGACCTCCATGGAGTCCGCGGAATGGCATGACCTGTTCGTGGCGATCGCCGAAGCGGCAGCCGCGCTGGCCGGGCTGCTCTTCGTCGCCGTCTCGATCAACCTGAGCCGCATCCTTCAGTTCAAGGTCTGTCCGCGGCTACAACTCGGCAGGAACGCTCTCAATCAGCTCGGCTAGCCCGTCGGCGTCCAGCAGGTCGGCAGGGCGGACTGTGAGGTTCTCCCTGACGTAGTAGAACGCGGCCCGCACCTGCGCCACGGGCACCCCGGCCAGTGCCGCCCACGCCAGCCGGTAGGCCGCCAGCTGGACGGCGACGGCCCGCTCCTCCCGCCCGGGCCGCGGCGGCCACCCGGTCTTCCAGTCGACCACGTCGTACCCGCCAGCTGAGTCGTCGGCGAAGATCGCGTCGATGCGGCCGCGGACGAGCCGGTCGCCGACGCGGGTCTCGAACGGCATCTCGACCTCGGCCGGCCAGCGCTGGCCCCACTCCCCCGCCTCGAACCCCGCCTTCAGGGCAGCCAGGTCCGCGTCGTCCGCAACCAGGTCGGCGTCGACCGCACCGGCCAGGTCGTCGACGTCGATGAGGCGCATCTGCCCGAACCGTTCCTCAAGCCAGCGGTGGAACGCGGTCCCCCGTTCAGCTCGCGGTGCGGGCGGACGCGGCATCGGGCGCCTGATCTGCGCCGCAAGCCGCGCCGGGTCCCTGGCCATCGTCACCAGCGCCGAGACGCCGAAGCGCCGCGGCAGGTCGACAGGTATCGGCCCGTCCGGCCGGCGCCGCGACCTCTCGGCCAGCAGCAGGTCGGCGTCGGCTGCCCAGCCCGCGACGAGCTCGGTATAGCGCGCAGGAATTTGTTCTCCTTGCTCAGGCTCTGCGCTATTTGCAGCCTCGCCGGAATTGGCTGCGGCTGCCCCGACCACCATGTCGCCCGCCTCGCGGATCGCCTCGTACCTGGCGCCGCCAGGCGGCTCTGGCCAGGACGCGGTCAGCGGTTCGGCCAGCGCCGGGTTCTCGGCCCCGTCCTCCGGCTGATCCGCCCACTCTGCGACCTCGCCGGCACCGGCCGCGCAGCTGGCGGCCACCTCCTGCAGGAACGGCGACGGGCCAAGCGGGCTCTTGCCGGCGCCCCACCAGTAGCCGCTGCACGCCAGCCAGTACGCCGCCCTGGTCACGGCCACGTAGGCCAGACGGCGTTCCTCGGCCATATTGCGGTCGGCACAGTCCCGGCTGAACGCGGCCAGCGAATCAGGATCGAGCCCGGCCAGCGCCGGCAAGTCAGCCTCGTCGCCCCGCAGCCAGAACGGCAGCAGCCGCGGATTCTCGGTCCACCGCGTGGTCAGCCGCGGCCTGGCGGGGAAGTTCTGTGCCCGCGTCCCCGCGGCAAGCCCGGGCACCACGACGGCGGGCCATTGCAGGCCCTTGGCCGAATGCACGGTTGCGAGCTTGACCGCGTCGGCGTCGCTGACCTGGCCGGCCTCCAGCCCGAACTCCTCGGTTTCTGCCGCGGTCAGATACGCGAGGAACGCGCCAAGCGTTGGCTCCTGCGCATCCCCGGCGAACGCCGCGGCGGCGTCAGCGAACGCGTCCAGGTCCGCTCGCGCGGCCGCCTGGCTGCTCCCCGGCCGCGCGGCAACCTCGACATCCAGCGCGAGCGCGCGCTCAACCTCGGTTACGAGCTCGGGCAAAGGCCGGCCGACGTGGCGGCGCAGCGCCCGCAGCCCGCCGGCCAGCGCCTGCAGCCGCGGGTACCCCTCCTCGGAATACGCACGAGGACTGCCAAGATCATCAAGAGCTTCGACCAGGCTGCCCGGTTCTGCCGTGAAATCCGCGACAGCACGGGTGAGATGATCATCAATTGGAACAGGGCCCGCGGCCGCATCATGACCCGCAGCGCCGGTGTCGCCGGTGCGAGGAGTGCGCGCGTCCGTGCCGGTCCCGGCTGCCGCGCTGGCTTGGTTGGCGACCAGGGCCCTGGCCCGGACGCCAAGCGCCACCAGGTCCTGCGGTCCGATCCGCCAGCGCGGCGAGGTGAGCGTCCTGATCAGCGAGTCCGACGCTGCGGGACTATGCAGCACGCGCAACGTCGCGACAATGTCGGCGACCTCGGGCACCGTCAGCAGGCCGCCAAGCCCGACGACCTCAACCGGAATTCCCTCGGCCTCAAGGGCCGACCGCAGTGCGGCGAACTGGGTTCGCTTCCTGCACAGCACGGCGATGTCAGACGGCTTCACCGCATCTGTCCTGCCGTCCGGCCATGGCCGGCCGTCAGGCGCCATCCCGGCGGGCGTCCGCAGCAGGCTAGCGACCTGCCCCGCGACCCACTTGGCTTCGTCCGCGCTGGTCTCGAGCAGGGCACAGATCACCGAACCTCTGGCGGCCCGATCCGGCGGCGCGATCAGCCTGGGCACCTCAGGCGCTATCTCCCGCAGCTCGCGCTGGATCGCGGCTGCGACGTCGAGCACTTTGCCGGTGTTGCGGAAGCTGGTGGACAGCAATCTGACCTCAGCCCGCGCCCGTTCCTCCGCCGCTGGGTCGTCCGGCAACGGCGGGAAGACGTCAGCGAACCTGCGCATGTTCCCGGCGCTCGCCCCGCGCCAGCCGTAGATCGACTGACAGGGGTCGCCGACGGCGGTCACAGGATGCCCGCCACCGAACAGCGCTCGCATCAGCTCGAGCTGCGCGTGGCTGGTGTCCTGGAACTCGTCGAGAAGCACGACCGGGTATCTGGCGCGTTCTGCCCGGCCGACCTCCGGGTGGGCCATCGAGATCCTCGCCGCGAGCGCCATCTGGTCGCCGTAGTCAATGACCTCCCGCTCGGCCTTCGCCTCCGCGTACGCGCGGACAAGCGGGAGCAGCTGCTCACGCACCCGCTGGCTCTTCATCACCGCTTCTGCCCGGGTCCGCAGGCCCGGCTGCAGCTCATCGAAGCGCCGCCGCAGCCAGTCGCCAGCGGCGAGAACGTCGTCGGGTCCACGCAGATGCTCCGCAAGCTCGGCGGACAGCTCGATCACGGCGGCGGTCACTGTGACAGGCACCCAGTCGATCGCGTCCATCGGCCCGTCGTAGGCGGCCACGATCCTGGCCGCAAGCTGCCACGCCACGGCCGGCGTAATCAGCCGCATCGTGGGCTCGAGGGCCTCGCGCAGGGCGTGATCGGCGATCAGCCGCGCGGCATAGGAGTGATACGTCGCGATCACAGGATCGCCCGCCAGATCGGCGCCGTCCGAGGCGTCTGGCCTGAGCGCGGCGCGCTGGCCGGCGAGGGGTTGGGCCAGGCCGACCCGGCGCAACCCGTCCAGCCGCGCCCTCACCCGCCTGGCGAGCTCGGCGGCCGCCTTCCTGGTGAAGGTCAGCCCCAGCACCCGCTCGGGTCGCACGTACCCGTTCGCGACGAGCCAGACCAGCCGGGACGCCATGGTCTCGCTCTTGCCTGAGCCGGCCCCGGCGATCACTGCGAGCGGCGCCAGCGGTGCGCTGATAACGGCAGACTGCTCCGGCGTGGGCTCGGCAAGTCCTAGCAAACGTGCCAGCTGCGCGGGCGTGAACCTGGGCAGCCGGGCCGCGGGCTCGGCCGGCGGCTCCTCGTCCCACAGGGTCAGCTGACTCACGGCGTTACCTGTCCGCCGCGCTCATCGACCGGGCAGCTCGTCGCGGCCGGGCACCGGCGGCAGCCGTCGTTCACGGTGGCGTTGAACTGCGGGCCGGCCATGGCCGCCGCGGCCTCCTTGACCAGCGCTTGCGCCCAGCCCGGGTCGGGATCGTCGGCCAGCGCCCGCTGGCCCTGCACAATCGCGGACTTTTGCCGGGCGGCCTTGCCCACCTGGACAAGCTCGGCACCGCCTGGCTCTGCGACGCCGAGCTCGATGAAGGCGCCGAGCAGCACGGCCAGCTGGTAGACGCCGAGCTGCGGGTTGCGTTCCAGGTCTGCCGCAGCCGGCTTCGACGAGCCCGTCTTGAGGTCGACGACCACGGTCTTGCCGGCCTCGTCCCGCTCCAGCCGGTCTACTTGCCCGACGATCAGCGCGTCGTCGATCCTGACCCGCAGCCTCTGCTCGACGGCGATGAGCTCGCGCCGGTTCGCGTGATGCCAGTCGAGGAACCTCGCCACCATCTGTGCGGCTGTCTCCCGCTGCCGCGTGCTGTACCAGGCGCTGCCGAAGTCCAGCCGGTGCCAGATCTCATCAATCCGCCCGGCGATATCCGCCTGGTCTGCCCCTTCGGCGACAAGCGCAGCCGCGGCGTGGATGACGGTCCCGAGGTGACCGGCCACCGACGGCGGGCTAGCCCCGACGGCTGATTCGATCAGCCACCGCAACCCGCACGTCACGAACTTGTCGACCTGCGAGGGCGACACCCGAACCTCGCCTTCGCGAATCGGTCCGGCGCCCGACCACGGGGTCAGGGCATACCAGTGGCCAGGATGCGCCCCAGTAACGCCGGCGGCGGCCAGCCTGGCTAGCTGCGCGGCCGCCGCGCGCCTGACAACGGCAGGCAGGGCCCGGTCGGCGGCCGCGCGGCGAAGGTCGGCGGTCAGGGCGGGCAGCGAGAGCCAGCGGCTGCCGAGTTTGGTTACCTCCTCGATCGGGATCTCATCACCGGCGAGTTCGGTCAGGAACCTGGACGGGCGTTCTTCGCTGTCCTCGCCTCCGACCGAGGTCACGACCAGCGATCGCCGGGACCGGGTGGCGGCGACGTAGAACAGCCGGCGCTCCTCATCGAGCAGCTTCGAGCTGAGCGCGACGGCAGCCGCATCCGGAGCCGTCACGAGATCGGCCGCGCCGGCTGCGCCGCGGTCAGCGGCCTC
The DNA here is from genome assembly GCA_036258115.1 of Streptosporangiaceae bacterium. Lineage (GTDB taxonomy): Bacteria > Actinomycetota > Actinomycetes > Streptosporangiales > Streptosporangiaceae > Chersky-822. The sequence goes on from DATAEH010000218.1 coordinate 6,931, forward strand.
GACGAGTTCATCCATCCCGAGCAGCGAACCGCGCAGTCGCAGGTCGGGCCAGACCCCTTCCTGGACGCCGGCGACCACCACGAGGTCCCACTCCAGGCCCTTCGCGCGGTGTGCCGTCGAGATCGTCACGGCATCACCGGCATGACCGCGTTCGGCGAGGGTGTCACCGGCGATCTCCTGTCCGGTCAGGCCGTCCAGGAAGAGCGCCATCGACCCGGCGGGCATCCGGGAGTCGAACCTGGCCGCGGCGTCGAACAGTGCTAGCACCGCATCAAGGTCGGCGTCGGCGGTCGCTCCCCGTGTGCCGCCGGCGGCGCTGGTCGCCTGCCACTGGCCGGCCAGGCCGCTGGCGTCCCAGACCTCCCAGAGCACCTCCTGGGCAGTGCTGGCCGCCGCGGCGCTCCTCGCGACCGCGAGCAGGTCGGCGACGCGCCGGGCCGCGGCGAGCGCGCCGCTCGCCGCGGCAAGCGCGTGCCCCGGCTGCCAGCCGGCCGGCGATAGCTGCCCCGGATCGAGCAAGGCTCCGGCGAGTGGCTCCTCGCCTGGACCATGCTGCCTGAGCAGCCGGCGGAGCCGCCGCAACCCGATCGCGTCGGTGCCGCCGAGCGGCCCGGTCAGCAACTCGGCGGCGACATCCTCGGTCAGGCCATGGGGGTCAAGGGCGCATCCGATCAGCCGTAGCAGCGGGCTCGTCCCAGGATCCTCGGCCAGCGGCAGTTCGTCTCCCGCTACGGCAACCGGAACTCCAGCGCCGGACAGCGCTCGCTGCAGCCCGGGAACCTGCCGCACCGCCGAACGGACCAGCACCGCCATCGACGACCAGGGAACCTGATCGATCAGGTGAGCACGCCGCAGCGTATCGGCCACCAGGGCCGCCTCCTGGCGCTCGCTAGAGGCCATAACGATCCGCACGTCGCCGAGACTGGCCGAGGGAAGCGGGATCAGCGCCCTGTGGTTGCGTTCCGCCGCCGAGTGAGAGGTACCACGGAAGCCAGGCAGCCCGACGGCGGGCAGCCTGGCGGCAACCCGGCGCGATGCGTCAAGCAGGACAGGACCGCTCCGGCGGCACGTGCCCAACGCGACCACCTTGGCCGGCCGCCCGTCAGGAGCGCGGAATCTGCCGGGAAATCGCCCGATAGCGTCGGAGTCCGCGCCGCGGAACGCGTAGATGGACTGGTCGGGATCGCCGACGACGATCAGCTCGCGGCCGTCGCCCGCCAGCGCATGCAGCAATTCTTCCTGTGCTGGGTCGGTGTCCTGGTATTCATCGACCAGTACCACGTCGTAGGCCTGCCGCTCGCGCCGCCTGACATCTGGCCTGGCAAGGAGCTGCCCGGCGATCCTGATCAGCTCGGCGTAGTCGTAGGCAGGCACGGGGGCCAGATCAAAGCGGGCCGCGTACCTGGTCAGGAACCCGCCTGCGGCAATCCAGTCATCCCTGCCTAGCCGTCGGCCGAGCGTAGCGAGCTTCGGGCCATCGAGGCCACGCTCAGCGGCCCTGAGCAGGAAGTCGCGCAGCTCGGTCGCGAAGCCTCGCGTCGCGATCAGAGGGCTGAGCCGTGCCGGCCAATGCCTGGCGCCGTCGGACGCTTCGCCGCGCAGCATGCGCCTGACCTCTTGCAGCTGCTCGGGACCTGACAACAGGATCGGCGGCTCAAGCCCGGCCAGCACCGATTCACGCCTGACCAGGGCGTAAGCGTAGCTGTGGAAGGTCAGGGCGAGTGGCTCGGTGGTCGTGCGGTTCAGCCGCAAGGTAATCCTGGCCCGCAGCTCCTCAGCCGCTTTCCTGCTGAAGGTCAGGACCAGGATGCGGTCGGGATCAAGGCCGCGGTCGGCTATCCGGTCGACCACGGTCTCGACGATCGCCGTCGTCTTCCCTGTGCCTGGGCCCGCCAGTACCAGGAGAGGACCGCCAGAATGGCTCACGACCTGCGCCTGGGCGGGGTCGAGAACCGGAGCCGTGGCGGCGTCTACAGGCCGCCGAACCAGACGGTATGCGGGCGGTTGCCTATCCATGTCGTATCGATTTCAGCATCAGGCACCGACACCTGCCGCGGACTTAGACACACCGGCGTGTCGCAATCGCCGCCAATTCGGGAGAACATGGGACCAACCCATTCCCTGACGCGAGGTCTCGATCGCCTTCAGGCGGGATTTGTCTCTCCAGACCACCGTGCCTTGCGCATATCCAGCCGCCCCGGCGCGCCGTCGGCGCCCTTCCGCATCGGCGTCCCCTCGCGGCGATAATGACGCAGGGCTTCCCGTTCGTGGCCGACTAGCAGGCTGCCGTCGGCGTGCACGACCCGCCACCAGGGCACGGCGCCACCCCACAGCGCCATGACTCTGCCAACCTGTCTCGGCCCGCCCTCACCGACGTACTCTGCGATGTCGCCGTACGACATGACACGCCCCGACGGGATCGACTCGGCTACGTCCAGGACGCGGCTGGCGAAGTCGCCGATCTCCTGCTCCGCGGCGCGAGCTCCGAGCCCACGTTGGGATCCGCGCGGCCGGGCCTCACGCCTGCTCATCACCGCTATCGGATCCGTCCTGCTGGGCAGTTCGCCGGACCCCGGCGGTCGGCCGCCAGGTATCCCAGACGCTCGGCGACGGTCCGCCGCTGGGCTGCTCCTGCTGCTGCGTACCCGCCGACGCCCGGTCGCGCCGCAGCGGCGCAGCAAGGTGCGTCATGGGCTGCCGCTTCGGCAATCCATCCGAACCCTGGTGGGTCTGGCGGCGCAGCTGCGCAGCCCCGAAACTGGCCTGCGCTCCGGTGCCTGCCCCAGGTTCACCCTGCGGCGGTGAATCTTGCCCCGATCCAGAAAGCGATGTCGGGTCGTCGTCACCGGCCGGACCGCTGGACGCCTGCGGCTGCACGTCGACCGCGGGTACGTCGGCTTCCGAGCTCAAGGCGGCCGCATCAGCCTGCTGCCAGTTCACCGGTTGCCGCATTGCACCGGATTGCCAGGCGGATGGCCCCGTCTTGATCGACGGACCGAGGCTCTGGATGGTCTCGCCGGAGGCCGGATCACGCTGGGGTGCGGAACGGTTCCTGGCCATCGGTTCCCAGAGCGAGCGCGTGACCGACTCGTCCGGCTGGGCTGTCGCGGAGGGCCGTGACCCAGCCGATTCCGATGACCCGGCCTCACCCGCGTGGGGCACCGGCGGGGCCGGCGCGTCCCCATGCGTTGCCGGGACCGACCGCGCCGCGGGCGTTACCGGGGCTGCGGGACTTGGCTGAACCGGCTGGCCAGCTTGCTCGGTCTGGATCTGCTGACGATTTCGCCTAGGCAACCGGCCAAGTGGTGCCGCTGCCGCCGGTGCTTGCTGAACGGCGGGCTCTTGGGACGCCGACGGTCCTGCCGGTGCTTGCTGCGCAGTCGCGCCTTGTGGCGCTGCCGGTGCTTGCTGAACTGCCGGTGCTTGCTGAGCTGGCTGGCCTGATGCTGCCTGGCCCGGCTCTGCAAGCTGATCTGAGCGTCCTGGCGAGGGCATCGGCTTCGTTACGCCCTGCCTGCTGGACAGCCAATCTGAGCGATAACCGCCTGGCCGCAGCGCACGTTCGGCACGACCGTCCCTGGCATACCGCGGGCTGGTCAACGGGTCTTCGGCTGCCAGTCCGCCCGCGGCAGGCTGAGGCAGGATGGTCCGGCCTGGCCTCGTCGGGCGCCGTGCATCTGACCCTGCGTGCGGGTCGCTCTGTCCGGCCGCCGACGGCGGCTGATCGGCATCGGCCGGCGTGGCCGTGATGGCCGTCGCAGCTGAGCTGGCGGCCGACGCGCTCGGTCCTTCCTCGAACGGCCACTCAGAATCGCTTGCCTCACCCTGCCCTGCGACGGCAGGCGAAGCGGCAGCCGGAGTGCCGACGCCGTTAGCTGGGATGGTTGGCCCGGCTGGGCTCGAATAGCCAGCAGCTGCGCCGACGCCGTCATGGTAGGACGGTGGCGGGAAAGCGGAGCTCGGTGTGCCTAGACCGATCCCCAGCCCCGCGTAGCCGGGTCCGGGAGCTCCTGGTGCGGGATGCCCAGGGGACGGCTGACTGATTTCGCCATGGGCAGGACTAGGAGCCTCGAGCGTCTGGCCCTGCTCACCCGACTGAGCGGACTGGCCAGGCTGCACGGGCGGGTCGAACTGGCCAGACTGGCCGGGCTCGCCGAACTGGGCGGGCTGGCCAGGCTGCGCCCGCGGGCCGAACTGGCCAGGCTGGCCGAACTGGGCCGGCTGGCCGAACTGGGCCGGCTGCCCGAACTGGGCCGGCTGGCCAGACTGCGCGGGCCCGAACTGGCCAGGCGACTGGCCGAACTGAACTGGCGCGCCGGACTGAGCGGGCTGGCTGAACTCAGGCGGCGGGCCGGACTCAGCTGCTGGGCCGAACGGACTCGGCTGGGAGAACTGACCAGCCTGGGCCTGCTCGCCTGGCCATGGCTGCGGAGCGCTCTGGCCGGGTCCAAGCTGGGGTTGCCCCTGCTGGCCGAGGTAACCGCCGACAGCCAGCCCGTCTGCGGGCTGGCTGATGTAGCCCTGCACCGGCAGTCCCGGGCGCTGCGCGGGGTAGATCTGCGTCGGGTAATGGACGTCGATGTCAGTGCCGACCGGGCTAGCAGGGCCGAAGGGACTCGGCGCCGTATTCGGAGCTGGCCAGCCGACTGGTTGACCCGGGCGAGGCAGGCTCATCGGCCCGGTCTGGCCAGCCACGCCGAACGGGCCCTGGGTGGCGGTGACGCCGATCGGGCCGCGCTTCTTCTTCGTCGCGCGGCGCCGGCGTCGGCTGCTCACGAGCAGGGCCGCGGCCACGATGAGAAGCAGCACGCCGCCCGCACCGATCGCGCCGAACACCAGCAGCTTCTGGCGGCCGCGCGGTGCGACGGGAAACGCCGGTACCCCGGACTCACCGCGACCGAAATTGCCGGATGCCGCAGTCTTGCCGGCCTGAGTCTGACCCGCAGGCGTCTGCCTGGCCAACCGCCCGGCCAGCTTGAGCGCAGCGGCGGCATCAACGGTGCCGAACCCGACTTGATCGTCATAGCCGTCGTGTGGCCGGTTCGCGGTCGAGTCGGTGATCGCGGTCCTTACCTGCGCTGCCGTCAGCTTCGGGAACCTCGACTTGATCAGCGCGGCGACCCCGGCGGTCAGCGCGCAGGCAGGGCTGGTCCCGCTGACGACCCAGTACTTGCTGCCTCTGCCCTGGGCTGGCACGTTGACACCTGGGGCGGCCACCTGCACCGAGAGGTTCTCGCTTGAGAAGTAGGCGGGCCCTCCCGACTCGGTAACAGCCGCCACCCCGATCACGCCCGGGTAGTCGGCAGGGAACGAGTAAGGAGCGCTACCTTGTCCCGCCGCATGTGATGATCCCGCATTGCCCGAAGAGGCGACCACGACAACGTCGTGCCTGAGCGCGCCCTGCAATGCGGATCTGACAGCGCGGCTCGCCCCGTCATAGCCGAGCGACATGTTGATCACGCCTGCACCGTGCCGAACGGCATAGGTAATCGCCTTGGCTAGCTCATGTTGCCCGCGCCAGGACGGCTCGGCCCGGTACTTGTGATAGCCGGGGTCAGAGCGATCCGTAATGACCCTGATGGACAAGATCTTGGCTTTCGGCGCTACCCCGAGGATGCCATCCTTGTTGCTCCGGCCATGCCCATGGCCGGCGATCAGCGACGCCATCCAGGTACCGTGCGCACCCCAGTTCGGATTAGTGCGAGGCGTGTTCACGCCGGTGTAGTCAGGGCCAGAGAGCACTGAACCTGTGAGGTCGGAGACCGAGGGGTCAACCCCGCTATCGATGACCGCTACCTTTACGCCCTGACCTTCCGTGACGTGCCAGGCCGCCGAGACATTAAGCGCCGACAGGACCCACTGCTGCCGTTGTCTGGCCTGATCGGCGCTGGCTGGCCCTGCAGCCGCGAGCGGCAGAGCGATGGCGCCGGCCAGCGCCATCGCTCCGGTTAGCCAGCGATGCCGCAACCGCCGGCTGACAGGACGCGCGCGGCCTGCACCGGCCGGGTGACTCGACGCGCGACCAGCCAGGCCGGTCGCTGCGGTGTGGATGGCCGGCCGTGAATCAGGGGTCAGCATGAAGGAGCTCCCGGACAACGCGGAACAGGCGGGGCTACTGCCAGCGGGGCAGCGATCCGGACCGCGATGCCGCGGGCCAGGCTTGTCATTTCCTGGTAAGCGTAAGAGTCGCTATTGACCTGCACTCGCGGCCTGGCGTCCGCATAACCGACCGTCGTCATCACGAGGTACGGCCCCGCGGCAATCGCCCACGACAGCTGGCGGTGCGGGAAGACGTAGTTGGCCGCGGGAGTGCCGTACACACGAAATGGCCGTAGCACAAGCTGACGGGCCAGCCCGCCCTCGCCGACCGTCGAGCCGCCGGTCAGGAATTTGGCCGCGTCCGTGGCACCGGCCGGGCTCTTCAGGATGGCGATGCCCGCCGTCACCACCAGGCTGCTGGTCGAGTCCGCGTACGTCGAGCGCAGCACCGCGGCGCAGCCATCGCCGCGCAGGATCGCCATGAACTGGCGACTGCCGCCTCCGCCGACCTTGCAGGTCGCCTGCCGAGCGATTTCGAGCCGCTGGGCGGACAGGCTTAGCGCATCTGAGCGTCCGGTCCTGCCCAGCTTGTATGTGATGCGGCCCGGGAAGAGCTGTGCCTTGGGCGTGGTCCGCCAGCGCTTGGCGACCTCCCATGCCTCGATCCGCTTCTGCTGGGCGGGGGTGAACGTGCGCGGCTTGATCTCGCTGCGGACTCCCAGAACGGCTGCCGCCAGGCCGCACAACCCGAGCAACGCGAACACGAGCGCGACAACCGGTTTGCGGCTTCGGCGCGCAGGCCGCAGACGCAGCTCTGCGGTGTCGTTGCGGCCCGATCCGCGTTGCTGAGTTGGGGGTCCCGGGCGAATAGCCACCTGATGATGTTAAGGCCACGAATAGCCCGAGCCCACCCGAACTCCGCGTTCGGGTGGGCCAGAGACCAGTTATCGGTCAGTAAACAGGCAGCGAGGGGTCAACCGTGTTGACCCAGGACAGCACTCCCCCGCCGACGTGCACGGCATCAGAGAAGCCCGCGTTCTTAACCACTGCCAGGCATTCCGCGCTACGGGCACCCGACTTGCAGTGCAGAACAATGCGCTTGTCCTGGGGCAGCTTCTCGAGCGCGGAGCCGTTCAGGAACTGATCCTTGGGAATCAGCGTGGCACCGGGGATCGAGACGATCTCGTACTCGTTCGGCTCCCGCACATCGATCAGGAAGATGTCGTCCTTCCTGTCGAGCATGGCCTTCAGCTCTGCAGCGGTGATGGTGGAGCCTGAAGCGGCCTCTTGCGCGTCTGCCGAAACAGCCCCGCAGAACGCGTCGTAGTCGATCAGCTCGGTGATGGTCGGATTCTCACCGCAGATCGGGCAATCCGGATCCTTCTTGATGTTCAGGCTCCGGTAGCTCATCTCCAGAGCGTCATAGATCATCAGGCGTCCCACAAGCGGCTCGCCGATCCCAATGAGCAGCTTGATCGCCTCGTTAACCTGGATCGAGCCGATCGACGCGCAGAGCACCCCAAGAACGCCGCCCTCGGCGCACGACGGAACCATGCCAGGAGGCGGCGGCTCCGGATACAGGCAGCGGTAGCAGGGGCCGTAATCGGCCCAGAACACGCTCGCCTGGCCGTCGAACCGGTAAATCGAACCCCAGACATAAGGCTTGCCGAGCAGAACGCAGGCGTCGTTGACCATGTACCTGGTCGCGAAGTTGTCGGTGCCGTCCACAATCAGGTCAAATCCGGAGAAGATCTCCATCACGTTGTCGTTGCTGAGGGCCTCCTCATACACGACGACGTTGACGTAGGGGTTGATCTCCTTGATGCTGTCGCGTGCCGACAGTGCCTTCGGCCTGCCGATATCTGACTGGCCGTGGATGATCTGACGCTGCAGGTTGGACTCGTCGACGACGTCGAAGTCGATGACGCCCAGCGTGCCGACGCCAGCCGCAGCCAGGTAGAGCAGCGCGGGAGAACCCAGTCCGCCAGCCCCGACGCACAGCACTTTCGCGTTCTTGAGCCGCTTCTGCCCCGTCATCCCGACATCTGGGATGATCAGGTGCCGAGAGTAACGCTTGACCTCATCGACGGTGAGCTCAGCAGCGGGTTCGACCAGCGGCGGCAGAGTCACGGGTGATCTCCTGTAAGTACGAAGTGGCATAGCCACCTAGTGCAAACGACCAAGCCAGGCCGGGCATTCCTTCGCCTCACGGCCCTCCGTCGGCAGCCGCGGCGTCGGCTGACATCAGCCGCGGCCGCTTCCGTGCGGGCCAAAATGTCAGCGGCGCCAGGTAGAACTCAGCCATGCCATCCACACCTGAGAACCTCATTCCGGCCCGGCAGCAGGTTGCCGACAAGCTGCCGGCGAGCCCGCTCGCGGTCCGGCGTCGCCGCCTGGCCAACCGCCAGCGGCCGTTACCCGACGCACAGGCGGTGATTTCCGCGCTGCCAGTCCCCGATACCGCGCCGCCCTACGACGACGCTGACCCGACGGGGTACAAGCCGCCAGTGATCGAGCCTTTGCCCGGCGGCTACCGCCCTGACGCCCCTGGAACAACCAGATCAGACCCGCCTCCCTCGCCGCCGGCCGGGGCCTGGCCGAGCCAGTTCGCGCAGGTGCTCAGCGAGACCCTGGCAGGGTCGCGACCGGCCAGCCAGCTCGCCCCGTGGACGACCCAGCAGGCACGCGAGCGCATCAGGCAGCTCGGGCCGATGCTGGCCGCGTCACGGCAGCCGCGGGTGCGCCGCGTCATCGTGACCTCGCCAGTCCAGGGCGTTCTGGAGATGACGGTCATCGTGGACATGGGCTCCCGGTCGCGCGCCGTCGCCGTACGCCTGGAGCACGCAGCCAGCGGCACCAACGCCGCGAGCGCACCCATGGCGGCCAACACGCCAGGCGCCAGGGGGAAATCCCACGCCGCCTGGCTCTGCACGGCCGTCGAAGCCGCTTAGACCCCGACTACCGGTTGCGCGGGTCTCCGTGGCAGAGCTTGAACTTCTTGCCCGACCCGCATGGACAGGGCGCGTTCCTGCCGACCTTGCTGAAGTCAGCCGACCCCGCCGAACCCGATTTCTGCACTGACCCGCCTGACGCATCATCGCTCGGCGCGCTATAGCTCAGCCGGTCAGGACGCTTCGGTTGCCCGAGCCCCCGGGAGCTGAACGCCGGGGGCACGGCGGGCTGCTCAAGGGCCTCCGCAGGCTCGACGGCCCCGTTGATGGTCGGCAGCGGCACCGCGTCCTGCACCTGGCCGCCGAGCGCGATTTGCGGCCCGATCCACTCGCCGTCCGGGCCAGCCTCGCCCACGATCGGGTTCTCCTGGACCTCGACCTGCAGCGTGAACAGGTTGCCTACCGACTCTTCCTTGATCGCGTCCATCATCGCGGTGAAGAGCTCAAAGCCCTCGCGCTGATACTCGATCAGCGGATCGCGCTGGGCGTGACCGCGCATATGGATGCCGGACTGCAAGTAGTCCATCTCATACAGGTGCTCGCGCCACTTAGTGTCGAGCACGGACAACACGACGCGCCGCTCCAGCTCCCGCGTCACCTCGGGTGTCAGGTCTTCCTCGCGCCGGTCGTAGGCGGCCTGCGCGTCTTCCTGCATCCGTTCGGTCAGGCCCTCCGCGGTGAGGCCGGCCAGGCCGCCCTCTTCCTCGACGAGCTGGTTGGCCGAGATCCCGCCGGGATACAGGCGCTGGAACGCGGTCCACAACTGGTCCAGGTCCCACTCCTCGGCGAAGCCCTCGGACGTTGCCTTCGCCACGTAATCCGCGATCACCTCGTCGATCATGTTCCTGACCTGCTCGTGCAGGTCCTCCCCGGCGAGCACCCGGTGACGCTCGGAGTACACGACCTCGCGCTGCCTGTTCATCACGTCGTCGTACTTCAGCAGGTCCTTGCGCATCTCGAAGTTCAGCGCCTCAACCTGCGTCTGCGCGGACCTGATCGACCGGCTGACCGTCTTGCTCTCGATCGGGACTTCCGGCCCGGTCTTGGCCCACTCAAGGAACTGGGCGACCCGGTCCCCGTTGAAGCGGCGCATCAGGTCGTCCTCGAACGACAAGTAGAACCGCGACTCGCCGGGGTCACCCTGCCGGCCAGAACGGCCGCGCAGCTGGTTGTCGATCCGCCGGGACTCGTGCCGCTCGGTGCCAAGAACGTAGAGCCCGCCCAGCGCGACGACCTCCTCGTGCTCCTCGGCCACGGCACGCCGGGACTTCTCCACCGCCTCGGGCCAGGCCGCTTCGAAGTCCTCGGGCGTCTCTGTCGGCGACAGCCCGCGCTGGTGCAGCTCGAGATCGGCCAGGAACTCCGGGTTCCCGCCGAGCATGATGTCGGTGCCGCGGCCCGCCATGTTCGTCGCGACGGTAACGGCGCCCTTGCGCCCGGCCTGCGCGACGATCGCCGCCTCACGCTCATGGTGCTTGGCGTTCAGCACCTCGTGCGGGACGCCGGCCCGCTTGAGCATGCGCGACAGCACCTCAGACTTCTCGACGCTGACCGTGCCGACCAGGACGGGCTGGCCGACGTCGTGCCGCTCGGCAATGTCCTCGACCAGCGCATCGAACTTCGCCTGCTCGGTCTGGTACACGACGTCGGACTGATCGATCCTGATCATCGGCATGTTGGTTGGGATCGGGACCACGCCGAGCTTGTAGGTCTGGTGGAACTCGTTCGCCTCGGTCATGGCCGTACCGGTCATGCCAGCGATCTTGTCGTAGAGCCTGAAGTAGTTCTGCAGCGTGATCGTGGCGAGAGTCTGGTTCTCGTCCATGATCTTGACGCCTTCTTTGGCCTCGATTGCCTGGTGCATGCCCTCGCTGTAGCGGCGTCCATGCAGGATGCGGCCGGTGAAATCGTCGACGATCAGGACTTCCCCGCCCTGGACGACGTAATCTTTGTCCTTTTTGAACAATTCCTTCGCCTTAATGGCATTGTTCAGGAACCCGACCAGGTGGGCATTCGAGTGGTCGTAGAGGTTCTCGATGCCGAGCCAGTCCTCGACCTTGGCGACGCCGGGCTCGAGGATGCCGACGGTGCGCTTCTTCTCGTCGACCTCGTAGTCGCCTTCGCCCTCCTCGCCCCTGCGCAACCTGGGAACGATCTTGGCGAACTCGGAGTACCAGATGCTGTTCTGATCTGCGGGCCCGCTGATGATCAGCGGCGTCCGCGCCTCGTCGATCAGGATCGAGTCCACCTCGTCGACGATCGCGAAGTTGTGGCCGCGCTGCACGCACTCATCGAGTGCCCAGGCCATGTTGTCGCGCAGGTAGTCGAAACCGAACTCGTTGTTCGTGCCGTAGGTGATGTCGGCGGCGTACTGCTTCCTGCGCTGCTCTGGCTCCATCTCCGACAGGATCACTCCGACCTCAAGGCCCAGGAACCTGTGAATGCGGCCCATCCACTCCGAGTCGCGCTTGGCCAGATAATCGTTGACCGTCACGACATGCACGCCCTTGCCGGGCAGCGCGTTCAGGTACGCGGCGAGCACGCTGGTCAGGGTCTTGCCCTCACCGGTCTTCATCTCAGCGATGTTGCCGAAGTGCAACGCGCCGCCGCCCATGATTTGGACGTCGAAGTGCCGCTGGCCGAGCGTGCGCTTGGCGGCCGCGCGAACGGCGGCGAAGGCCTCAGGCAACAGGTCGTCGAGCGTCTCGCCCTCGGCGTAGCGCTCCTTGAATTCGTCCGTCAGCGCCCGGAGCTCGGCGTCGGTCAGCGCCTCGTAGTCCTCTTCGATGGAGTTGACCTGCTCGACGATCCGCTGCAGCTTGCGCAGGATCTTGCCCTCGCCAGCGCGCAGGACCTTATCGATGATTGCTGGCACGTCTTGTCGCGCTCCTCGAGGATCTGTCTGACTGGCTGGCCGGATGCCTCCCGCGTCCCGCGTGAAGTTCCGCGCCGATCGGGCTCACGGCAGGGCCGCCAGTAACACTCTTTGACTGCCATGGTAGGCGAGATAGCGTGCCTTGCCGAGCCGACGCCGCAATGCCTCGCCACCAGCTGAACTAGGACCGCCGGCGCGCATAACATTGCTCTCCGGCCGGTTCTTCGGGGGGCGATCGCGCGCGAGGCGACCGGCCTCGCCACAATATATGCACGTCGGTCCAGGCAAGCGGGAGGAGGCAGTCGTGCCGAGCCACTCCGACCGCGATGCCCTGGACACCCCTCAAGCCGGCAACGTGACATCGCAGAGCGAGGCAGCTATGCAAGACGCATCAGTGGTGCAGGACGGGCAGAGCCAGCCTCCGTCATCGCTGGGCCCGCACCCGTCGTACCACGGGCGGACCATCTCCTGGGTCGCTGTCGGGCTCATGACACTCGGCTTCATCATCGGCGGCCTCGGGCTCATGCTCGGACATGGCGGCCCGACCTGGTGGGCGGTCTGGGTCGGCGCTGGCGTGGCCGTCCTCGGTCTGCTGGTCGCCATCGGGAGCAACATGTTCGAGGACTGGTACTAAACCGCTCGATCGCCGCATTCTCCCTCCGCGTCGTGCGCGCCCCCGAGCAGGGCGGATTGTCGGTACCTTCGGTTACGCTCCCATTCGTGGCTCGTTCTCCCGCTCCCGTCCCTGAACTGAAGCTCACGCCCGACGACGCCCGCCTGCTGACTTTGCAGGCGCAGGGAATGATCGGCGCGCAAGCAAGGACCGGCGGCGTCGCGGCCATGCTGCGCCGGATCGGCGCGGTCCAGCTCGACACGATCAGCGTGCTCGCCCGGTCGCACGAACTGGTGGCTTATGCGCGCCTCGGCGCCGTACCTCGCCAGAAAATCGAGCGTGCGTACTGGAATCCGCGAACTGCGACGGCCTTCGAGTACTGGTCGCATGCCGCCTGCGTGTTGCCCATCGAGGAGTGGCCGTACTACGCCTTCCGCAGGCGCGAGTTCATCGTCAGGGGCAAGCGCTGGCATGACACTCATGCGTCGGTGTGCGAGGAGGTCCTCGCCAAGCTGCGGTCAGAAGGTCCGCTCACGACGACCGAACTGGGCGGCGCCAAGAACGGCGGGGCCTGGTGGGACTGGTCGGACGCGAAGATCGCAGTCGAATGGCTGCTGGATACCGGCCGCGTGATCTGTGTCCGGCGCACCGGCTGGCGCCGGATCTACGATCTGCCAGAACGCGTGCTTCCGCCAGATCTGCTGAACGCCGACCTGACCGATGCGGAGTGTCTGATCCACCTGACGGGCGTCGCGGCAAGGGCGCTTGGCGTCGTCACAAGGTCCGATCTGACCGACTACCACCGGTTGCCGAACTTCGGTTCTGGCCGCAACGTCGCGAAACTCTCGGCCGATGATGCAGCCGTGGCCGCGGGTCTCATCCCGGTAGCGATCGAGACCAAGACCGGAGCAACGACCCCGACCTGGGCCGATCCCGCCGCCGTCGCTGGCCTCAACGAGCCAGCAGGCCGCCAGGCCGGGGTCGGCAGGCACCGGGTAACGCTCTTGTCTCCGTTCGACTCTTTGGTCTGGGACCGCAAGCGCACCAAGCGCATGTTCGCCTTCGACCACAGCCTCGAGGCGTACGTTCCCAAGCCCAAGCGGATCCACGGCTACTACACAATGCCCTTGCTCGCCGGCGGCAAGCTCCTCGGCCGCGTGGACCCCGCCCGCGAAGGCAACACGCTCATAGCCCGCCAGCTAAGCCTCGACACGCCGCGAGCGGCCGAACCCATGGCCAGAGCCCTCGTTGAAGCCGCCCGCTGGGTCAACTGCGACAACATCGCCATCGAGATAGTCAGGCCATCCGCAGGAGAACCACGCCTGCGAGCCGCACTGGCCGCTCTCACCTAAGCAACGGCCCGCCGACCGTCCTCTGATTGAACAGCTGCGGCCCGCCGACCGTCCTGTTTGGGCGTCGGTGGGCCGTAGCTGTTCATTTTCCGGGGCGGGCAATCACCTGAGCACAGTTTCCGCAGTGGCAGGTGGTGGCTCAGCCGAGTTCGATGAGCTTGTCCCGGACCGCCACCATGACTGCCTCCATCCTCGAATGAATCTGCAGCTTCTCGAGGATGTTCCGTACATGGTTCTTGACCGTATTGTCCGAAATAAACAGCTCTTTCGCGATGTCGCGATTGTTCATCCCACGGGCGACCAGCTTGAGTACCTGCATCTCCCTGTCGGTCAGCTTCGGCGCGGGAACCTGCTGTGGCGGCTCCTCGGTTTCCCGCCTGGACAACGAGGCGAACTCGGTCAGCAGCTTGCCAGCCATCGACGGGCTGATCAGCGACTGGCCGCCGTGCACCGACCGCACGGCCTCGGCAACTTGATCTAGTGGAATGTCCTTGAGCAGGTACCCGCTCGCGCCGGCCTTGATGGCGTCGAACAGGTCCTCCTCCTCATCGCTCATCGTCAGGATCACGATCCTGGCGCTGGGCGCGACATCCTTGATGGCCCGGCAGGCCTCGATGCCGCTGCTGCGCGGCATCTTGATGTCCATCAGAACGACGTCCGGCAGCCACTCGCCGGCCTTTTCCACGGCCTCTGCCCCGTCACTCGCCTCGCCGACCACCTCGATGTCGTCTTCGGTGACGAGCACGATCTCCAGGCCGCGGCGGAACAGCGCGTGGTCGTCGACGATCAGCGTGCGGATCGGGTCGGGCCCGCGCCCGGCCTCCGGCGCCCCGTCGCCTGCAGCGCTCGGTGCCATCGCCTACCTCTCGTCGCAGTAGCTGATCCGCCGTGGGGCGG
>DATAEH010000219.1:0-61029 GCA_036258115.1 Streptosporangiaceae bacterium
CCCGCGCAACATCGACTACCTCGGACACCTGGCCCGCGAATCCGCCCTGTTCGGGCACGCGCTGGACGGGGCGGCCGCGGGCGCGCGGGTGCCGACATGCCCGGACTGGAACGCCGATGACCTGCTCTGGCATCTCGCCGAGGTGCAGTGGTTCTGGGGCACGATCGTGCGCGAGGGCGTAGACGCCGATGCTTCAGAGGCGCTAAAACCCGCCAGGCCTGATACCAGGCCCGCCCTCATGGCGTTTTATCTCACCGCCAGCGGCGACCTCGGAAAGGCGCTGGGCGGGGCCAGTCCGCAGACCCCGGCCTGGACGTGGTCCGACGACCGCACGGTCGGGTTCATCATCCGCCGCCAGGCTCATGAGGCCTTGATCCACCGCGTCGATGCCGAACTGACGGCCGGCCACCGGCGCTCTCTCATGGATCCGGTACTCAGTGCGGACGGCGTGGACGAGGTGCTGCGAATCATGTACGGCGGCGACCCGCCCACGTGGGGCAGCTTCACGGCCGATGCCGCCAGCACCTTGCGGATTCAGGCGATCGACACCAGCGACTCATGGCACGTCACGCTCGGCCAGTTCAAGGGGACCGATCCCGACAACGGGACGTCATACGATCAGGCGGGTATCGCTGTGGCTGGCGCCGACGGTGGTGAGGATGTAGCAGCGACGGTCCGCGGCGCCGCCAGCGACCTTGACTGCTTGCTCTGGCAGCGCCCGATCGACATGCCACTTGAGCGTTCGGGCGAGGGCGAGGTGCTCGCCCGCTTCGACCAGATCATCGCCGAAGGCATCCAGTGAGCTAGCCGTCCCTGCCCTGCCAGGTCGTGATGCATGCCTCGTTTCCCTCGGCGTCGGCGAGCACCCAGAAGGCGGGCGCTTCGGCGTCGGAGACCAGCACGCCGCCCGCTGCGAGAGCCGCGTCGATTCGCCGAGGTGCCTCGTCGTGAGGCACCGAGATGTCCAGGTGGATCCGGTTCCGCTGCGGCCGCGGCTCGTCCATCTGCTGGAACCAGACAGCGGGCAGCTGACCTGCGGGATCAACGATCGCAACGGGTTGTAGCTTGCTGCCGGGCTCGTCGGCGTAGCCAAGCACGGCGCGCCAGAACGGCAAGATCGCCGGAATGTCCATCGCATCGATGGCGATCTCCAGCATCTGGACCGATCTGCCCCAGGCCACGGGCTCAGGTTTCAGCCCGCGGATCTCCGAGATTTGCCTGATCAGCCCGACCTCCGCCGCAGTCAGCATGCCGCCGAACGGATTCCGCACCGTCAGGATCAGCTCGGTGCCGCGGATGTCCGCCAGCAGCCGACCCTCGGCGACCGGACCGGCCTGTGCCGCGACGGCCGCGGCCGTCTCGGCCGTGGCATGGAGTCCGCCCGTATGAATGGTCGTCTGCGCGACGCCGAGGACGAGCCGCCAGCCGAGCTCGGTGATCGCCTCCGACGCCGCTGCCCTGGTTAGCGTCGTACCTTCACTCATTCGCGCATCGTGCCACGCCCCCATGACAATGACGAACGAACGGCAGGTGAGCGCCGAAGTGGCGGCGATGGTGTTAGATGGCTTTGATATCGCTAGCTAGGAGCAAGTTCATGCCTCAGGGCACCGTGAAATGGTTCAATTCCACCAAGGGCTACGGCTTCATCGCACCAGATGACGGCGGCTCGGACATCTTCGTACACCACACCGCGATCCAGACTGACGGGTTCCGCAGCCTGGAAGAGAACCAGCGGGTCGAGTTCACCGCCGCGCAGGGAGCCAAAGGCCCGCAAGCAGAGCAGGTCCGCCCGCTCTGACGAGCCTGGTCATCCGGCGGACTCTACCTCGGCCGTCCCCACGAAGTCGGCCGCCTCCAGGAACATGGCGATCTGGTTGGCGACCTCTTCTGGCACGCGCAGCGGCAGGTGATGGCCGGCTCTATCGATCAGATGCAGCCGGGCATTGGGCAGTACCCGGATGAGCGCCTCGGCGGTCTTGAACGGGACCAGCGGATCCCGCGGATCGGTCACGACCAGAGTGGGAGCCCTGATCGAGGCGGCGAGGCGCTCGAACTCCTGAGCCTGCCGCACGAGAGCCTTCTGCTCTGCCAGGAACGTTCGCCAGAGCGGTCCGTTCTCCCAGTGAGCGTGACCCCATACCTGCCAGTTCGGATGGCGCTTCCTGGACATGAATCGCAGCACGGCGCGCGCGAACGGCGGGGTGAGTTGCCACGCGATCCGGGATGCGAGCGCGCCCGCAACCGGGGCGGCCAGCAGCCAGTCGAAGATGTTGAGGCAGTCAGGGCCGACCGACGCGAGCAGGACGAGCGCCTCCACTCGTTCAGGCACCGAGGCAGCGACCTGCAGCGCGACGCCGCCGCCATAGGAGTGACCGACGAGCACGGCGCGGTCGATATCGCGGGCGTCAAGCGCGTCGAGCACGGCCGCCGCGTTGTGCTCCAGGCCGCCGCCTGGCAGCGGGCTGGACCCGTGCCCCGGTCGGTCCAGCGCGATCGCGCTCACCCATGCGGGCAGGCTCGCGATCACCGGATCCCAGTCCGTACCGAGCCCTGGCTGGCCATGCAGTAGAACCAGGTGACTGGGAACGACGTGACCGGGGCGCACACTAAGAGCGTAAACGCGGCTACCGACAGTGCAATGGGTACTGGCCTGGGAGGACCGGCGCGGGCGTGCGAGGACAGGCGCGGGCCCGCCAGGATTACAGGCAGGCCCGCGCGTCCGGTCCTAGTCAGAGAATGTCGTCATCCTCGGCGACGGCTATCGCGAAGCCCAGTGCCCGCATCAGGTTGCCGCCCGCGGATACGACCTTCGCGGTACCCACCACTGGGGCGATCGCGATCAGGATGTCCTGGACGTCTTGCTCTGTCACGCCACTGTCGGCCGCCGCGCCGGCGTTGGCGAGATAGGACGCTGGCGGCGCGTCGACGGCGACCAGCGCTGCGAGCCTGGCGAGCATCAGCTCGCGCGGCATGAGGTGAGTGTGCTCGATCGATGCCATGTTGATGTCCATCAGCGTGTCGAGCACCGGTGATGTAGTTGCAGGCACGAGTACCTCCCAATTCGGTCGCGGTCGATTCGGATCCAGTAGACCGGCCCGATGGCCGCTGTGCTTCACCTGCGCCGGGTGAGCTTCAGACGCCGCGCTGGGCGAGAACCCGGCCCGACTCGGCCGCTTCGCGAAGCGCCGCGTAGTCCCGGTCGTTCTGGTCGGCGTAGGCCGCCGCGAAAGCGCCGATCGCCTTGTCGAAGGAGTCCGAGTTGCCGAGGTAGGCGGAGATCGCGATCCGGTCACCCGACCGGGCATGCGCCCTGGCGAGCGTCCACGCGCAGACTTGGCCGTAGCCAGACAGCCTGTTGGGCGGCATGTCTTGTGTGTCGAGCGAGAACTTCCAGTCCCTCAGCTGGCGGATGTAGAAGTCCCGCACGACACCATCTGGTGCCGGGTTCAGCCGGTGCCAGCCCAGGAAGGCGTCGCTCGCGGCCTGCATCAGCCGCTGCCCGTCTACCACGCGCTGACCCTGGTTCTGGAACCTGCTGCGACCGGCGAAGGCGCTGAGCACCGACGGCCCGGCCTCCTTCATCTGAAGGAACAGCGGGTCGTCTGAGTCGCGACCGAGCATCAGCATGATCCAGCACCGGGTGCCCACGCTGCCCACGCCGACTACCTTGCGCGCGACGTCGGCCATGCCTGACTGGTACTGGTCGAGCAGGTACCTGCGGTCGGCCGAGAGCGTCCGCTTGTAGCCCTCGACCGCTGACAGCAGCCCCTTTTCGAGTTCGTTCCTGTCCAGGTCGTTCGGCATCAGGTTGTCAAGCGGAATCACCAGCGGCGGGTCCGGCACGATCTGCGGCTTCCCGTCGACGACCCTGGTCAGCTTCTGCAGCGCCTGCATGCTGTCCCTGCTCTGCGCCTTTGCGATGCCCTTGGTCAGGCGGCTTTGCTGCTTGGAGGTCAGCCGGCCCTGCAGCCGCTCCTGAATTGCGTCGATGTCGGCGCTGGCGTAGAAGACCTTGAGGTTGGACATGCCAGCGAACTCACGCATGGCGATCCGGTACCGGGCCGCCGCGGCCTGGACCATCGCGGTCCGGTCGCGCTTGCGCACGCCATTTTCCCGTGCCGCGATCTCCAGGCTCGCGGTCAGCCGCTTGACGTCCCACTCCCAGGGACCAGGCAGCGTCTCGTCGAAGTCATTGATGTCGAAGACAAGCCTGCGCTCGGCCGAGCCAAAGAGGCCAAAGTTGCCCAGGTGCGCATCACCGCAGGCTTGCACCGGGAGTCCTGTCGCTGGAGTGCGTGACAGGTCGTAGGCCATCGGCAGAGCCGCGCCACGGAAGTAGGAGAACGGGGATGCGACCATCCGTCCGTACCTGATCGGCACCAGGTCGGGCAACCGGCCCGCCGACTGCTCCATGAGCAGACTGACCGGGTCAGGACGCTCTGCGTCGGTACTGAACTCCGCATGGCTGCTCCGCGGCACCTGTTCCCTGAGCCTGCGGCCTTTCTCCGCCCGCTCGGCAGGAGTCAGCTTCTTGATCTCGGTGTCGAGCTCGTACCTTCGGGTCTGCGTGGGCACACCTGGAAATGTAGCGGTCGCCGGTGCGGTGCGGCGACTGCTGGCTGTTCGCCGAGGAGCCCCAGCGCGTTCACCACGCTGACTCGGCACCGCACGCGGCCGAGCTTGCGTAGTACGCGCATCGGCCCGCGTCGAGCGCGGCCGGGCCTGCGTCGTACGCGACCGGGCTTGCGTCGCGCGCGTTCCGGACTGCGTCGCATGTGACCGGGCTTGCTTTGAACGGGATCCGGCTTGCGACGAACGTGAGCCGACTTTCGTCGTTCGCGACCGCGCTTGCGTCGAACGCGACCGGGTCCGAGTAGAAGTGGTCGTAGTCATATCTCACAATGCGCGTGGCGGAATGAGCCATGCGTCATCCCAGCAGGGTGATGTTCGGCCAGCGAATCGGAGCCGCATGGCCTTTCACTCGCGGCGGGTGATGCCCTGCCACGGTCGCAAGCGGATCCTGAATAGCGCTGCCGTCAGCGGGAGCACCCAGTCAGCGTCAGCGTGAGCCCGGTCAGCCCGGCAAATCACAGCTCAGGAGCGGTCATGTCAGCGCTAACCGTCTGGAAGTTCGAGTCGACCGACGGCGCCCAGGAGGCGCTTGATGTGCTGGCGGACCTTCAGAAGCAGCAGCTCATCCAGGTCCTCGACGCGGCCGTCGTGAGCTGGGAGCTCGGCAAGAACAAGCCGAAGACCCGCGAGCTGCGCGACAGTAAGAGGGCTGGCGCTCTCGGCGGCGGCTTCTGGGGCTTGCTGTTCGGCTTGATCTTCTTCATCCCGATCCTCGGTCTCGCGATCGGCGCGGCGACCGGCGCTCTGATCGGCTCGATGGCCGATGTCGGGATCAGCGACTCCTTCATCCGCGACGTCCGGGAAAAGGTCACGCCGGGAACCTCGGCGCTGTTCCTGCTCAGCTCCGACGCGGTCATGGACCGGGTCAGTGACCGCTTCAGGAACAAGCACGCCGAGCTGATCAGCACGAACCTGACCAACGACCAGGAGGCGAAGCTGCGCGAGGCATTCAGCGAAGAGGACTAGCGCAGCCTCAGCGAAGTTTCAAAGCAGCGCATACGCATCGAGCCAGATGCGAGGTTGGTGGGCGCATCTGGCGGGTACGGTCGCTGTCGGGCTGATGCTGCACGTTCGTCCCTCCGGTGGGGGCCTAAGGGACCGATCTGACGTGCTAGCCCCGGGGGATCCATGGCGAGCACGTTCAGCCGACCGGCTGTCCGCTCAGCACGACACGACGACCGGGTGGGTGTGCGCGGCGACGCGCGCAACCAGGGCCGGCCTACGCCGAGGTTGCAGGCAGGCGACAAGGTCACCGTGCCGCGGTCGAACGTGCCGCTGGTCGAGCGCCCGCGGGTCAGCGCGCTTATCGCACAGGCGACGGCCGGGCACCGGGTGACGCTGGTATGCGGCCCGTCTGGCGCAGGCAAGACCGTGGCGTGCGCGTCGTGGGCAAGTGCGGCGCAAGACGGCAGCGTCGGCTGGATCAGCCTGGATTATGGCGATCGCTGGCCACGGCAGCTGTGGACGCACGTCAGGCTGGCCATGACCAACACACCGGCCGTCCCTGGGGAAGTAGTGCGGGAGCTGCCTGACCCTGAAGATGACGCGTTCCCGTTCCGGCTCACCGAGATCGCCGAGCAGCTCCCTGTCCCCGTGACGCTGGTCGTCGACGACATCTGCGACCTCGCCGGAGCAAGCGTCCTGACCGGAGTCGACCAGCTGATCAGGCACGCGCCGCCGAACCTCAGGCTCATCTTGTCGGGCCGCCATCCCGCCGGGCTGGCGGTGGCCAGGCTCCGGGTCGCCGGCGAGTTGGCCGAAATCGGCGGAGCGGATCTCGCATGCACGCCGGAGGAGGCCGACGCGTACTTCGCGATGGTGGGCCTGCAGCTAGCGCCCGCGCAGCGCGATGAACTGCTCGCGCGCACCCAGGGCTGGATGACTGGGCTCAGGCTGGCCGCGCTCCGCGCCGCGCGGGGCAAGCAGGCGATTTCCCGGATCACCGGAGACGAGCCAGCGGTCGCCGACTATCTGTGGGACGAGGTGCTCGCGAGCCTGCCGCCGGATAGCAGGCTCTTCCTACTGCGCACGAGCGTCGCCGACGTGATCTGCGGTGACCTGGCCGACGCGCTCACGGGCGGCACCAGCGGCGGTGCGATTCTCGAGCAGCTCAGCCGCGAGAACATGATGATCGGGCCGGAAGACTCCGATTCGGCGAGAACAGAGCGCACGGAGTATCGGTTCCACCCGATGCTGGCCGACATGCTCCGGGCGCGGCTGCGCCGCGAACTTCCCGGCGAGAGTGTCCGGTTGACCAGGCGTGCCGCCAGGTGGCTGGCCGCTCGCGGCCAGCACGCTCAGGCGATCCGCGCGGCGGCGCGAGCCAGCGACTGGGAATTCGCCGGCCGAGTGCTCGCCGATGCAGGGCCGGAGCTGCTCGTTCCTGGCGCTGCAGCCGAGCTGGAGCCCGTGCTCGCCACCTTCCCTGCCAGCAGGTTCGCTGGGGATGCCGCGGTCGCGGGGGCGCTGGCGGCGGCGGGCCTTCGGACTGGGGACAGCTGCGCGGCTGCCCTTCACCTGGAGAACGCTCAGCAGGCGCTCGGCAGGTGCGGTCATGCGCAGCGTCAGCGGATCAGGACGTGGCTGCAGGCGCTCAAGCTGATGAGCGTGACTCCGGTGCAGGATTCCCTGGTCGAGCAGAGCCGCGGCATTGCGGTGCAGGCCGAGCGAACGGCGAGCGAAGGCGCCGCGCGGCTGGGCGTGGGCTTGCTGTGGTGCGCGCTGGGCGCGGCCGAGCTGGCCGGCCAGGACGCGGTCAGCGCCAGGCAGAGCCTCGCGGCGGCCAGGAGGCAGCTCCGCGATGGCCGGCCCGAGTTCGACGACCGCGCGCGAGCCTGGCAAGCACTGGCCGAGGCCGTCTATGGCGACCTGCTCGCGGCCAGTGACCTAGCCGACCAGGACACGGGAGGCGACGCTCTCGTGGCCAGGCTTTGCCAGCTCGCCATGGCGCACGTCCATCTAGCGAGGGACGAGGCGGCTGCTGCTCGTGCGGCGCTCGACCAATGCGATCCCGACGAGCGGGCGGCCGGCCTGGGCGACAGCCACGACCCGGCCGCCGGCAGCGTGATCCTGTCGCTTGCCGCGGTCGCGCGAGCCAAGCTCGCGCTCGCCGATGGCGATACCAGCGCCGCCAGGAACTTCCTGACCCGGCTCCGGTACAGGTGCCTGAACGGCGGCCCGAACGGACCGGCCGTGCTCGAGGAGTTTCTTGCACCGCTCGAAGCCGACATCGCGGTCAGGGACGGCGACTTCAGCCGGGCGAAGCTGGCGCTCGGCGGCACGGAGTCAGGCAAGCCGGGAGTTCGCCTTGCCGAGGCCATGTTGCTACTCGGGCAGGGTGACAGCGAAGGCGCGCTGAACGCGCTGGAGCCGTGCCTGACCGGCATCGCAGTCGCTTTGCACGATCAGGTCTGCGCGCTGGTCATCGCGGCCATCGCGGAACGCCGGCTCGGCCACTCAGAGCGTGCCACTGACCGGCTCACCATCGCGCTCGGGCTGGCCGAGCCGCAGCGGATGTACCAGCCGTTCCTCGACGGGGGCGGCGCCGCACGATCGGCGCTGACGGTGCTGATCAGGCCGGTCAGTCAGGGCGCGGCGTTCGCGGCACGGGTGCTGCAGCGGTTCGATACCGCGCCAGCGCACGCTCAGCAGGCTACCGCGGCTACCCCGCTGACCAGCAGCGAGCTCGCGGTCCTGAGGTTCCTGCCTTCGCACATGACCAATCAGGAAATCGCCGAGGCGCTGTTCTTGTCGATCAATACGGTCAAGACGCACCTGCGCTCGGTCTACCGCAAGCTCAACGTGACGACCAGGCGCGAGGCTATCGCCCGCGGCGGCAAGCTCGGCCTGCTGTAACCACCCCCGTCAAGCTCCGCGGACGGGTCGGGTACAGTGGAGCGATCATGCGGCTCTTCGTACTCATTCTTAGCAGCCGTAGCGGGACCTGATCAGGCAGGCCAGCAACCCGCTACGGGGATGAGGCGCTGGCCGCATGCCGCAGGTTCTGATCATCGGATTCCTGGCTCCGAATTATGGAGCATCGTCATCGCCGCCCTCGATCGCGGCTCTGGCACGGCAACGGCTCCGCCTCCCAGCTGGAACGCCTGGCAACAGATCAGTGCCAAGAATCGGTAGGAGCAAGCGATGGTGCCCGTTTCAGTGTCAACCCGAGCGCGCGTGTCGACCGCGTCGCCGCGCGGACGCACACATCTGGAGGTCCGAGCCGCCGACCCGGCGGTTACCACGGCGTCGGCGCTGCACGCCGTGCAGGTCGCGCTGGACCGGCGTGACAACGGCGGCGACGCCGGCTCGGCTGGCGACGAGTAGGCCGGCCCGGAAGATGCCAGACACCCTCAGTAGTGACGGGCACAGTAGCGGCGGGCAGGACTCGCGGCTCTTTGACAAGGTGTGGCAACGGCACCTGGTTGCCAGCCCCGATGGCGAGCCGCCGCTGCTGTACATCGACCTGCACCTCGTCCACGAGGTGACATCGCCACAGGCGTTCGAGGGTCTCGATCTGGCCGGGCGCAAGGTACGCCGGCCCGACCTGACCGTGGCCACTATGGACCATGACGTCCCCACCCTGCCCGGGCCGGTCACCGACCCGCTGGCCGCCGAGCAGATGGCCAGGCTCCGCAAGAACTGCGAGGCGCACGGCGTCACGCTGTATCCGCTCGGCAGCGCTGAGCAAGGCGTGGTGCACGTCATTGGTCCGCAGCTAGGGCTGACCCAGCCGGGCATGACCGTAGTGTGCGGCGACAGCCACACCTCAACGCACGGCGCCTTCGGCGCGCTCGCATTCGGCATCGGGACCACCGAGGTCGAGCACGTCCTCGCTACCCAGACGCTGCGTCAGATCAAGCCACAGGCGATGGCCGTGACCGTGGACGGCGCGCTGCCTGAAGGCGTCACCGCGAAGGACCTGGTGCTCGGGATCATCGCCGAGATCGGGACCGGCGGCGGCGCCGGCTCGGTAATCGAGTACCGCGGAAAGGCCGTGCGCGCTCTCGACATGGCAGGCCGGATGACGGTGTGCAACATGTCGATCGAAGCCGGCGCGCGGGCCGGGATGATCGCGCCCGACGACACGACCTTTGCCTTCCTTGAGGGCAGGCCGCATGCCCCCAAGGGCGCTGAATGGGAGCGAGCCCTTGACGACTGGCGCTCGCTCGGCACTGATGAGCATGCGACGTTCGACCGCGAGGTTCGCATTGACGCAGCTTCGCTGCGCCCGGTCGTGACGTGGGGCACGAACCCCGCCCAGTCGGTCAGCATCGACGGCGTGGTGCCCGATCCAGCATCGTTCGGCTCGCCAGGACAGCAGCAGGCCGCCCAGCGCGCGCTGGAATACATGGGCCTGGCAGCCGGGACCGCGGTGCGGGATATCGCCGTCGACACCGTGTTCATCGGCTCGTGCACCAACGGCAGGCTCGCGGACCTGCGCGCCGCGGCGGGCGTGCTGAGGGGCAGGACGATCAGCCCCAGCGTGCGCGCGATCGTCGTGCCAGGATCGGCCAGGGTGAAGGCCGAAGCCGAGGCCGAAGGCCTGGACGAGGTCTTCCGCGCCGCAGGCTTCGAGTGGCGGTCCGCAGGGTGCTCGATGTGCCTGGGCATGAACGGCGACATTCTCGCGCCGCGCGAGCGCAGCGCATCGACGAGCAACCGAAACTTCGAGGGCCGGCAGGGCCCGGGGGGACGCACCCATCTGGTCTCTCCGGCAATGGCTGCTGCCACCGCCGTCGCCGGCCGGTTCGCGGTGCCGGGAGATCTGGAAGGCGGCCGCTGATGCGCGCGGTACAACGAGTGCGGGGCCGGGCGGTCGTGATCGACCGCCGCGACATCGACACCGACCAGATCATCCCGGCGGCCTGGCTCAAGCGGGTCGAGCGGACCGGTTTCGGTGCAGGGCTGTTCGAGGCCTGGCGGGCCGATCCGGCATTTACCCTGAACCAGCCCGGTGCGGCCGACGCGAAGATCCTGATCGCCGGGGCGAATTTCGGCTGCGGTTCCTCGCGGGAGCACGCTGTGTGGGCACTGCAGGACTTCGGCTTCGAGGCCGTGGTGGCGCCGAGCTTCGCCGACATCTTCCGCGGCAACAGCATCGGGGCCGGACTGGTGACCGCGCAGGCCGACGAGGATGACGTGGCCCGCCTGATCGCGGCGCTCGCTGCCGATCCAGGCGCCAAGGTCGTCGTCGACGTCGCCGAGCGCACCGTGTCGGCGCCGGGCGTCACCGCCCCGTTCGCTATCGGCGACTACGCCCGCTGGCGGCTGCTCGAAGGCCTTGACGACATTGGCGTCACGTTGAGGCACGACGAGGCGATCGCTGCATTCGAGCGCACGCGGGCGCCGTGGCTGCCCGTTTCTGCCACCTCGACGAGCGCAAGTGTCTAGACATGCCCTAAAGTGGGGGGCGGCGGGCAACGTCGCCTCCCACGGAAATCCTTAAACCAGGTTCACGGAGATTCATCATGTCCAAGATCAACTTCCGAGTAATCCTTATCACGTAGCGCGAGCCTGGTGACGGGCTCGCGCTACTCCTCCTCGGCCGGATCGGCCAGGAGGTTTTTTGTTATCGCGACCCGCATGACCCGACCAATCTCACGAAGGAGCACATCCCGTGGAAGTGACCGGAGCCCAGGCGCTCGTCCGCAGCCTGGAGAGCCAGGGGGTCGATGTCGTTTTCGGCCTGCCCGGCGGCGCCATCTTGCCCGCCTACGACCCGCTGCGGTCATCCTCGCTCCGGCACGTGCTGGTCAGGCACGAGCAGGGCGCGGGGCACGCCGCCGAGGGCTATGCGTGGGCAACCGGCCGGACCGGCGTGTGCATGGCAACCAGCGGGCCGGGGGCGACCAACCTGGTCACGGCGCTCGCCGACGCGTACATGGACTCCGTCCCGATCGTGGCCATCACCGGGCAGGTGCCGACAGCGATGATCGGCACCGACGCGTTCCAGGAGTCCGACATCACGGGCATCACGGCGCCAGTAACTAAGCACAACGAGCTGGTCACCGATCCTGAGCGGATCCCGGCCGCGATCGCTGAGGCGTTCCACATCGCCGCGACGGGAAGGCCGGGCCCGGTCCTGGTCGACCTGCCCAAGGACATCCTGCAGGCCACGACCTCCTGGGCCTGGCCGCCGAGCCTCGACCTGCCCGGTTACAGCGTGCCGGGGCCGCCAGACAGGGAGCGGATCGCGGCCGCCGCCCGGATGTTGCGCGAGGCGCGCCGCCCGGTCCTCTACGTCGGCGGCGGAGTGATCAAGTCCGAATCGCACGAGGCGCTGCGCGAGCTTGCCGACCTGACGCAGGTCCCGGTCACGACCACGCTGATGGCCCGCGGCGCGTTTCCTGACTCGCACCCGCTCGCACTCGGCATGCCAGGCATGCACGGCATGTACGCGGCGGTGGCCGCGCTGCAAGAGGCCGACCTCATCGTCGCGCTTGGTGCCAGGTTCGATGACCGGGTCACCGGCAAGCTTGGCGCGTTCGCACCCAAGGCCAAGATCGTGCACGCGGACATCGACCCGGCCGAGATCGGCAAGAACCGCGCACCTGATGTGGCGATCGTGGGCGATCTGAGCACGGTCATGACCGAGCTGGCGCGCACGATGCGCAAGCTCGTGCAGTCCGAGGGCCCGCCGGATACCGCGGAGTGGGTCGCGACGACCGCGGGGTGGAAGCGCAGCTATCCCCTCCGCTACACCCAGGAAACCGACGGCCCGCTGAAGCCCCAGCACGTGGTCGAGCGGTTGTCGGCGATGACCGGAGGCGACGCCATCGTCGTGGCCGGGGTCGGACAGCACCAGATGCACGCCTCCCAGCACTACTCCTTCACCAAACCGCGCAGCTGGATCAACTCAGGCGGCGCCGGCACGATGGGGTTCGCCGTCCCGGCGGCCATGGGTGCGCAGATCGGCAGGCCAGGCGAACTGGTGGTGGCGATCGACGGCGACGGCTGCTTCCAGATGACCGCGCAGGAGCTGGCCACGTGTGCGATCGAGGGCCTGCCCATCAAGGTGCTGATCTTCAACAACGGATTCCTCGGCATGGTTAGGCAGTGGCAGGAGCTGTTCTACGACGAGCGCTACTCCGAGGTGCATCTCGGCAGAGACGTCCCCGACTACGTGAAGCTCGCCGAGGCTTACGGCTGCGCCGGCCTGCGCTGCGAGGCGGCCGGCGAGGTCGACGCGGTGCTGGAGAAGGCGCTGTCGATCAGCGATGTGCCGACGGTCGTCGACTTCCGCACCCACGACGCCGAGGGCGTCTTCCCGATGGTTCCGGCCGGTCATGCGAACGACGACATCGTGCTCGGTCCCGAGTTCAGCGCGGCAGAGCAGCAGGCGGCCGCCCGCAAGGAAGTGATCGCGAAATGACCACCCATACGCTCTCGGTCCTAGTCGAGAACAAGCCAGGTGTGCTCGCTCACGTCGCCGCCTTGTTCTCACGGCGCGCATTCAACATCACGTCCCTGTCGGTCGGGCCGACCAGCGACGAGCGGGTCAGCCGGATGACGATCGTGGTCGACGGAGAGACCACGCCGGTCGATCAGGTCCACAAGCAGCTCGAGAAACTCATTCGGGTGCTCAAGGTTGTCGAGCTCGCCGAGGACGAGGCCGTCGAGCGAGAACTCGCTCTGATCAAGGTCACGGTCAGGCCGGAGCTTCGCGCGGATCTCCTCGATGTAGCGGCGTCGTTCCGTGCCAATGTTGTCGATCTCGACCCGGAGACCATCGTGCTCGAGGCGGTCTGCTCGCCCGGCCGGCTTGACGCGTTGCTCGCGCAACTCGAGCGTCATGGAACTTGTGAACTCGTTCGTACTGGCCTAATCGCGATCGGACGCGGCAGCGGAACGATCACGGACGATCAGCCGGCGTCGCTGGCCGATTGTGCATAGGTCTAGCGACGCGGCACGGCACAAAACCAAAGAGACATAAGCGCGGAAGGAACTTTCGATGGCGACGGTGTATTACGACGATGAGGCTGACCTCGGACTTGTGCAGAGCCGGAAGGTCGCAGTACTTGGCTACGGCTCCCAAGGGCATGCGCATGCGCTCAGTCTTCGGGATAGCGGGTGTGATGTGCGGGTTGGGTTGCCGGAGGGGTCGAAGTCGCGCTCGAAGGCGGAGGAAGAGGGGCTGACTGTCGGGACGCCTGCGGAAGTGTGTGCGTGGGCGGACCTGGTGATGGTGTTGACGCCGGATACGGGGCAGCGGCGGCTGTATGCCGAGGCTATCGGGCCGAATCTGAAGGCGGGGGACGCGCTGTTCTTCGCGCACGGGTTCAATGTGCACTTCGGGTACGTCGAAGCGCCTGTGGATGTCGATGTCGCGATGGTAGCGCCGAAGGCTCCGGGGCATACCGTGCGGTGGCAGTACGAGGCCGGGCAGGGGACGCCGGTGCTGGTGGCGGTGGCGCAGGACGCGACCGGGAAGGGGTGGGACCTGGTCAAGTCGTATGCGAAGGCGATCGGCGGTACGAAGGCCGGTGCGCTCGTCACCACGTTCAAGGAGGAGACGGAAAGCGACCTGTTCGGCGAGCAGGCCGTGCTGTGCGGTGGCGTCACCGCGCTGGTCAACGCGGGCTTCGAGACGCTCGTGGCAGCGGGTTACCAGCCCGAGGTCGCTTACTTCGAGTGCCTGCACGAGCTCAAGCTCATCGTCGACATGATGCAGGCGGGCGGCGAGACCTGGATGTGGTACTCGGTCAGCGACACAGCCGAGTACGGCGGCCTCACGAGGGGCTCCAAGGTCGTCTCTGAGCCTGCGAGGCAGGCGATGGCCAAGATCCTGTCCGACATTCAATCCGGCGAGTTCGCCAAGGAGTGGATCGCGGAGGACGATGCGGGGCGGCCGAACTTCAACCGTTTGCGGAACGAGGCGCGCACCAACCTCATCGAGCAGACCGGCAGGCCGCTGCGTCGCATGATGAGCTGGCTGGACGCGGACACAGATCATGAGGAGAACGCCTGATGGAGGGCAACGTACGCAGCTACAACGTCGTGCATCTCCCTGGCGACGGCATCGGGCCGGAGGTCACGGCGGTCGCGCGGGATCTCGTCGATCAGGCTGGCAAGCGGCACGGCTTCACGCTCGACTGGCAGCACAGCCCGCTCGGCTCCGAGCATTACCTGCGCACGGGCGAGGTTTTGTCCGACGAGACGTTGAACGACCTGCGCACGGCCGACGCGATCTTCCTCGGCGCGGTCGGCAGCCCGTCGGTCCCGCCGGGCGTCCTCGAGCGGGGGCTGCTGCTCCGGCTGCGATTCGAGCTCGACCTCTACGTCAACCTTCGCCCCGCTAAGCAGCGCCCCGGCGTCGACACTGCGGGCGCCGACAACCTCGACTTCATCGTCGTCCGCGAGAACACCGAAGGCCTGTACGCCGGTGCCGGCGGCATCGCCCACCAGGGCAGCTCGTTCGAGGTCGCCACCGAAGAGTCGCTCAACACCCGCGCCGGCGTGGAGCGCTGCATCCGCTACGCCGCCGGACTCGCCAAGCGCCGGAGCGGCAAGCTCACCCTCGTCCACAAGACCAACGTCCTAGTCAACGCCGGTAGCCTCTGGATGCGCGCCGCGAAGGAGGTTGCCA
The DNA here is from genome assembly GCA_036258115.1 of Streptosporangiaceae bacterium. Lineage (GTDB taxonomy): Bacteria > Actinomycetota > Actinomycetes > Streptosporangiales > Streptosporangiaceae > Chersky-822. Next base: position 15,221 of record DATAEH010000219.1, read on the forward strand.
CGGCTGAGGGCGTCGAGCTCGACTACGCCCATGTTGACGCGGCCTGTCTCTATATGGTGAGCGACCCAGGCCGCTTCGACGTGATCGTCACCGACAACCTGTTCGGCGACATCCTCACCGACCTCGCCGCCGCCCTCACGGGCGGCCTCGGCCTCTCGGCGAGCGGCAACCTCAATCCCGACAAGACCGGCCCCTCGATGTTCGAGCCAGTCCACGGCTCCGCCCCCGACATCGCCGGCACCGGCAAAGCCAATCCCGCCGGCGCCGTCCTGTCCGCCTCCCTCATGCTCGACCACCTCGGCGAACAACATGCAGCAGCGGAACTGGAGTCGGCTGTAGACGCAGTCCTCTCCACGGGCGGCGCCGCGACCGCGCAAGCCTGGGCTGACGCCCTCGCTGAGCAGCTCGCCCACACGGAGGTGCCCTCATGAACGCCGCAGGTGACCGCAGGGCGGACGGCAGTCCCGGGATGCCTGGCGTTGCGCAGCCAGCCGGCATCCCGGGATCTGCTGCCCGACCGGCCGCCACGACGGTTTCCAGCGAGCGCACCTTCGTCGAGATGTACGACACGACGCTGCGAGACGGGTCGCAACAGGTGGGGCTCGACCTCACCGTTGAGGACAAGCTCCGGGTGGCCGCGGCGCTCGACGAGCTCGGTGTCGATGTGGTCGAGGGCGGGTGGCCGGGGTCGAACCCGAAGGACAAGGAGTTCTTCGCCAGGGCCAATGAGGTTCCGTGGCGGAACGCGCAGCTTGCGGCGTTCGGCGCGACTAGGCGGCCGAATCGGTCCGCGGATGGGGATGCTGATCTTGAGACGCTGCTGATCGCGAACACACCGATCGTGACGCTGGTCGGGAAGTCGTGGACGTTGCACGTCGATGAGGCGTTGCGGACGTCGCGTGAGGAGAACCTCGCAATGATCGCGGACTCGGCGCGGTTCTTCGTGCGCGAGGGGCGCCGGGTCGTGTTCGATGCCGAGCATTTCTTCGACGGGTATGTGGCTGATTCGGCGTACGCGCTGGAGTGCCTGGCGGCGGCCGCGGAGGCCGGTGCGGACACGCTGGCGCTGTGCGACACGAACGGCGGGACGTTGCCGGAGGAGATCGTGCAGATCGTGCGCGACGTGCTCGGCCGGTTCCCCATTCGGGTCGGCGTGCACTGCCACAACGACTCCGCGTGCGCGGTGGCGAACTCGCTGGTTGCAGTCGGTGAGGGCGCCACGCACGTGCAGGGCGCCGCCAACGGATACGGCGAGCGGTGCGGCAACGCTGACCTGTTCGCCATCATCGCCGGGCTGGAGCTGAAACGCGAGCACGAGCTGCTGCCGCCTGGCAGGCTCGCGGCGCTCGCGACGACAGCTCGGGAGATCGCCGAGCTGGCCAACCTGCCGTTCGACCCGAAGCAGCCCTACGTCGGATCGTCGGCCTTCGCCACCAAGGCGGGCTTGCACGCGTCGGCAATCGCGCGGCGGCCCGACGCGTACTCGCACGTGAACCCCGAGCTGGTGGGCAACCAGGCGCACGTGCTGGTCAGCGAGCTAGCTGGACGCAGCAACGTGCTGGTGAAGGCCGCCGCGATGGGGCTCGACCTGCCAGGCGAGGTCGCCACGGAGGTGCTCGAGGAGATCAAGGCCGCCGAACACCGGGGGTACGCGTTCGAGGCGGCCGACGCTTCGTTCGAGCTGCTGGTCAGGCGCATGGCCGGGCAATCGCCGTCGTGGTTCGACCTTGAGGGTTACCGGGTCGTGATCGAGAAGTCAGAAGGAGCCGACCGGAGCGAAGCAATCGTCAGGCTGCGGCTGGGCGAGCAGCGGGTAGTGGCCGTTGGCGAGGGAGTCGGGCCCGTCCACGCCCTCGACCAGGCGCTGCGCAAGGCGCTATCCGAGCTGTATCCGGAGCTCGCCACTATCCACCTGGTCGACTACAAGGTGCGGATACTCGACGGCAGGGCCGCTACCAGCGCGGTCACGCGCGTGATGCTCACGTCGGCTGATCACGACGGCGAGTGGACCACGGTCGGAGTGTCCGACGACATCGTCACGGCCTCCTGGGAGGCACTTGCCGACGGGATCAGCTACGGCCTGCTGCGGGCTGGCGCGGAGGCACTTGTCCCCGTGTAACGACCGACATTTCGGATGAACATCAGCTACGAACGTTCCGTTCTCCCCAGAAGGGCTTGCCAACATGACAAATCTGCCGCGGCCGCGCAGCGGACCGCTGACGACGGGGCCGGCGAGGGCACCGCAACGCGCGATGCTGCGCGCGGTCGGGCTGAGCGACGACGATCTCAAGCTGCCGCAGGTCGCGGTCGCCTCGTCATGGAACGAGGTGACGCCCTGCAACCTGCACCTGAACGGGCTCGCGGGCGCGGCCAAGGAAGGAATACGGCAGGCAGGAGCGGTGCCAATCGAGTTCGGCACCATCGCGGTCTCCGACGGCATCGCGATGGGCCACGAAGGGATGAAGGCATCGCTGGTCAGCCGGGAGGTGATCGCCGATTCCGTCGAGTTGATGGTGCATGCCGAGCGGTTCGACGCGCTGGTCGCGATCGCGGGATGCGACAAGTCGCTGCCCGGCATGCTGATGGCTTGCGCCAGGCTCAACGTGCCAGCGGCATTCCTCTACGGCGGCACGATCCTGCCAGGCCATGCGCTTGGCCGGTCGCTGACGATCCAGGACGTGTTCGAGGCGGTCGGCGCTCAGGCTGCCGGGGAGATGTCCGACGCCGACCTGCTCGCCGTCGAGCGGGCTGCCTGCCCGGGCGCCGGGTCGTGTGCCGGCATGTACACGGCGAACACCATGTCGGCCTGTTCAGAGGCGCTCGGCATGGCGCTGCCAGGTGCGGCGACGCCGCCGGCGGTCAGCGCGGAGCGAACCGCCATTGCCAGGGCGACCGGCGAGATCGCCGTGCAGGCGTTGGCGGCCGGTCTGCGTCCGCGCGACATCATGACCAGGACGGCGTTCCTGAACGCGGCGGCCGTCGTTATGGCCACGGCAGGCTCGACGAACGCGATCTTGCACCTGCTCGCGATCGCGGCCGAGGCTCAGGTCGACCTGACGCTGGATGACTTCGACCAGATCAGCCGTCGCACGCCGCTGATCGCCTCGATGCGTCCGGCCGGCCGGTTCGTCATGAGCGAGCTCGACCAGGTCGGCGGCCTGCCCGTGGTGTTGCGGGAGCTGCTCGAAGCCGACCTCATCGATGGCAGCGCGATCGCGGTCAACGGCAGGACGCTGGCCGAGAACGTGGCTGATGCCGCGCGGCCGGACGGCCAGGTGGTGCGGCCGGTCAGCGATCCCCTGCTGACCGAAGGCGGTCTCGCCGTGCTGCGTGGCAGCCTGGCCCCGAACGGTGCCGTCGTCAAGGTGCCAGGCCTGGAGACGCTGAAGTTCGAGGGCAGGGCGCGGGTGTTCGAGCGCGAGGAAGACTGCTTCGCCGCGATCACCGGCGGCCAGGTGAGCAAGGGCGACGTGGTCGTCATCCGCAACGAGGGCCCGAAGGGCGGGCCGGGCATGCGGGAGATGCTCGCCGTCACGGCGGCGATCAAGGGAGCTGGCCTGGGCAAGGATGTCGTGCTTGTCACCGACGGCCGGTTCTCCGGCGCGACCTTCGGTGCTTGCATCGCTCATACCGCACCGGAGGCGTTCGACGGCGGCCCGATCGCGCTGGTCGCGGATGGCGACCCGATCGTGCTCGACGTTCCGCAGCGGCGGCTCGATCTGCTGGTCGACGAGGCAGAACTAGACCGGCGGCGGGCCGGATGGAAGCGTGCGGCGCCCAACTACACAAGCGGAGCGCTCGCCAAGTACGCTGCGCTGGTTTCCGGGGCCGACCGCGGTGCCGTGTGCATGCCGTAACGGGTCAAGGCCGGAATCGGTCAAACACTGGGCGGACGTCGGTCATACCACGGCTACGAAGCGATTAAGATGACCGTTCGTCCGCCCTCCACCTTCGCGTTTGCGACACAATGAACCCCCGGGGGGCTTCGAGACGCGACCTATCCCCAAACCGGAGGCTCGGCCGATGACCGACGATCTGAGCGGCAGCGCGGCGGACGACCCGACGCGCGCGCTCCCGGAATCATCGAACGGCAACGCGGAGGATGACCCGACGCGCGCCCTGCCAGAGGCGCTGACGCGCAGGCGGCTGTTCGGGCTTGCCGGTGCATCGGCCGCAGGCGCCGCAGGTCTGGCCGCCAACGGATGCTCAGTCATCGGCATCGGCAATAACGGTCAGGGTCAGACCCAGACCGTCGAGGCTCGGGTGACTGCGTTCTCCGCCGGACCGCCGTTCAAGTCACGGCCCGACCTGACTCCTCCGCACATCACCATCCGCAATCACGGAGCCGCGTCGAGTCCGCGCTACATATTCCTGAATGCCCCGTACTCAGGGCCAGGCCACGGCGGCTCGTACATCATCGACCGGCACGGCCACTTCGTCTGGTTCGGGGCGAACACCGCGACTCATCACCGGATGAACTTCAGTGTCCAGACCTACAAGGGCGAGCAGGTTCTCACCTGGTTCCAGGGACTGATCGTTGAGGGCTTCGGTCAGGGCCAGCTCATCGTCGCGGACTCTTCGTACAAGATCAAGCACGTGATCCGCGCTCACGGAGGCCAGCTCGCCGACTTCCACGAGTTCGTCATAAGTTCCCAGAACACCGCTCTGATCACGATCTACCGCCGGCACTCAAATGTCGACCTGCGCCCGGTCGGTGGCCCCGCCAACGGCTATCTGTTGTCAGGCGTGGCGCAAGAGATCGACATCGCCACTGGGAAGCTGCTGTGGGAATGGGATAGCTGGGCGCACACCAATCCGCATGTGGCGCTGAAGGAGTCCTATCAGAAACTCGGCGACGGCGGCGACGGCGGCGACGGGACGCAAGCCTTGCCATACAACTACTTCCACATCAACTCCGTTTCTGAGGTGGGAGACGGCAGCGGCGACCTGCTGATTTCCGGCCGCAATACCTTCACGATCTACCGGGTCAAGCGCCCGACCGGGCACATCGTCTGGCGGCTGAACGGCAAGAAGTCGGACTTCACGATGGGGCCGCGGAGCAAGTTCTTCTGGCAGCATCACGTGCGCCAGGTGAAGCTGAGTCCTGGTGAGATTACGGTCTTCGACAATGGCGGCAACGGCGTGCCCGACGAACCGCACTCGCGGGCGATAGTGCTCAACGTCAACACCTCCACGATGCACGTCTCGCTGAAGAGGGCGTTCTTCCATCCCGGCACTCCGCAGTACCAGGCGGGGGCGATGGGCAGCGCCCAGTTGCTCCACGACGGGCGGATGTTCGTCGGCTGGGGCACCCGGCCGCACTTCTCGGAGTTCGGGCCCGGCGGCAGCCTCCTGCTCGACGGCGACATCATAAAGGGCGACCCCTCCTACCGGGCGTTCACGCAGGACTGGACCGGCCACCCCACCGGACCCCCGGCGGCGGCGGCGCGGCACCGGACCGGCGGCGCCACTGTCTACGCGAGCTGGAACGGCGCTACCGAGGCTCATAGTTGGGCGGTCTTCGCAGGGCTGAGCAGGAGCAGCTTGCATAGGATCGCCACGGCACCCAAGAGCGGCTTCGAGACCGCTATACAGGTGTCGAACCGCGGACCGTACTTCGCTGTTCAGGCACTCGACGCCAAGGGCCGCGCCATGCGCAAGTCGCCGATAGTCAAGATTCGCTAGGGCCACCGGGAACCGATGTCCGTGAGGTTGTCGCGGCGGCAGTTGTTGCAGCGGACGGGCACGGCGGCCGCGGCGGCGGTTGGGCTGAGCGCATGCTCCGGCAGGTCACTGCTGACAGCCGAGTCAGGGGATCCGCCGTTCGTGTCCCGGCCGGACCTCACCCCGCCGCAGGTTCGCGTGCGTCGTCATGGTGCCCTCGGCGATCCGCGCTACATCTTCCTGAATGCCCCGTATTCCGGGCCGGGGCACGGCGGTTCGTACATCCTGGACCATCACGGACACTTCGTCTGGTTCGGGCCGAACACGGCCACCAATCGTCGCATGAATTTCTGCGTCCAGACCTATGAGGACAAGCCGGTCCTAACCTGGTTTCAGGGCCTGATCGTGCCGGCAGGCTACGGCAAGGGTGAGCTTGTCATCGCCGACTCGAGCTACAAGACCCGGCACATCATCCGCCCGCCGCGCGGCGAACTGGCCGACTTCCACGACTTTTACGTGACCCCAGAAGGTACCGCGCTGATCACGATCTACCGGAAGCACTCCGGCATCGACTTGACCAAGCGCAGGGGCCCGAAGGACGGTCATGTGATCTCCGGTGTAGCCCAGGAGATCGACATCAAGACCGGAAGCTTGCTGTGGGAGTGGGACAGCATCAACCACGTGCCGCTTGCCGACAGCCATTTTTATCTGTTCCCCGGCCAGGGCACGAAAGCCAGCCCATACAACTACTTCCACATCAACTCGGTCTCGCCGACCTTTGACAACTCCGGTGACGTGCTCATCTCCGGCCGGAACACCTGGTGCATCTACCGTGTCCAACGCAACAATGCGGGCACCCTCGTCTGGCGGCTGAACGGCAAGCGATCGTTCTTCAACATGGGACCCGGCAGCCACTTCTACTGGCAGCACCATGTGCGTGAGTTCAGCGGCAACCGGATCACCGTGTTCGACAACGGCGCCAAGCCGGTCAAGGAAAAGAACTCGCGGGCGATCATCCTGGAGATCGACACCGCGCAGCGCCACGTCGGGTTGCAGAAGGCATACATCCACCCAGGTGAGGTGCTACTCGCCGGGGCGATGGGCAGTGCTCAGCTGCTCGAGGACGGGCGGATGTTCGTGGGATGGGGAACCGAACCGCACTTCTCAGAGTTCGCGGCCGACGGCAGGCTGCTACTCGACGGCGACATCGCCGTCGGAGCCCCCTCCTACCGCGCGTTCACGCAGGCATGGTCAGGCCATCCCACCGAGCCACCGACGGCCGCGGCGAGGCACCGGTCAGGAGGCGGCGCCGTCGTCTATGCGAGCTGGAACGGCGCCACCGACGTGGCCACCTGGCGGGTGTTCGCAGGCAAGTCCAAGTCCGCCTTGCACGAAGCCGGGTCGGGCCGCAGGTCCAATTTCGAGACGGCCATCGCGGTTCGTCACAACGGGCCGTACTTCGCTGCCCAGGCACATGACGCGAACGGGAATGCGCTGGCCAGATCGGCTCCGGTCAAGATCCGCTGAGGGTTTGCGGGTATAACAGATTCTGGCGGCCGGCCTGGACTTTCCGGCGTTGTGGTTCCCGGCAGCGGTTCGGTGCACTTGGCCGATATTGTGCCTTCTGGCACATAACCTGTAACCCGCTGATCCCGTAACGAGGTATCGATGAACAACAGCTTGACCCGGCGCGACATGCTGAAGCGGACTGGCACCGCCGCGGCAGCAGCAGCCGGGCTCGGCCTCGTTGCGTGCCAGCGGAGCAGCGCCCAGCAGCGCGGCGATTGGAAAGAGCTGCAGCACTATGTGTCGCGGCCCGACCTCACGCCGCCGAAGGTCACGCTGAGCCATGTCGCTCCCGGTCACGAAATGCAGTACATGTTCCTGGCGATCGCGAACTCCGGGCCTGGGCAGGGCGGCGCGATGATCATGGACACGGCGGGCGATCTGGTCTGGTTCTCGCCGGACACGAACCGGCAGGACAGCAAGATGGACTTCCAGCGGCAGATCCTGAACGGCAAGCCCGTGCTCACCTGGTTCGAGGGCCGGGTCGTCGCCGGCGGATACGGCCTCGGGGTCGCGAAAATCGCTGACAGCTCGTACCAGATCACCCACACGCTCCACGCCCACAACGGGCAGCAGGTGGACGAGCACGAGTTCAACATCAGCCCGCAGGGCACGGCGCTGATCTCGGCGTTCAACAAGCAGCGTTACGACCTGTCCAAGCTCGGCGGTCCGAAGAAGGGCTGGCTGCTGTCGGGCATCGCGCAGGAGATAGACATTCAGACGGGCGAATTGCTCTTCGAGTGGGACAGTCTGGACCACGTCGGCTTCGACGAGACGTACCTGCCTGTCGAGGGCGGGCACGGAAGCAAGGATCTGCCGTACGACTACTTCCATATCAACACGATCCAGGACGCCGGCGACGGCGACCTGCTGATCGGCGCGCGCAACACCTGGTGCATGTACAAGGTCAGCAGGAAGACCGGCGAGATCGTCTGGCGGCTAAACGGCAAGAAGACCGACTTCACGATGGCCCCGGGCAGTGAGTTCTACTGGCAGCACGACACACGCCTGCACGACCGCACCACGCTGACGGTCTTTGACGACGGCTACGACGGCGTACTGCCCAAGAATGAGAAGCAGTCGCGGGCACTGATCCTGAACGTCGACTACGACAAGATGCTCGTCACGCTGCGCAAGGAGTTCATCCACCCAGGGACGCTCATTCTCTCCAAGGCGATGGGCAACGCGCAGATGCTGCCCGGCGGCGGCATGTTCGTTGGATGGGGCACCAACCCTTATTTCTCCGAGTTCGACGCCAAAGGCAATCTTGTGCTCGACGGTCAGATGCTCAAGGGCGACCCAACCTACCGGGCGTTCATCGGCGGCTGGGAGGGGCACCCGGCCGAGCTGCCCGCAGTCGCCGCACGCCGCCGGTCCGGTGGCGCGACCGTCTACGCGAGCTGGAACGGCGCCACCGAGGTCGCCTCCTGGAACGTGCTCGCCGGCCGCACGCAATCCTCGCTGGCTGCCGTGAACTCGGCGCCCAGGAAGGGATTCGAGACCGCGATCCAGGTCTCGAACAAGGGTCCGTACTTCGCCGTCGAGCCCCGCGACGCCACCGGCCGCGCCCTGTCGCGCTCACGCCCGGTCAAAGCCACCTGATCACGGCCACTACTCGGTCACGGCGACGTCAGCTGCGATCGCCCCCAAGGTTCAGATCTCCATCCGGCCTCATTAGTCGGTCGTAAGCAAACCCTGTCGGTTTCAGCGGTGTGCATCGGGGCCTCATTCTGTGCGAATAGAGGTTGACTTCAAGCGCGCCTGAGCTTCTACCCTGCTAGAGGCAGTATCCGTACGAGGAACCGAAAGTGGGGACAATGGCGTCCGGGCGAGTGGCGGGAGGACTGTGGGCGGCTGAGCGGCGAGCGCTGACCATCGGGCTAGCGGCGACCATCACGTTCGTGGCGGCTGAGGCGCTTGCAGTGGTGACGGTGATGCCGCTGGTCGCGAGGGACCTGCACGGGCTGAGCCTGTATGGCTTCGTGTTCAGCGCTTTCTTGCTGGGAACGATGGTCGGCATCGTAGCGGCCGGACGCGCCGCCGACCGGCGCGGGCCCGCCGTGCCGTACGTGGCGGGCATCATCGTGTTCGCCGCAGGGCTGACGATCGCCGGGCTGGCTCCCTCGATGCCGGTGCTGATCGCCGGGCGCACATTGCAGGGCCTTGGCGCTGGCGCGATTCCCGCGGTCGCCTACGTCGCGATCGGCCGCTGCCTGCCCGAACGGCTTAGGGCCCGGATGATGGCCGTGCTGTCGACCGCGTGGGTCGTGCCGGGGCTGGCAGGCCCAGCGCTAAGCGCTGAGGTGGCCAAGTACTTCGGCTGGCGGTGGGTCTTTCTCGGGCTGCTGCCGTTCATCGCGCTAACAGGGCCGGTTGCCATTCCCGCCTTGCTGCGGATCGGCCGCGATCCGGCACCTGACGGGGAAGGGCAGCCGCACCGCCTGATCGACGGAATCGGCGTCGCGGTCTCCGCCGGACTGGTGCTGGGCGGGCTCACGCTGGCGGTCGGATCGGCAACCGGACATGTTTCCGATGCCGCCTCGGGCTCACTCAGCCTGCCAAGAGTGCTGATCGGGTGCGTGCTAGCGGCAGCCGGGCTCGCCATTGGCGTGCCAGTGCTCAGCCGCCTGCTGCCTGCTGGCACGCTGTCGGCAAGGTTCGGACTGCCCGCGACGATCCTCAGCCGCGGGCTGCTGACGTTCTGCTTCTTTGGCGCCGACGCTTTCGTGACCCTCGCGATCACGATCCTGCGGCACCGCAGTCCTGTGCTGGCGGGTGTCGCGGTGACCGGCAGCACGCTGTCCTGGACGGCTGGCGCCTGGTTCCAGGCCCGGATGAACTCGCGCTGGGAGGGCAGGCGCCTGATCAGGATCGGCCTGGTGATCATCCTGATCGGCATCGGCGGGCTGAGCGCGATGCTGGACAGCGGCATCGCAGTCGTGGTCGGGATCGCAGCCTGGACGGTTGCCGGGCTCGGCATGGGGATGAGCTATGCGCCGACGACGCTGCTGATGCTCGCCGACGCTCCACCCGGCCGTGAGGGCTGGGCATCGGCGTCGCTGAACCTCTCCGACGTCCTAGGCGGCGCGCTGGGCATCGGGATAGGCGGGGCTGCTATTAGCGCCGCGGTTCGGTTCGGCTGGTCGCTGGCAGCGGGAATCGGGGTCGCGTTCGCCATCACAGCGGCCGCCGGTGTGGTGTGCTTCGCCGTCACCCGCCGGCTGCCTGCCGGAATTCAGGCGAGCCCAAGTGAGGTCCTTGACTCAGGACCCGAGCTGAGGGGTTGCGGGGGGTCCTCCCCCCTCGCCAGCACTGCGGGGGGTCGCGGGTCGCCTCTCGATGCCAGCACCGGGGACACCGACAACGGCGGCGATATCAGCGACCTTCGCGTCGGTCACGCGGATCAGGTCGGCGGGCGCTAGCTCAAGCTCCAGGCCGCGCTGGCCGGCGCTGCAGTAGACCACCGGCCAGTTGGCAGCGGACGAGTCGATCACCACCGGCAGCCGCTTGCGCTGACCGATCGGCGAGATCCCGCCGGTAACGTAGCCGGTCGCACGCTCGGCGGCGTTCTTGTCCGCCATCTCCGCGCGCTTACCGCCTACGGCTTCCGCCAGCGCCTTGAAACTGAGCTGGGCGGCCACGGGAACGACGGCGACGGTCAGGCGCCCGTCGACGCTAGCGATGAGCGTCTTGAACACTTGCGCTGGCGGCAGGCCAAGCTCGGCGGCGGCCTCGACTCCGTGCCCGCCGCCTGCTCCGTTGCGGCTGTACTGGAGCACTGAGTGCGCGATGCCGAGCCTGGTCAGTTCCTGCGTCGCTCGCGTGCCTCGGGCCGCCACACGCTGAACGCTAGTGTCAGCGGCTCAGGTCAGCCACTGCTTATGATCGGTGCCTGATCAGCGGCCGACAGCCACGGCTCCGGCGCCATGGACAGCGACCGCTGATAGACCTCTTCGTATCCCTCCGCCATGAGCTCGACGGTGAAGTTCGCCTCGACGTGCTTGCGGCACGCGGCCGGTTTCAGTCGCCGCGCCCGGGCGATGGCCTCCGGGATCTCGTCGGGATCGTCGACGATAATACCGGTCTGGCCGTGCTCGACCAGCTCAGGAACAGCGCCCCTGCGCAGAGCGACCACCGGGGTACCGCAGGCCATCGCCTCAATCACGACCATGCCGAATGGCTCCTCCCAGCAGATCGGGAAGATCATGCAAGCCGCGTGTGCCAGCAGCCTCCGCTTGGCGGTGCCGTCGGCGACCCCGAAAATCGTGACGTCGCGGCCGATCCTTGGCTCGATCTCGCGCGAGAAATAGTTGCGCTCGATCGGCTCTGAGCACTTCCCGGCCAGCACGATCGGCATCCCCGCCGCTCTGGCGGCATCGATGGCCAGGTGCGGTGCCTTGTGCGGATGGAACCTGCCGAGGAATATCGCGTAGTCGTCCTTGTCCGCCCGGAACGGGAAGGTCTCCGCGCGGATCGCGTTGTGCACGGTGGCCGACCAGGCGAGATCGGGCGAGCTTGCCCGCTGCACATCGGAGATCGCTACTAGCTGGACGGTGTCGCCTAGGGCCCGGTAAAAATCGCCCGCGTCATCATGAACCGGCCCGTGCGCGGTGACCACCGTCGGCGTCAGCCGGCCCCTGGCCATCAGCGGGCCGGCCTGGGTGTGGTCGTGGATGATGTCGACGTCCAGCTCTTCAAGCAGCGCCGCGACCTTCGCGGTATGCACGATCTCAGGTTCGAGTTCGCCGAGCTGGTTCGCCGGCCCTTCATCGAATGTGGCAACGAAACGCTGTGCCCTAGTCGCGTGAGTGCCTGCTCCAATGAGGGTGACCTTGTGCCCCCTGGTGACCAGCGCGTCGACCAGATCGGCGACCACCACCTCAATCCCACCGTATGCCGCCGGCGGAACGCTGTAATACGGCGGTGCCACCATGGCTATATGCATTTGCTGGGCTCCGGCCGGAGCCTGCTGGGTGCGGGTGAGCGTCGAGCCTGTGGTGCTCACAGCGAACGCCTCCTTGCCTGACGGGTCGCGGCCCGCCTAGGAACGCCGGTCGGGCGCCCTGGCCGGCCGAAAATGATCATGCCCGTCGACCTTGGCGGCAATGCTGCAGGAGAATTAATAAAACACCAATGCCTCGGTAAAGCGATTACCTTTCCGGGGATAACTTGGCGTCAGCAAAACTTACTGTGATGCGTTTTTTACTAGCGTCGACAGGCCGCCTGGCCTGGGCTTATGCCCACAGATGGCGGCCACGGACAAACATAATCGAGTTATCGTCCGGAGATTGTCGCTAATCGTCTTTGTCAGAGGGTGATCATGGCCCAGTGCCCGTTCGCTGTCAGCGATGGTTCTTTCAAAGAGCTTGATCGCGTCGCTTTGCCGTCGCGCCATGTAATAAGCGTGAGCCAGATTTCCACGTGAGGTCAGCGTGTCCGGATGGTCATGGCCGAGCACCCGCTCGAAGTCGGTGACCGCCTGCTCATAAACCGGCAAGGCGTCGGCCATCCGGCCAGCCGAGTGATACGCGCTGGCCAGGTTGCCGCGCGCGGTGAGTGTGTCGTGGTGATCTGGGCCTTGGATGCGCTCCCGGTCGGCGAGCAAACGCTCATACAACGGGATGGCGTCCCTCATCCGGTGCGCGGCGTGATAGGACGACGCCAGGTTGGACTGAGCTGCCAGGGTGTCCGGATGATCGGCGCCGAGCGTGGTCTGCCTGCTCGCGACGACCTGGCGGTAGAGCGAGATCGCCTCCTTCAGCCGGCCCGAGTTCCGGTAGGCATAGGCGAGCTGGCTGGCCGCCGCGACCGTATCGGGATGATCCTGGCCGAGGCTGCTCTCCCTGATCTTCCTGACCCTGCTGAAGATCGCGATGGCATCGTCCTGCCGGTTCGCGAGCTGGTAGGCGCGGCCCAGGTTCATGTACTCGGCAAGCACGTCAAGGTGCTCGGGCCCATGTGCCTGCTCCCAGTCCGCAAGGTTGCGCTGGTAGAGCGCGATCGCCTGGTCCGATTTCCCGGACGCGAGATAGGCACTGGCGAGCTGGCTGCGCACGCCGAGGGTGTCCGCGTGCTCGGGACCGAGCACCCACTCCCGGTCGGCCAGCACCCGGGCGTACATGTCGATCGCCTGATCGAACAGCTTCGCTTCGGCATAGATCCTGGCCAAGTTCGTGCGCGCGGTGAGGGCATCGGGGTGATCCGGGCCCTGGACCTGCTCGCGTTCGGCCAGGCTGACGAGCGTCAGCTCCCTGGCTTCGTCGAAGCGGCCAGCCGACTCGAAGGCACCGGCGAGCAGATCGCGGATCTCAAGGGTCCTGGGATGTTCGGATCCCAGCGCCCGGCCGCTAGCCGCGAGCATCGACTTCCAGTACGAGACGGCCGCGCCGGCGAGACCGGCCGCATTGAGGCTCTCCCCCGCTTTGACCAGAACCGGATGCGGCTCGGGCAGCCATAGCAGGTCCCCGGCGATCCCGCCGAGCCAGCCAGCGCAGCCACGCAGCGCCTGATCGAGCAACGGCTCCGCCTCCAGCTGGGGCCACACCTCGCAGATGGCGTCTGCCGCCGATCGCGCGGCGTCATCGAGTACGGCGGCGGGCACGAGCCTGCGAACGGTCTCTTGCACCACCGGATGGATTGCGATCAGACCGGCGCTGGCCGATCGGTCGATGATGACGAGCCCGCACTGCGCCAGGGCGCCGAGCGCGGACATGACCTCGCGCGCGTCGACCGGCATACCACGGCCGTGCCTCGAAAGGTACGCACAGGCGGCCTGGCTCGCGACCACCTGGACTGGAACGCCCGCGGGATCGAGCAGCGCCGCGAGCGCTAGGAGTGGCCTGGCAAGTCCCGGAGGCGGGTACTGGTCGGCCCTGTCGATCGCCAGCGACCAGGCCACCTCGGCCGGTGACACGGATCCGCCCGCGGCCCTGCCGAGAAGTTCCTGTCTTCGGCCGGCGAACCTGATCCGGTACTGGCGGCAATCCAGTGCGGTGCCGGACATCGTGGTGGTAGCGAGGGCGAGCGCGAGCGGCATGTAGCCGAGGTCGGCCGCGAGGTCGACGGCCTCGACCCGTTTGCCCGACTCGTCGTACAGTCGCGCGGTTACGTACGCCAGTGCCTCCCGCGGGCTGAACTCCCCGATCTGGCAAACCCGGGGGTTGAGGCTGGCGACCTCGGACATGTCAGCCGACGGATGGCAGGTCACGAGCGTCTGCCCGCTGACGCCGACCGGCCAGAGCCCGCGCAGCCCGCTCGCATCGGTCACGTTGTCGAGCACGATCAGCCAGCGCCGTTCGGTGCGGCCGAGCCAGTCCAGGAAACGGGTCGCCGCGGTATCCGGCCCGACGCCACGGTCGGCCAGACCGACATTGGCGGCCGCCCTGGCGTAGCCCATCACGACGGCAGACGGGCTTGAGGCATTTATCCATACCTGCAGGTCGGTGCGCCCAGTCCTGGCGGCGACCTGCAGAACGGCGGCTGCCAGGTGCGTCTTGCCATATCCGCTCGGCCCGACCAGGACCGTGAGCGCCTGCTGGTCGCCGGCAGAACGGTGAACAAGGTCGCTCAGTCCGGCATCGAGCCCGTAGCCGGTTTCTGGCCGCGGGTTAAAGAAATCAGAAATCGCAGGCGACGATCCAGACCAAACAGGCCAGGTGACGGCGGGCAACGATTCTGGGCGAACCCGTCGCCTAGCACCTAGATTGCTCATGACCGCCTGATTTGAACGCGTGGCAGCCCCATCGCTGCTAGTAACTTCGGCATCCCAACAGTACGACGATTCGTCCGCCAATAGGCAGGTAACGCCACAGACTCAGCGGAATCAGACACCCTCACGGGGAGTTCTTGCCGATCGGATGTCTAACGGCGCATCTTGCGCCACAGCGGCCTCGGAACAATGCGCAGGACCAGCGCGGCGGCCGCAAGGCTACGCGGGATCCAGACCACGGAGTCCTTTCCGGCCAAGGCCGCGGCCACGGCGGCGCCGACCTGCTGCGGAGTGGACGACAGCGGTGCCGGGCTCAGCCCTGTCGTCATCCGGCCGGTAACGAATCCCGGGCGCACGAGCAGCACCCGGACGCCGGTACCCGCTAGGGCGTCGGTCAGCCCCCTGGCGAACGCGTCAAGCCCGGCCTTTGCGGCGCCATAGACGTAATTGGCTTTCCTCGGCCTGATAGCCGCAACGGACGACAGCACCACGATGGTCCCGTTCTGCTGCTTCCGCATATGCGTAGCGGCCGCGAGCAGTGTCGTGACGTGGCCGGTGAAGTTGATCTCGATCATCTGCGCAGCGAGCAGCGGGTCCTTATCCACCTCCGCCTGCGGGGTGAGCACCCCGGTTGCCGCGATCACCAGGTCAACGGGGCCCCCGGCGAAGACGTCGGCGACGACTGCCTCATGCCGTTCGGTTTCGAGCGCCTCAAACGCGATGGTAGTGCAGCGGTAAGGCAGTTCCTTGCCGGCGGCGGCCATGAGCTGCTCGTCCCGGCCCGCCAGCACGACCTCGGTGTCGGCTGGCGCCTTGAGCGCGGCAAGGATCGCGAGCCCGATCTCACTGGTGCCGCCGAGCAGCAGGACCCGTCCTGGCCTGCCAAGGTTGTCGAGCATGAGAACCCCTTACAGGCCGACCGCGAACAGGATCAGCCAGGCGGCCTCGCAGAGCACCATCACCGGATCCCGGGCGATCAGGTCTTCGACCGGCTTGCTGGTTGCCCGCGCGGTCAGCTGATCAAACCTGACCAGCGCGCCAGCCAGCGCCAGCGAGCTGACCAGCTGCCACGACCGGGTTCTGGCATGCGGCTCGGACCACGCCCACAGGACATAAGAGACGATCATGATGCTGGAGACTGCGCGCTGGGTCAGTCGCAGCACCGGCGCCGAGTAGCCGCGCATCGCCGGCCTGTGGTTCACGGCGTCTGCGCCGAGCACGACTAGCTCGGTGTAGCGCTTGGCGATGGCGACCATCAGCGCGCCGAGGCTGCACACGAGCAGGAAATAGCCGGACGGCGGCACGTGGGTGGCGGCAGCACCGCCGACGACCCTCAGCACGAACCCCGAGGCGACGCACGCCAGCTCGACCACCGGCACGTGCTTAAGCCCGGCCGAGTACAGCAAGGAGATCGCCAGATAGGCCGCGACCGCGGCGGTGAGCAGGGGTTCGCCGATGATCAGGCCCGCGCAGACCGCCGAGATGACCAGCGCTGCGGCCAGTACGACCGCATGCGCGGCCGGCAGTCGGCGAGACGCCATCGGCCGGTACCTCTTGTACGGGTGACCGCGGTCGCGTTCGGCATCGACGACGTCGTTGATGAGGTAAACCGCCGAAGAAGCTGCGATGAAGGCGCCGAGTGCGACAAGCGCGTACCAGAAGCCGAACTTTCTGCCGAACGTGTCACCGGCCAGTGGTGCGGCGAAGACCAGCAGGTTCTTCGGCCATTGCCGCGGACGGGTACTCTGCACCACCGCCACCAGCCAGCGCAGCGGCGGGGACAGGCGCGCGGTAGCCCCGCTGTGCGGCTGGGTAACCTTCGCCGCCGGGGAGGGAAACGTCATCGGGTGAAGACCGCTGTGAAGTCTCGGTAAGAGGTGTAGTAATACCGGTTCGGTGGCTGGATCTGGCTGCGCAGTAGGTTCACCGGAGTGGGATCTGCCGGGTGATTTCTAGCCAGATAGTACATAAAGGACATCCAGTCGGGGTTGATGTCAAGCTCCATCGCGGTGACGCAACCCGCGCGCTTGAGCAGGCTTGCCAGAGTACGCACGTCCAGTGCAGGACCGTAGACGAAGATGATCCGGTTGTCCCTCGTGATGCCCACACCCGAACGCCACACGTTATAGCCGCCGCCAAGTGTCGCCCCCCAGCTGGACAGCACATTCTGGTCAACGGTCGCTGGGACCTGTCCGTTCACGACGATCGGGCGCAGGTTCTGGCGGACCGCCGCGATGTCGGGTCCCATGTCCAGCGGCCGCCGCCCCCACCTGCCGATTCTCAGCTGGCCGCTCTTGAAGTAGACCTCGGAGGCTGCGCCCTTGACGAGCCTGCCGTCATAGTGCCCGTGCAGGTAGAAGCCGCCGCCTGAGGAGGCAACGCGGAAGCCGCTATTGAAGGTCGCCACCAGCCCGAGGCGACCACCGCGCGGGATGAACATCGGCGCGCCCCAGCGCCCGTAGCCAGGGTCCTGGGTTCCTGGCCTGAGCGAGAACTTCAGCAGGCGCTGGTCCATGGAGACGATGGCGGCGTAATAAGAGGAGTATCTGCGGCTCTGCCGCACATAGGTTTTGAAAACCGCGGGCGCGCCCTTGACGCTGACCGCGACCTTCCACACGCCCTCGCCGGCCAGCGGCCGGCCAGCAGGTGAGCCGAGGTCGGCCGGGATGATCGGCCTGAACCCGTGGTAGTGCTTTTTCTTGTGCACCGCCTGACCGCCCAGCTTCTTGAACGAGACGTCCGGCTTGCCGCCAACCTTCGGCTTGGTGTAGGTGATCCATTCACCGAACGTAACCAGCGGACCTAGGGAGTGGTTCCTCGCCCACTCCGCAACCCGTTCAGAGAAATTGCCGCCGCCGGGAGCCGTCAGCGCGTGTCCCAGTGACCAGCCCGTGACCAGGATGAGGACCGCAATCCCTCCCGCGATTACCTTGAGGACTAGCCTGAGCCGGCGTCGGCGCGGCCGAGCATGGGCTGCCGATCGAGCCACGCCATCCTCCCTTTCGCATGCTGAGATCTGCTATCCACTAGAGCGGGCTAGCTAGATGCCTCGGCCTAAACCGTGCCCGAAGCGCTTAAAAGATGGCGGGCTCTTTGCCAAACCTGAACGCTCGAGCCGTGTGCCGCGCTCTGCATATGCCCATCAGCCCGCGCCGATGAACATCCGTCCGATAAGTGACAACGACCGGGCGCCGACCTGAGTTTCACGCTGCATCCCCCCGCCAAGCACCGCGGGCGCGCCGCTAAGCTTGCGGCCGGAAACACCAGCGGAAGGATCAAGATGACCGACGACAGCACCATCCAGCGGACCCTCGTCCTGCTGAAGCCGGACGCCGTCGCTCGCGGGCTGACCGGCCGGGTGCTCGCCAGGTTCGAGGACGCGCTGCTCAAGGTCGTGGCCGCGAAGATGGTGTGGATGGATGCCGAACTGACCAGGCGGCACTACTTCGACCTGGAAGAGCGATTCGGCGCCGATGTCTACAACTCGATGGCGCGGTTCATGCAGTCAGGGCCAGTCTTCGCGCTGGTGCTCGAGGGCGTCGACGCTGTGCCTTGCGTGCGCAAGCTCGTCGGCTCGACCTACCCCGATCAGGCCGCTCCTGGAACTATCCGCGGCGACTTCGCGCACGTCAGCCGGGCCTATGCGAACGCCAAGGGGCTGCCGGTCGCCAACCTGGTGCACGCCTCCGGCAATGCCGAAGAGGCCGAGCATGAGATCGGCGTCTGGTTCTCCAAAGAGGAGATGTACGACTACCCCGCGGCGGCGCAGCAGTTCGCGTCGTAGCCTCGGTCTCAGCCGAGCCTCGATCGGCCTTCCAGCGAGCTCGATCACGGCGAGTCGCATCATCTGGCGCAGTTGTGGTACCTCGGATGTATGGACCCGACCGGAAATCAGCCAGACGAGGTCACCCAGGCCGCGCTTGAGACGGTCTCGCAGGCGGTCGAGCTAGCCGAGCAGGAGGACCGCCGGCGTCGCCCGCGTGGCATCCGCGGCCGGATCAGCCGCCGGATGGAACGCCGTGCCGCCCAGACGACGCGCATCCGGCGGCTCAGTGCCGCGATCAGCGCAGCGGCACGCCGGGGAGCTCATGTCACAGTGCGCAGCATGTCCGCCGGCAGCCGCTGGCTCAGCATGCAGGTGCTGACCATGGCCCCGAGGCTGCCCGTGCGGGATCTGGCGACGCTGCGCGGGCAGTTCCCCGACCAGACCCCAGACCAGCTCGCCGAGTCCCTGATCGAGGGTGCCGCCAAGGCCTCGGCCACAGTCGGGATGGCCACCGGGGCGTGGGCGGTGCTGCCGTTCGTCCCAGCCGCCGGGGTGGAGATCACGACGGAGACGCTCGCGGTCGTCGGCATCGAGATCAAGCTCGTGGCCGAACTGCATGAGGTGTACGGGCAGGCGGTTCCCGGCAATGTCGTGGAGAGGATGACGGCATACGTTGGCGCGTGGGCGCGCCGCCGGGGCGTCGCGTTCGCGCCTGGCGGCCTTGTGCTCGCGGCCGGATCGCCACTGGCCAGGCAACTGCAGCGCAGGCTCGCGGCGAAGGCGAGCAGGAGCGTGTTCTCGCTCGGGCCGCTGCTGACCGGCGTGGCCGCGGGAGGACTCATCAACCGCAGGGAGACCAGGAAGCTCGGCCGCATCCTCAGCGACGACCTGCGCAAGCGGTCGCCGTACGGCGGCGCCGACTGGCCGACATCGGGGGTTGCGGCTGACTGGCGCCGCTAGTCGGCCGGCCCCAGCCAGCGGTCAAGCCAGCTGAACTGCTCGGCGAGTACGTGCAGCACCGACTCCCTGGCCAGGTACCCGTGGCTCTCGAGCGGCAAGATCACGAGCTTCGCGGTCCCGCCGTTGCCTCCGATCGCCTGGAACAGGCGCTCGGACTGGACGGGGAACGTTCCCGAGTTCGCGTCGTCGGCACCGTGCACCAGCAGGATCGGCGCTCTGATCTGGTCGGCGTAGCGGAACGGTGAGACCCGGTCGTAGATCTCCGGCACCTCCCAGTAGCTGCGCCGCTCTGTCTGGAAGCCGAACGGTGTGAGCGTCCTGTTGTAGGCCCCGCTGCGAGCGATCCCCGTGGCGAACAGGTCCGTGTGCGCGAGCAGGTTCGCGGTCATGAAGGCGCCGTAGCTGTGGCCGCCGACGGCCACGCGCGCCGGGTCGGCGACGCCGGCCGCGGTCATGCCCTTGATATGCGCTGTCGCTGCCGCAGTGATCTGCTCGATATACGTATCGTTCTTGGTCTCCGGGTCTCCGATGACCGGCATGGTCGCGTTGACCAGCACGGCGTAGCCGCGCAGCACGAACCAGGCCGGGTCGGAGGCGGTCAGCCTGGTAAACCTGGTGCTGCTGCCGCGGATCTGGCCGGCGGTGCCGGCGCTGCCGAAGTCGTGCGGATACGCCCAGATGACCAGCGGCAGCGGGCCATCGCTATCGGGGTCGTAACCAGGCGGGGTATGAAGCAGCCCGGAGAGCTGCACGCCGTCCCCGCGGTCGGTGCTGACCAGCTGCTTGCGCATGCCGGTGAGCCACGGGTGGGGGTCTGGCCAGCTGGTCAGCTGCCGCGGCGTAGCATCCCCGGTCAGCGCGACCACCCACAGGTTGGGCGGCTCCGCCGGGCTTTCGTGCCAGATCACGGCCTCGTCGGTACGGCCGGCAACGAAGCAGAGCGCGGCTTCGTGCGCGTCCGCCGGGCTCTGCAGCAATCTGGTCGTCGTACCGGTCCGCAGGTCACGCCGGTCAAGGAACGGTCGTTCGCCTTCTGGCGTTGCGCCTTCTCCGCGCAGGAAGATCGCGGAGCCGTCCTGCCTGATCGTCCTGGTGCCGTCGGGGTTCAGCCGCATCATCGGGGCGCCAGGATCGGCGTACGAGTCGTCCTCGGCCAGGTCGAACACGACCGTGTTCCTGTCAGGCTCGGCCGGGTAACACAACCAGGTCGTCAGCCACCTGCGGTCCCTGTCGTGCTCGGTCAGCAGCATCGCGCCGGGCTCGTCCAGGTTGGCCCAGTCCAGGCAGCGGTGTGCCACCCTGAAGGCCAGCTCGGGCTCGACGCTGAACGGCGCGTGCTGCCGCATGATCGCGTCACGGTGCTGGGCTGGCGCCACCGGGTCGCCGCCATCGAGCGCTTCGGTCCAGATCAGGCTCGCCGGCGCGCGCTCGTCCCAGGACACCTGCCGTGGGCCGGTTGGCACTCCCATCCGTGGCACCTCGTCGCTGACCGGCAGGTCGGCGATGATCCGCACCAGGTCGCCTGCGCTCGACCACACCTCGACCCGCCGGGCAAAGTACCCGTAGGGCACCCGGAACGAGAACGGCCGCTGCAGCCGGTAGACGAGCAGGTGGGTGCCGTCGGGAGATTCGCCGATGTACTGATACAGGCCGTCGGCCCCGAGCCTTGTGGTCGCTCCGGACTCGGGGTCCACGCGCAGCGGCGCGGTTGTCGCCAGTGCCTCGAACAAGTCCTCATCCGACGGGCTCGTCAGAAGATCCTGGAACGTCGCCATCTGGGATTTCTTGCCAGCCACTTCGCTGACCCGCGGCTCGATCGAAGGTGCGCTTCCGCCTCGTTCGTCTTCTTGCGGCGAACCGAGCACGTACAGGCATCGGCCATCCCTTGACCACCGGACGGCGCCCCCGAGGCCAGGAGGCTCGGCGCCGAGCACGTCCCTGACCCGCAGTCCCGGCACCTGCACCGGATCGGATCCGGCGCTGACATCGCCAGTCCAGACGCCTATCCCGTCAGGCTCATCCACCGTGAAGGCGAACCGGAGGCCATCGGGAGCCCACACCGGCACGCTGACCTGCGCTCCTTCCGGGAGGACAAGCAGCTGCTCACTTCCGTCGCTGATCCGCAGCACCGACAGGCCGGTGAAGCGCCGCGTCCGCTGCCGACCCGCGATCTGGGGATCCAGGCGCAGCCCAGCGAGGCTGAGACGCGGCCTGGCCAGCATGGCGATCGGCGGGTGCGCCTGATAGTGCAGCAGGATCGCGAACTGCTCGTTCGGGGATGGCGATGCGAGAGGTGTCGGCGCGGCGTCGATGATGGAGACCACGTCTGCGTCGGGAGTCAAGAACGGCAAATCGGATTCCTTTGCTATCGCCCCTTGGGTTCACCCGCAGCCTAATTGGTGGTCAGCGCCGGTAGCCTAGGGCACCATGATCGAAGACCGGACCAGGCGGCTTCTCGACGTTAGACTTTCCCGCGATCAAGCAGGTCAGCGACTTCCTTCGGTCGCTGCCGGGATCGCCAGGGACGGCGAATTGCTCTGGAGCGGCGGCCGCGGCTTCGTGGACGGACAGGCGCCGGACGTCAACACCCAGTACCGGGCAGGGTCGATCACCAAGACCTTCGTAGCCACCGCCGTGCTGATGCTCCGCGACGCCGGCCGGCTTAGCCTGTCTGATCCAATCGGCAAGTACCTGGACGACGACGCGGCCGGCTCGGCCAGTTCGATGACGATCGGCCAGCTGATCTCCCACGCGGCCGGCCTGCGCGCGGAGACGGCTGGGCCTTGGTGGGAACGGACACCGGGCACCTCGCTCGCCGACCTGGCCGCCTCATCACTTGGCGCGGACGCGGCCAGGTTCCGGCCAGGACAGCGGTTCCACTACTCCAACGTCGGGTTTGCGCTGCTCGGCGCCCTGCTCACCGCGGAGCATGGCTTGCCGTGGTACGAAGTGATCGCCCGCGACCTGTTGGGTCCGCTCGGCATGAACCGCACCACAACCAGGCCGCAGCGGCCGCACGCGGAAGGCTTCGCGGTTCACCCGTATGCGGACGTTCTCCTGACCGAGCCTGAACACGACGCAGGCGCGATGGCACCGGCCGGCCAGCTCTGGACCACGGTCGGTGACCTCGCCGTCTTCGCCAGGTTCCTGTCTGGGGGCGTGCCAGGGCTGCTCGCGGAGACGACGCTGGCGGAAATGCGTGAGCCGATCGTGATCAGCGATGTGCCCGAGCAAGGATGGGCGGCCGGATACGGGATGGGCCTCCAGCTCTGGAACAGCGCTGGCCAGCGGTACTACGGGCACACTGGATCCATGCCTGGCTTCCTCGCCATCATGCAGATCACCGATGGCCCGGGGGCCGACACCGCGATGGTGATGTGCAACTCCACGACCGGCTTCAGCGTGGCGCTCGGCAGCGATCTACTCGGCATCCTGGCCGATGGCGAGCCTTACTCCCCCGCCGAATGGACACCGACGACGGTGGATCAGCCCATGCTCGACATGCTTGGCAGCTGGTTCTGGGGACCTGCGCCGTTCACCCTCCGCCTCAGCGGCGACGTGCTCGAGCTGACCGTGAGCGGTGGCGACGGTCGCGGCATGCGGTTCAGACCTGACGGCGAGGGCGGCTGGACCGGCATCGACGGCTACCAGACGGGCGAGCCGCTCAAGCCGGTGAGCGGGCCTGACGGATCGGTGATCGCCTTGAACATCGGGTCGTTCATCTACACCAGGACGCCGTATGATCCGGCAGCACCGGTGCCGGGTGGTATCGATCCCGCTGGCTGGCGGGCCGCTCCAGCTAGTCAAGACGTCGGCTAAGCAGCAGCCAGCCAACACAGAGGACCCGCCGGCCCAGAAGGCCGGCGGGTCCTAAGTCGTCAGCTAATACCAGCCGGTCGCGTTCGAGTGGGCCATTGCGCGGCGCGGCGAGCCGTAGCGCGACTTGATGTAGCGCATTCCCCACCTGATCTGTGTCCGCGCGCTGGTCCGCCAGCGCGGGCCAGCCGATGCCATTTTGCTGCCAGGAACGGCCTGGGGTATGCCATACGCGCCCGAGTACGGGTTATACGCACGGATCCTCCAGCCGCTCTCCCGCTCCCATAGCCGGTTGAGGTACCTGAATTGGTACTTCGGCCGCCAGTGGAACCGATTGAACATCATCTTCCAGGCGATCTCCTTCTTCCAGCCCAGGCGATGCCGCCCCGCGGCGGCCTGTGCCCGGGTGGACAGGAGTGTGGCCGATGTCCCGGCGGAGGTCCGGGAAACGGCGGCGGGCCTGACCGGCTGTGCGGGTGCACTTCCAGTGAGGCCACTTGCCGTAATGGCCGCGATGGCGAGCGCCGGGACACTCCCCGTGATGATGATGCGGGCGATGAATCGGAACGTGGACGTACGGTTCAGCGATCGCGAGCGAATCAAGGTGAACTTTCGGTCGGGCACGTCATGCGCGTGCTCAACTTCACCCGTGCATGGCCGGTCTTCTTTTATCGGCTGGCGGATCCCGCCGCCCGGACCGGGCATGCGGCGTGCTGGCTGTGTCGCAGGATCATGGCGACAGACTGGTTACGTTTAGTAACACACCACGCACGCGGGGTGCTTTGCATCCCTACGATGCCCGCAGATCCGTGCTAAGGCGGGCAGAATCACCAAAAAACTAACGTGAAATGAATCACACCTGAACACCAATGGCCAACCGCCATTCACCGGTAACGCCCCGGTAAGGCGCGCGCTCGCACTGTTGCCCCACCGCTGAACCCTTGGTGGGGCTACTGCTCGCACTTCTACCCCACCGCTGAACCTCTGGTGGGGCTATAGCGTGGCTATAGCGCCAGCAAGGGTTCAGCGGGTGTCCTGCATCGGAGCGGTTAGTAGCGGACCAGGGCGCGGATCGCGGCCGTGACCGAGTCCACGGTCGGGATCACCTGTTGTTCGAGCGCGTCGGCAAATGGCAGCGGAACGCTCGCCGCCGCGACCCTTTTGACCGGGGCGTCGAGCAATTCGAAGCCCTCGTCGGCGACGATCGACGCGACGGTGCCCCCCCAGCCGCCCTGGTACGGGTTCTCCTCCACGATCAGCAGCCGCGAGGTCTTGCTGACCGAGGCGAGCACGGTGGCCATGTCGAGCGGGACCAGGCAGCGCAGGTCGATCACCTCTGCGCTGACGCCGTCGGCGGCGAGCCGCTCGGCAGCAGCCAGCGCCATCGGCACGGTCGCGGCCAGCGCGACGATTGTGATCTCGGTCCCTGACCTGGCGATCGCGGCCTGACCGAGCGGGACGACGTGGCCATCGGGAGCGGGCTCGCCCTTGCTGGCGAACAGCCCCTTGTGCTCGAAGAACACCACGGGGTCCTCGCTGCGGACGGCCGATGCCATCAGGCCGACCACGTCGGCCGGGTTCGATGGCGCGACGATCTTCAAGCCGGGGATCGTGAGCGTCCAGTTCTCCACCGCTTGCGAGTGCTGCGCGCCGAAGCCGAGGCCGCCGCCATTGGCGGTGCGGACGACAAGCGGGATCGTGACCTGCCCGCCGGTCATGTACCGCATCTTCGGCATCTCGTTGGCCAGGTAGTCCCAGCAGACGGCGAAAAAGTCGGAGAACATGATCTCCGCGACCGGCCGCATGCCTGTCATCGCCGCGCCCATCGCCAGGCCGAGAATGGCCTGCTCGGAGATCGGGGTGTCCCAGATCCGCTCCGCCCCGAACTCCTCGAAGAGGCCCTGCGTGGTCTTGAACACTCCTCCGGCCGCGCCAATGTCCTCGCCCAGGCAGACGACGGCCGGATCGCGGCGCAGCTCGCGCGCCAGCGCTTCGGCAACCGCCTCCCGGTACGTAGTCATGTCCGCGCTCCCTGCCCGATCGCCTACGTTCGCCATGACGAGCCTCCGTCCGCCCAGACATCGGTGAAGGCATCGGCTGGATCCGGCGGTGGTGCCGCCCGTGCCGCAGCGACCGCCGCGGCTACGACCGCGGCCGCGCGCTCATCAGCGGCCACTACGTCCTCGACGGGGACGCCGAGCGCAGCCAGCCTCGCCCTGGCGATGTCGAGCGGGTCGCGTTCCATCCATTCCTGCACTTCCTCGGCCGGGCGGTAGGTCGCGGGGTCGGTGCGGCTGTGCCCGAAGTGCCGGTAGGTGCGTGCCTCCAGGATCGTCGGCCCCTCCCCCGCCCTGGCGCGGTCGGCGGCCCTGGCGACGGCGTCGGCGACGACCACCACGTCGTTCCCGTCGATGACCTCGGCCGGGATCGCGTAAGCCGGTGCCCGGTCGGCCGCCGGGCTCGGCACGGCCGTCACCGAGCCGATCGGCGTGTACTCCATGTACAGGTTGTTCTCGCAGATGAACAGCGCGGGCAAGGACCAGACCGCAGCGATGTTGAGCGCCTCGTGGAACGCCCCGATATTGGTCGCGCCGTCACCGAAGAACGCCACGGCCACCTGGCCGGAGCCACGGAGCTTGGCCGACCAGGCAGCACCGGCGGCGAGCGGCAGGTGCGCGCCGACAATCGCGTAGGAACCAAGCATCCCCGCAGATGCCTTGGTCAGGTGCATGGACCCGCCCTTGGCCTTGCACACGCCCGTGGCCTTGCTCATCAGCTCGGCCAGGCACTCCTCGGGGGTTGCGCCGCGTGCGATGGCATGGTGATGGCCACGGTAGGTCGCGAATACGTAGTCATCGGGCCGCAGGCTCGCGCTGGCGCCAACCGCGATCGCCTCGTGCCCGGCGGCCAGGTGGGTCGTGCCCTTCACCAGGCCGGCCAGGAACAGGTCGTGCGCGGCCTTCTCGGTCCACCTGATCACCGCCATCTGCTCATACAGCGCGAGCAGCTGGTCCGACCCGACGGTGGTAGTGGTGGTCATGTCGCCTGCCCTGGGATCTTCTCGCCGCGGCCAGCATCCGCGGGGGGATTCGGGGGGTCGTCCCCCCGGCCAGCAGCAGTGTTGAGGTGGGACTGGCTTTCCCTGAGCGTGTCGAGTTCGCCGCCGACGGTCCAGTACTTCCGGCCCGCGATCAGCAGGTCCTCGGCCGGGAACTTCGTGATCACCTGGCAGCCGTCGGCCGTCACGACGACCTCCTCCTCGATCCTCGCCGCGGACCAGCCGTCGCCCGCTGGCCAATAGGTTTCGAGCGCGAACACCATCCCCTCCTCAAGCGTCTCAGGATGGTCAAGGGAGACAAGCCTGCTGAAGATCGGCTTCTCCCAGATGGACAAGCCAACTCCGTGGCCGTACTGAAGCGCGAAGGCGGCGGTCTCGTCCGGGAAGCCGAATTCGGTGGCCCGCGGCCAAAGCGCGACTATCTCGCCGGTTGTCGCACCGGGCTTGACCTTGGCAATCGCCGCGTCCATGTACTCGCGGCACCTGATGTACGCATCGCGCTGAGCCCGGGACGCGCTGCCAACCGCGAGCGTCCGGTAATAGCACGTCCGGTAGCCATTGAAGCTGTGCAGGATGTCGAAGAACGCGGGATCTCCCGGCCGCAGGATCCGGTCGCTGAACACATGCGGGTGCGGCGAGCAGCGCTCGCCGGAAATCGCGTTGACGCCCTCCACGTACTCGCTGCCCAGGTCATAGAGGACCTTGCTAACCAGGCCGACGCACTCGTTCTCCCTGACCCCAGGGCGCAGGAACGCGTACAGCTCGTCGTAGGCGGCGTCCACCATCGAGCACGCCTGAGTCAGCAGCGTGATCTCGTCGGCGGTCTTGATCCTGCGCGCCTCAAGGAACACCTGCTGGCCGTCGACCGCCGTGATCCCCTCGGCCGCGAGCGCAGCGAGGACCGGCATCTCCGCCACGTCGATCCCGACACGCTCCGCCTCCAGACCGTGCTCGCGCAGCACGCCCGCCACGGTCCTCGCGAGTTCCGTCGCGATCCCGGCGTCGGGATGGAAGGCCCCGCGCAGCGTGGAAATGCCGGCTCGCGCACCGGTACTCGCCGCGCCCGCAGGCGTCGGCTCACCTGGCGTGTAGTCGAGCCATGGGTTGTACAGCTGGTGGTGCCTGGCCGCCGAACCGAAGTCCCAGACGATCGGCTCGCCGCCACGGGGCAGCAGTGCGAACCTGATCAGCTTGTCCATTGCCCAGGTGCCGATGTGGGTGGCGGTCATGTACCTGGTGTTGGCCATGTCGAAGCTCAGCAGGGCGCCGAGTTCTGACCGGTCGAGGTGCTCCTTCAGCCTGGCGAGGCGCTCATTGCGGAGCCTGTCGAAGTCAACCCGCTGCTCCCAGTCGACCGCGGTCGTGCCGAACGTGCGTATCGCCATGTACCTCACCCGTGTTGTATCGATCTGCCGAGGTCCGCCAGCATGACGGCGGCGGCGTTGCGTCCCGGCGCGCCGGATACCGAACCGCCGGGATGCGTGGTCGCGCCGGTCTGGTAGAGGCCGGGGATCGGCATCCGGTGGCTGGCCCAGCCCGGCACGGGACGCAGCTCACCGGACTGAGCAGGACCCGCGTCGCCGCCATGACAGGAGCCATGCCAGTTGTGCGCGTTCATCCGCTCCAGGTCGAGCGGGCTCTTGACGGCCGAGCCGAGGATGACATCGTCGGTCAGGTTGGGAGCGTACCTGCGCAGCTCGGCGAGGTTTGCGCAGGACACCTCGGCCTTGACCTCGTCCCAGCGCTCAGGTCCTTCGGCGAGCTCATAAGGCTGGAACCCGACAACCTTCAGGGTGTGCCCGCCTTCAGGCGTCCGCGACGGATCGGCGACGGTCGGGCACAACACCAGCAGGACGGGATCGTCGGTCGCCACGCGGCCGGCCCTGAAGTCGGTCGCCAGGCGCAGCATCCGCTCGGCCGAGTGCGGCGTGCCCGCGGCCACGGCGGTGAGCGGACCATCCGCCGTAGCGAACCTGGGCGGTTCCGTGGTCGCGTAGTGGCTGACGAACATCGAGATACCGGGCTGCCAGGTCGCCACGCCATACCTGAAGTCCTCGCCCCAGACCTCTGCCGGCGCCATCTCGATCAGGTGCTTGATGTGAATGGTGGACAACACCGCGATGCGAGCCAGGTACCGGTCGCCGCGCTCGGTCTCGACGCCCGCGCACCTGCCCCGGTGCCGCACCAGACCGGTCACCGTCACGCCCGACAGGATCACGCCGCCGTGGCTCTCGATCACCCTGGCCAGCGCCATCGGCAAAGCCGCCGACCCGCCGCGAGGAAGCGTCCAGCTATGCCGCTGCCTGCCGAACGCGAGCGAATACGCGAGCAGGCCGGTGCCCGGCCGCTCGGGTGGTTGCATGGTCATGAACGACATCCACAGCATGAACGCCCTGGTGTGCTCGTCGGCGAACTCGCTAGCGATGACCTCCCACGCCGACATCGCGTCCGTGCGCAGCCACGACGATCCGCGTCCGGCCAGCACACTGCTTGTCGTCTCGCCGAAGCCCAGGGGCGTGTACCTGGCGCGGCTTAGGTCCGGCGCGATCTGGCCGTACGCGGCCATCATCGCGCGATAGGCCACCGCGTCCCTGGGCGCGAACAACACGAACTCCTGGTACGTGCGCTCTTCGTCCCGCCACATGGTCAGCCACGACCCGTCAGGGAACGGCAGGTGCACGACGGGATCGGGATGCAGGTACTCCAGGCCGTGCTCGGCCAGGCCGAGCTCATCGAGGACCGGGCTCGACTGAATGAGGTTGTGCGCGGTCGAGCAGGAGTCGTGCAGGAACCCCGGCAGCGTCAGCTCCTCCGAGCTGGTGTCCCCGCCGATATCCTCCCGAGCCTCCAGGACAAGGCAGGACAGCCCGGCCCTGGCGAGATAAGCGGCGGCGACCAGGCTGTTGTGACCCGCACCGGCCACGACGACGTCGAACGTCTCGCTCATCGCTGCTCGGCGGCCTGAACGTCTTCGGCCCGAGGATCAGTTGCCGGTCGGGCGGCACCGCCGAGGTACAACGCGCCGATTTCCGGGTTTTCGAGTACCTCACGGCCGGTGCCCGCCAGGCGGATACGGCCGTTCTCCATCACGATGCCGTGGCTTGACAGTGCCAGGCCAGCGCGTGCGTTCTGTTCAACCAGCAAAATGGTTTTGCCGTTTGCATTCATCATCCTGACGGCGTCGAACACCGTCTTGCGCACCTTCGGCGCCAGGCCAACGGACGGCTCGTCGAGGATGACCAGTTCCGGGTCGAGCATCAGGCACCTGGCGAACTCGACCAGCCGCTGCTGGCCGCCGGATAGGCTGCCCGCCTTCTGGCCGGCCCAGCCCGCGACCGCCGGGAACATCTCCTCGACCTCGGCCCGCCGGCGGCCGACCTTCCGCCGGTCGGCGAGCAGGTAGCCACCGAGCTCGATGTTCTCGGCGACGGTCATCTCGCGAAACAGGCTGTGGTTCTGTGGCACGTGCACGATTCCCGCGACCAGCACCTGCCTGGGCGTGCGGCCGGTGAGCTGGGTGCCATGGAACACGATGCTGCCCAGCCTCGGCTTGAGCAGCCCGCTGATGGTGGCGAGCAGCGTCGACTTACCGCAGCCGTTCGGCCCGACGACACAGGTGATTCCGCCGGCTGCCACGGTGAGGCTGACGTCGTGCAGGACGTCGCCGCCTCCATAGCCGGCTGTCAGGCCGTCCACGACCAGTGCCGGAGCCTGGGTCGCGGGCCCGCTCGGTGGCGGCTGGCCGGCCGGGGCCGCGGGCTCAGCTGGCCTGTTCATCGTCGTCCTCGGCGGTGCCGAGATAGGCGTCGAGAACCCGCGGATCGTTCCTGACGGCGGCCGGCGGCCCGGTTGCCACGACCGTGCCGGAGTCGAGCACCGCGATGTGGTGGCACAGGTCCATTACGAATTCCATGTTGTGCTCGACGATCAGGAACGTCTTGCCGTCGGCGTTGAGCTCCTTGATCCGCTGCGCGAGCTGGTTGATCAGTGACGGATTGACACCGCCGGCCGGCTCGTCAAGCAGCACGATCGCGGGGTCGGCGACCAGAACGTAGGACAGCTCGAGCAGCTTGCGCTGACCGTAGGAGAGCGTCCCCGCGAGCTTGCCCGCGTGCCCGGCGATGCCGGTGAACTCGAGCAGCTCCATCGCACGCCTGCGGTCCGCAGGGCCGCCCGCTCGCGCGAACGGATTCCGCAACTCGCCGCCGCTGTGCTGGGCGGCGACGATCATGTTCTCCAGCACTGTCAGCCGGGGGAAGATCCTCGTCAGCTGGAACGTCCTGCCGATGCCGGCGGCGAAGACCCGCTGCGGAGACGACCCGGTGATCTTGGCCCCCGAATACCAGACCTCGCCGGCGTCTGGCCTGTCGTAACCCGTGATCACGTTGAACAGCGTGGTCTTGCCTGAGCCGTTAGGCCCGATCAGTCCGGTGATCGATCCTTCGGCCACCTCGACCGTGCAGCCGTCCAGCGCCTGGACGCCGCCGAAGGCCTTGCAGATGTCCTCGGTCCGGAGCAGGGCGCTCATGCCGGCTCCCTGGCCGATGCCGGGATCTCGAGGTCGATGTCGCGGCCGGCCCGCAATGACCTGCGGCGTTCCAGCCAGTCGCTGCCCTTGTCGGCCACGGTCGGGATGAGGCCGCGGGGCACGAAGAGCACGACCGCGAGGAACAGCGCGCCCAGCAGGATCTGGCTGAGGTAGCTGTTGCTGAACGTGATCGTCAGGTACTGCTGCGCGGGCGCGATGATGAGCGCGCCGAGCACTGGGCCACTGACCGTGCCGAGCCCGCCGAGGAATGCCATCAGGGCGATGGTGAGGTCGAAGAGCGGGTCGAAGCCGGTCGACGGCTGCACCTGGCCGATGAAGAAGAACCACAGCACTCCGGCCAGTCCGGTGATGGTGCCGGAGATCACGAAGGCGGTTAGCTTCACAGGCATCGTCCGGACGCCCAGGCTGGCTGCCCGGTCTTCGTCGTCCCTGATCGCGCGCAACTGCAGGCCGAACCGCGATCCCTTGATCAACCAGGCCAGCGCGATCGCGGCGACCGCCAGGGCCAGCGCGAAGTAGAAGAAGCGCTGGTCAAAGGTGATCGGGTCCCACAGCAGGAACGGCGCGTTCAGCCCGCTCGTACCGTTGGTGACGCTGTTCAGGTCCGAGGCCGCCAGCTGGAAGATGAAAAAGATCGCGATCGTAATGACGACGAACGTATGCCGCCTGACGCGCAGCGCGATGAGTCCGAAAGGAACCGCGACCACCGCCGCCGCGGCGGCACCCAGGGGAAGCAGCGCGAATTCGGCGCCGCCGGTGAGCTGCAGATGCTCGGCGGCTAGGCCCGCGGCGTAGGCGCTCGTGCCGAAGAACACCGCGTGCCCCAGTGCGATGTAGCCGGAGAAACCCGAGAAGAGATTCCACGCCGATGCGGCGGCGACGAAGATCAGCGTCTGGAACGCGACAGAGTTCACCGACTGATTGGTGAACGCGATGGGGAAGATGACGGCTGCGGCCAGCGCGACGATCGGCAGGGTGCCGCGGGCCCTCACTGGGCCCTCGCCGCCTGACGGCCGAACAACCCGGTAGGCCGGACTAGGAGCACGATCACCAGCGCCGCGTAGAACACCGCGACCGACCAGTTCGGCTGCCAGATGTCAACGACGGACTCGACCGTCAGCATCAAGACCGACGCGATGAGCGCTCCGCCGATGCTGCCGAGTCCGGCCAGAATGATGATCGCGAGCAGGCGCGAGATCAGGTCGTATCCGCTGTTCGGGTTGAAGCCACCGCCGCTGGCTCCGAAGATCATTCCGCCGGCGGCGGTGACGGCGACGCCGATTCCGTAGGTCAGAGCAGCGACCCTGTTCACGTCGACGCCGATCAGCAGGGCCGCGGTCCTGTCCTGCATGGTGGCGCGCACGCTGCGGCCGAACGTGGTTCTATACAGCAGCCAGTAGAGTGCGGCCACGAGGACGACCGCCATTGCGAAGCCGTACACGTCGATATAGGGCAGCTGGAAACCGAGGAGACCGAAGCTGCTGCTGACGTAGGAGGCGTTGAGCGTGACGTAGTTAGGCCCGAAGAACAGGTACAGGGCGCCTTCGATGACGATCGCGACCGCGTAGCTGGCCAGCAGCGACATTGACGTCCGCTCGCTGCCGTGCAGCGGCCTGATGAACGCTACCTGGATGATCACGCCGATCACGAACATCGCGGGGACCGTGATCAGGAGACCGAGGAACAGGTCAAGATGCAAGTGCACGGAGAGCGCATAGCTGAGATAGGCGCCCAGCACCACCATCACGCCCTGCGCGATGTTGATGATGTCCAGCACGCCGAAGATCAGCGTGAGCCCGACGGCCATCAGCGCGTAGATGCCACCGCCCAGAATGCCGTTGACCACGGCGCGGGCGAGCTCAGTGCCCATCGCTGTCTCCGCCGTGCGCTGCTCCGTGCACCAGCATGTTGTCTTCTACTGTTCCGCCTTACTTCCAGGCAGGCTTGGGATTCAGGATGTTCACCGAGCCCGCCGAGCCGAGCGGCAGGACCTGGACGAACTTGCCGTTCTGCCACTGGAAGATGAATGTTGTTGCCGCGGCATTGCGGCCGAGCGAGTCGAACTTGACGGGGCCCTGAACGGTCTGCAGCGTGACCCCGCTATGCAGGTAAGAGATGATCTTGCCATTGTCGAGGCTCTTGAGATGCTCGACCGCCTGCTGCGCCACCTGGCCCACCGAGTAGGCCTCGGCAACGTCGGCGTTAATGTCCGATGGCGTGCCGTGGTAGATCTTGATGTACTCGGCGACCATCTTCTGGCTCTCCGCATTGGGTGAACCGCCATACCAGGCGTTCGGGACCATGATCCCGCTGGCATTGCCACCTCCGACGGCCGACGTGAATGCCGAGCCCTGGTCGGGACCGGCGGCCGCGATGAAGATCTTCGGTGTGTAGTGCTGCTGCTTGAACGCCTTGATGAAGGCGTTGACGGTCGGGACATCGGTCGAGCCAAGGATCACCGCGTCGGCATGCGTGGCGGCCACATTGTCCGCTGCCGGCGCGTAGTCGGGCACCTCGGCAGGGAAGATGTGCGAGTAGACGGTCTTGATGCCTGCCTTGCTCAGCGCGGATTGGGTCAGCTGAACGGGCGGGTCGGCGAACGGGTCGTTGGCCATCGGATAAGCAGCGGTCTTCGGGCGCTCGCCGGCTGGCAGGGACGCGATCCAGTTGGCGAACGGCACCATCTCGTCGGCGATCGGCAAGCTCACGTCGAATACGTTGTGCGCTTGCTCGTTGGCCGGCGCAGTGAAGACCGACGGCGCGCCACCCGCCCCCTCGATGAACGCGAAGTGGTTCCGCGCCGCGACGGCCGAGGCGGGAGTCGTCAGCAACGAGGAGAACGGACCAAAGGTCAGATCTACGTGGTCAGTAGAGATCAGGGTCGTGTAGTTGGTGACAACCTGGCCAGGGTCACTCCGGTCATTCAGCCAGATGAGCTTGACCTTGCGGCCGAGCAGTCCTCCCGACGCGTTAATGTCATGCACCCAGAGCTTGTAACCGCGCAGGAATGCCTGGCCGTCCGCGGAGAAGTCGCCCGACAGCGACAGCGAGGTTCCGATCAGGATTGGCTTGTTCGATGGAGTGGACCCGTTTGACGAGCCACCGGAGCCGCCGCTTGAGCAGGCGGCGAGCGTGGCCGTCAGGACGGCCGCAGTTGTGCCGATAGCAAAGAACCGGGCGCGGTATGAACTCATCCCCGGTCCTCCTTCCGAGTTGATGGATAACCCGATCAATCGCGGCTGGCGGGCTCGAGCCCGTCAGATATCTCCGCGTCCTCGCTGACCAGCTCCAGGCCTGCCGACCTGGCCTGGAGCACGAGCAAGGTGGCGAAGTCGTCCTCGCCGAATCCATTGCCGATCAGAGCTTGCACGAGCTGGTGCACGGCCGAGGCAATCGGCATCGGCACTTCGCGCTCCCTCGCCTCAGCCAGGCCAAGGTCGAAGTCCTTGCGCAGCAGTGTCGAGGTAAAGGTCGGGTGGAAGTCGAGGTTCACGAAGGCCGGCGCCTTGTACTTGCTGAACGTCGAGCCCATGACGCTTTTGTTCAGGCAGGCCAGCAGCGCCTGCCTGCTGATGCCGCTCTTCTCGGCGAGCACGGTCACCTCGGCGAGCGCCTGGGTGACAACGCCGAGGAAGAGGTTGTGGCAGAGCTTGACGGTCCGCGCCAGTTCGCCGTCGCCGACGTAGGTCGCGCCCGCACCCAGCAGATCCAGGTACGGGCGGGCGACGTCGAACGCCTGACGCGGGCCCGAGATGGCGAAGGTCAGCTTGCCCGCCTCTGCGACCCTGGGATTGCCCATCACCGGCGCCGCGAGCAGCGCACAGCCGTGTTCGGCGAGCACCCGCCTGACTTGCTGCGATGCCTGCACGGAAACGGTGGAGTGGTCCACGACGACCGAGGGAGCACGGCCGCCGGAGATCAGCCCGGACGGCCCGGTCACGGCGTCGATCAGATCCTGTGAGGTGCCGACCATGATGAACACGACATCCGCCGAGCCGAGCTCGGCCGCGCTGCCCGCGAGTTTCGCTCCCGCCGCTTCCAGCGGCTCGGCCTTGGCCCTGGTCCTGTTGTAGACGGTGACGTCCCGGCCGGCTTCCAGCAGCCGGTGCACCAGCGCAACGCCCATCCGGCCGGTGCCCAGCCAGCCGAGTGAGTGCCCGTCACCTGGATCGGCCATTTCGCCACCTCGGTCGATGTCGCAATCGGCACTATCGGAGCCAGCACGTCGCACCCAGCGCTGTCCGGGCAAGCAACCGTCTCGCAATCGTTTGCAGCACAAGAGTGATGTATCGGGCATCGACTTGTCAACGGATGCTTTTCATCTTCGGTTCCGACGACGCCCGATATCGGGTGCCGCGGCCTGACGTTTGCCTGCAAACGTGTGCAATGCTGGCGGCCATGACAGACAGCCGGGTAGCGGCAGCGGTCAGCCATTGGGCGCCGCGATTCATAGCCAATGGCATTGACTACAGCGACTTCGTCAGCGTGACGACGGGGATCGACAGCTGGGATGCCTGGTGCGAGCAGTGGTGCCTGGCGGGCGCGGCCCACGAGCAGCTCGGCAGGGATGCGCTCGCGGCCGGGCGGCGGCGCTCCGCCGGGACCCATCTGTCGCAGGCAGCTGTGTACTACCACTTCGCGAAGTTCATGTTCGTGAACGACCTCGGCCAGATGCGCTCGGCGCATATGAGGGCGGTCCGGAGCGCGGGCGATGCGCTGGCCCTGCTCGACCCGCCGGGCGAGCGCATCGAGATACCGTTCGATGGCGCGGCGCTGGCAGCGGTGTTCCGCCGGCCGCCAGGGCCTGGTCCGCATCCGGTCGTGATTCTGATTCCCGGCCTGGACTCTGCGAAGGAGGAATTCCGGCCGACCGAGGACCTCTTCCTCAGCCGCGGCATGGCCACCGTGTCGGTCGATGGTCCCGGGCAGGGCGAGGCCGAGTATGACCTGGCGATCCGGCCTGACTGGGAGGTCCCTGGCACGGCCATCATTGACGCAGTCGCGCAGCTGCCCGGCATCGACCAGGCCAGGATCGGGGTCTGGGGCGTGAGCCTCGGCGGCTACTACGCCGCCCGCGTCGCCGGCGGCGACAAGCGAGTGCGGGCGACAATTTCGCTCTGCCCCGTCTATAGCCTCGGCGACATCTGGGACCGGCTGCCCGACCTGAGCCGCGCGGCCTTTACCGTCCGGTCGAAGTCAGCGTCAGCGGACCAGGCCAGGCAGCGGGCTGGAGAGCTCACCATGGCGGACCGCGCCGGGCTCATCAACGCGCCGATCCTGATCGTGGCCGGCAAACGCGACCGCATCTTCCCTTGGCAGGACGCGGCGCGGCTGGCGAACGAGATCGGATCACACGCTGAACCCCTCCTGCTCGAGGAGGGCAATCACGGCTGCGCGAACGTCGTGTACCTGCACCGCCCGTACGGCGCGGACTGGATGGCTGCCAGGCTGG
Source organism: Streptosporangiaceae bacterium (assembly GCA_036258115.1). Taxonomy (GTDB): domain Bacteria; phylum Actinomycetota; class Actinomycetes; order Streptosporangiales; family Streptosporangiaceae; genus Chersky-822. Next base: position 51,760 of record DATAEH010000219.1, read on the forward strand.
CGGAACAGCCGGTGAGCGTTTAGCGGCAGCAGTTAGGCAGCAGGACGCGCGGTTGAACCCCTGACCTTAAGTTCAGGGGCGAGGAACAAGACTTTGCCCTGGGTGCTGTCGTCCGCCGTGCCATCAGCGCTGGCCGCGATCTGCTCCAGGATCAACCGGCCGGCCTCGGCACCAACCTGGTAGTGCGGGAAGCTCACCGACGTCAAGGGCGGCCTCAGGCGATCAATGAACGGCATGTCGTTGAACCCCACGACCGAGATGTCGCGAGGGCAGCACAATCCCGCAGCCTCGAGCGCCGTGTAACAGCCGACCGCCAGCATGTCGTTGGCGGCCGCTATCGCCGTGCACTTGCGCCCGGCGGCCAGCAGCATGCGGCAGCACCGGTCGCCTTCCTCCAGCGAGTACGCGCGCGCATGCACGACCAGGTCCTGGTCGACAGCCAGGCCGTGCGCCCCCATCGCGGCAAGAAATCCCTGGTACCTGCTCAGACCGGTCGATACGTCCTGCGGACCTGCGATGTGAGCAATCTTGCGATGGCCGAGAGCGGCCAGGTGCTCGACCGCCATCGCGATGCCGCGCTCGTTGTCGACTGACACGCTATTCAGGCCGTAACCCTCGGCATGCCGGTTCATCAGCACGACGGGTATCCGCGCCTCGGCCGCCTCGGCCAGCAACGGGCTGCTCAGATGTGCGGTGGCGCTGACAAACCCGTCAACGTGCCTCGCGCGCATCCGCTCGAACACCAGCCGTTCGCGGCCCATGTCGGAATCGGTGTTGCCGATCAGAGCGACATAGCCGTCGGCGGCAAGGCGATCCTCGATACCGCGGACGATTGGCGGGAAGAGCGGGTTGGTCAGATCAGGAATCAGCACGCCCACGGTGTGCGAGCGGCGCGTGCGCAGGCTTCTGGCCACCGCGTTGGGCCGGTAGCCGAGCGATCTGGCAGCGGCCAGCACGCGCTCGGCCGTCTCGCGGCGAACGAGCATGCGGGTCTCGTCATTGAGCGCCCGTGACGCGGTCGCCGGATGAACGCGCGCCAGCGCGGCCACGTCCTTGAGCGTGACCGGCTGATCGGACATCATCGGCGTGTCAGGCTCTGATCTGCGCATTGCTGTCATCGCGCTCCGTGCTGTTTCGTTTCACGCATGGTAACGGCTACTGCCGGATTTGCACCATGATCCATGCTTCAGGAAGCCTGAGGATCTGGGCGGGAAATACCGGTTTCCCGGATGTCCGGTCATTCATTTAGCCGCGCGGATCCTCGCAAGAGGGCCATTGCGGCATGACCTGGCCTGCTTAGGCTGGTACGGCTCATGGCAGGGACTTAACGTGTACCATGCGAGCACTGTATTTCCGGTTCGCGAAATTGGTGTTCAAGCTCTAGCTGGTGCACGCCTGGACCCGTCAGGATCTAGGCTCGATCCCAACATGAGCGTCCTACCGTTTGCTGACCGGGCCGCCGACCCTGGGTGCGGGTCGGGGTGCCGACCCGACCGGCCAGTTCGTCCTGGAGTTGCGCGATGACACTTGCACTCCGCTACGCGGTCCGCTCCGATGTCGGCCTGCTCAGGGAGGGCAACGAGGACTCAGCCTATGCCGGACCGCATCTGCTGGCGGTCGCCGACGGCATGGGCGGATACGAGGCGGGCGAGGTCGCGAGCGCCGCGGTGATCTCCACGGTCGCGCCGCTCGACCAGAAGGCCATGCCGGAGTCAGAGCTCATCGACGCGCTGGCCGGAGCGGTCACGACGGCAAAGCAGACCCTGCGCCGGATCGTTGATTCCGATCCCACCGTCGGCAGCATGGGCACGACCTTGACCGCGATGCTGTGGGCAGGCGGAGCGGCCGCGATCTGCCACATCGGAGACTCGCGCGCTTATCTGGTGCGCGACGGCGACCTGTACCAGATCACCAGGGATCACACCTTCGTGCAGGCCCTGATCGACCAGGGCAGGATCCAGCCCGAGGAGGCCGCCACCCATCCGCAGCGGTCCCTGCTGCTGCGCGCGCTCGACGGCCGCACCGACGCCGACCCCGATCTGTCCATGCTGGACGCGCAGGTCGGTGACCGGTACCTGATCTGCTCCGATGGCCTGCCGGTCGCGGTGCGCGACGAGCAGATCCTGCAGGCGCTGGTCGCAGCGACAGAACCGACCGACGCGGTGCTTGCCCTGATCGACCTGGCGATCAGGGGCGGCGCCCCCGACAACGTCACGTGCGTCGTCGCGGACGTCATAGACACGGCGCGCAGCGGCGTGGCACCGACCACCGCACCCGTGGTGGTGGGGGCGGCGGCGAACGCCGGGCACGACACGAAGCCATTCTCCAGGCCCGTAATAGATGGCAACTCGACCGGGATCACGACGCTTGGCGGCGTTCCCGCACCGGCAGCCGTCGGCAGCCACACGATTCCCGGGCAAGCGGTCGCGCACCAGACGTCGGCACAGCACGCGACCGGTCGCTCGGGAACGCGGCAGTCGCCGGCGACGATGCCAGGCCGGCACGCCGCTGAACCATTCGCCGACGAGGACGACGCGCCGCGTCCGCGACGTCGGCGCCGGTGGCCGCTGATGACCACGCTGCTCGCGCTGTTCGTCGTTCTCATCGGTGCCGGGCTCTTCGTCGGGTACCAGTACGTGCACAGCCAGTACTACGTGGGCACCAAGAACGGCAAGGTCGTGATCTTCCGCGGGCTCGATCAGCAGATCTTCGGGATCTCGCTGTCGAGCGTGTACCAGACCACTAACGTGCCCGTGTCCGGCCTTCAGAGTCAGGACAAGCAGGCGATCCAGCGATTCTCGCCGAGCAGTCTGACCCAGGCCAAGAGCCTGGTGTCCAACGTCACCAAGGGCTACCAGGATTGCCAGCGGGCCTATGCGGCGGTCAGGCACTGGGAGGCGACCAAGCCGCAGTCAAAGCCGATCAGGAGCAAGAAGACCGGCAAGATCATCGGGCACACGCATCCGAAGATCCCGGCCAAGCCGCCCATCCCGTCCGGCTGCCCGCCGATGCCGTCGAGCGGAACCTGACCGCATGAGCGGACGCGCGGTACTGATCACCGGGGCTTCACGAGGGATCGGCAGAGCGATCGCGACCGAGTTCGCGGCGGCTGGCGACGTCGTCGCCGTGCATCACAGGGACTCGGCTGAACTCGCTGAGCGCCTCGTAAGCGAGCTGCCAGGAACCGGGCACACGGTCGTCCAGGCCGATCTGGCCGATCCCGAGGCAGTCCGCATCATGGTGAACCTGGCGGCTGCCCAGCTCGGCGGCCTTGACATCCTGGTCAACAACGCGGGCGTCTTCACCGCGCACCCGATCACCGAGGTGTCCTATCAGGACTGGCAGGACCAATGGCGGGCCACGCTCGGAGTCAACCTGGTCGGCGCGGCGAATGCCGCCTGGTGCGCCGTTCAGCACATGAAGGACCGCGGCGGCCGGATCATCAACGTGTCCTCGCGCGGCGCATATCGAGGCGAGCCGCGCTCGCCCGCTTATGGTGCGAGCAAGGCAGGCCTCAACGCGTTGGGACAGTCGCTCGCCCGCGCGCTCGCGCCCTACGGCATCGCGGTGATGTCGGTGGCGCCGGGATTCGTCGCCACCGACATGACCAACGAGCACCTCAAGCCGCCGCGCGGGGACGAGATCAGGGCGCAGAGCCCGTTCGGCCGGGTCGGCGAGCCCGAGGAGATCGCCGCGGCCGTGCTATACCTCGCCTCCGACCAGGCCGTATGGGCAAGTGGCGCCGTTCTCGATCTGAACGGCGCCTCTTACCTCCGCTAGCCGGTTCGCACGCCGCGCCTATGTGCCGAACGCTAGGCGGAGGAACGCGAGGATATCGGCGGACTCGGCGATGATCTTGCTGGTGGGCTTGCCTGCGCCGTGTCCGGCGGAGGTCTCGATCCTGATCAGCACGGGCTCGTCGCCGCCCTGCGCGGCCTGCATGGCCGCCGCGAATTTGAACGAGTGGCCCGGGACCACCCGGTCGTCGTGGTCGCCTGTCAGCATCAAGGTGGCAGGGTAGGCCCGGCCCTTCTGCAGGTTGTGCAGCGGCGAGTAGGCGCGCACCCACCGGTACTGCTCGGGATCATCTGGGCTGCCGAAGTCCGCGACCCATGCGCGCCCGACGGTGAACTTGTCGAACCGCAGCATGTCCATCACGCCGACGTGCGCGATGCAGGCACCGAACAACTCAGGGTGCTGAGTCAGGCAGGCCCCGACGAGCAGCCCGCCGTTGGAGCCGCCCTGGATCGCGATCCGGCCGGCGCGGGACCAGCCCGAGCTGGCCAGCCAGCGCGCGCTCGCGCAGAAGTCGTCGAAGACGTTCTGCTTGTTCGCCAGGCGGCCAGCGTCGTGCCACGCACGGCCGTACTCGCCGCCACCGCGGAGGTTGGCGACCGCGAGCAGTCCGCCCGTGCTCAGCCAGGCCGCATGCATGAGGTCAAACGACGGAGTGATCGGGATGTCGAATCCGCCGTACCCGTAGAGCAGAACAGGCACGTCGCCGGTCGGCTCGACGTCATTGCGTCTCGTGATGAACATGGTCACGTCGGTTCCGTCGGCCGAGGTCACATGTACCTGTTCCAACGTGTACTTGTCCGGGTCCAGCGCTGAGCTCGACGCACCGACCTGGTCGGTCTCGCCGGTCGCGAGGTCATGTGACCATAGCGAGCCTGAGTCGGCGAACGAGGTCAGCCCGAAGTGCATCACATTGTTGCCCTCGTGCCCCTCGATGCCCTCGCCGGTCCGGCACGCGTCGGCAACCGAGCAGAAGCTCGGCATCGACACCTCGTGGGCGTTGCCGCCATCGTTGTCGTGGACGCTCAGCACCGAGTACGCGTTGCGCAGATAGTGACAGACGAACTTGTCGCCGAACTGGTACGCGCCGAGCAACGTGTCGGAAGTCTGGCCGATGATCTCTGACCAGTGTTGCCGGTCCGGCTGCTCGAGTTCGACCGCTACCAGTCGTTTGCGCTCGGCCTCATGATCGGTGACCAGGTAGAAGGTCGTGTCCTTGGAGGTCACGAAGTCCGCGATCGAGTCGAAGTCGCCGACCAGCGGCCGGAGGTCCGCGCCAGGATCGGTCAGGTCGAGCACGTGGACCTGCGCCTGCGGGGCCGTTCCGTCGAACACCGAGATGACGAGGAACCGGCCGTCGTCGGTGACGCGCGCCAGCGGATACCACTGCAGATGATCAGGCCGCGCGAAGACGACCTCGTCGTCCTGCTGCGTACTGCCTATGCGGTGGAACAGGATGCGGCGGAAGCTGTTCGCGGCCAGGTACTCAGAGCCGGGCTCGGGCGGCTCTGGGGCCATGTAATAGAAGCCTGACTTGTCCTTACGCCAGGCGGCCGTGTCGGACTTCGCCCACTCGACGATGTCGTCGAGGTCCTCGCCGGTGGCGGTGTCGCGCACCCGCCACGTCTGCCAGTCCGAGCCACTCGCGCTGGTCGCGTAGGCAAGCAGCGTCCCGTCGCTGGTCACCGATACGCCGCTGACCGCAACGGTGCCGTCCTCGGAGAGGTCGTTCGGGTCAAGCAGCAACCTGCCCTCGTCCTCGGGCGCGTCCATCGTGTACAGGACGGGCTGGTCCTGCAGACCCGAGTTGCGGAATTGGAACCAGCGGCCACCGCGTTCGAACGGCACCCCATACCTTGGGTAGTCAGCAAGCGTGGTGAGCAGCTCGGTGAATCCCGCGCGCTCGGCCTCCCCCGCGCCTGCCAGCACCGACTGGGTCAGCGCGTTCTGGGCGGCGATCCAGGCTGCTGTCTCTGGCGCGTTGGTGTTCTCCAGCCATCGGTAAGGGTCCGCGACAGTCTCGCCGTGGTAGTCATCGGCCTCAGGGCCCATTGCCGTGGGGGGATAACTGAGCACCTCGGACCGCCTCCTTCTGTGTATCTCTTCCGGGCATCCGCAACTGGGCGCTGGCCTGCCGATCGTAACCCAGCCCGCCCCGCTAGCATCTCGCGCCTGCCTTGACCCCGCTGTTGCAAGTCATTTGCAACTAACTTAGGGTGGCGCCCATGGCCGACACAAACGGTCGTCTAGCCAGTACCAGGGCGGCCCGGATCAAGGCTGCACTGACGCCGGCCGAGTGGCGACGGGTATTCGGCATGGTCGCCGCGATCATCGGACTGCACGTTGTCGGCTGGGGTCTGCTCATCCTCGCCGTGGCCGGCGGGAACTATCAGGTCAGCGCCGGCAAGGCGTTCGGGGTGGGCACCGGCGTGCTGGCCTATACGCTCGGCATGCGGCACGCGTTCGACGCGGACCACATTGCCGCGATCGACAACACAACGCGCAAGCTGGTCGGCGACGGCAAGCGGCCGTTGTCGGTCGGCTTTTTCTTCTCGCTCGGTCACTCATCGGTCGTGTTCATCCTCGCCATCTTGCTGAACTTCGGAATCCGCGCGCTGAACGGCGAGGTCCGCAACGACAACTCTCCGCTGCACGGGATCACCAGCGTGATCGGAACCTCGGTGTCCGGCGGATTCCTGTACCTGATCGCCGCGCTGAACGTGGTCATCCTGGTGGGCATCATCAAGGTGTTCCGCGAGATGCGTTCCGGCCAGTACAGCGACTCCGAGCTCGAGGAACAGCTGGCCAAGCGGGGCCTGATGAACAGGATCCTCGGGCCGCTTAACAAGCGTGTCGACGCTCCGTGGAAGATGTACCCGATCGGCCTGCTCTTCGGGCTCGGCTTTGACACCGCGACAGAGGTCGCCTTCCTTGTCCTCGCCGGCACGGCGGTGATCAGCGGGCTGCCGTTCTATGCCGTGCTCTCGCTGCCCTTCTTGTTCGCCGCCGGAATGAGCCTGTTCGATACGGCCGACGGGTGCTTCATGAACTTCGCGTACGACTGGGCGTTCGCGCGCCCGGTACGGAAGGTCTATTACAACCTGACGATCACCGGGCTCTCCGTCTTCGTGGCATTCTTCATCGGGAGCATTGAGATCCTTGGGCTGATCGGCCAGCAGGCGCATCTGACGGGTGAATTCTGGGACTTCATGGCCGCCTTCGACATCAACAAGGCTGGCTTCGTGATCGTCGGCGTCTTCGTCATCACCTGGGTCGCCGCGCTCGCGATCTGGCGGTTCGGCCAGATCGAGGCGAAGTGGGACGCCGACATGGCGAACGGCGGCGCGAGCGCAGCCACCGGCGACTGAGCCGCCGGCCGCCACCGGTTCCCGCTCTTCGGCTAGCCTGAGTGACTCGACGCAGGTGCAGGCTCAACACGGTGTACGCACGGAGGCCAGGTGACGACTGACGGGCAGGCCACGATCTACCGGGCCCAGGAGCAGCGCAAGCCCTGGGGATTCGAGCAGATCTTCGCGGCCGACGAGGGCAAGTACATCGGCAAGATCATTCACGTGACCGCCGGCGGATCGCTCAGCCTGCAGTACCACGAGCGCAAGGAAGAAACGATCTCCCTGATCTCTGGTGAGGCCGACATCTATTACGGCCCGCTGGACGGCGAGCTGGCGGTGCGGCGGTTCGGTCCCGGAGACACGATCCACCTGCCGCCCACGGTGGTGCACCGGGTCACCGCGATCACTGACATCGTGTTCGCCGAGGCGTCCACCGCGCCGCCTGGCTGGCGTGAGGACGTCGTCAGGCTTGAGGACGCCTACGGCAGGACCGGCACAACCGCGCCCTAGCCGTTCTCCTTCTTGACCAGGCCGGAGAGCAGCGGCATGAAATGCTCGAACGGCGGCGCGGCGACGTCGGGATCCTTGGCCGCGTCGTCCCAGCGGCGCAGCCGGCAGGCGTCGCGGGCGTACGGACTGGTCGCGAACTCGTCGAGTTCGGCACCGCTCATCGGACCGCCCTGGACGCCGAGCGTATGCACCGATGCCTCGGAGAGCGTCTTCGCGTAGCCGGGCTCGATCGCGCACAGGTATCGCTTCGCCGCCACGTGCAACCGGACAGGCTCGGTGACCTCGGGACCGAACCACTGAGCGAGCCAGTCAGCGCCGGTGTGACTGTGCAGTTCTGGGGGGACGACCCCCCTGAACCGCCCGCTGTGCATATTGTCCGTGCCGCCCATGAGCTGCTGGCCGCTGATCGCGCCGGCGAAATGGCCGACGTCATGCAGCAAAGCAGCCGCTATCAGGGTGTCATCAGCGCCCTCCTGCTCGGCAAGGTGTGCGGCCTGCAGCATGTGCGCCGCCTGGGTGACCGGCTCGCCTAGGTACTCGCTAGCGCCCTCGCTCGCAAACAGATCAGCGATCTGCCCGATCGGGTTGGCTGCTGTCATGATCGCCCTCGCCCTTGTTATCGCGGAATATGGTCATTGCGGCGCAGCACCGCGAGCGCCGAAGCGATGCCATCGAGGTCGGCGTAACAGCCCTGAAGGTGCCGGTGACCGCCGGCGGTGAAGGCGGTCCGCGCGTGCAGCACCCTGGTGTTGTCGAACACGATGCAATCACCGGGCTCCAAGCGGAACGTCAGCATGAGCTCTGGCCTGGCCAGCAATCGCGCGAAGGCACGGTAGGCCAGGTAAAAGGCGTCTGCCTCGGCAGACGCGGGCGGACCGGCCGGGGAGCCGAGCGGCTGCAGGGAGCGGTTGTTGAACCTGATTTCCCGGATCCGCCCATGCGGATCCAGGCCGATCATCGGCATCGTCGCCCGGAGGTCCGCCGTTGCGTCGCGGTAGCGAAACGTGACCGGCGTGCTGGTGAGCGTCGCGAAAGCGGCCGAATCCTCCGCGCGGAGCATTCCGGCCGCGGCGAACCCGTCGACCAGTCCGGAATCTCCGCCCTCGGCCGCGCTGGCCAGGCAGTGCAGCAACTGCACCGTCGGCACTGGGTCCCGGTAGGGGTTGTCCGTGTGCGGGGTGATAGCGAGCGCGGTAAAGGCGAGATTGGCGGGATCAACCTTCGCCTGGACATCGAAAAGCTTGCCGTAGTTGGTTTCCCTGACGAAGCCCATGCTCGCGGCGACCTCGAGCACCATTCTGGGCCGCGGTGGAACTCCTCTGAGCAGCACGAACCCGTCATCGAGCAAGGAGGTGAGGCAGGAGGCCCGGTGATGATCGTCGGCGAGGTACAGGTCCCAGGTACCCAGCGGCGGCCCGGATGCGAAGTCGGCGGCAACCCACAGGCGCTTGGCGTCTTCGGTCCTAGTGGCCGAAGTTGGGGCAAGCGCGGCGCTGAGCCAGGACTTGGCGACCACCGCGCGGTGGCCGTCGGGGTCGAACGTCACGACGTACGAGTCAACGTCCTCGGTGACATTGCGGAACCGGACGTCGGCGGGCTGGTCGGTGATGTCCAC